>CAYLWS010000016.1:0-52487 GCA_964387525.1 uncultured Fluviicola sp.
AATCTGAGGGAAACTTTTTACTAAAAAAACTTGCATTAGCATTTTAATCTAGGATCTTTAGAAATGTGAAAGTAGTAAACTGCCCTTTTTTGGACATTTCTTAATGAAGTTATAGAGCCACTAGCAATGATTTTATAATAGATGACTTCAACACTATCAGCGATTAATGATTTTTGGGCTGTTTCTTTAGCTTTAGCATACAGTTTTTTAGCATCGTCCATCATTTTTTCGGCTTTGCCTTTCATTTTACGCATAGAAGACTGTCCGATAGAAGAAGCGTCATTTTCTCCTTCGTAGGTTTCAATCAAATTGACCAAATCTCTTGTTTCTTGATATTTTTCTCCTATCTCTTTAGCTTCATTCAAAAGGTTAAACGCCTTGTCATTATCAGCAAAAGCTTCTTCTTCAAGAATTTTTTTTTCAGTTATGGTTATAATGTTCAAGCTATCTATTGCTTGTTCCAAGATAGGCTCAGACTTAAATAAGTCTGAAACATATGTCTCTACGACTAAATTAATTTTTTCCTTATGTGACTGTTCTATTCCAGAACAAGAAGTTAAAATGACAAAGGATAAAAAGATGATTTGAACAGGTGTCTGCATAATTAGAAAGTTTTATTTAATGAGTATTTTTTATTTACTTGATTATACGCTGTAATCAAGGCACTAAAATGCTTTTTCATAAGCTTTGTGCCTCCATGTACCGTTAAATCAAAGCTTTTATTATCCTTATTGTTCAAATACCTTATCTCCAAGCGTGTGACAGGCTGTTCAAGAATATATTTCACAAAACTAGTTGTACTTGAGTTTAGTAACACATCGGACACCTCTGTCACTCTACCATTGACCTCTCTTTTCGTGTCATTATCGTGTAGTTTATACCTTTTTCCTTCACCTGCCCTTACTTCCTTTTTACTCCCCAGTAAATAGCTGATTTCATCAAAAAATATCCAATTGACGTTGTTATAAGAATTTACAATATGAATTGGTGTTGTTTTTTGCTCTCCATCCTCTACGTATATACCAAAATACAATTGAATGTAAATAACATCATAAGTACTAACTGTAAAATCTTTTGATTCTAATGCAATTGGTTTTGATTTGACCCAAGCAATGTTCTCATGGTAGTCATTTTTCATAATGACACCTTTCAATTTTAGTACCTCTTGTTTTTCTTGACCTACGGTAATAGCTGAGGACAGGCAGAATACCGTTAACAATAGTAATAGTTTGTTTTTCATTCTTTTTTGTTTTTATCCTTGTCAGTTCCGAACAAGGTTTCATACAAAAAAGAAGCGTGGAACTGAACAGTATCCTTTAAAGGTATCGCCAAACACCCCACTCCAATACAGACAGCCCACGCCTTTGAGGCGTAGCTTAATCTGTATTCTTTGGAGTTAAAATTTGGCGATTTCTTAAAGAAAGAATACAACGCTACAAGATGTTATTTTCTATATTTATTTAATAATTATTCATTTTAATTTACAGTAAAGATAGGGTTACAAAATGATTTACTGTAATTATTCCTGTTCTAATTGATGTTTGATAGCTAAATTTTAGTTTGGATAGCTCCTAAAATATTGAGACATTTTGGACAAAATTTCAGTCATTGCATGGGGTTTTCTACTTTTCAATTCTGAATTTTTGTACCATTTGTACCATTTATTTATACTTCAAGGTTCTTTCGGTTATGGTTGTAAGAAGAAAATCTCCTTCCTTTTGGAAATGAACATTAAAATTTAGTTCTTTAAAAATATTATCAGATTCTCTAGAGAATATACTTCTCAGGACTTCATTGTCATATGTAAAGTAAAGATTGTAAGGAATTTCTACGTCTCGGTGCTCGTTTCTAATTATTCTTGCTACTGATTCTTTGGTTGGTAGTTTATGCTTGTTCATACCGTTCGCACTAAATACGTAATTCTTGCATTCTATTAGACTATACAGTTCATTACTATTGTTTGCTTTGCTACCATGATGAGTCACTTTCACCCATTCACAACGTATTTTATTGCTTTCACTATATCCTAATTTCCTTAATGAATCAATTATATCAGAAGGGTGGGAGTCCGCAAGCCAAAGTACCCTAAATCCATTGTATTCGCTTAAAACAGAAATGCTACTGCCATTTTCGATTGAGTTATCTTCTTTCCACTCAGAAAGATTGAAGTCTTTTAGATTAATATGATAATCATCTTGAACTACTGCTTTTGCTTCACTAATGGTTTCGCCTTCTTGTCTTTCGAATGGGAGTTCTGGGTCACTTTCATACTTTTCTCGTAATCTTTCAAGCTTATTTAAATTAGGTGAAAGAATAAATAATTTCATACCATAAAAATCAATTGGTTCAAGACCAAAAACTATGTCCTTTTCAGGTAATTTACCCTTAGCTTCAAGATATTGTGATAAAATATCTCCTTGTCTAATGCTTTTTGCACCGCTCACATTCACAGAGTCTTCTTTTATTCTTCTATTTCCTTTTCTTGGGCTGTTATAGAACCAAGACTCTACAGTATCGATAGATTGCCCAATCTCAATTTGTCTAAGATATTGCTCTATGCCTCCAATGTGGTCATCATGAATATGAGAAATAATCCAAAGGTCAATAGCTTCTTCATTTGCTTGAATCTCATTTATGTGCCGAGCAATAATGTTCTTAAACGTTCTTCTATAGCCAGAGTCAATGAATATATTATGATATTCCCCATCATTCCCTAGGTATCTAATTCTGGCAGCATCGCCACATTCAGCTTTGTAAAAGTAAATACTCTTTTTAGTCTCTTTCATAATGATTTAATTGTCCTTTAACTTCTCCGTTATCAAGATAAAAAACCCCACAAGGAGCTCCAAAATAACTTTGTTCACCATGAGAAATGTATGCCATTTTTTCTCCAAGAAGAGTCCAAATGATTTCTAAATCATTCTTCTTCAAATATTCTGTCAGGATTTTCTTATTTATCATTAGACCACCAGAATGAGGGATATTCTGTACAACCAGTTCTCCCTTTGAATTAAAAAAATCTCCATCATTTGGGGCATACACTAAGCCAAGGTCATTAAAGAGTTGCTCACAAGGAATGTTATATGAGGATTCTGCCCCAGATTTATCTCCATCGATGTGTGCTTTAGCATCTAATGTACTTGACATAACAGACAATCCCGTTGATTTATGATTATAAGAGATATCTTCCCAAGGGTCTTCTCTTTCGCTACTATTGTATGCTGGAGACCAATACTTCTCCCTATTCAATAGTTGGTTTGATTCATCACGTGCTTCTGGCATCCAACTTCCCCAGAAGCTCTTGTCTTGTAAAAAGTCAATAACACTCTGTTTGTTATCTTTTTTGACAATGTACCCTTGAATCATATACCAAACCTCTTTTCTGTACATTGAGTACTTATCAACACCTATAGGCTTAGGCATAGTCCATTTAACGAATTTGTTTAAAAAGAGCCATTCTGTTTCATTTTCATCTTTTTTATCAATGACATGCTTGACTTTAGGCAAATCATCAATGTTTCTAGCCCACTGATAATTTTCTTGATTCCAAAATGAATATCCGTGGTCGTGCCACCATTTGTATTCCTTTTCCAAAATCATCATGTCATCTTCAGGAAGTTCTTCAGCATTTTTTGTAGTATAGATGGGGTCAATATCTCTCGCATAAAATTCCCATGCTCCTTGGTAAAATTGATAGTTTTTATCTGAAGACCACTGACTGATTTTGTGATTATCAGCGAGAATACTTAATATTTCGTGAAAAGCGATCCATTGATACTTCTGACCTATCCGTTCAACATTTTGTCTACCATAACCTAATTCGTTATTTTGGTCATATTTGCTATGCAGCTTGACATCATAACCTAATTCATGTGCTCTCTTTACAATCCATCTTTTAACTGGAGTAACATTAAACGATTTTCGGTAAAAATCTCGATTTTCGAATTTCAGTACGCTATCTAAGTAGGGTAATATTTTATAGATTACGTAATTGGATTGTTTTTCAAACATACTTTTAAGGATTGTAACTCCTTCATCAATTGCTTCCTCGTGTTTTTTAAGCAAATTATCGTAATCTCCTTGACCACCTAGCTTTTCAATTTCATATTGATTATTTTTCCTCTTAAGTAGCTCATTTGAATCAATCAATTCAGCAAGCGAGGATATATGTTCCATTTGCTCTTTAGGAAGTGCTTTGATGAATTTTTTGTATTCTTTTTCTGTAGTGAAACTTACAGGATGAAACTTGTCAAGGTCAGGGGCAACTATTTTACGACCAAAGTCCCAAGACATTACTGAAAAATGTATTCTATTATAAATTGAGACTAACTCTTTATCATATTCAGGACTTTTATAGTCAATATCATACACGCTAATATCCTTTTCCGAAGGATAAATTGGTAACTTGCTTTTGTATGGAGGACGAATTTTGGTAGTATTTATTTTTACTCCTTTTCCTCTGTATATCATGTATTCAACAGTGTTTCTGGCATAATCCCGAAGTAAAACATGCTCAGGTGGATTTGAAGTCTTAAAAATGTTCAGATATACATAGTTACCTATCAACTCAATTGATTCTTTTTCACTCGTTCTAAGAATACATCCATATGCAATGGCATATAGTCTTTCTTGAATATACATGTCATCAACATCCTTGAATCTTGTTAAAAGTTCGACAAGAGCTTTGGGCTGTTGCTCAAGTAGGTTGACAATGGCTTTAGTTACCTCGTCTCTTAGTTTCCGATTTGTTGACGCAAGTAACCATGATAATGTTTGAGATGCAAGTATTGCAGTATCAGTATCTACTGAGATTGAAATGGCAGGAGACCAAGCCCAATCTATTAACCTTCGCAGAGGGAAACCAATTTCATTGTCGTCATTTCCAGAATACCAAAGAGTATGACTTTGCCAAAAACTATCCCTTTCAGGCATCTTTGCTTTCAGAAGTATTCCATGAAGCCTATCAGAATTAAAAGGATGATTTTTAATTGTTGAAAGTTCAGTAAGGGTAAGCAAATACCTGTCATAATCAATAGAGAAAAAATCACCTTGAAACCATTCAATTAACTTTTCATCATCAATGCTTTTTATACTTCTCCATTTCAAACTGTCAAGAATGAAATTATTCTGCCAATCAATTGTATTTCTTAATCCAAGGTCATCCTTTTTTACGTCTTCGTATAACCAACTGTAAACTTCAAACAATTCCAGATTATGAATCTCAGGTAACAATATGGCTAGGGATTCAAGAATTCCTCCGTATTTCCAATGATGCTCCTCCATCAACTGACCAAGCTTCTCTTCTTTACCAAATGCTCTTAATACTTCTTCTTTACCGTTAAAATCCTTAATCAATTCTTTCGCAATGAAATAGTCGCCAAATCGCTCATAGGCAAAATATATTACTTCTTCTTTTTCTCCTGTCTTGTAGTTATCACGATAATTTCTAATAAAAACACTTTCCTGAATCAAATCATCTAATAAATATAATTGTCTAGGGAATTGTTCCAGAAAGAACTGAATTGCATCTTCTAGCTTTAGCACTGATTCTTCTCTTTCAAAGCATTCAATAGAGAATTTTTTAATTGCCTTAGATACTAAGTTAGGGGCAAGCCGATACTCGTCTCTCAGAGTTTTAAACTGAGTCTCCAAAGCCTTAACGTAGTAATTAAAAATTGCACCAATGCCTTGAAATCCCTGAGGGAATTCTTTTTTAGGTGAATTTTCAACTCCCTTACAAATCAGAATTAAAAACAATGGTTTGGTAAATTCAGGCGCAAGTATTGGGAAATCTGGTTGCTTAAGTCCGTAATGCTCACAAAATAGTTTTAAAGCAGCATATTCGTTTCCTGCAAATCCTTCATGGCTCGTTACCGTTATCTCTGCGTTAATTTCATTAGGAAACATTAAGTCAAAATAAGTAGTACGAATACTTAATACAATACCTACGAATGGATACTTTGTCACGGTCTTTATAAGACCAAATATTTGGTCTCTCCATAACCCTACCCCTCCTCCTTCATTAAGTGCATCAATCAATATGGGTATTCTTTCATTAAGCTGTTCTCCTATTTGATTTAGAGATTTTAAGAAACTTTCAAAATTCATTTCTAGCCCGAGTAAACTCAGAATGTTATTTTCTACGTTACCAACCTCAGATTTGAAATGTTGTCCTAATAATAGTACGGAGGGGCGTCCACGTTCCATTCTGTTCTGAGCAATGTCACCGAGTAGGTGAGATTTGCCACTTCCCGCTTCTCCCTTGAGAATTAATACAGGGCTATTAGTTAATGCAATGTTTACTTTGCTCTGAAAATCATTTTCCAAGTTCCTATTATTGGATTGAATTTTTCTCAGGTCATTAATTTCCGTTTCAAATGGTACACTGTAATTGTATGGCTTTTTGACATCTTTATCTTCTTTTATTTTTTTTCTTTGTAGCTCGTACAACTCTGACTGTTTGTCCTCAATCAAATCAGAAATTCGACTAATTTCCTTTATTATCCATTCTATATCAATCTTATTGGGAATTCTCAAAGAACTGGACTCTATCCAATCTTTAATATCGGACTTTAATTTATGCTGATGGATTTGAATGTCATTAAAAATGGAATCTTTATTTGGACTAGAATTCCTGTTTTTATCGAACCAATTATCAATCGCTTGAAGAAATCGATATTCAAAATTCTTATCTCGGATTAAGTCGTTAAAGAGTTTAGAGATAGGTAGCTCCAAATTGAGTTCCTTACTATAACGCTGCCCAAGGTTATGGATAGCCTTTTCTACATTGTTTTTAAAGAATGAATGATTCAAGTCATTGCCTCCCAAATAATCAAAACTTATTGAGGGTAGGAAGTTTTTAGTCAAAAGTTCATTAACCAACTCAATATGTTGTCCATAAATAACTCTTCCTCTATCTTCTGGACGAAATCTAGTGAAAAGACCATATAAATAAACGTATTCATTGTCATTTAGAAAAACCCCACTTCCAGAAAACCCCTCAGTAGCGTAGTCGTTGTAGTCCTCGTTCAATTGCAACTGGAACTTTCGAGATGCTGTTAGCTCCTGTTTCCATGTAGGATATATTACATCAAGCTCTTTCCCCATTGTAGCATTAGGAAATCCTTTAACAATGAATTGAATCTTATTTTGGCGAGTGGTTACAACTCTTACTTTCGGAACTTCTCCTATCATACTCTCTACTTCTGATTTATTAAGAAGTATTACAGCTAAATCCTTATCAGAATCTTTAAATAAGAGGTTTTCGTTGATGTGTTGTACTTTGCATGATACGTAATTATCCTCCGAAGGATTGTACAAATCCATAATTATTGAAGGCAGTAATTCTTGAAATGAATCTCCATCGCTATGTAAGCAGTGTGAAGCGGTTATTATATATACATTATCTCTAAGGTCATCCGAATAATAAATCAATCCAGTCCCTATTGTCGTTTTCGATGCTTCCTCTCGCAGTCGGACAGTTAGACGTGAGATAAGAGCGTCTTGTTCTATATTTATTTGGGGCATAACGGTATTACTTTTTTTGTCGCTAATTATTAAGTCTCTAGCATCTACATCAAGAACTTCCTTATCTGATTCACTACTTTAGGTTAAAGTGTTTGTCTTCAACATTTGTGTGATTTCGTCAACGCTAGCATTAGGATTGTTTTCCACCAAATCCACAAAACCTTTTACATTATCAGATTTGGCCACGGCTTGTTGCCACTGTAAAATCTTTTGAAAACCTTCGGTCTTTGAAAGCTCTTTAAACTCACTGAATATTAACGGTTTATCTGGACTTAAGAGTGGAGACATCCATTCAAAATAGAACTGTTCAACCTCTTCAATTAGCTCCTTGATATCTAGACTCTGTTTAATTTTCGTAATGATATTCTCAGACTTTTTCTTCTCCCTTTTTCCTAGCATACATGATATCTCATAAACATTCTCCTCCAACGACTCTGTTGTATCAGTAATAAACTTAAATATTGGATTATTATCCATTAACTCTACACTTTGAGCATTTAAAATGGGACTTAGATACTTTTCATGAATTTTATGAAAGTTATTGCCTATTCCTTCGAGGTAATAATAGCTGACTGCATCATATTCTTTTAACTCAGCAATCGACTTTTCAAGCTCTTCAAAACTATCAAGATTGATTATGCCAGAGGTGAGAAGTAGTTGAGGTAATTGTCCCATTGGGAATATAGTCTCTTGTTTATTCCCTGATAATTTATGTAGCAGACTTATTCTTGAAATAGCAAATCTGGCATTTAGTAAATCAGCTAAAACTTTGTTAAGCACTCTTTCTTTTTGAATATCAACATCCTTTCTAGTCTTTTTAATAGCTAAAAAGTATGTCAGAGTAGCAGCAATAAAGGGGCTGGCAATAGCAATTATTTTAAATGTTAGTTCCATCTTAAAAAATTAAATTGATTATGTTATTAATATAAGATTTTTTATGTTTAAAAAGTAATATTTTTAAGCTAAAAAATTAACATATGGATTCGGGTTTTAAAATGGAGTTAATATTAGAGTACTCAAAAATCTTTGATGATGAACCAAAGTTGGAAGATTTACTTTCAGGTATTGGTCGTAATACACTACGTAAAATAGCTGTGTTTTTTTTAGGTTTTGACAATCAGAACTCAAAATTCCATGACCCAATAGAGTTTATTGAAATGCTTTTTTGCAAAGAGAATATTGGTTTTGTCAATGATGTGTGTGATAAAGTAAAAGCCTATCAGAATACTACACAAGCGAAGATTATTATACCATACACACTGACTAGTCTTACTCTATTTGAATATGCTTTTCAACACTTAGGTGAGAATGAAACACTAACACAAGTTGAAATTGAAGTGAATGTATTCAAAGCATGTTTATTGATTAACGAAGTGCACACAATTAAGGCACATAAAGCATTTGACACGGTCAAATCAATAAAGGAAGACAACTATCTTTCAGAGCTAATTTTCACCATGTCCTATGCTGATTCGGATTTGATAAATTTTGATCCATATCAAATATTAACAGCTCAAATAGTTAAGTCTATTATGCTATTTGAAATGTTAGAGCAGGATGGAAAAGCAACTCAACTATTGAAGGCTTTTCTTGACTATTTTGAATGTGCCAATTGGAAGGATTATTTAAAAGCGGTGTTACCTGTTGCACTTCAATGTATTCAGAAAAGAAATGAGGCTCATATTGATATTCTAATTGAAGAAAATGAGCACACTGAGCAAAGTATTAGGTTCTTTGATAAATTGATAATTTCCGATACCGAAGAATTGATTGAACATGATTTTACAAGTGTTCGTGCAAACCCAATTTATCAAGTTGATGAACTGACATATAGAGTTGTATTTCCTCTTTTCGCCATGGAAATGCTTCACAAAGGATTGTATTTTAAATTAGCTGCTATCAACAATAGCTTGGAAGACGGTCAAATTTCTAATTTAAAAGGGTATTACGGAGAGAACTTTTCAGAAAATTACTTATTATATGAAACCATGCAACGGATGTATGGTAAGAGTTACAAGAAATATACTGGTGAAGAAATGAAAGCATCAGGTTTAGTTGGCGAACCTGATTATTATCTCAGAAATGGTAATAAGATATTTCTATTTGAGTCCAAGGATGTATTTATTCGTGCTGACATTAAAGCCTCATTTGATTACACACAGCTTGAACAAGCACTGAAGGAGAAGTTCTACTTTGTAGATAAAGGCAAAGGGAAGATTAAAAAGAAAGCCATTTTACAAATCCTTTTTAGTGTAAAAAACACGTTGGATAGAACTATGATTGTTGATGTTGATTATAGTGAAAAACGTGTTGTAATTTACCCGATACTTGTTACTCACCACCACCAATTTGATGTTTCGGGTTTGAACAATATTTTAAAAGAGTGGTTTAAAGATGAGTTGGGCAAGCTTGGGGGGGAAGGATATGATGTAAGTAGAGTAACACCTTTAACCGTGATTAATATTGATGACCTGCTTTATTATCAAGATTTATTTAGAAATAAGCAGATAACATTGGAGGAATTAATTGATGGTTATCATGAACATACAACGTTCAATAAAAAGAAGCAGTATAGAAATCGTGCTGAGATTGATGAAGAGGTACAAGCTACATTAATCCCTTTTTCAACCTATGCTACCAAATACATTGGGAGTAAACAGCTTAAAATTCATCCAAATATTTTAAAAGAAAAAGGATTTAGCCTATTTGACTAACCCCTGACTCTTCTCTTTTGCTTCTTTCTTTATCTTAGTTCAAGTACCATAGTGTACATAGTTATTGATTAAATCTGGACTTATCGAAATTTATTGTTTTTGGGTGGGTTGAGGAAGTTATCCTCCAAGACGCCCTTTAATTGGTAAATCTTACGGAAACTCTCCACCAAAGAGTTCGAGAACTGGAAGTCAAGGAGTACTAAAACCCCTGTTAATCTTTTGATTAGCAGGGGTTTTTTAGTTTTTAAAAGTGGAGTTGGTTTTATTTTTGAGGCTTCGGACTTCGAGCTGCTCCTCCGAGTTTACCGAAGAGTGTCGAGAAATACGAGGTTCGAAGGAAGTGCATGGGGAATAAACATCTCCCATAGGATACCAACATTTCTTTCTTTTTTATTTAAATTCATTTTTTATTTTTCATTCTTGTTTCAGTAGAAGACACTACCTTTGCCAAAAAAAAAATGATATGGCTGTAGTTATTTTATTCTTAGTGTTATGGTACGGTGGATTATTCTTCCAAACTTTTTTCTTGCACAGATACTCTGCTCATCAACAGTTTACGATGTCCAAAACAACAGAAAGAATTGTTTTTGTTTTGACCTGGTTATTTCAAGGTTCTAATTACCTGAGTGCTTACGGTTATGGAGTTATGCACAGAATGCATCACGCGTATGCTGATACAGAGAAAGATCCACATTCCCCGAAATACGATAAAAGTATCATGGCTATGATGTGGAGAACAAAGACAACCTATCAAGGAATTAACCAAGGGGATGTTGTTGTGGAAGAAAAATTCACGAAGAATGTACCACAATGGAAGAAATTCGATGATTTTGCAAGTTCTAAAATGTCCCGTATTATTTGGACGGTATTGTATCTTCTTTTCTTCCTTTATTTTGCAACTGCTTGGTGGCAATGGATACTCTTACCTATTATTGTACTAATGGCTCCCGTACACGGAGTGATCATTAATTGGTTCGCGCATATCTATGGTTACGTTAATTTTAAATTAGAAGATACTTCTAAAAACCTTTTACCTTTCGATTTCTTAATGATGGGAGAGGCTTACCACAACAATCACCATAAATATGGATCTAGAGCCAACTTTGGTGGAGTACGGTGGCATGAAATTGACCCTACGTATTATATTATGAAAGTTTTGAACGCTGTAGGAGTGATAAAATTGAAGTAGGCTTAGGTTTCTCGTCTTCTCGTCTTCTCGACAGGCTCGAAGTCCGAGAAGTCCGAGAGTAAACGAACCTCGAGCTTGTCGAGAGGGAAGTCCACGAAGTCATCAGTCATCAGTCATCAGTCATCAGTTATGTCGGTCATGTCGGTCATGTCGGTCATCGAGCTTGCCGAGATGCCGACAGGAGAGTTCCTTCAACAACACAACATCCCCACTTATCAACGCTTTTTTCTTTGCTTGACTCCAGTTCTGTACTTGTTTCTCCCGGTAAAATGCTTTATCAATACGGTTGAATTCTTCGAAGTACACCAATTCTACGGGAGGATGTTTTGTTGTATAATTCGCACCATTCCCACTTTGGTGTTGCGCTAATCTTCTCTCTAAATACTTGGTGCTTCCTGTGTAGAATGTTCCATTCCCACACAATAATATATACATATATCCTTTCATCGTGAATCGTTTTGATTGGTTGGTCTTATTTAAGATACAAATAAATAGGAGAAGTATTTCTTGGATGGTTTATTTATTGTTCTTGTTTTTGTTCTCTTCCTTCTCGACAGGCTCGAAGTCCGCGAAGTCATCAATCATCAGTCCTCTCGGTCATCGAGCTTGTCGAGATGCCGAGATGCACATCATGTTAGATGCACATCAAAATGTTTGGGATGGAATTCCAGCTTTTGTATCGGGAAAAGATGAGTTTTACAACAAATTAGCTTTCATTATACAGCTAGGACAAAAACAAAAGGTGGTAAACACAGGAATCACTTTAAACAAGAAATCAGTGATCGATACTTCTGCGGTTCTTTGTACTAAAATATTGAATGCTTTAAAGAGTTACGGGGCTTATTCGAAAAATGCCATCTTGTTTGAAAGAGCAAGGGTAGGGATAATAAAAATACGCATTGGGGCGCATTCGGTACTGCTTGCTCGTATGACTGAAGTGGCGAACTCGGGGCAAATTATATCACTATATTGGAAGATTACGGCATAGTGCCCGCAGATCTGCAAGCGTTGAATGATTCGTTGAATGATTTCAGAAATATCATTGTTGCTCCTCGTATCGCAATTACGCAAAGGAAACAGATTACCGCAGAAATTGAAGATAAAATCAGAGACATTGATGACCTCTTCCGTTTTCGCTTAGATCCTTTGGTGAAAGTGCTCAAATTCAGCAATACACGATTCAGCGGCGAATACTTCAATACGCGCTTGATTATTGAAAATAGCGCGAGACATAGTAGTAGCGAAAATACCGAACGCGAACTGCCCAGAGATAATCGAAGCGACGACGAATTCGGATTAGGTAATATTGCCTGAAGGATGGCCCTTTACGAAAGTAAGGGGCTTTTTTTGTGGGTTAAAAATTAGCTAATTTATCTTTTTTAAAGATCTTACGATAAGTATCGTAAATAAAGCTTAATTTTTTTTCATCATTTGGATAATCCCAATACCATTTAGGTTCGAGATTAATTATTTCATCAAATTCGTCAACAGATATACTTAGTTTCTTTGCGATAAAAATTTTTTCACGAGATACAACATCATCTTTATATGGCACATTCTGTAGTATTTCTAAAGCTTCGTCCCTGCTAATTTCTCCAGTACAAATCTGAGTAGATAGTGTAGCTCTTCTATAATCAATGCCAAACTTATTAAACAGATAGTAAGATTGGATAAACCCTGTGTATTTTGATTCGTAGTGCTTTCCTCCATAATCTTTCCAACCCAATTCTTTTTTCAAGAATTCTTTGGTTTCATCTTTTTTGTATGGAACAAAATTTAAGATATAATCAATCTTAATTCCTCTAAAAACTTTATAATAAAACTCTTTCAAAAAACCAAAAGTTGGAAATTTAGTTATTGAAATTGAGCCAAATGTACGTGTGATAAATTTGAAATATGTTAAATCTTTTGCGTTATAATGCCAACTTTTAGGTAAGATACCTTCTGTAGCAAAATTACCTCCACTAATGATATGTTTCACCCCATATTTGGATGCTATTTTGTGCATCGCTGCTGGAATAGCTACATCAGTTGGAGTTTCTGCTTCTGGAACAGATGCTTTTAAAAAGGCAAGTTGAATATCCTTAAATTCTTTCCAATCAAGCACGTAACTCTCGTAATCAATATTCAGTTTATTTGCAATGTTATTAATATTTTGAACCGCTTCTTCAGAATTCCAACCATTATCCATGTGTACAGCAAGAACGCGTAGACCTTTCTCTTTTGCAATCCAAGCAACATATGAACTATCAACACCTCCACTTAGTCCAATAATACAATCGTACTCTTTTCCTTTTCCATCTTTCTTAATCTGTTGAATAAGTAATTCAAGATTTTGGTCACTTTTATCTCCTTGATAATTATGTTGAATTCTTTTGGACTTAAATTCTGTACATAAATTACATTCCCCTTTATTATCAAATGTTATTTGAGGGTCGGTAGTGTCCATTACGCAATTTGTACATTGCTGATATTTTCGTGTATTCATGTTGTCTTAATTTGAACATGCGAAATGTACGAATATTGATTATATAATTCTATTGAAACGCAATTTTTCTTTGTCAATATAATTTATTAAAACACCACGTTTACTACTCTGGTATACAAATAAACTTCCAGTAGCAAGACCATTAGCATAGCCTTTGTCGTATGCTTCAATTAGATTTGATGTACTACCACAACCACCAAGTGCAACAACAGGTATTGATAGCTTTGTACTAATCCTTTTTATTAAATCAATATCATAACCTTCCATCATTCCATCATTATCAACTGATTGGATGATGATTTCTCCTACACCCAATTCTTCCATCTTTTTTGCATAATCAATGGGGGATAATTTATGGTATTTGTTCATTGAATTTTGTAGAACTTTTTCTCCTTTAAACAAAGTCTTTTTTACATCAATGCATACAATAATAGTTGAAGAACCAAAAGTGTCGCAAGCATTTTTTATAAAATCAAAGTTTTTGCCTGCTTCAGAATTGATGATTACCCTTTCTGCTCCTGATTTTATAATTTTTTCAATATCAGAAAGTGTTTTTATCCCACCACCGACACTGAATGGAATGTTAGCTTCTTCTCCAACATTTTTCACGAAATCTAGAGAAATTAGCCTGCCTTCTTTCGTTGCTTCAATGTCTAAAAAAACAATCTCATCAACTTTTAAATCATTAAAGATTCTAACCGCATTAATTGGGTCTCCAATGTACTTGTGCTTTTTGAATTCTATTGATTTCACTAAAACATCATCTTTTAGTAAAAGAACAGGAATGACTCGTGGTTTGTACATGTTAAAGTGCTATAAAATTTTGAATAAGTTGTTTACCAATGTCATGGCTTTTCTCTGGATGAAATTGTACACCAAAAATGTTATCTTTAGAAAATGCAGAAGAAAAAAGTTTGCCATATTGAGTAGTACATAATGAATCCTCTTCATTTTTCATTTCTACAAAAAATGAATGAACAAAATAAAAATCACTGCTCAAAGGGATGTCTTTTAATAATGGTGATTTCTTTTCAATAGAAATGGAATTCCATCCAATATGAGGTACTTTGTAATTTAACTTATCTTTAAATGTAAATTTCTTTACTTCAGCATTTATCCACCCTAAACCTTTTACACTTCCCTCCTCACTATAATTTGTCATTAATTGCATTCCAAGACAAATACCTAAAACAGGTTTTTTATCAATTAAAATGGCTTCATTCAATGTATCAATAAGGTTTAAGTTCTTTAAATTTTTCATTGCTTGACTAAAATGTCCAACACCTGGTAGGATAATTTTGTCAGCATTCTTTATTTCATCTACTTTATTAGAAATTGAAACTTCGATATTTTCGTAATTAAATTGCTTTAAAAGTGAATTTAGGTTCCCCATACTGTAGTCAATGATAATTATTTTAGTTTTCATTTTTAAAAATGGTATTTATTAATTGGACAAGTTTTTTGTTTTGTTCAAATCTAGAGTATTGGGCGGTTTCACTAGAATTACATGAGATTGATTTCTTGCTTTTTAATTCTTCAAAATAAGAATCAATGACTTGAATTAATTGTTTGTCATCTTTTACAATATCCCCCGATTGAGTAGCTTTAAGAATATCTGCCTGAGGACAAAAGTCAGATTTATAATCAAAGTGGTAAAATCGTTTTCTAAGTTTATCTGATTCAAAATCATCTGTATAACAGAATAAAATACGACGATTTAGAGCAATGTAATCATAAATTTTAGTCCCAACTAAAGAGTAGTGGTTGAATAACAATAAGACATTCGACTTCGCTAATTTTTCTAAAACCAAATCATTTTTCATTCTAGGGTAAAAGTTGATTTTTATAAAAGGGGAAAGTGTTAAAGTATTTATAAATTGCTCAATTTCATACTGGGTGTTTATTCCATAAAAGTTTAATTCGATTATTTTATATTCAGAAGATATAGCATTCATTCTTTGTATAAATAATTTTACAGGGTTCCAAGGGGATAAAGACCCAACAAAACCTATTTTCAATATCAAATCAGTATTTTGGGGTAGTGTATTTACCTTCTCAATAGCTTGTTTATTAAAACCATTTCGTATTATAGCACACTTGACAGATGGATGTATTTTTTTAAGTTTTTCTTTTAACAAAGGAGAAACAGTTGTGTTACAGGAAGCAGTTTTAACAATTCTTTTTTCTATGGTAGCAAGAAAGGTTTTGTATATTACTTTAGTACTCATACTAAAATCTTGAGACCATAAATCTCTGTAATCTGCTATCCAAGGAATACTGTACTTCTTACTAAGTTTGTTTGCATAATGAAAAAGTACAAATGGATCTCCGGTTGCAATAATTAAATCAACTTTATTCTTAGATAAATAAGATTTGGCTGATGTGTAGATTTCTTTTTTTGACCCAATAGACAAAAAGTATTGAAAAATTTCAAAGAAAGCTGTAAATATCTTTCGAATGAGTTTATATCTTTTTATTCCATATTTTAACAACAAACGATTTGAGAAATTAGGGAAATATGGTGATAATATTAGTGTACTATTCTCGTATTCTTTTATGATTGTTTCTTCATTTTTACTTTTAGAAACATATTCAATTTCTGCAGTTTTATCATTACTCCATTGCCGAGTCAATATTACAGGATGAATGCCCAGTTTTTGAAAATCATTGTACCAACCTTGTGACCTTAATGAAGCAACAGATGTGTCAGGTGGAAAATGGTACGATATGATGAGGACTTTTTTCAATAAAGTAAAATAGATTAAAGGATTTGATAGATGTAATACTATATTTGCTAAAAATAAAAAAAAAAATGAAATCATTTTGCATTTTACTCAATGGAAGTATTAAAAATGACTCTCGTGTAATTAAAACAATTCATTCTTTATCAAAAAAATATAAAGTAGATTTATTTTATATTAATCCATCTGAGCAAGATTCTTCGAATTTTAATAAAAATGTTTCATTATTCCCCATATCAAATCCAAATGGGAGGATAAAACAAAAAATACTTGTTAATGCCCTTTTTTATAAGGAGTTTTTATATTTATCTGATGCTGTGATTCATAAAGGTAAAAGGTATGATTATGTTTGGGCGAATGATTTACCTACATTATTGCCAGCAATAAAAGTTAAAGAACATTTTAAAGGGACTCAATTGGTATATGATTCTCATGAAATATATACTGCTTCTATTAGCCAATTATTTAAGCTTGATACGGGATTTTTGAAGAGTCAAATCTTTAAAGTATTAGAAAAAAAAATGGTTAAACTGGCTTTTGAAAAAGAAAAGGAGTTTATAAAGAATGTAGATGTTTTTATAACTGTTGGAGATGCTCTACGAGATTATTTTGTTGAAGAACTTAATTACCCTAAAGCAGTTGTAATTAAAAACTGCCCTCTTTTGCAAAAGCAGATAAAAGGAAAAGATTTATTGCGTAAAAAGTTTAAACTAAAAGCTGAAGATAAAATCTTTCTTTATCAAGGAGGGATTCAATATGGAAGAGGCTTAGAAGTTGTTGTAGATGCTTTTATAGAAACACCTAATAATATCAAGTTAATAATAATTGGCGGCGGTGTATTAAAACCTAAATTAGAGTTAATTGCTCGTAGAGCTCAAAACAAAATATTTTTTATTGATACAGTACCGTACAAGGATTTATTTGACTACACAATTTCTGCTGATTATGGTCTTAATTATGTTGATAATTTGAATTTAAACACTCAATTGGCTTGTCCGAACAAACTATTTGAATATATCCAAAATGAACTTCCTATTCTTATGTCAAAGAATATAGAGAATACACGATTAAACAATAAGTATAAAATAGGTGTTTGTGGTACTATTGATAAAAAAAGTATCCTTCATACCATTGAGCAGATTGTAACTCTAGATTTAAATGAGTTTAAAGACAATTTAAGAATTGCTAAAAATGATCTAAATTGGGAAGAACAAGAAAAAATATTATTGCAGCTTTTTCAGGAATAAAATTAGCTTATTAGTATTAGCATTGAAACTATATTCTGTTTTTATTTTTAAAAATGCAAGTTTTCCTATATCTTCAAGTTGTTTGTTTTCAATAGCTTTCTTTAAGGTCTTAAGCCACTCATTATTAACTACCAAATAACTATCTTCATCATCCTTAACAATCTCTTTATTTACTGTTACAGCACTTGCAATACTTACAACCCCCAGTCCCATATATTGAATTAATTTAAAACCAGCCTTACCTTTATCCCTATTAGTATTCAATAAAGGCATAAGACCAATATCCATCTTTTTTATGTCTTCAATCTCAGTCTCCAAACTCCAAGGAATATTGTTGATTCTAAAATTTGCTTTTTTATTTTGATATGGCTTCCCAGAGATGAGAAGCAAAGAAATCGCATGTTTTTTTGCAATTTCATTGAGAGGTTCAATGATGGAGTCAATTAAAAATTGGTTCCCATTACTGCCTACCCATCCAAAAACAATTTCTTCTTTGGGTAAATTATATTTTTTAGGTTCGTATTGTTCATAATCTACACAAGTGGGTAAAACTAGAATATTTGCACTTGGGTTGATATTCAATACATATTTTTTTAGGTAATTGCTTCCTACAAAAAACTGCTGATACATTTGTAAAGATTCAGTAAATTTGCTCCCATTTTCAAATGACATTTTACCGTAGAGACTCGTTACTTCTCGTGGTTCTTTTTTAGAGTAGGCAATGTCATCATCAAAGTCTAAAATGGTATTGGGATGCATCTTTAGTAATAATTTTTCTAAAAACAAATTCCCATATTCATTGTACAACAATAATTCTCGACGAACAATAACGGTTTCATAGTTTCTTGCTTTAAGTACTTGCCAAAAACGTTTGTGTAGATATTTTGTAAGGAATTTAGAACGGTCTTTTTCCAATAATGTATAAAATTCTTCTTTGTGGGTGGCTGTTAAAATATCGACCGTGTAATTTTCCTTTTTTAATAATTCTGCCCACTTATATACGCGCCAGTGATAACCTGCATTTTCAGAAAAGAAAGTTGGCAAGTATAAAATACTATTGGGTATTTTCTTTTTAGACAAGAAGAAAGGGAGTACTTTTGATAAAAAGAGGTAGAAGTAAATAGATATGAGGAAAGTAATTTTAGACATTCAATTAAAATTTAGAATCTATTAAGCCGTAGGATCATTTTGATGAAAATAATTGGAAAATGATTTTTCATTAAAGTGTAAATAAGGTTGTTTTCATAAGTAAACCCTGTCTTATTTATTTTGTTAGTATATTCATTTATGAAGCTTTTATTACTCTTGTTTAAAGCTAAATGAATCATTAAGGATTCAAGTCTTTTGTTTATCATTTTATTACCAATATGCTTCCTTAGCATTTTATAATCATTTACATAGTTAGCATTGGTCTTTTTCCTTTTATGTAAGTTGTTTTCATGTAACCTATATTCTGCAGTAAAAACATCTACATATTTAAAATTAAATTGTTTAGAAACTCTTAACCAAAAATCATAATCTTCATAAATTAATTCTTCATCATAATGACCAACTTTATCATAAACTTCTTTTTTTATTAAGGTTGCCATTGCAGGAATAAAATTTTTAAGACATAATTCACTATATAAGTCTTTTCCTATAATTTCTGTATGCTTAGCATATTCTTTTATAAATGACTTTCCATTGTAAGGGGTATTACCTCCGAAAACTAATGCATCTGAAAAAACTACTCCAACTTTTTCATCAGTATCTATAATTTCTTTTACTAAAACTTCTGTTTTGTTAAAAGAATAGATATCATCACATGCTACCATTTGAATATACACTCCATTACAATAATTTATCGCCTCATTTAAAGTCTTACATAAACCTTGATTTTCTTCATGTGCAATAAACCGACAATCTACCTTGTTTACCTTTATCCATTCATTTATCACTTCCACAGAATTATCTGAAGAACAATCATCCATGATAATCAATTCAATGTTTTGATACGTCTGATTTTTTATAGAATCAAGACATTCTACAACAAATTTGGAATGATTGTAACAAACAGCGACAACAGAAACTAAGGGCAATTTTTCACTCATATTGATTGATTATTTCACAAATATAAGCGTAATCTTTTTCATTCATCACCGGGCTAATAGGAATACTCAATATTTCTGTATGAATTTGTTCTGTAATAGGGAAAGATAAATTATTCCATTGGTTATAAGCTTCTTGTTGATGTGGTGGAGTTGGGTAGTGTATGACCGTTTGGATATGGTTTTCAGTTAAATGTTCTTGTAGTTTTTTTCGATTCTTTGTTCTTATGGTAAACAAATGAAAAACATGATTTTCAACGTTTTCCCAAGTGGGCAATATTATTTTAGTGTTTTTGATGTGGTCTTTATAGTACAATGCTACTTTTCTTCTAGCTTCTATTTCGTTGTCTAAATACTTTAATTTCACATTTAAAATAGCTGCTTGCAATTCGTCCAACCTACTATTGATCGACTTGTATTTATTGACATACTTTTCTTGTGAACCATAGTTTCGTAGAGCGAAGATACATTTTGCAAGTTCCTCATTGTTAGTTGTTACAGCGCCACCATCACCCAAAGCACCCAAGTTTTTCCCTGGGTAGAAACTAAAACCTGAAGCGTCTCCTAAATTACCCGTTTTTTTTCCTTTGTATGTTGCTCCATGTGCTTGTGCGCTATCTTCAATGACTAATAAATGATGTTTTTTTGCAATTGTATTTATCTGATCCATGTCGCAAACTTGACCATACAAATGTACCGCCATTATTGCTTTCGTTTTGGAAGTAATGTGCTTTTCTATTTCCTTACTGTCGATATTACAGGTGTCTATGTTTGGTTCTACCAATATCGGAGTTAAGTTATTTTGAGAAATGGCTAAGATACTTGCAATATAAGTGTTCGCAGGAACGATAACTTCATCGCCATCTTGAAGTTTTCCTAATTCTTTGAAGGCTTTTAAGATAAGAATTAGCGCATCTAAACCATTTCCTACACCAATGCAATATTTTGTACCACAATAGTTGGCAAACTTATCTTCAAAAGTACTAAGTTCTTTCCCCATGATGTACCAACCAGAATCGAGTATTTTCTTTATAGCCAAATCAATTTCTGAACGGTATTGTTGATTTATTTTATGTAAGTCAAGAAATTTAATCATTTTTGTTCAACCATTTATTGTATCCAATATTTTCCCAAGGCATTCCTCTACTAAAATTTTCAGGCCAAGGATAGTGAGATTCTCCATTTTTTTTCGATTTTAAATCTCTAACATCTTTAATTCTTTTAGCGGGATTTCCAGTCACTAAACTATAATCATCGATGTTCCTCGTCACAACTGAATTCGCTCCAATAAGAACGTGCTCACCTATTGAGATGTCAGGTAGAACAACAGTACCAACTGCAATTTGAGAGTAGTCACCAATGGTTGGTCCTTTACATATATTTGATGGTGGGTGTGGGTCATTTGTTAGAACAACATAAGGGTAAATAAAAACATAGTTACCTATTTTAGATTGTTGCCCAATATGTACATTGCTATGCAGCCAACAATAATCTCCAAAATCTGAGTATCCTTGTATATCAGACAACGTGCCTACTCTGCAATTTTCACCAAAAATAGTTTTCTCTCTAATGGTAACCCTATGACCTGTAGAAAAATTTTCTCCAAATTTACTGTCGGCATAAATAATAGAATGACTTCTGATTAAGCTATTTTTAGAAATAATTGTTTCAGGATTTTTGTAATTTACATTAGAATAATAATCGTTAACAGGTTCTCCTATAATACAATTGTTTGCTATTATTGTGTTATCGCCAATAATAACATTGTCATAGATAACAGTGTCATCTCCAATTCTCACATTATCTCCGATAATCGCAGAATTACTTATTTGAACGTTTCGATTATTAAACTTCATTCTTTGTTATTTTATAAACTCTTGAAAAGTTCTGATATAATCACCTTCGTCATACTTTTCAGAAGCCAAACAGAGTAAAACAGCATTGTGCGAGAACTTAATTTCTCTCCAATAACCACAAGGAATATACAAACCAACATCTGGCGTATCTAATGTAAATTTCTGTTTATTGTTTTTTACATCTATCAAAGTAAACTCTATTACACCAGAAACCGCAACAATAAGTTGTTGAAGAGTTTTGTGGGCGTGATTTCCTCTTTCTATATGATTAGGAGTGAAATAGGTCCAATATACTCTTTTAATATCAAAAGGAATTTGATCATTTTCTTCTATAATTGAGATATATCCTAAAGAAGGTTCGCCAATTTTATTGAGTTTTATAAGTCTTGGTTTAGGCATTTCTATAGTTTATTTCTGTTTCAAAATCTAAATAGAGTATACCAGGTCGTTTTGTATTGGTATTCATTCCTAATGCTGTTATTTCGAAATTAACAATATCATTTACTGAAAATAATAAATGTTTTTGATCTTTTCCAAAAATCAAGCGAATAGTATAAATATCTTGGTTTAATAAATTGGCTGGGACAATAGATTTTATATTATAAATTCCTTTTTTAGAACTTAAATCATCAATTAATAATAGCCCTTTATGATACACCGTTGTTCCTCCAATTGAATTGATCTCTAATGTGCAATCAAGATTTATTTTATCTAAAAAATTAAAAAATTCTATTTCTATTTCAAAACCAGAATCAATGGTTATGTTTTTCCCTTTTACAGGTGTAACCCCAATTTTTAATAGCTTAATATTGTCATTCCCTAATGCAGTTTGTATATCCCACTGTTTAATAGAATTATTCTTTACAGTATTTAATAAGTAGTATTCCTCAATAGTTTCACTTGTTGTACCATTGAAAATAATAGATCCATTATTTATCAATATTGCTTTGTTACACAATTGCTTTACAGCAGTCATATTGTGGCTTACAAATATTACTGTCCGACCTTTTCCAGCTACATCTTTCATTTTCCCCAAACACTTCTTCTGAAACTCAATGTCTCCTACAGCTAAAACTTCATCGATAATTAGAATTTCAGGTTCTAAATGAGCTGCTACCGCAAAAGCCAAGCGTACATATTGACCAGAAGAATATCGTTTAACGGGTGTATCAATGAATTTACGAATACCTGAAAATGCTACAATTTCATCAAATTTAGAAGTCACTTCTTTTCGCGACATTCCTAAAATAGTCCCATTGAGGAAAATATTTTCTCGTCCAGTCAATTCAGGATGAAATCCAGTTCCAACTTCTAACAATGAAGCAACACGTCCATTTATTTCTATCCTCCCTTCTGTCGGTTTTGTAATTTGAGAAAGAATTTTCAACAATGTACTTTTACCCGCACCATTTTTACCAATAATACCAATTACGTCTCCTTTTTTTATTTCAAAAGAAACATTTTTCAATGCCCAAAAATCTTCTCCTTTTGACGATTGTTTTTTAAAAATACTGGCCAAAGTTCCCCGAAGACTTCCGTCTTTTTCTTTCCCGATGGTATATTTTTTACTTACACCTTCTATTTTTATTGCTACTTCTTCCATTATACAAAGTCTGCCATTTTATCTTCTACACTTCGAAAGTACAAAAGTCCTGTGGTAAATAATACAAAAACAACGGCAAAAGAAAGGTACATCATGTTACCAGGAGCTTCACCTCCAAGGATACTCCATCGAAAACCTTGTACAACACCAGCCATTGGGTTTAAATAATAAATGGTCATTGCCCATTTAGGAAATTGTTCCGTAGCAAGGCCAACGGGATAAGCAACAGGAGTCGCGTACAATCCAATTTGAACCATAAAGGGCACGATGTGTTGGAAGTCACGAAAACGTACTGTTAAAGCACTCAACCATATCCCAACAGCTAAAGCTGCAATCATTCCGATTAGAATAAAAACAGGGGCAAATACGATATTTCCAGAAGGTGTGAATTTATAATAAATCATTAGGACGATTAAAATCAACAATGTTATTCCAAAATCAATTAATCCTACAACTGCTTTTGAAAGAGGAATGATTAACCGAGGGAAGTAGATCTTTTGAACCATTCCTTGGGCGGAAATAATAGAGTTTCCAGAATTGGTCAATACATAAGAAAAATAAGTCCAAATACTCAAGCCTGTAATCGTGAACAACAAATGAGGCACACCGTCTGTTTCAACTTTGGCAAATTTTCCAAATACAACACTCAAAATAATTAGAGTAATTATTGGCTGCACAAATGCCCAAAGAAAACCGATAGTAGTTTGCGCATAGCGCACCTTGAAATCTCTCCATGCAAGAGTGACAAATAAATCTTTGTACCGGTAAACTTCCTTGAAATCAGGGAGGTATTTTTTTTGGTTAGCATCAATGATTAACTTTGACATAGTCTAATGAAACATTTTTTAAAACGTAAATATATGCTTTTTTATCGATTTTCTGAAAGTGTTTTTAGATCTGTTTTCTTAGGCTTGTTTTTCACCGTCAACACCATCAATAAAAAAGGCAACAAAGGTGCTTTAATTCGAACTAATACGCCAAACAAGATGGAAGTAAATCCGGCGAAAAAACCCAATATAAGGGCGAACACCAAGCTAAACATCAGTAATTCATTGTTTTGAATTATTTTTATTTTTTCTGTGACCTTCCCTCTAAAGAAAAAAGTCAATGTTAAGAAAATAAAAACGATGGTTTCTATACCACTGATTAATAACAAAGGACTCCTTGCCTCCCAAATCCCCGGCCGGTAAAAAGCCGTTAATATTGCCAGAGGAGCCGTTTTAATCATTCCGATTGGAGAGAAATCTGTAATGCCTAAGTCGTATTTTTTACTGCCGTAAATGGAATTGTTCTTAAAGTCATTTTGTTGTACTTGTGCTTCTGCGATGTATTTACCCGTCATTTGGGTAATTTCTTCTCCTTGAAATTTCAATACGAAAATAAAAGAAAAGATACTGATACTGAGTATGAAAAGCTTCATTAAATTAGCGATAAAAGGGCTTTCTTGGTATTTTTTTACAATTCGTGTACTGAAGGCAATGAATAAAGGGCCAGCAACGGTTACTACCATGAAAGATCGGGTGTGGAGAAGAATGAAAAAGGAGAAAAAAGTCATTATTATGCTCCACAAAAAATTAACTCTTGTGTTGTTGGCGATTCCAAAGGTGTGGTAAAGTATGTTGAAAACGGCCAAGAGAATAACCGTGTCTTTGGATATTCCCGAACACCAAAAGGCCACAGAAGGAATGAACAGGACAGACAACGCACCTAGCCATTCGGAGGTGATTTTGTAATAGAGCACCAACTCATAAATTCTCCAAGAAGCTTTCGCCATGAGCCATCCAATGAATAAAGACAGAATGAGATAACTCTGCCCTAAAAAAAGCATAAATACAGAGATTATTTTACTGACAAAAAAACTATTGGGATCTCCGTAGATCCATCCTGGAGGATAACCAGTGTATGAGTTGAAATGAAGTATTGCCAACCCTTTCCCCGGAGTCATCAGCATTTCGTTCCAATAATCAACGGGAGAAGCCCAAAATAAGTTATTTAAATTTGCTGCACCGTTGTAGTATGCAGTAGTGTCACCTCCACCATACATGGATAAGTATATTACTACAAAAATCAATGAGAAGAATAATTTAAAATACACATTATACATGTAGTATTTATAATGACCATTGCCTTCAATGGCAATCATTTTGTTCTTTTTAGAGCTACTAAGAATAAGAATGAAAATGATAAAAAGAAGGCTCCACAATAAATCGATAACACTAATGGGAACATGATCAAAATATATTGTAAAAGAAGAGTTCAAATTAATATGTTGTTTTTGTAAATATACACTGTTTATTTCATTTTGAAATAGGAGAATTTTTCTTTTAACTTTAAAAAAGGTTTTTCAAAAAAGGCATAACTGATTTTTGCAATGATGAGCGAAAATACAAAAGCTAACACTGTATCTATTATGACAATGTGCCAAAGTTGTTCTTGTTCAAAAATTCTATTGGTTATTTTAATAGCAATGAGAATTCCAATAAAATGTAAACTGTACAGACCATAAGTTATTTCTCCTAATTTAGAGATGTTCTTAAAACGGGACATTTTAACAAAAGAATTGTTAGAATAGTTTTGTTCTAAAATGATAAAAACAATGACTACTGCAATTATTATTCTCTCAAAAATTCGTACGATATGGCTTTGCATAAGTAATTCATGTCTATACGCGTAAATAACAATAAAAGAGATGTAAATTAATACAATGCTAATTTTATTTAAATCAATGACGTATTTTTTAAAAGATGTAAATTGAATAATACCCCAAGCAGCAAATGCCCCAATTGTCATGTCTCCAATACAAGAAAGAGTGTGGTATTCATGCGCAAGGTAAGAGTCATTAAAATGACGGTACAACAAAGAAGAAATGAGGATCAGTGAAAATGGGATCCAGTATCTTTTTACAGGGAATAAGCTTAAGATAATAGGCCAAATTAAATAAAATTGCTCTTCAACGCCAATACTCCATAATACTCCGAGAATTGAAGCGTCCGGTAATCCAGATTTGAATATGTCAAAATTACTCGTAAACGTTAAAAAGGAAAATAGACTTGCTGTTTCATTAGATGTTTGACCGAGAAGTTGTTTAAGAATAGGGAAACCAACAAAACCAATTGCAACACATACAAAATATAAAGGCCAAATTCGAAGTATTCTGCGCAACCAAAAATTCTTGATGTCAATTTTTCCAATTAATTTTCTTTCTTCAATAAGGAGGTAGGTGATTAAAAAACCACTTAAAACAAAGAAGAAATTAACCCCTAAATTACCATTCCCAAAAATATTTCGTTCAATAAAGGTTAATGTTTCGTTGCCATCAAAAGATGAATCATCATGGTAAAAACTATGGAAAAAGAAAACGGAAAGAAAACATAAAAAACGCAATCCATTGAGGTTCTCAAAATATATCTTCTTTCTTTTCATAAACTAAACCAGGAAAAGTAAGCCAAAAGCACGTCCGTTATTCCTACAGGAGTAGTTTCAAGAAAAAGTAGAAAAGGAGTCACGCGTTTTTTTTGTAAATATAGTTTTTTTTTAGGATTTATTGCTTTGGCCTTCCTCTCTCCCTCTCTTCCTCTCGACAAGCTCGAGGTCCGCTCGTTCGGTTCGTTCGGTTTGTTCGGTCTGTTCGTGGTCTCGGACTTCCGTACTTCGAGCTACACGGACTTCGAGCCTGTCGAGAAGCCGTGAAGGTCCGTTCATTGATTTCTCCGTTCTACTCTGACTTCGAGCTACACGGACTTCGAGCTTTCCTTTCGACTAGCTAGAGATTCTGCGCTACACGGACTTCGAGCTTGTCGAGAAGCCACATTTGAAACATCAACACATACCAAATCTTCGTATCGTACTCTTTCTTTCCGTTGTAAAAATCATTTTTCAACCGATCAATGTATTCCCAATTGAAAAAACCTTGTTCTTTTATTTTGGATTCAGAAATATAATCTTCCACCAGATCTTTCAGTTCATTACTCAACCAATTCGCTATAGGAATTGCAAAACCCATTTTTGGTCTATCCATCATTTCTTTCGGAATGTATTGATGTACGATATCGCGGACAATTCTTTTCTTTACACCGTTATGGTACTTGAATTCATTGGGTAAAGTCGCTGCGAATTCAATGATTCTGTGATCTAGAAAAGGTTCACGTCCTTCTAAACTATGCGTCATGGTTGCCCGATCTACTTTCTGTAGAATGTCGTCCAATAAATAGGTTTGATAATCAACCGCCTGCATGTAGGCTAGGGGAGAAACGTTATTTTTTAATTCTTTGCTTGTGTAATCAGTCGTTAATGCTTGGAAATCATTCACCATAATCTCCTTCATTTGATCGTTGGTGTATTGTTGGCTCAGACTCAACATAATATTTTCATTCGAAGGATCGTATAGCACGTTTTTCAATTTCTCGTAACGGTTGTGAAAGTTGTATTTATTTTTTAAAACGGGAATATTATCCGAAGAAATAGATTTCATTGCACCCACCATTGCTTTTCGTGCAAAATTGGGGATACTGTTCAATTTTTTTCCGTAGCGCATCATGTAATCGTAACGATTGTATCCTGCGAAAATCTCATCTCCACCATCCGCGCTTAGTGCAACAGTAACTTGTTCTCGTGCCATTTTACTCACTAAAGTAGTTGGAATAGCACTAGAATCGGCAAACGGTTCATCAAAATAGAAAGGCAAATCAGGAATCATATCAATGGCCTCTTTCTCCGTGCAATTGATTTCCGTGTGATCTGTTCCGAGGTGTTTCGCTACATCTTTCGCGTAAGGTGCTTCGTTTAATCCAATGTCAGGCACACCAATGGTGAATGTTTTCAATTTCTCCGTTCTGTCTTTCTGGAGTAAAGCTGTAACACAAGCACTGTCGTAACCGCCGCTCAAAAATACGCCAACTGGAACGTCCGAAACCATTCTGTATTCAAAAGAAGATTGGAGAATTTTCTCCGTTTCTATTTTCGCTTCGTCGTAATTCAACGTCGATTTTGGCGCATTGTAGAAATCGTATACGTTCCAGTATTGCACCAATTCAATGTCGTCAATAGAAGTCAAACTTTGTGTAAGGTCTAGGTTGAAATAATGGCCTGGTTTTAATTTTTTAGCATTCTCAAAAATACAATGCGGTGTTGGAACGTTTCCATATTGCATGTACGCTGCCACAGCATTTCTATCTACTTTTTTGGAGAATTTAGGATGCTGGTGGAAAGATTTTAATTCAGAAGAAAACAAAAATAAACCATTCTCATAGTAATAGAAAAAAGGCTTCACTCCCGCACGATCTCGCGCACAAAAGAAATGTTGAGTTTCGGAATTGAGGATGACAAAAGCAAACATTCCAATGAATTTGTCCAAGCATTTTTCTCCCCATTGTTCATACGCATGAAGAATCATTTCTGAATCCGATTCTAATGTAAAAGAATGTCCCAATGCGAC
Organism: uncultured Fluviicola sp.; assembly: GCA_964387525.1. Taxonomy (GTDB): domain Bacteria; phylum Bacteroidota; class Bacteroidia; order Flavobacteriales_D; family Crocinitomicaceae; genus UBA4466. The sequence goes on from CAYLWS010000016.1 coordinate 28,887, forward strand.
CAATTCTTTCTTGATTTCTTTAAAGTTGTAAATCTCCCCATTGAAACACAAAGTAAAATGGTTGTAATGCATGGGTTGATTGGCTTCGGTAGATAAGTCTAGAATAGACAAACGTCTATGTCCTAACCCGACCTGCGCATTGCTCAAAGGGAATAATTCATAATCTCCACCATCCGGTCCACGGTGATGAAGAATATCAGTCATTTGTACGAGAATCTCCCGCGAAGAGCTTTGTTTGTAATCAATAAAACCAGTAATTCCACACATGGGAGTAAAAGTAATGAAAAAATTAGAAATGTATTTTATTTGTCGTAGAATCCTCCCCCCTCTCGATTAGCTCGAGGTTCCGGACTCCGGACTTCGTTCTACTCGGACTTCGAGCTGCCCCATTGAGCTTGTCGAAATGTGTCGAGAAGTCAAACCCTCCTTTCAAACTATCCCCAACGCCAAACAAGTTCAATCCCCAATTCGCTAAACGTTTCCCAATACCTAAAAATCGATTGTGCTCTATTTTATGGCGTAAGATTTCGTCGTCGGAAGTTTCAGAGACATATTCTTGATTGCTTTTACCCTTACTCGTTTTAATTCGAGTCAAACTAATCCCTGTCGTTTTAATTTGTTGCACATTAAATCCAGCATCGGAAAATAATTTCCCTAGAGTTTTCTTAGTGAAATAACAAAGGTGATTAGGGTATTCAATCACATTGTATTTTGATTTTAAACGATAACGGAGAACAGAGTTGAAATTTGGAGTGGTGATGTATACTTTTCCCTTTTCTCGAAGAATTCGGTACATTTCTGCGACCACCATTGTAGGGTTGTTGACATGTTCAATTACTTCAAAACTCGTAATGACATCGAATTTATTTTCATCAAAACCAACTTCATGCAAGCATCCTTTTTTCATTTGAATGTCTTTCTTTTGACACACGTTTACAGATTGATCCGTTAATTCTGTACCGAAAACATTCCATCCTCGTGCTTTTGCAATTTCAAGGAAAAACCCATTTCCAGCGCCTACGTCAAGAATATTATTGGTTTTTCTGTATTTTTCAAAAGTATCCAACAATTCATTGTAGCGTTTTATGGTGATGGATGAAAAATAGTCTGTTCGATCGTAATTGTTGTCGTAGAAATCAATCAATTCCTTTTTCGAAGGAATCTTTTTGATGAACACAAAACTGCATTCTTGACATTGGGTCAAAAAAACATCTGAATAATCAGGCATATCCTTCAGGTTAGAAGAATTGCAAATAAGACAAGTAGTGTGTTCCAACCTTTGATTGATTTAGGTGCGAATATAATTATAATATAAGTAGTGCTTCACTAAATAATGAAAAATTTTGAATTAGAATAAATGAAGAATATTTTGATGGTTCTTTTGTGGTTTATGTCCATTCATGCTTTTTTTTATTTACACAGAGAACTTGGAGGTTGTGCAGAGGTAAGCGGAGTTTGTTTAAAAGAGTGCTTGATTTATTGTTTCTGAGTGCTTTGTGTTGTTTTTTACTTTTACTTAATTCCAAAGTGAGCTCTGTGTTATCTTTTTAAATTGAAACACTTTTCGTATTTTTGTAAAAAAAATCATGAAAAAAGCACTCTTTCTCTTCACACTATTATTTTGTTTAACGTTTTCTCTTTCTGCACAGAAAGTATATTCTACAGACAGTAAATACGATGCAGATGTAAAAGTTTTTGTTGCAGACAGTAAATATGACGCCGATTTAATTGTTTACAAATGTTCTTCAAAATACGATGCCGATGGAAACAAAGGGTTGTGGTATTTTGTGGACAGTAAGTACGATGCGGATAAGAAGATCTATTTTGTTTCAAGTAAATATGATGCTGACATCATTATTTATTTTTCTTCAAGTAAGTACGATGCAGAATGGAGAGAGAGCAGTAAGAAACACATCATGTATTAATGTTGATTTTTATTGAATGAAAATTAAATTAATTTGTGTAGGAAAAACAACTTCATCTTATTTGATCGAAGGGGAGAAGGAATACCTTAAACGTCTGAAGCATTACAATTCTGTGGAGAAAATTGAAATTCCAGAATTAAAGAATGCAAAAAATATGTCCCAGGCCGAGATAAAAAAACAAGAAGGAAATCTAATTCTTTCGAAAGTGGACAATGCAGATTACCTTATTTTATTGGATGAGAATGGTCGTGAATTTGATTCAATGGGTTTTTCTAAATTCATGCAGAAAAGAATGAATGCAGGAGGTAAAGCAATTGTCTTTGTCATTGGTGGTGCGTACGGATTCTCTGATGAGGTGTACGCTAAATCTCAATCAAAAATTGCCTTGTCACAAATGACTTTCTCTCATCAAATGGTTCGTTTATTTTTCTTAGAACAAATCTATCGATCATTTACAATCTTAAAAGGACAGCCTTACCATCATCAATAAAGCGTTCTAAGGATAATTTCATGTTAAAACGCACATTTTTTGAGTATACGTTTATCAAAAAAAGGCTTTTACTCGGTTTGAATATTCAGTTCCCCTATTTTTTCTGTATAAATTTTCCAGTTCAGGCATTAATTTTGTAAATTAGCCAATAATACAAAACTTTGGTTATGAAATTATTACTCTTTTTATTTCTATTTATATCTCTTTCTGTTTATTCACAAGGAAGTATTCCTTACGCTAAAATTGAGAGAGCATTCAAGATGAATCAAGCCAAAGAAATTGTATCGTTTGGCAAAGATAAAATGCTGGTGAGTATCCTTGGTAAAGAAGGTGTTTATTCAAAGTCACAAGCGACACTTGTTTTGGGCGATTTCTTTAACCGTAAACCAGGTGATAAATTCAAGTTTCATTTCAAAAGTAAAGAAAGTGCTGACGGATCATTTGCTATCGGTAAATACTTCAGTAAAGGCGAAGAATTTAGAATTACCATTCATTTTAAAAAAATGGGAGATTCATTTAAAATTGAAAGCCTTACGATTGAACGAGCATAAAAAGCTGTTCTATAAACAAAATCCCTTTTCATAGAGTCAATTATAGCGTACTGTAGTTCGAGTACGTAACGTTTCAATTCATCTATATTTTATTAACTTTAGCCCATGATTGATGAAATTATTAAAAATGCATTGAAAGAAGACATCGGTGATGGAGACCACTCTACTTTATCTTGTGTTCCTGAGAATGCTCAAGGAGTAGCGAAATTATTAGTAAAAGATACAGGAATCATTGCGGGGGTAGAATTGGCTCAGAAAATTTTTCATACTTTCGATCCAGATCTTAAAGTCGATGTTTTTATCAAAGACGGTGATCGAGTTAAATTTGGTGATATTGCATTTGAAGTTTCTGGAAAATCAAGGTCAATTTTGACAACCGAACGATTGGTGCTTAATTTCATGCAAAGAATGAGTGGAATTGCTACTCAGACCAATGAAATCGTTTCTTTAATCAAAGGAACAGATGTGAAATTGTTGGATACACGAAAGACTACACCTGGAATCCGTTACATGGAGAAATGGGCGGTAAGAATTGGGGGAGGGCACAACCACCGTTTTGCATTGTATGATATGATTATGCTGAAAGACAACCATGTAGATTACGCAGGTGGAATAAAATTGGCGGTCCAGAGAGCAAATGATTATCTCGCTTCAACGGGAAAAAGTCTTAAAATTGAGATTGAAGTCCGTAATGAAAAAGAATTGGCTGAAGTACTCGAAATTGGGAATGTAGATCGAATCATGTTGGATAATTTTTCGCCGGAAAGAATCGTTGAGGCATTGAAAGAAATTCCTGAAAAATTTGAAGTGGAAGCTTCGGGAGGAATTACAATGGAAACAATTCGTTCTTATGCAGAAACAGGAGTGGATTACATATCTGTTGGAGCATTGACGCATAGTTTTCAAAGTCTAGATATGTCACTCAAAGCTAAGTTCGACAACAAATAATAAGGGTTTTTTAGTCGATTTCTTGTGTTCCAATGCTTGATGGTTCTAAAAGTTATCCAATAAATCGTCGTCTTTTTGTTTTTTCTTTACTTTGTTTGGTAGAAGAAAAGCCACGCCAAGAATGAAGGCGCCGATTAAAATTATTATAGAAGCCATTGGCCAATGGAGAATTTTAAAAGCAAACCCTAAGAACAAGACAATGCTTCCTATCCAATAAAATAGATTAAACGTTTGTTCGTGTTTCCCCGTTTTGTATGAAAGAATATTCATAAAAAGCGCAATTGCTCCAGACGAGAGGAAAATGATTTTAGCCATTTCGATTGAGACATATGCTCTTCCGTATCCTGTAAACAATACAATTGCCATCAAAAAAGATAACGCAAAGGCAATCCCAGAAATCTTTTTATAATTCATAAATGTATATTATCGCCTAACCAGCATTTGAATCTAAACGGATGAACGAACCTCGAACGGACCTCGAGCTGCCCCCATTGAGCTTGTCGAAATGTGACGAGAGGCCGAGAGAACCCAACTTCACCCATCAATAAACTCTTTTACATCAATCAGAAAATTAATTTCTTCTTCAATTTTATTCCCGATAACAAGAACGTTTGCTTGAGATAAATTGTTTAGTGCGTCTTTGGAACGTATTCCTCCACCAATGATGATTGGGTGATTCAATTCTTTCAAAATTTCAATTATTCTAGCGGGTACATGGTTCTTTGCACCACTTCCTGCATCAAGATAAAGTATTTTCTTCCCTTGTAATATACCAGCTTTAGCAGTGTTCAAAATGATAGTCTCTTTGTCATTCGGAATCGGTGTAGTTTGACTGACATATGCAACAGAAGATTTTGTGCCTCCATCAATTAAAATGTATGCAGTTGGTATTATTTCGATTTCCATGTCGTACACTTCGTTAGCGGACAGGACGTGCTGACCGATGAGGTATTCAGGATTTCTGCCTGAGATTAAACTTAGGTACAATAAAGCATCTGCATCTTCTGAAATTTGGTGGGCTGCACCTGGGAATATGACAACAGGAATTAAAGTGTTTTTTTTAATGAACGCAACGGTTTCTGAAAAAGCTTTTCTAGAAACTGTACTGCCACCTATAAAGAAGTAATCAATTCCAGCAAATTCTGCCTTTTTTAGTAGGGGGGAAAGTGTTTCGGGTGTGTTAAACTTGTCAGGATCGATCAGTACCGCAATTTGGCCTGTTCGAGCAGAGAAATGATTATGTATTTCGTTTGTGTTCAACAATTTTACTACTATTTATGGAAACAATGATTCCTTTGTGTTCAAATATATTCAAATTAACGGATAAAATAGAATCTGGATTAATAATTCTTCCCGACCATTTGTGATTTGAATCTTTGTCTAAGAGTAATTCTGTTTTGAAAATAATCTTCTTCCGACCTGCGAGTTTGTAGAGCGCTTCTTTGGCGGACCAAATTTTGGTTACTTCAAGTTTAGAGCGAATGTCAAATTTTAAAAGCTCGTTGTCAGAGAGGAATTTGTAAGACAATGCGAAGATATTTTCTCGAGGAGGTTCCAAATCTAACCCTATACTGTAATTTTCATTGACCGCTATACCAACCCAATTTTTACAATGGCTAATTGAAATAAACCCTTTTCCTTTTGTATAAGGTGCACCGTGTTCAGTATAGTGTATCGTTTGGAAGCCTAAAATACGATGCCTTAAGATACGGGAAGTTATGAATTCCCTTTTGCGTGATATACTTTTAAAAGAACTTAATTTAACCACTTCTTCTTTAGAAAGGTAGTTTAAATAAGGTGCTGGAGCAAAATTATCAAAGCGACATAAGAATAATGTTGTTTGATTTAATTGTATTTCTTCAAATGTAAAAGGTGTCATATCAGAGGTAAAGGTAGGAATGCAAATGGAATAATTTACGTAGAGATGTATATTTATGTTAATTTTTGGTTAAGATTGGATTAATTTACCCAGAAATAATCCCTAAATTTGTTAATGAAAGTTAAGTAAAATAGATTTAAATATTTTTAACAATTCGTTAATTCTATTTAATTTTTTCCTATATTTACCCGCTTTAAACTAGCATTTAAGTATAATAAATAAACTGCACTTATGTTATTAAGATTAAATTTGTTGCTCGTAAGCGTCTTGCTTACATTGACTTACGGCTTTTCTCAGTCAGGTCTCGGTACAATTAAAGGTACTGTGTCTGATGGTGAAACGAAAGAGCCAATTCCTTTTACGAAGGTAATTCTTAAAAAGAATGGAACTATTAAAGGTGGTGGAACGACCGATTTTGATGGTAATTTTCAAATCAATTCAATTACGCCTGGTACGTATGATTTGGAAGTTCGAAACAATACGGAAGGTTACAAGCCTCAATCATTGAACGGTATTGTCGTGTCTTCGGATAAGATTACTTTCTTATATGATCTGACTATTTCGAAAGCGAAAGATGTTCAGGATATGGAGGAAGTTGTTGTTGTGGCATATAAAGTTCCTTTGATTGATAAAGATGGTGGTGCCTCTGGTGCGACAATCTCAAGAGAAGACATTGCTCGATTACCTGTACGTTCAGCAGCTGATGTTGCCGGAACTGTTGGTGGTGTAAGTAAGTCTGAAGGAGATGGTAGTATTAGTGTAAGGGGTTCGCGTTCTGATGCGACTTACTTTTACATTGATGGTATTAAGGTTCGTGGATCTTCTAGCTTACCGAAATCAGCGATCCAAGAGGTGACTGTAATTACAGGTGGTTTACCTGCGAATTATGGTGATGCTACAGGTGGTATTATTTCGATTGTAACAAGAGGGCCTTCTGCACAGTACTTCGGGTCTATTGAAGGTGTAACTTCTGGTTTTTACTTTAAAGGTAAAGATGAAGACGGTTACGACGGAAAAGTTTTTGGTTTGGATAAGTATTCTTACAACTTAGTTGAAGGTTTATTATCTGGTCCGCTATGGATGCAGAAAGATTCTACAGGAAAGAAAACAAAACCGAGATTAGGATTCTTAGTTTCGGCTAATTATACTACAGCTTTAGATAACCGTCCATTGGCCGGTGGTTCATATAGAATAAAGAAAGATGTGCGTGATGAAATTCTTGAAAATCCATTGACTCTTACAGCTAATGGAGGTACAAGATATAGTGCGTTGTACTTGAGAGAAGATGATTTTGAGAATACAAAATGGAGAATGAACGCTAGATCATCTTCTGTTTCTGCTCAAGGTAAGGTTGATGTTAATACAGGGCCATCAATGAATTTAACGTTCGGTGGTTCATATAATTATTCATGGGGTAGTGCTTATAGTAGATCAGGTTCTTTGTTTAACTTTTCAAATTTCGGAGCTTATAGAGATACGGATTGGAGAGTTTTTGGACGTTTAACACAACGTTTCTCAAATGATACTGAAGGGAGTAGCTCTAAAATTAAATCTGCTTACTATTCATTAATGGTCGATTTCTCTAAAAACTCTAGAGATCGTTTTGATCCGAAACATGAGTACAACTTATTTAATTATGGTCATGTTGGTCGATTTGATATTCGTAGAGAGACAACATATGCAGGTATTTCAAACATAGGGCCTGTTCAGGATGTAACTCCTCCGGTTGTGAATGTTAATTTCACGCCTTCCGAAACAAATCCTCAATTGGCAGCTCAAACTAATCAATACTTTAACTTGTTTACACCTGACGCAAACTGGCAACAGGAACAGAATTATAGAAACTTTAACCAAATTCAACAAGGGAATGGATTATTGAATGGTGATTCTCCTCAGTCTGTTTACAGTATTTGGAGTAACATTGGTTCTCCTTATAACTATTTCCAGAAAACAGATAATACACAGATTCGTGTTACTGGTTCTGGTGCTGTTAATATTGGTGACCATTCAATTTCTTTAGGATTTGAATATGAACAACGTTATGATAGAGGATGGACTTCAGGTACAACTTCAAGTGGTAACACAAATGGTCCAATGGGACTTTGGACTTTAGCTAGACAGTATACAAATTCTCATATCAACCAAATTGATTTAAGTAATCCAACGTATACATTCGATGCACAACAAGGTGTTACATATACAAGTTATGACCCATTGAATACGGGTTATGCTAGTCAAAGTGGAACGGGGCAATATGGTGGAGCTGAGCAAAATGACAATCAATTCTTTTTTGATTATAATTTAAGACAGTACTTGCAACAGAATGGATTAATTAATTCTGGTGTAGCTGATGCTGAATTCTTAAACATTGATCAATACGATCCTAATATCTATTCTTTAGATATGTTTTCTCCAGATGAATTGTTAAATTCTGGTAACTCTTATGTTTCTTATTGGGGGTATGATCACACAGGTGAAAAAGTGAAAGGTCAAACAGATATCAATAAATACTTTGAAGATTACGATGAAAATGGAAACTTCAAACGTTTTGTAGGGGCTTATCAACCAACTTATATTGCAGGTTACTTGATGGATAAATTCTCTTTCCGTGATATCGTATTTAATGTTGGTGTTCGTGTTGATATCTTTGATGCAAATCAACCAGTATTGAAAGATAAATATTTAATTTACAGTGCTAGAACAGTTGATGAAGCTCAAGCTTTGAGAGATGCTGACCCTTCTTTAAGCTGGATTAATGTTCCTTCTTCTATTGGTGGTGACTACACTGTATATGTTGATGATGCTAACAACCCTAATTCAATTAGAGGTTATAGAAGTGGTGATACATGGTATGATGCAAGTGGTATTGAAGTTTCAGATCCTCAATTGATTGAAGGAGCTGGAGGAATTCAACCTTACTTGAATAATCCTGGTCAAAGCACACCGACTGCTGATGCGTTTGAAGATTACAAAGCACAAATTAATGTAATGCCTCGTATTTCTTTCTCTTTTCCAATTTCGGATGAAGCATCTTTCTTCGCACATTATGATATCTTAACTAAGAGACCTACTTCAGGAGTTCGTTTTGATCCGTTTCAATACCAATTCATTAACAATAGAAGTGCTATTGTGAACAATTCAAACTTGAAACCAGAAAAAACAATTGATTATGAGTTAGGTTTTCAACAAGTATTGACAAAAACTTCTTCATTGAAAATCTCGGCATTCTATCGTGAACAAAGAGACAATGTTCAGTTAATTAATGTTACAGGAGCTTACCCAAGAACATATAGAACGTTTGGGAATAGAGATTTTGGTACTGTAAAAGGTATGACAATCTCTTACGATATGCGTAGAACAGGTAATTTAAGAATGACAGCCAACTATACACTTCAGTTTGCTGAAGGTACGGGGTCTGATGCAACATCTGCACAAGGACTTATCAACGCTGGTTTACCAAACTTAAGAGCTATCTTTCCTTATAACTTTGATCAACGTCATGCATTCTCAATTACTGCTGATTACCGTTATGGAAGTGGAGCTGATTACAACGGACCAACTGTTGGAGATTTTGATCTCTTCCAAAATACAGGTTTGAATATTGTATCTAACATCTATTCAGGTTCTCCTTATTCTAAACAAATTGGTATTACCAATGAAGGTCAATTTTCTCCTCAAGGTCAATCAGGTTTAACTGGTACGACTAATGGTTCACGTTTACCATGGTCTTACCGTCTAGATTTACAAATTGATAGAAACTTTGATTTAGAGTTTGGTAAAGAAGGAAAGAAAAAATCAACAGTGTTGAACGTTTATTTACGTGTAACTAACTTGTTGAATCAACAAAATATTCTGAGTGTTTATCGAGCAACAGGTAACTGGGATGATGATGGTTATTTAGCAGCTGCTACTAGTCAAGTAACTATCCAGAACCAAACAGATGAACAATCGTTTAGAGAGTATTACGCAATGAAAGTTCAAAATCCATACAATATCAGTTCCCCAAGAACGATTCGTATCGGTGTTAAATTAGATTTTTAATCATAATATAGAAAAGAATTATGAAAAAACAATTCGTTAAAATAGTATTAGGGGTAACATTATTGTTAGGTTCTAATCCTGCATTCTCATATATCAATTACGATTTAGTTGGTTTGCAGCAGAACAATAACAACCAGAATGTATCGCAAGAGAAGGGAGCTAGTTGCTCACCTGCAACAGCAAGATTAACCATGTCATTTAATGATGTTAGTGCGTTAATTGAAACTGGTGGAAGTATGTGGACTAATAGGGGGTCTACAGTGGCTGCTTATGAAATTCCAAAAGGTTCAGGAACAACTGTAATTTATGCAGGTGCACTTTGGATGGGTGGAACAGATATCAATGGTCAATTGAAAATTGCAGCATTAACTTTTAGAAGTAATGAAGATTTCTGGACAGGACCTCTAAGTGTTGCTTTAGGTTCAGGAAATTATGACCCAACTCAACCAGTAGGTGATGGAGTTGTTCGTGATTTTGGTGCAGCTACAATTGATCAGGATCAATGTGATGCGTATGATAAATTTTATACAATTCGTAAATCAGAAGTAATTGCATTTGTTACTTGGTGGGAATGTCAATTGTCTACTGCTGACCCTGTTGCTTGTGGTGATGTTGAAAAACCGAATTCTGAAATAATGAATCGTATTAACAATTGGCCTGCTCATGGTGATGCTTCTCGTTACCAAGATCATTATTTAGCTCCTTTTTACGATAATCCTCTTGGACAAAGTGGTGTTGATGGAAATTACGATCCTGAAGATGGTGATCACCCATGGTACGATGATATTTTAAATCGTGATGATGTTACTTGTGGTATTGACCGTCGTGTAACTTTGTTTGGTGATGAAACGCACTGGTGGGTTTTTAACGATGCTGGTAATATTCACGGTGAAACGAATGGTCAACCAATTGGAATGGAAATTCGTGCACAAGCTTTCGTTTTTGCAACGAATGATGAAGTGAATAGGATGACTTTTTACAACTATGAGTTAATCAATAGAGGAACTCAAACATTGTACGATACTTATTTCTCTCAATACATTGATGCAGATGTTGGGGGAGGTTTTGATGATTATATTGGGTGTGATGTGTCCAGAGGTTTAGGTTATGCGTATAATGCGGATAATTTAGATGAAACAGCGAGTGGTGCAATTGGGTATGGAGAAAATCCTCCAGCTATTGGTTGTGATTTCTTTGAAGGTCCTTACCAAGATGGTGATGGACGTGATAATGTAGGTCCTTATTTTGATACGATTAATAATGTTATGGTTATTCCTTCAGTAACTGATGCAATTAACGATACAGGTATTGTGTACAGTGGTATCGGTATTGGTTATTCGGATGGTTTGATTGATAACGAGCGTTTCGGTATGCGACGCTTTACTTATTATAAAAATGGAGCTCCTTTCCCTTACAATGATCCAGGAAATGGGCAAGAGTTTTACAACTATATGAGTGGTTCTTGGCAAAATGGAGATGAAATGTTTTATGGTGGTAATGGGGGGGCAGGTACTGGAGTAACTTCCACTCCTTCTGATTACCTATTCCCAGGTGATTCTGATCCATTGAATTGGGGTACAGCAGGAGTTGACCTTGGTTTTGATTGGAGTGAATTTGATATTGATGGTGCAGGTGCTAGTAATCCTACAAATGAAGATAAGCGTTTTGTTCAGTCTGCTGGTCCATTTACCTTGAAACCAGGTGCTGTAAATAATATTACAATCGGAATTGTTTACGGTAGAAGTAATGCAGGTGGTTTATTAGCTTCTGTTGATGCAATGAAAAGAGCGGATACAAAAGCACAAGCTTTATTTGATGCTTGTTTTAGAATTTTAGAGCCACCTTACGCTCCTAAGTTAACGATTCAAGAATTAGAGAATGAGTTGGTATTAATGATTTCAAATCCACCTTCTTCAAATAATTACTTAGAAGGATACCATGAAGAAGATAAAGTAAATATTACAGATCCATTATTAGATCGTTTTTATACTTTTGAAGGATACCAAGTTTATCAATTGATTGATGATCAGACTTCTATTGCAGATATTACAGATGACACAAAAGCGCAAATTGTTGCACAGTGTGATATTAAAAATGATATTGTAGATTTGATTAATTTTGAGTTCAATGAAGACCTTGGTTTTTCAGTTGGTTCACGTAAAGTTTCTGCTGATAACAAAGGAATTCAACATTCATTTTTGATTAGCGAAGATAAATTTGCACAAGGTGTACCTAAATTGGTTAACCATAAACGTTACCATTACATCGCAGTTGCCTATGCTCACAATGAGTATGCTCCTTATGATCCTAATGATCCATTAACGTTTGCAGGTCAAAAAATACCTTATATTTCTTCTCGTTTAGGGTATGATGGTGCTGCTGTTCAGTCTATTGAAGCAATTCCTCACAATCCAAAACCTGAATCAGGAGGTTTGTCTCAAAGTTTAGCTTACGGTTCTGGACCAAAAATCCAAAGATTAGATGGACATGGTAATGGTGGACGAGCGATTGATTTAACAAGTGAGTCTGTTGATAAGATCGTATCTACAGGTTATTTAATTGACCCGATCTACCAAGAAGGTAAAGGTCCAATTAATATTAAAGTGATCGATCCTTTAAATGTAGTTGGTGGACAGTTTGAATGTGTATTTAACGATTATAATCCTTCCAATTCAGACAATGGTGCAGATACTGCAAAATGGACAATTAACCGTTACGTTGGTGGCGCTCTTGTTGAAAGTGTTTCTTCGGAAATTTCAATTAAAGTTGCCAATGAACAATTAATTCCACAATGGGGTATATCTGTTCAGATTTCTCAAAATAAATACCATTCTTCTGAAGATGGTTTAGCAGCAGATCAAGCGAAGACAACTGACTTTTTGGAAGCTACAATTACTTTTGAGGATAGTTCGAAACAATGGCTAATGGGAGTTCCTGATAGCGATAATTTTTATCCAACGAACTGGATTAGATCCGGAACTTTTGACCCAGATGAAGACGATGCTACCTCTGGAGTACAATGTACAGACGATCCAGATGTTCCGAATTACCTTGAATCATGTGTGTATACAGATGAAGCAGGTATTGATAATTCTAAAAAATGGTCTAAAATATTAGGAGGATCAGTTTCTCCTCATCGTTTAGTTGGTTTTCAAGGAGCTTATATGCCTTTAGCATACTTCAATTACAACGGAGCTTCTGCAAGACAATATGCTTCTATACGTTATTTACCAAGTGTTGATATTGTATTTACGAACGATAAATCAAAATGGACGAGATGTCCGGTAATTGAATTGGGTCGTGAGTCATCTTTCAATATTGGTAATGCGCAACCTGGACAAATGAGAAAAAGTCCTTCTGTGGATAAGAATGGAAATTCAGACGGAAGTGGTACAGGTATGAGTTGGTTCCCTGGTTATGCAATCGATGTTGAATCTGGTGCTCGTTTATACATGGCTTTTGGAGAGAATTCTTTCTTAGCAAATGATAATGGAACAGACATGGTTTGGAATCCTTCAGATCGTATGATTGATAACAGTGGTAACCCAATTATGGGCGGTATGCATCCAGTTTATGTTTTCAATTACCAAAAGAAAACAATTAATAAACATGCGCAAGGTAATGATTACCCTGCTTATGTTCCTTCTCAAGGGGAAAACTTGGCAACGAATAAATTATACCAAGATTATTTATTAATTGAAGCAGGTAATACTTCCCAAAAAACGAAAACGTATGGAAATCTTTCATGGATAGCTTATCCATTAACTGTTCCTGGTAGAACAGCAATGGAAACAGGTGTAACTATTCGTTTAAGAGTTAGTAAAGAATACAAAAACTTCTATACAGAAGGAAATGTTACTGGTGGACCTAATAATGGTCGTCCTATGTATTCTTGGAACATGGATGAGATTAGTACCGGATACAATTCTAACGATAGATTATCTGAAGTTTTAGATATGATCAACGTTGTACCAAATCCTTATTATGCTTATTCAGATTACGAAAGAAATCGTTTGGATACACGTGTTAAAATTACAAACTTACCAGAGCGTTGTACGGTTAAAATTTACACTTCTAATGGTAAATTAGTTAGAACGTTTAAAAAAGACAGTCCTGAAACGTATATCGATTGGGATTTAAATAACCATAAACGTGTACCTGTTGCAGGTGGATTGTACTTGATACATGTTGAGATTCCAGATGTTGGAGAAACAATCATTAAGTTCTTCGGTGGAATGAGACAAGTTGATTTACAAGGTATATAATAAGACTAAAACAAATTGAAATGAATAATTCAATATTAAAATTTACAAATGCATTAATCATTGGAGCTACGATTTTATCGAGCTTCAGTGTAAATGCTGGAAATGAAGATCGTGTAGGTTCTGCAGGTGCTTCGCATATGTTAGTGAATCCTTGGGCTAGAAGTTCTGCTTCTGGTGGTGCAGGTATTGCAAATGTAAACGGTTTAGAAGCTTCATTCTTGAACATTGCTGGTATTGCTTTTACAGATAAAACACAGATTAAATTCAATTATACAAATTGGATGGGATCTGCAAGTATTGGTTTAAACTCTGTAGGTATAGCACAACGTGTTTCTGAAAATAGTGTAATCGCATTTAGTATTCAAGCGATGAACTTTGGAGATATCGCTATTACAACGGTAAACAATCCAGAAGGTAATATTGGGGTTTTCTCTCCAAGAGCAAATGTTATTAACATTGGTTATGCTAGAACGTTTTCAAATTCTATTTCTGGTGGAATTAACTTCAAAGTAATTACAGAGAAGATTTCTAATTTAAGTGCAACAGGTATTGGAATTGATGCTGGTATCCGTTATGTTACTGGTGAGCAAGATCAAATTAAATTTGGTATCTCATTAAGAAATGTTGGACCTGTAATGAAGTACAAAGGAGATGGTTTGTCAAATCAAGCTACTTATGTAACTTCTGGTTCTATCGCTACTTTAAATCAAAGATCTGCAACGTATGAACTTCCTTCATTGTTAGCTCTTGGTGGATCGTATGATTTCATCTTTAACGAAACAAATAAATTGAATGTAGCTTTTGGTTTTACGGCTAATTCTTTCTCTTCTGACCAATTTGCTTTAGGATTAGATTATGGAATTGCGAGAGAAAAAGTTGCATTTAACTTAAGAGCTGGATATGTATATGAAAAAAATATTTTCAGTGCTGAAAAAAGATCTAATGCTTTAATCGGTCCTTCTGCAGGTTTCTCTGTTGACGCTTTAGTTGGAGAGAATAAAAGTGCTTTAGGTATCGAATATGCTGCACGTTTCGCTGGAACTTTTGGAGTAATTCATACTTTAGGTGTAACTTTTAGCTTGAAATAAGAAACTTTTTATTATTTTTATTGCAACAAGAGAGTCTTAACGGCTCTCTTGTTTTTATTTAACATACTATTGATAATGGCAAAAATTAATTATTACACAGAAGGTGGCCTAAAAAAAATGAAAGATGATTTGTACGAAATGGAAAACGTACAAAGACCTTCGATATCTAAACAAATTGGTGAAGCCATAGATAAAGGTGATCTTTCTGAGAATGCAGAATACGATGCAGCTAAAGAAGCGCAAGGTCTTCTTGAAATGAAGATAGCTAAATTGAAAGAAGTAATCGTCAATGCACGTATTGTTGATGATTCTGAAATTGATGCATCGAAAGCTTATATTTTATCTACAGTAAAAATTAAAAACATCAAGAATAACATGGTGGTGCAATATACTTTGGTTGCTGAAAATGAAGCTAATCTTAAAGAAAAGAAAATTAGTATTGATTCTCCAATCGGAAAAGGATTGTTGGCAAAATCTGTAGGTGATATTGCTGACGTAACGACTCCTAATGGAATCATTCAGTTTGAAATTCTTGAAATTTCTAGATAATGGCTACTTTATTTTCAAAAATAATTAAAGGTGAAATACCTTGTCATAAAGTCGCTGAGAACAATGAATTTATTGCTTTTCTAGACATTATGCCTGTGAAAGAAGGACATGTTCTTATTGTTCCCAAGGTCGAAGTAGATGCTATTTTTGATATGGAAGATGATGTTTTGGGAAGAATGATGATTTTCTCCAAATCGGTCGCAAAGAAAATAAAAATTGCTTTTCCTTGTAACCGAATTGGGGTTACTGTAATAGGATTGGAAGTTCCGCATGCTCATATTCACCTCATTCCAATTGATAAATTAGATGACATGAATTTTGCAAAAGATAAAATGTCGTTGACGCAAGATCAATTAAAGATGATCGCAAAAAAAATTGAATTGGCTTAGTTTGTTTGGTTTAATATTTGCTCATCTTAATTAAATCTGAACAACATGACTTATTCTTTCAACTTTAAAAAGGTGATGCTTACAACAATTAAAGCTTTCTTTTTTTCATTATTTGTTTCTAATTCTGCTTCAGCAACGAATGTTGAACCACTGAAAATTCTTTTCATTGGAAACAGTTTTACACATATGAATGATATGCCTAGCATGCTTCAACATATGGCGAATAAAGGTGGGCAGAATGCTATCATTGAAAAAAACACGCAATCTGGAGCTTCGTTTCAAGTACATTCTAAAAGAGAAGACATGTACGAGGCAATCAACAGTAGAAAGTGGGATTATGTGATATTACAAGGGTACAGTAGAGAATTATCGCACAGCAAAGCGCATATTGATACTGCAACTGTTCCGTACATTCAACAGATTACCGATTCTATTTTTGCAAATAATCAATGTACAAATGTTCTGTTTTACATGACCTGGGGCTATGAAAATGGTTTTCTAGATCGTGAAGAAATCAATACGTATGAAAAAATGGCGGATTCGATTGAAGTTGGATACCGTTACATTGGTGAGAAATTTAATTTTCCTATCGTTCCTGTTGGAATGGTTTGGAAACATGTGAAAGGAATTAGTTCGATCGATTTATATGCACTCGATAGAGCTCACCCAAGTAAAGATGGTTCATATTTGATTGCAACGACCTTTTACAATGCTATTTTTGATGAATCAAACGAACATGTTTTTACCAATACAATTTCAGCAAATTATGCGGAGACGATTAAGAGGGAAGCGAAGAATTACGTTTCTACTCATCGCCAAAAATATCACTTGGAGAGAAATAAAATAACGGTTAAATCATGGGTGTCCAAAGAAGGGGAGTACATGTTGTACTTTAGTTCTACCTATGCAGACTCGCTAAATATTAAATGGATTTTTGGTGATGGGAAACAATCCGAGGATAGAATTGGGACACATGAATTTAGAAAATCGGGTTCTTATGTCGTTCTTGTTGTGATCGAAGATGATTGCGGTGTTAGAACTTTTGAAAAATTGGTGCAATTTGCGAAACCTGCAAAGCCAACTAAAAGTAAAAGAACGAAGCCTAAGTACAACGTTAAGAATACGAAAAAGGTTTAATTCTTCTTCTTTAACCGTAAGAATACAAGTGTTCTGTATTTTAAATTGTTAAAGAAATCCAAGTATTTGATAAAGAATACAAATGTTGCAATGAATAATGCTGCGCCAAGAACTGCTTGCCAACCGGAAAGGTTATGATCAAATATATCTTTGATTCCGTACCCAAATATTCCTCCGTAGAGAATAATAACATGTAGAATGTAAATGGACAATGTATTCTGTCCAACTTTCAAGAACAATTCTGCTTTGAACTTAAAAAGTTTGTCAATAAGCATGAATACACCTAATGCAATAAAGACTTGGCCCAATCTTCCATACAACCAAGAATTGGCTACGAGGTTTAAATCAAGTCCCATTAACTCCAATACATCATCCAAAAAGAGTCCAATGCTTCTGCCGAATACGTTGAGTAAAATCCCCGTACCAACATACATGATTGGATACCAAAATTTCTGAACGTGGCCTTGAAAACGTATGGTAAGTGCGCCAACCATTCCGCCATACATTGTAAAGGCTAACCAAGGGACAAAAGGAAACACAGAATAAGGACCGTGGATCATATTCTGAACAATTTGTGGTGCACCTGCAGGAGCATATGTTCCGGGTGGAATTTCTTTTAATACGGGATAAAAGCAGAAGACAAGTGTACCTGCAAAGAAATAATAAGCGTAAAGTGGACCAATTTTAATCAATTTATACAAGCCGAAGATTAATAGCAATGCAATGATGCCAACTCCAATGGATTGCAATACATGAAAAGCGAAGAACCAAGTTTTTTCATGGTTGAATGTATTACTCAAATAACGAAGGTTTAATTGCAGTAAATAACCCCAAAGTAATAACTCAAAAGCGCGTTGAAATCCTTTGTGTATACGTGGATTTCTACGGAAACCAGCTTCCTTGTTTCTCGCCAATAAATAAACGAAGACAACTCCAGTAACCGTGAAGAATAGGGGAGCAGTAAATCCTTTGATGAAATACCACCAATCAAAAAAGAAATAGCCAGAAGTTCCCGTTTCTTTAATTTGCGCAATCAAAGGTTTGAAATTTTTGAAAGTATGTTCAATAAAATGACCTTCTAACATGAGCAAAATTGCAAAAGATCGAGCCATGTCGATGAACTTCAGCCTGAACTTTGGCTTCTCAATGATTTCTATTTCGTTTTTTTCGTGCATTTATTGTAGGCAAAAATAAGATATTCTTTGGTTAAACAACTATTCAACGAACAATTGGCAGACTTTTGACTATTCTATCTCTGTTGAGATATAGAGTTTTAATTCTTTGTCACTCCCGATTAGTTGAATAAACACTTCTTCCACGGTAAATCCATTCAAGTTTTTGGTGTCCAGAATGAATTCAATTTGTACTTCACTTCCAGGGGTAATTGTTTTTATTGGGGCAACAATAGAAACACAATCACAATCGATTCTAAAATTAGAAATTGCAATTGTTTGTGTAGATTTATTCTTCACTGTAAAAGTATGCCGTAGAATTTCACCTTGCTTTCTCTTTCCGAAATCAAATACAGGCTGTTTCGTTGTCAGTGCAAATTCTTTCTCTTCTTCCAAATAACTGACACTTTGAATTTCTATTTTACGTTCAATCGCAGCTGATCGTGAATAAACTGAATTCTTTACATCATTTGGATTGTCACTTGTCAATTGATTGGCCGTATATTCTCCAAACGGAATTTGTGAAAAGATTACTCGACCACCATTTTCTGCCGTATTGTCGATGTATTTTGCAAAAACACCACCATTGTATTCCCGCAAATAATTTACCAACGAAGCAATTCTTCTTTTGGTCAAGTTGACATTGTAATTTGTTTTGGCTAATGGACTAGCAAAGCCCTTCACTGTAATGTTTATTTTTGCTCCACGGTTTAATTCTTTCAACAATAAATCACGAAATAGCTGTAAATCGTCCACGCCTTTGTCAACATATTCGATGAAGAAACTTTCAATGTCTAATTTTGCATCATCTGATTTTTCGCCAGTCAATCCATGAGAATATTCCTTCTGGTAGCGGTCAATCATTGCAGTGTAATCGTGGTAGGACGAAATGTAATTTAAGGTTGTCGTTGTGTCCCAAGATCGAGGGTTTGGAATGTCATTGTGGAAATACAATGTAACCGGCAATCGTTTGTTCAAATCTGCCAACATTTCTTCCGCTGTTGGTGGTTCAACTTTCTCTGGGGGAATCAATGACCAAATATCGGAACAGCAGGTTGGGTTCTTGCTGTACATTACCCCTAAACGATTGGAAGAAATGTAAGAAGTATCGCCGTTTTTGAAGAAATAAATGTCATTTGCAGGACTATTGGCAGGAATCCCAACGTTGATTGGAGAATTGAATCTACCGTCAAATTGGGAATAAAAAATATCGTACCCACCAAAGCCATTGTGCCATGAGGATGAAAAGTACAAACGTTGTTGAATTGAATCCCACCAAGGTGTAATCTCATTGTCTAAAGAATTCAAGGTTTTAATGGCGCGAACCTTTCCGTATTGATTGCCGTTGGTGATGGAGCAGTAATACAAATCCATCCCACCTTTTCCGCCTTTCCGGTTGGATGAAAACAGCAACGTTTCTTTTCCTTTTATTTTAGCAATACAGGGCATGGTTGAATTGCTGCCATGTTCATTGATGATATCTCCAAGCGAGTCAATACCGACCCATTGATTATTGGAAAATCGAGCAACCATTATTTTACAACGGTAATTGTAGCCATCTTCTGTACATTGACTAAAATAGAAACGATTTCCATCCAAAGAAAAAGTGCCATTTCCTGTGTGTAAATCCTCAATGAAAAGTGCTTTTATTTGTTCAGACGCTTGAAATTCAAGGTCTTCAATTTTACTTGAATAAATGGATGTTTTGTAATTGGGATCATATACTTCTTCAGAAGCAGATATTGAATCAGCACGTAGGCTAGAAAAAATGAGTTGATTGTCATAAATTCCGTGTCCGAATTCAGCATTCTTTGTGTTTACGGTTTCGGGTAATCGAGTTAGGGTGACATTTGACGTGTCAATTTTTGCAGATTTTGCCCAAACAGTGCTTGCCAATTCTTTTTTCGCTTTGAGGTACAAATAGCTTTTCTTCTTTTTATAATACTTTTTCTTCGCTTTCTTGAAAGTTTTCACAGCTTCTCCGTATTTTCCATTTTGTTTTTGCATTAAACCTAAATTCAGCAAAGAGCTCGGGTAAATTCTTGCTTCTTCTCTGTCGTAAACCTTCGCGTAATAGTATTCTGCTTTCCGATAATCTTTGTAGGCACGGTAAGTTTCCGCAACTTGCCAGAGAATATCAACAGTATTAGAATCAATCTCCATCGCTTTCTCGTAATACTTTAGCGCATGAAAATAATCTCCTTTCTGAGACTGCTCTTGTGCAAATTTTAAATACTTCTTCAAATTATTTTGAGAAAAAGCAGAGAATGCACAGAATGTGAGAAGGAAGACTAAATATAATCGGGACATATTCTATGCGAATTTTTAGAAGGTTTAAATCGGTGAAGAATGTAACGGACAGAAAATTCAATTCCACCTCTAGCTTTACTTGCAGGAACTAATTTTGAAAAATTGAAATCGTAACTCATTCCAACCCACCAACTTTGATAATCCATTCCTACGGTAATAAATGCGGCATCTTTATTTCTCCACCACAATCCTGCGTAGATTGCTCTGTATTCTCCCAATCGATTAATGAGTGTGTATTTCACAGATGACCCGATAATAAATTCTCGGTATTTTCCTTGTAAAGAAAGGTTAAAACCAGGGACTAAATCGAGGTCAGAATTGAGTTTGTAAATTCCACGAATAAAAAAAGTTGTTCGAATTTCTCTTGGAATTTTCTTGCTAAAAAAACCTTGATTGGGTTGGTTTAAATTGAAAACACCAATTCCTCCCGTAAAAGAATAACGGTCATTGATGAAGTAATTATAACTGGCACCTAATCCAATGGAAAGATTTGTTTTCCGTTCAGTTTGTAATTTTTCACCGGTAGAAAGTGACGGGTCATAATTTACACCATTGAATTGATTGTCGAAGTAGAACTGATCGGCATTGAATTGGCGATGATTCATTCCGAGATTTAAACCAATTCTAAGGTTGTGGACAGAATCCTGCGTTAGTTTATGTTGGTAAGATACATTTCCTTGTATTTCAATTGTTCTAAACGCTCCATCACCCACTTGATCATTGAAAAATGAAATCCCGTAGCCGATATTTTTTTTGGTGTACAATTTAGAATCGACAGATAAAGCAAGTGTTGAAAAAGGAACCGTTACACTTCTCCATTGATCTCTATAGTTGCCAACAAATCGGACGTCTCCTTTGAAATCTCCCGCATTAGCAGGGTTCTGAAAAATAGGATTTTGATTGAATTGAGACCAATGAATATCTTGCGCATTACTTAAGCTTGTCAGCAAAAGAAATACTGAGAATAGGCACAATTGATTCAATGATTTCATATTAAGCAATGAAGTTACGAAAAAAATACCGGTTGTAAATTTCTTTGTTACTGTCTTGGAATATTTTACATCGAAATTAATCACTTACTTTTTGAAGTGTATTCACATCTGTATGATTCATATCTCTACCATAGATTTCTAAAACAGTCGTTTGACTGTAGGATAATTCTGTTGAATTCACGGTTAGTTCTTGACTAAAAGCAGTTGTTTTTGCGTTGTCAAGCATAAAAGGAGATTGAGAAATCCCTTCATCTTCGCCTAATTTTGTTGCAACGTTGAACGTAACTTGTTCGTAACTGTCTTGTGTGTTTTCAAACATTCCACCTGCAAGAATTGCCATTCCTCGAGGTATTGTGAATGAATGCATAATGATTTGATTCTCTTTGTCCCACAACCAATAACCCACTTGATCATGAAATGTTTCATCGTTTTCTTTTTTTCGTACAGAAAGGTGGTAGCGAGCGATTGCTAAAACTTGTGTGCCTGCGTTGTCTACATCTCCAGCACGTTCAAAAACCATTGTTTCGTAATAGGGATTTACTTCATTTTCTTTCGGTTCAGGTGCTAAATCTATTCCTTTATCTCCTTTCCAAGTTCCAAAAAGTAATTCTAATGGTCCGTAATCTGCTGTTTTTTCGTTAGGCATAATAATGAAGTTGTATGTGTTGCTTTATTGTGCCTTGAAGTTACTAAAAATAGTTGATTTTTTCAGGAAATTGAGATCAATTCATTTTTGATGAATGTAAAAAAGGCAGAGCAATGGATAGAATTTTTTTGGCTAAAACTATTGTTCGATAAATACCAAAAAAGCAATCAATCCTAATAAAAACAATAAGATAAACATTTTAGGGTCTTTGTACAATGGTTTTTTTCCACGCTTCGTTAATTTTTCGTAGTCGTGGTGCAAACGTGAGAAATTCTTCTGGCGCTTAATTTGAGCTTCCGTTGGAGATAAATCCTTTTGTTCGTTATTTAGTTTAAATTTTCTCATTTCGATTCCTCCCATAATTTTGAAATCCGTTCCAATATACGATAAGTTCTCATTTTAGCATTGGCTTCAGTGATTGATAAAATTTCTGAAATCTGTTTAAAACTCATTTCTTGAAAAAAACGCAATTCAATGAGATCCAAATGTTCTGGCTTAAGTTTATTTAAAACGGAAACGAGGTTGCTTTGTTCATCAGCAGACATATATCTCCCGATTTCAGCTTCATGTGCCATATCAGTCAATTGTTTTTCGTCGATTGAAACGCTCATTTCTTTTTTCTGACTTCGAAAAAACATGGAAACTTCATTTTGTGCAATACGGTACAGCCAACTGCTGAAAGGAAAGCCTCTGTCTTCATATTTTTGAATATTGGCCATTGCTTTCATGAAGGTTTGTTGGGTTAAGTCACCAGCGACTTCTTCATTTCCACCTAAACGTTTGAAAACAAAACGAAAAATTTGCTCGAAATACTTTTCGTACAAAACACCAAAGTATTTATTGTCCTTTTTTGAAAGAGCAATAATTTCTGTTTCGGACAGCTTAGCTATATTTTTCTTTTTTAGCAAAAAAAATTTGTTTCGTTTGGAAAGGTAATGTTCATTTTAGAGAAAGTAACAAAATTTATTTGATTTTTTTTCAGCATCTATGTTTTAGCGACATACAAACGATAATAAATGATTGTTATCGGATAAAATATAGAGTGGTTTTAATCCTCTTTCCATATAAAAGAGGTGTTTAAGTTTAAAAGTGTTCTTGAAAAAGTTGTATATTTGGGAATAAAACACAATGCGGATAATGCACACTAGTGTGTATTATCGAATTGTTCTACACCATTAAAAACCAAACCTGAAAATGACAATAAAAGAAGCAATTTTAA
>CAYLWS010000017.1:0-50838 GCA_964387525.1 uncultured Fluviicola sp.
TGATATAAATGTTAATTTTAAAAGAAAATGGGGTTTGTGCGCAGACTCGCGTTATACACAATTCCCCCTGTCTCCCGAGAGAAACTGACTTCCCAAGCTAACGTTAAAGAAGTTGATTTTCGAGAGAAAACATTAAGTTTTAAAAGTTTGATAATTAAACATTTATAAAAACGTTAGTCAGAATTACACTAACCCTACTCGAAATACCACATGATAAATATGACCGATGTAATTACAAAAGCAAAATTCAGATTACTTGGCTTTGGTTTAGTTGTTGTCTTATTGGCACTGGTTACCTTCTTGGCATTTATTGTAATTAAAGTTTTATTCGAAAACAAAACAATCATAAACACTCTGTTAATAGCTGGCGTTATAATAATTTGGTTTATTGTCGTTGTCTTTTTTGGTGGACAATGCAGAAGAATTAAAATATACTCTGACCGAATATTATACATTAATCTTGTATTTCCGTTCATTAATAAAACTCGGTTCTTTAAAGATTATGATTATATCACTGTTGTTCAAGAAAGTTCAAACGCTGGCACATTTGACTCAATGTGGTTAATTTCTAACAACAAACTTAAAGACCGCATCTCTAGTTTCTATTATTCAAACTACAATGAGCTTGAAAATTCTATTAATATAAAGAACACAGGGAATAATAGTATGGGAATGTTTAAGCAGCTGGCATGTACTTTTGGATACAAAATCAAATGATATGTATAATAACAACAAAATTCTAAGACGTTATAGCGAGAGTTTTAAACTCAAAATTTTAACCGAACTTAGCCACGGGAATTACACCAAAAGTATGGGGAATATCTTCAATTAACTGGACTAATGACTATCAACTAATCATGAAGTATTTTACATTCAATGAAAATATGGATTTTCTTAACTTTTATGTAAAACTTGAAATAAGAATACTTCAATAAGAGGTTACACTTCAATTAAAACCTTCTCTTTCTCGTTTTGAATAAAGAATGGTCTAGGTTGACAAAAGAAAGGGAGAACTCAAGAGAACCTCCTCTGTATGCTCTACTTAATTCAGAAACCGTAACATCGTAGGATATCCCAAACTGAAAACCTCTGTAATCAATCATAACAGAAGGAATAATGGCATCTTTCCATCGGTAATACGTTCCTATTCCAATAAAAGCATCTTGACTGTGGCCTGTGATTTTAGTTCCATTTACAAAACGATAGCGGAACATAAATCCTAGCAATGTTTCATAATGACCACTTTGGATAAATTGTACCGCATTTACATCAATTGCAACAGGACTATTGTAGAATTCTTTCACTATCCCAAATTGTCCTACATATTTTCGTTTCAACGTTTCTGCTGTCCCACCTGCGTACTTCAGTTCTGGTTGATTCAAATGAAAAGCGGATATACCGATTTTTAATTTGAAATCATTATTTCGTTGGAAGGTATTTTGACCACCATCAAAGACATAGAAAACACCAGCAGAGGCATCTACATAATTAAAAGATATCAAAGGGTTAGCTTCTCCAGATAATAAAGGGTCAAAACGAGCACCATTCCATTGAGACATGAAGGTAACGTTTGTTAATGTTGCCTTTCGAGAACCAAATCCACCTTGAACCCCAACAGATAGAATATGTCCTGAACGCCCCATGGGTATTATTCCACTTAACGTCAAAGATCCAGCTTGATTTCCGAATTTAGAATCTCCACCAACATCATTAAAAAATAAAATACCTAAACCTAAATGAGCCTTGTCATTATGCCTCGTTTTTCCAATATTAATATCTGCCCCAATTGCAGTAGTCATGAAAGAAGTATTCGCTCCTAACCATTGATTTCTATGATTAATTGTTACTCTCTCCCAACCATCAAACACTCCAGCCGCAGCAGGATTTATAAATAATGGTGTTTGATTGGATTGCGCAAAATGTAAATCTTGTGCTTTTACAGTAAAACTCGCTAAACCAATGAATAAATATATAAGTTTCTTCTTCATCTTATTTCACCAATGTTATGTTACCTGAAAGTGTTTCTGATCTACCATCAAGGTAATCAACTTCTACCATATACGCATATACACCAGAATTACAAGGTTGTCCATTAAAAGTACCGTCCCACTCAAATTCCGTGTCGGTTGTTTTTAAAATTTGATTCCCCCATCGATCATAGATTTGAAATGTAATTCCGCCAATATTTTTACCAACAATAATTGAATAAATATCATTGTTCCCATCAGAGTTTGGAGAGAAACCAGTTGGAATATGAATTCCTTCAACACATACATCTTGATTTGGATTTGGATCGCAAATATCCAAAGGGTTCGTTCCATTGGCAACCTCATCTCCATCTAAAACACCATCACCATCCGTATCTGGATTATTTGGATCTGTTCCTAAAGCAACTTCTTCACAATCTGATAAACCATCACCATCGGTATCAACAACAGAAAGTCCAACTGGATCGCAAGGATCTAAAGGGTCACTAGTTGTGCCATTTGGATTATAAGGTGTAGAAGGATCGTCAGTACCATTTACTTCTTCTCCATCAGTAGCACCATCTCCATCAGTATCAGGATTATTTGGATCTGTTCCAAGAACATTTTCTTGCGCATCAAAAACACCATCTCCATCAGAGTCAGTTTGACAACCAGGGAAAAAATCATCTGGATCACATGGGTTTAACGGATCACTTGTACTTGTTGGGGTTAAAGTTGTTGAAGGATCGTCAACGCCATTCACCTCTTCACCATCATTTAATCCGTCACCATCTGAATCTGGATTATTTGGATCTGTACCGGCAGTAATTTCTTCATCATTTGTTAATCCATCGTTATCTGGATCACAAGTTCCACCAGAACTATCCGGATCACAAGGATCATTCTCGTCAGACATACCTGTTGGAACTAATGTTGTTGATGGATCATCTGTTCCTGTAATTTCTTCACAATCTGTTAATCCATCACCATCGGTATCATCAGTAAACGCTCCCATTGGATCACATTGATCAAGAGGATCTGTTCCATTGGCTATTTCAACACCATCGTCTATTCCATCACCATCAGTGTCTGGATTATTTGGATCTGTACCGTAAATGTTTGTTTCATCGTCGTTTGTAATTCCATCTCCATCAATGTCAGGGTTAATAGGAATAAAGTAAGCAACAATGTTTTCTGCACCGTTGATTGAAATACTATTGGTATCCTCTGTAATTGGATTAACCATTGGTCCAGTTGTAAATTCCCAATGATCAAACATGTAACCAGTCAAAGGTTGTGCTATGACATTTGTTCCAATTCCACCATAATAAGAAGTTGCCCAAGGATAAGTTGGAGCCCAAACAGAATTTACTTTAATTTCTCCTGAATTTACAGGACTCACATCAAAAGTAACATTGTAAGGACCTGTTAAATTATAGCAATCAATTAAACCTTGCTCTAATGCTAAGCAACGTGCATCAATAAAATCACGAAGTGTTTGAACATTTGCTTGCCACCCAGGAACAGAACCACCCCATTTTGCAGTATGACCAGTCATTTCAGGCGTAATTTCATTGATCATACTGTCCAATAATGTATTCATACTTGGACAAGAAAAAGTGGTGTTTACTAAATCAATGTATCGCGTAATATAGTATTGTTCTACAGTTGGATTTTCATTGATTAATTTTTGTAAAATTTCGGTATGACCTTGTCCACCAGGATTTGGTAAATTTTCAACATTACAAGGGTCTGCATTTGCAGTTGGATCAGGAATTCCTGTGTAATTAATATAATGTCCGAATGTTGCATCCATATCCCAAAGGGTATATCTCCATTTCTTTTTTGAACCAGCGGGGTCCATTCCTCTCCACCAAGCTGTATTCCAATTCAACCAATCTTGATTTACAACATATGAGTTGAACATAAAATAATCACATAGCGATTGCCATTTCAATTGACTTTTCACATAATCAAAAGCAGGGCCAGGTCCCATATTATTACTGGCAACATAAGTACGAAGAGCATCCCAATCTGGTTGAGCATTTGGTGCACCATATTCTTGCCAAGTTCCACCCCAAGTTTTCAAGTATTGAAGATTGAATTTATCTTGTGCATAGTAATAATTCGTAAAATCATGATCATCTGCTTTTTCACGAATTTCATAAACGCCCCAATATTCTCCATTCAAATAAACCACACAAGGTCGCCAAGTTCTCACATCTAATAACATATTAGAACGAAGTGATAAAGTATGGATAAAAGCATCACGTATATGAGCACCACCTGATTCAAAAGGATAATTATCACTTGCTCCAGGTTTAAGCATAACACGTTGGAAATTTGTTCTCGTTTTTTCTGGAAAAATTTGATGTTCAATATCGTCGTTATAACCGTGTTGATCTTTCATGATAAAATCAAAACCACGTTGATCGTATGCCCAAGAGTCATTCCCATGCTTATTAAAATTACCTTGCCCTTCATCTATAAAACTCCCATCTTGTTCAAAAAGTTCAAATGAACCAATTTTATTACCGCCAAACTGATTTCCGTTAGCAACTAAATCATAAACAGGATTACTACAAACAGATACAACTGGAACAGAATGCGTAACACCAATAAAATAAGAGTTTGTTTCAATAAAACTAGGCGCATCTGCTCCAAAGGCTTGTGCGCGTAAAACTTGTGTTGCATTAATATTTATTGCCCCAGAATATGCTGTAGAACCAGCGTTTGGTGTAGAGCCGTCTGTTGTGTATCGTATTGTAGTCGCAACATCACTACAGGTAATTGTTGCTGTCTGGGCTCCTGGATAAAAACCTGGAGCAAGGCTAATTATAGGTTTTGGTTCGTAAAAATTCTGTGCACCAGTATTGTTTGCATTTGGTGTTGGTGTTGTAAAAAGTTTCCAATCAACTGCAGCATTTGTTGAACGACCAACGGAATGATCAATCTGAGTCATATGAACAATTTTAATTGAATCAATCACATTTCCAAGATTGTTGGAAAGAATAATCCATTCACCCTTTGTTTGTTTTAAATTAAAATTTGGGTGTAATTCAGCGCCAATTACTGTATTTCTTCCTGAAGCAATTACCATAGTAAAGCCATTGGCTGGAATTGTCCCACTTGGGATTTGCCATTTTAATAAATTAGATTCTTTATCTGAAAGATAATAACCTGTTAAATCAATTGGTGCACCAGTGACATTCAATAACTCTACCCAATCTTCTGTTTCACCATAATTATCCGTCATTCCATTTTCATTGGAACAAGAATATTCATTGATCACAATTTGGCCATTAATAAAAGGTGAAAAAAGAATAAAAAGGGAGAATAAAAGTACTGAAATGTAAAAGTTTTTCATATTGAGTAAGTTCTATGTTTACTGTATGTTGCTACAGTGTTATTCCAATATTACAAAATATTAATCTAATTATCATATATTTGTATATATAAACTTTATAGAAGGTTGAATAGCTAAACAACCTTTTTTACTTATTTAAAACTATTAAATTATGAAAAAACTATCTTTTTTTCTATTGCTTACAATTGTTTCTTTATCGATAACTTCATGTAAAAAAGTCGAAGGCCCTGGAGGTTCTTCTTCAATAACAGGTGTAATCCATGCCGAAGTTTACGATGCTGCTGGAAATTTACTGTATGATTATGATGTTGCAAAAGAAGATGTGTTTATAATCTATGGTGATGAAGAATCAACGTTTGATGATAAAACTAAAACTTCTTTCGATGGATCATTTAAGTTTGATTTTTTAGAAAAAGGAAACTACCAGGTGTTTGTATATGAAAAAGACAACAATGTACCTGGAGGGAAAGTTGTAAAATTAGTTGATGTTGAAATAAGTAAGAAAAAAACAACTGTAGAACTTGGAACAATTACCATTAAGAAATGAGAGTTTTCTTCATAATTATATTATTCCTAACATCTATTTTTTCAAGTTATGGTCAGAATGACGACTATATGCTTTGGACAAAAATTGGTGTTAAAGGAAAAGTGTCTAAGAAATTGAGCTATTCTGGTGCAATAAACATACGTTTTGGTGGTACTGGTATAGAAACTTTTTTTCCTCAAATTGGTTTAGAATATAAACTAAAGAAATGGTTGAAGCCATCCATTGAATATCGTTTTATTATTGATAAAAATAAATACGGGAATTATAAATCTTCTAATCGACTAAATTTTAATGTTGAATTAGGGAAAAATGTTGACCGTTTTTCTTTAGGTTTTAGAATACGTTATCAATATGCATTCAATCGAATTTCTCAACAAGAATATAATCCTGATTTTGATCAAGCATTCCGTTTTAAACCATTTTTAGAGTACAATATTAAAGGAAGTAAATTTACTCCAATAGTTAGTTCTGAATTCTTCTACGACCCTCAATTAGGTCCAAACGGGAGAGAATTTACTAAAATTAGAGTAGGTGTTGGTGCAAAACTGAATTTAAAAGGACCACATACAGTTGGGTTTAAATATCAGTTTGATAAGAAATTCAATTACAAAGATGGCTTCCGACATGTTTTAGGATTGTCGTATTCGTATAAGATTAAATAAAGCTTTATTCCTTTACTTCATCGACAATAAAAGACAGGTCAACAACTTCGTCAATTTTTGAAAAGGTAATCCCTTGTTCTAAAATGAAGGTATAAGTTCCTTTTAATGGAAGTTTTCTTTTTCTAAAAAAGAGAGAAGTTTCAACGATAGACCCTGATTTGTTTCCAATCCAATTTCCATTCGGATCAACGATTCTTATTTCAAAAGGTTCTCTTGCTGTTGTTCCGTCAGGTGCTTCCGTTTTCATGAAAACCCACAAATTATTGTATTTATAATCCGTTGTAGTTCGTAAAGACAGCGTAAAATTATACTCTTTTCGAATATCTTTTATCTGTACTTTAAATTCTGGTTTCACATCTTGCTCCCATTCATTATTTTCAAAAGAATATGATTTCTCATAGGTGGGTATTTCTCCACATGAGAGTAAGAGTAGAAAACAGAAAAACACACTGTATTTAAGAGGGCTTTTCATTCTTTGGATTTCCGGGTTTTTTTCTTCTATTATTTGGTGTCTTCTTGTTCGGATTATTAGGGTTCCCTACCGGTTTTTGGTTTGGATTTTTCTTCTGATTTGGGTTTTGTTTGGAATTAGGGTTCTTTTTTTGATTTGGATTCCCTTGTTTCCCTTCACCTTTATTTACAGAATTTCCTTTATTTTTTTGGTTTGGATTTTTATTGTTCCCCTTATTCTTGTTGGGACGTTTTTTCTTTTTCTTAAAAATGTGTTCAAAACGATTCAAGTCATCTTGACCAACAACATTTGTATAATCAGGAGTTACAACCTCAGGGATATCAATAAAATCAGATAAATCATACGGTTTTTTTCCGTCTTTATTCTGTCGTACAATCTCCCGTACACGTTCAGGTTTAAGTGCAATTAAAGTTGACCCAGATCCTTTACCGTCATCGTATGCATACCACATTTCTTTCTTAAAAACATCTGTTTTTACGTGAAATGCAATTCCTTTTTCAGTTCTTAATTTTAAATCTCCTTTTGGAAAAGCCTTCAATGCATCAAGATACATGTCCAACTCATAATTCAGACAACACTTTAATTTACCACATTGTCCTGCTAATTTTTGAGGATTAAGCGACAATTGTTGGTAACGCGCTGCAGAAGTCGAAACGGATCGAAAGTCTGTCAACCATGTAGAACAACATAATTCACGACCACACGAACCAATTCCACCAAGACGGGAAGCTTCTTGACGTGAACCAATTTGTTTCATTTCAATTCTAACTTTAAATTCACCTGCAAGGTCACGAATCAATTGTCGAAAATCGACTCTTCCTTCTGCGGTATAATAAAAAGTAGCTTTTGATAAATCTCCTTGAAATTCTACATCTGAAATTTTCATTTGCAAACCTAAGTTTACAGCTAATGTTCGGGATTTATACATCACCTCTTTTTCAAGAGAACGCGCTTTTATCCAGCGATCAATGTCTTCTTGAACAGCAATTGATTTTATTTTTTTTGCCTCCGAAGCTTTAAAACTTGGGGCTTTCTTTTTTACTTGAATTCTAGCGAGTTCTCCAATTACTGAAACAACACCTGTGTCTGTTCCAGGTCCACCTTCAACGATTACAACGTCTCCAGCCTGAAGGGGAAGGTTTTTTATGTTTTTAAAAAAAGATTTTCTGCTGTTTTTAAATCTAACCTCAATTATATCGTAAGGAGCCTGTCCGTTCGGTAAAGCAATATTTGCCAACCAATCATACACCTCCAGTTTATTACATCCACCAGAACTACAAGTACCATTATTCTTACATCCATTTGGAGTTCCTTCTCCACAGTTGCTACAACTCATAGTCTAAATATTTGGGATAAAAATACATAATTTAACCAAAGAAATATGCATTAAAAAAGAGTAATATAGATAATCGTTTGTTTTTAGTGAAAAATCACCTAGGAATTACCTTGTTTTGATTCAAGTAAACTTTACCCTTTGTGAATATACCTCATCACCTGAAAACATAAGCTTGTGAACAGAATTTTTGGGTTGGCATTTCTCTCAAGGTGGTAATGTGCTTCGCTAAAAGTTTCTGTAAATCCTTGAATGTTTTTACCCGTGATAAACTGAGCGAATTTTTGTAAAAAAGAATCTTCTTCTTCAGAAACACGAATCAATACTTCACCGGAATAATTTTTCAAGATACTTTGGCGAAACATGTGCAAAGCGTATTTCAAAAATTCTTTTTGATGGGCAGATTTTTTTGAAGCAATGTCTTCTGCCCAAGAGATCATATCGAGTACCGATTTTTTATAACAAACACGCATGAGTTGAATAAATTCATCGTGGTATTCATTTTGAGTTTGACCTGATGAAGTCAACTGAATTGCTTCTAATAAATCTCCTTCCGCACGGCCAGAAATACTGTCGATTAATGATGGACTAACATTCTTAACTTTACGTAAATGCTTGGCTATTTCATTCCATTCTATTCGTGGAAGTTGAAGGACTTGTGACCGAGAAAGTATTGTTTGTAGCATTCTGTCGTTTGATTCTGCAACAAGAATAAATAAAGTGTTTGGAGTTGGTTCTTCAAGAATCTTCAACAACTTATTGGCACATGTTGTATTCATTTCTTCAGCCATCCAAATGACCATTACTTTATAACCACCTTTAAATGCCTTAAGGGATAGTTTTTTTACAATTTCAAGACTTTCATCTGTTCCAATAATTGGTTTTCGTTCTTTCTTCGGGTCAATTCTTTTCACCCAAGTATTTAGAGAAAAATAAGGGTTTTCTTTCACCTGATCTCTCCATTCTTTCATTAATGGTGAAGAAGTTTTTGATTCAGCTAAAACCGTTGGAAATGAAAAATGTAAGTCAGGATGTTCTAATTTTTGAGTTTGGTGACAAGAATCACATGCTCCACAACTTTCATTTTCTTGTTTGTTCTCACAAAATAGATATTGCACAAAAGCTAAAGCTAAAGGAAGTGAACCGTAACCTGATTTTCCCATGAAAAGTTGAGCATGACTTACCTTTTCATTGATCACTTCTTTAATTAAATGAGCTTTTAATTTCTCCTGACCGATAACATCTTTAAAAAACATAGATTAAAAGTACATCAAATTTTGGAACTATTTTTGATTAATTGTCGTCTTTATTAATGAAATCCGTATATTGTGTTACCAAAAATAAACTAAACATGAAAAAAATAACTTTTGTAGTCGCCCTAGTGTTATCCTCAGCAAGTGTGTTTGCAGCGGTAAACTCAACTCCAGTTACCCAAAAAATAATTAAACTTGATGGAATAAGTGTAACCGTAAGCGTTAAAAGTGGTGAAGAAAACGTTAAAGGAGCATTGGTCAAAATTGTTTCTAATGACAACAATATGGTCGTTGGATCTGGCACAACAAACGAAGAGGGTGTTGTGAATATTAAGTTAATGAACTATGATAAAAAGATTGTTACCATAGAAGTTTACCATACGATGTATAAAATTCAAAAATTGAATTCTATTACATTGGTGGATGGATCAAATTATTCGGTAGAGTTAAAAAATAAAGTTGCTACAACAGGAACAATTCAGGCAGATCATCAAGAAGCGGTAACAGAAGTTCAAGAAACAATATCTGAAGCTGAAGAAAGCACTGCTGCAGCACAACTTGAAGCTGAAGAGTCAAGAACTGAAACAGAGGCTTCTCAAAAAGAGGCTGAATTATTAGTAGCACAGAAAGAGCAAGCACAGAAGGAAACAGAAACTGCGCGTCTAGAGGCTGAAGCAGCGCGGAAAAAAGCGGAAGAAATTTTAGCTAGCGGAGCAATTGTTGCAGAAGAAGAAAAAGCAAAACTTCAACAACAAGTTTCAACACAACAAACAGAAGCTGCTAAACGTCAAGAAGCTGCTGCTAAACGTCAAGATGAGACGAAGAAAGCGGAAGACGAAATTGAACGTCAAAAAGAACAAGCTGAACAAGCAGAAGAAGAAGCAGCAAGAATTCAAAAACAACAAAAAGAAGAAGCCAAACAAGCAGAAACTGAAACAAAGAAAACGGAAGAACAGCTAAAGGAAGCTGAGAAAAAAGCAAAAGAAGACGAAAAGGCAGCAAAAGAAGCAGCGAAAGAAGAAGCAGCAAAAGAAAAAAAAGCAGCAGCCATTAAAAAGCAAGCGGCGAAAGAAGCAAAAGCAGCAGAGAAAGAAGCTAAAAATGCAGAAAAAGAAGCAGCAGCAGCTCAAAAATTAATTGAGAAAGCAGAAAAAATAAACGAATACAACGCTAAAATTAAAGAACAAATTGCTGGATTAGATGATGATTTGAATGACATCAAAACAGATTACAAAGCATTAGAGTTGAAACAAAAGAAGCTAGACATTAAAAAAGCAAAAGGAAAGGATGCTGATAAAATTGCACATGGTCAAGCTAAAATTGATGAGCAACATAAAAAGTTAGAATTGAAAGAAGCTAAAATCAATACTAAGAAGAAAAAGCTTTTAAAAAAAATAAAATCATTGTAACATAAAAATTACAAATCAGTTGTTAAAGCGTGTCATCTTGACACGCTTTTTTTAGTTTTACAAAATGAAAACAAGAACCCATTATTTACTCTTAATGCATCTCATAATTTTTATGTGGGGATTTACAGGTATTTTAGGGAAATTAATTCACCTAGATGCTGTTGTAATTGTTTGGTATAGAGTTCTAATTGCATTTATTTCCTTGTTTTTCTATTTTATATTTGCTAAAAAATCATTCCGAATAAAATCAAAAAAGAACCTATTATCAATTTCAATTGTTGGTCTGTTTGTTGGAGCACATTGGTTAACTTTTTATCAATCGATTCAATTATCAACAGCATCTTTAGGAATTTTATGTTTATCCACAACCACACTTCATGTTTCTTGGCTTGAGCCTTTAATTATGAACAAAAAATTTAATTGGATAGAAATGGCATTGAGTATTATTGTTGTTTTTGGTATTTTTATTATAACGGATGATTTTGGAGAAAAAGAATACCAGGCTTTGACTTTTGGTCTTGTTTCTGCTTTGTTAGCCGCTTTGTATGCAGTGTATAACACCAAGTTGGTTGCAGTGGAATCTGCTGCGTCTATTTCTCTCTATGAAATGCTATCAGCAACAATCGCAATAACTATTTTTCTCGCTTTCACAGGTCAATTAAATATGGATATACTTGTAATGGAAACATCGGATCTGTTTTGGTTAATTTTCCTTGGTGTTGCGTGTACATCTTTTGCTTTCTTGGCTACGATTATTGTTATGGATAAACTGGGCGCTTTTACCGTTTCTTTGTCTATTAATTTAGAACCGATTTACACACTCGTGTTGGCAATTTTTATTTTAAATGAGAACGATTTATTAAGTCCTCGATTTTATATTGGTGCGACATTAATTATTTTAACCGTTCTAGCCAATGGGATTATTCAAAAAATTCTCCTTCGAAAAGAAAAGAGCTTGCAAAAAGTGTAACTATTTTTTACTATTTTAGTAAGATGATTGTGTACTTTTAATGAATCATAGCAATATTCATTATATTTGCATATATTCTAAAACTAAAAAACTAAAAATATGACAACCAAAACATTCATTGTTCCTCATGATTTTACAACCGTCTCTGACGTTGCTTTAGATCATGCACTTGCTACCGCAAAACCATTAGGTGCTCAAATCTACTTATTACATGTTGTAGCAAAGAGTAAAGATATTTCTAGTGCAGAACAAAAGTTGAATGAAGTTATTTCTCGTTATAATTCTACTGTTAAAATTATTCCATCAATTAGAGTTGGTAGTATTTTTAATGATATAGGAGATTTTGCAGCAGAACACCATGCAGAACTTATTTTTATGGGAACTCATGGAACTCAAGGTTGGCAACACTTAACAGGAATGAATGCGTTAAAAGTAATCACAGATTCTTCTGTTCCTTTTATCGTTTTACAAGAAACTGCTCCTAAAGAAACGGGGTATGATGACATTGTTCTACCATTAGATTTAGCAAAAGAAACAAAACAAAAATTAGCAATTGTTGCAAACATCGCTAAATATTTCAACTCAAATGTACACATTGTAATACCGCGCGAAAAAGATGAATTTCTTGCTCACAAAGTAAAAGACAATGTTCGTTTTGCTAAAAAATATTTAAACGAAAGAGGAATCGAAAGTACTGTTACTGATGTTCCTCATAGCGGTTTTGACAATGAAGTAATTAAACATGCTGTAAGTATTGATGCAGATTTAATTGCAATTATGAACTTAAATAAAACACATGTTTTAGGGTTATTAACTTCAAATCATGAGAAAGAAATTATTACAAACGATGCTCGTATCCCTGTAATGGTTATGAATCCAATCGAAGGAATTACAACATTATCTGTTGATTTCAACGGATAAGATAAATCAAACAAAAAAAACCTTCATCATTAATCGATGAAGGTTTTTTTTGTTTTTTACTTTGCTCCGCCATGTCCTTTGGCAAGTATAAGCATCGATTTAATTCCAATTCCTACGAACATGAATAATTGTATAATCACACAATTCATCATGAATTTTTCAAATTTTGTCATTTTATTTCATTTAACGCGTTAGTAATCAATTACTCTGGTATTAACCACCAAAAGGGTTTTAACTTTGCTTTGTATTTAAACACAACATGGAGTACATATTTCATCCAATGTCCTGCTAAGCCCATTTCTCCTCTTGTTTTATTCTGATCTCGTCCAGAAGGATAGCGTTCAAAGTCATTGACAACCGGGAAAATTGTCATTGAAATTGCATTTCCTTTTTTCCATCCATATCCAGCTGAAGCAACACAGATTGATCCAAAGTTACCCATATTTGCTTTATGAGGTAATTCTTCTGTGTTTGTATTAATCATGTGAACAATATTATCTGTTACAATTTTTGCAGAAATCCCAGAAGGCATACCTGTTCTTGGGGGAGCTGGAAATATTGCAGTACCGTTCGGTGATTTTCTTGGTTTTGACATTGTATGTGGAGGTGCAAAAGCAATTCCAGGTGCAAAAATGTTTTTATAGAATGGATTTTGATAAGTATCGGGCCAATCTTTTACAGACCATTTCTCAAAAGGTTTTGGTTCATAATCTGCATCAACTCGCATGAAACCATTTGGCATAAATAACTTATCTGTAACATCTTTACCGTTTTTGTCATACCCTTTAAAGCCTTGACCTGTAAATTGAGGAATTAACATTGCAAAATCAAACTCTTGCTCTTTGTACTCTCCTTCTAATGTTTCAAACAGAACTTTTCCATCTTCTACTTTATAAACTCCAGCGCGAGCAATAGGAATGATATTTCTTTCTTTGAAAAGCATTTCTCCTAAATCCTCTCCTGTCATTATTCCTTTTGAAGGTACTTTAAATGACATTCCGCCCATTCCAAATTCTCCTGCAGCTGGTTCATTCGTTATGAAATATACTTCTGCATTTTCACGAACTTTTTGTCTTGTCAATTCATGTTCAACATTTAAAACATATTCAAACGCTGCTCCTTGACAAGTCGCAAGCGGATGTCCTGTTCCAATAAGGATTTTTTTCTTTTCTCCTTTTTTTAATTGTTCAATTATAACTTGAAGTTCTTTCGATGCATGATCTGCATGTGTCCATGAACAAACAGAAACTACTTTATTCGTTCCTGGTATAAGTCCTTCTGTTCCTTCAAAATTTAATTTAGGTCCAGTTGAATTCACTAAATAATCGTATTCTACTTTCTCGGTTTTTCCTTTTTTATCACCAGCTGTATATTCAATGGTTACATAAGGTTTATTCGTTTTATCATCTCCTTCTGGGTAAAAATCCAACGCTTTTGCTTGTCTAAAATCGACTCCAAGCTTTTTATAGATTGGTGCCAAAGGAAAATGAACTCTTTCGTGGCTCATTCTACCTGTTCCAACCCAGATGTTTGATGGGATATAATTATATTCTTGATTTGGAGCAACTACAATCACTTCATGCCCCTTTTTTAAATACTTTCCAAAATAAGAGGCTGCTGTATGTCCTGCAACACCCGCTCCTAAGATTAATACTTTTGCCATAAATAATTAATTGTTTATAAATTCAAATTTAACGAGAATAAACAAACCTAAGTGTAACACAAATTACAATTGAGTAATTTTCTGATCTTTATCATATCTTCCTCCTATTAATTCTTGTAAATTTGTACCATGATTTACATCCAAAATACCGCAATTATCCTACTAACCTTTGGTTTAATGGAATTAGTCGCCTGGGGTTTACACAAATATATACTTCATACATTTTTATGGGTCGTACATGATACACACCATGAAATAAGAAAAGGGTTGACAGAAAAGAATGATTTAGTGGCATTTGTTTTTGCAATTCCAAGTTGGTTGTGTATGATGTTTGGAATAATGGATGGGAATGATTTTAAACTCTACATCGGAATAGGTATTTTACTTTACGGTATCTGCTATGTGATAATTCACGATGGTTTAATTCATCGACGTTTTAAAATATTTTCCGATTCTCCTACAAGTGTGTACCTTTTAGCCGTTAAATTAGGACATTTAGCGCACCACAAACACGATTTCGATAAAGATTACAATAAGGACAATGATGTTGTTTGGGGCATGCTTTGGGTGCCTAAAGAGTATTTTGAACAAGCACGTAGAATTTTAAAGAAAAAGAAGTAATTATTCTCCCGGAGAATCAAAACTCACTTCAAATAATCCGTTCCAGTTTTTTCCTGTTAAATATGTTTTCCCCGTTTGGTGATTATATGCAATTCCATTCAAAACTTCACCAATTCCCCTGTTCTGTATCACTAAGTTAGTTGCATCAATTTCTTGGAGAACTCTGCCCGTTAATGGATCAATAGCTATTATAATGTTAGTTGTCCAAACATTTGCATAGATTTTTCCGTCAATGTATTCTAACTCATTCAAGTAGTTCACAGGACCTTTATTACTGTATACATCAATCGAATGTTGAATGGCAAAAGTTTTAGGGTCTCTAAAAGTAATGTGTTCAGATCCGTTAGACATAATCAATGATTTTCCATCGTTACACAATCCCCAACCTTCTCCAATGTATCCAAATTCCTGAGATATAGGAACTAAATTGTTTTTCACAAGATACATATAGCATTTTCCATTTTGCCATGTCAATTGGTAAAGGGTATCATTTAGAATGGTTATTCCTTCACCAAAATAACCTGCGGGCAATCCCATTTTTTGAACTTGTTCTCCTGTTTCTAACTCAACTTGAGCAACAATTGTTTTCCCTTGATTTCCGGGATCACCAGTTCCTTCATACAATTTACCTTTGTAAAACTCTAAACCTTGCGTAAAACTTGTTGGGTTGTGAGGGTGAGAGTTGGCTACATTAACGGTTAATTTTTCTGGAATAATATCAGAAAGAACACGTACCAATCGGTTGTCAACGAAAGTTGAGCCATCTTCTAAAGTAGACCTTAGTAGAAGTGTTTTCGTTCCAACGCCGAAAGAATTCGGGTTAAACTGAAATGCGATTTGTTTTGCCGGTGAATTCCAAGATTCAATTACACTATCGTTGAAGATAACTTCAAGTAATTCAACCGTAGAATTAACTTTAACATCAATTGAAATTTCTTGATTGAAAATTGTCGCTAGATTTTCTTTGAATAAAAACTCAGCAGGGATCTCTTTTTTTGGACGCAATCCACTTGGATCGTCTTTAAATAAAGGATAAATCAATAAAGCCCCACCAACGAGAACAATTAAACCTATGACAATGTTTTTTTTCATCCTTTCTTTAAAATTGATTCTATTCTTCTTGCATCTATACCAGAATGTGTTCCTTCGTAAACTATTTCACTTCCTTTTATAACGATACATTGTGGAGATTGGTGCACAACACCTGTCAAAGAAGCTGTTTCTTGCGAAACATCTCGGTGTTTCAATAAATCAATAAAATAGAGTTCACACGGTACGTTCCCTGACCAATTTCTTTCAAAGCCTGTCAAAGCCATCGATGAAATACTGCATCGGGTACTGTGTTTAAATAAAAGAACTGGTTTTTCTCCAACATTACGAAGAATTGAATTCAACTGTTCAGTAGAAGTAATACTAATCCAAGGTAGTTTTTCTACTGGAGTTGATTTTGAAAAATTAAAAAGTCCCATTGTATATTTTTTAGAATCCAGGTGTAAATTGTTTCAAGAAACGAAGATCATTTTCTGAATACAACCTTAAATCATTTACTTTATATTTTAATTGAGCAATTCTTTCTACCCCCATTCCAAAGGCAAATCCAGAATATTCCTTACTGTCAATACCACTTTCTTCCAATACGTTAGGATCAACCATCCCGCAACCTAATATTTCTAACCACCCAGTATACTTACATACATTACAGCCTTTAGAGTTACAGATTGTACAAGAAACGTCAACTTCAGCACTTGGTTCTGTAAAAGGAAAGTAAGAAGGTCGAAGTCTAATTTTTGCTTTCTCTCCAAACATTTCTTTCGCAAAATAAAGGAGGGTTTGCTTTAAATCAGCAAACGAAACATCTTTATCAATGTACAAACCTTCCACTTGGTGGAAGAAGCAATGAGCACGAGCAGAAATAGCTTCATTTCTATAAACACGCCCCGGAGAAATTGTTCTCAAAGGAGGTTTTTGATTTTCCATCACACGAACTTGAACAGAAGACGTATGTGTTCTAAGCGCCATTTCATTTTCTCCTTTTTCAATAAAGAAAGTATCTTGCATATCTCTTGCAGGATGTTCTGGTGGAAAATTTAAAGCAGAAAAATTATGCCAATCATCTTCAATTTCTGGTCCTTCTGAAACCGTAAATCCAATGCGGTTAAAAATTTCTATTATTTCACTTCTAACTAAAGAAAGTGGATGTCTAGCACCAATTTCTATTGCATCAGCAGGACGAGAAGTGTCAATTTTATTTTCACCTTCTTGTTTTGTCTCAAATTCAGATTGAAACTGATCGAACCTTTCTTGTACCTTATTACGGAGAGCGTTTAATTGCTGTCCAGCTTCTCTTTTTTCTTCTTTGGCAATTTCTTTTAACCAAGAAAATAATCCTTTTACCTTTCCCTTAGAACCTAAATATTTGATTCTAAATTCTTCTAAGTCTTTTGAAGATGAAACAACAAATTGTTCTATTTCCTTTTCTATTTCCTTAATTCTATCTTTCATTCTCGCTTCTTTATTGATAAAAAGTCAACCAAAGTGTAACTTTTAGCGTCTAATAATTGTTTTATTGTAACAAATAATCTGTTTCAAGCGTACGAAGTTAAGAAATTAAGAAAGAATGTTGTTTCCTTCGTTCCAAAAAATACATTATATTTGAAGATTCAACACAACTATTTATATTTATTATGAATACAACTATACGAAAATTTGGATTGTTTTTCCTTTTAGCATTAGCAATTGGGTTTACACAATCTTGTAAAAACAAAGAGCCATCTGTAATTAAAGTGTTTGTTCGAAATCAGAGCAATCAACTTGTATCAGGCGCAAAAGTAATCATTGTGGGTGATGTAACTTCTAATCCAACAACTTTAGCTTATGTTGATACAGTGATTACCAACGAGTCAGGGTTTGCTTATTTCAATGTTGCTCCTCATTATGAGTTAGGCGATAAAGAGTATGAAGTTGCCTATTTTGATATAATAGTACAAACTCCAGCTTTTTCAGGAACGAGTTACATTAGAAGTAGAATTCACACTACAGCTGTTGAAACAGCTTATATACAATAAGAATTATGAAATTTAATCGAATATTTATTCAAGGAGCTTTCTTTTTATTTGCTGCATTGTTATTTGTGGGATGTAATAAGAAAGAAGATACGATTATTAAAATAATCGTTAAAGACTCAGCCAATCAGGTTGTTTCTGGTGCAACTGTTACTTTGTTAGCAACACCTTCTCCACCACCACAACCACCACAGCCACCTTCGGATAACTTTCCAATGTCAACTTCCACAAATTCAGCTGGAGAAGCTGTCTTTAACCTGAATGAAATTTACCAAGAAGGTCAAGCAGGTGTCGTTGTTTTAGACATTGAAGCAAGTGCTAATGGCGCAACAGGTCAAGGAATTGTTAAATCTGAACAAGAAGAAGAAGTTATAGAAGTTGTTTTTATCCAATAACTGCAATACCTAAAAATATAAAAAAGAGGCAAGTTAATACTTGCCTCTTTTTGTTTGTTAGAGAATCTGTTGTTGAACCGGATTCTACCATATTTTCAAAAATTTCTTTACGAAAACTTAATTTCGCCCTCTTCCACCAACTCTTCTCCTCTCATTTTTAGCAACAGTTGAATCAAAGCAACAACATCTTTTTCACAGTACACTTTAATACGTTCTAAACCATTTTCTTCTTCATAGAATACACGCGCAACATCAGCACCTGAAATATCGTCTTTTGGAGTTGGTATATTAAAAACATGACACAATAAGGCCAAAGAAGTATACGCTTTAAAATCTCCAAACTTCCACAATTCCATCGTGTCAATGTGATTGATTTCCCAAGGTTTTTTCCCCGCAATATTCAAAACACTGGGTAATTCTAAACCATTAATGAGCATTCTACGACAGATGTATGGAAAATCAAATTCTTTTGCATTGTGTCCACACAATATCGGGTGGGAAGAAAAAGTATCTCCTAATAGTTGTGAAAATTGCTTTAACAATGTTTCTTCATCTTCATGGTAATATGATTTTAAACGTATTTGTTTCCCCGTTGATGTTTGGGTTATAAATCCGACCGAAATACAAACGATTTTACCAAATTCAGCGTAAATACTTGCTCTTTCTCCGTAAACATCTTCTACAGATTTATCATCTTTTTGTAAAAAACGTGTTTTTGAATTGAATAAAGACAATGTTGTTTCATCTAAATCTTTGAATTGATATGTTTGAGGAGCTGTTTCAATGTCGAGAAACAATACTTTTTCAACGGGAATACTTCTAATCATTTGTACAGTTTTTAATGTTTTCTTATTTAAATTAATGAAATTTTACACATCTGTCATTATTTTTCTCTAAAATACTTTAATGAGTTTCAGTAAGTAATTTTGTCGGTAGTTTTAGTTCCAAAATAAAAGTTTCGGCTGCATGGACAAATTACTAGGCTACTCGATTGTCCCTTTTTCTGATAGCATAATCGCTATTGGTTTGGTTTTGTCAAAATGAGAAAGCGTGATAACAATAATTACAGTAATAGGAATACTCAATAGCATCCCAGTTATCCCCCAAATACTACCCCAAACTAATAATGCAATAATGGCTACTAGTGGACTGATGTTCAGAGAACTTCCCATGACTCTTGGTTCTAAAATATTGCCAATAATTAACTGTATTGCTCCAACAAAGAGAATAACCATTATACTTGGCATGATATCTCCGAACTGTAATAAGCAAAATACTGCAGGAAAAGCAGTTGCTATAATTGATCCAATAGTAGGAATAAAGTTGAATATAAAGATTAAAAAGGCCCAGAATAAAGGCGAATCGATTCCAATAAT
Source organism: uncultured Fluviicola sp. (assembly GCA_964387525.1). GTDB lineage: Bacteria > Bacteroidota > Bacteroidia > Flavobacteriales_D > Crocinitomicaceae > UBA4466. The sequence continues at coordinate 20,019 of CAYLWS010000017.1, forward strand.
AAGAAGTACAATGTAACTTAAAACACCAGTACTTAAGCTCGTCATAGTTTTTACTCCGATATAATTGGCAATTGATTTTTCTATGTTTAATAAAATATGATTTAAATTGTTGTATCGGGCTTTATCTGTGTAGACATTTTTCAATTTGTTTGAAAAATTACTCTCTTCTAAAAAGATAAATAAAGTATAAATAATTATTAAAAAAGTATTGCTTAATAAATCTGTTAGGGATTGTAAAATGTTTGAAACGAGTTTAGTTAAGTTAAACCCTTCCGCTTGTGTTTTAAAATTATCGATAATATTGATGTTAAATAGGTCATTAATGTTTTTGATTATAACCTCAATGTTGGCTACATATTTAGGGTAATTATCTACTAAATTTCTAATGTTAACCAATAGTATTTCAGAGACTAAACTAATTACGACCAAGATAATTAATGTCGGAATCATGTTTTTTAACCAAGAAGGAAAAAATTTCTTGATAAAAGGAACTCTATCTATAATCTGCCTAATTTTTTTAACAAAAAACCAAAGTATCAAAGCAAAAAGGATTGGTATTATTAAACTTTGGCCATAACTCAATGTTAGAACAATACCTATTGCAGTAATAAAAAAGTAAGCAGCATTTTTCATAATGATGTTCTGTTGTTTTTAATAATTTCTTATTTAAATTAATGAAAATATTCACATCTGAGTTCGTAATTCTCTAAAAACTTTACTTTTGACCTATGGCAGAAGAATTAATTCTAGAAAAAGGAAATAAAGACGAGATTTATTCGAGCTTAATCCCACAGATTAAAGCTTTAATTGGTGATGAAAAAGACCTAATTGCGAATCTTGCAAATGTTTCAGCAGCTTTAAAACAAGCTTTTGATTTTTTATGGGTAGGATTTTATATTGTACGAGAAGATGAATTGGTTTTAGGTCCATTTCAAGGTCCAATTGCTTGTACAAGAATTCAATTGGGAAAAGGTGTTTGCGGAACCTCTTGGGAAAAGAATAAAAACATGATCGTTGAGGATGTTGATGCTTTCCCTGGACACATTGCCTGTAGCTCTTTGTCTAAAAGTGAAATTGTACTACCTTTAGCCAAAGACGGTAAAGTTTTTGCGATTTTAGACATTGATAGTGTAGAATTCGCTACTTTTGATTCTGTTGATGAACATCATTTAAATACGCTTTGCAGATGGCTAGAATCCATTTTATAATTCTCTTTTTCATTCTTTCTGCTTGCGCACAAGTAGGTACATTAACTGGTGGAGATAAAGATGTAACGGCACCTCAGCCCATCAATGAGAAAATGAATCCACCGAATGAAAGTATTCATTTCACTTCAAAATCGGTCGAAATCCCTTTCAAAGAATTCATTCGTTTAAATGAACCTGGAAAAAATATTCGCATGGTTCCTCCTCATGCAACGATAATTGCAAAAGTAAAAGGAAGAGATTTATACTTAAATTGGGAAGATACATTGCGTGAGAATACTACTTACACCATCTACCTAAATAATGCTGTCAAAGACATAACGGAGGGAAATGATACAGTCATTCAATACGTTTTTTCAACAGGTGATTTCATCGATAGTTTGAGTTATACAACTAAAGTTATAGACGCCTGGACAAACCAACCAGTCAGTAAATGTGTTGTTGGATTGTTTGATTCATCTACAGAAGAAATTCTCTACTTTTCAGAAACAAACGCGCAAGGAGAAGCAACAATAAAATACATTGCCCCAAATAATTTTACGTTGATTGCTTTTATTGATGAGAACGGTGATTTAATTCACCAAGACCATGAAAAAGTAGCGTTTCCAGCAGAGAATATCTTTCAATTGAATACTTCATTTGAAGATACAATTCCTATTCGACTTTTTCAACCCATTCTAAAACCAACTATTCGATCCAGTAAACTCATTGCGAAAGGAGTATTTAATGTAACAGCTAATCGACCGCTAAAGAATGCTAAATTCTACATTGATTCGGTTAAAGTGGACGAGGATCATATAAAAACACTTACTGAAGATAGCGTATTGATTTTTCAAAACACTGGAGAATCTAAGGCAATAGAATTGATTATTAATGGAGATGAAATTCAAGATACGGTTAAAATTCGCTTCTCAGATCATCATAAAAATTCATCTGTAATCATCAAACCAACACATTCTAACAATGAATATGCCCCAAGTGATACGCTTTCTTTTTGGTGCAATGATTTTATTGAAAAAATAGATACAGCTTTAATAGAAGTAATTAACATGAAAGATTCTATCCGGATTTTTAGGTGTGAGTTTCAATTCTTCCAAGATGAAATTCAATTGTTTTTACCCGAAATAACATCGGAGGAAGTTTTAGTATTGTTTAAAAAGAATGCTGTTAAAACATCTCATGGTTCTAACAAAGATCAGCCGATAGAGTTGTACCTGAAGCAACCGAGTGATTTTGGAACACTTTTATTGACTTTACCCACGTATTCTGAGAATGTCTTTTTACAAATGTTGAAAAATGGAAAAGTGGTTCGTGAATTCTTTGCGATTGATTTTACAGCGCCACTGCAAATAAATGAAGTACCAGCAGGGAAATATACTTTTAGAGTCATCGAAGATATTAATGACAATAAAAAGTGGGATGTAGGCGATTATGCATCACGTTTACAAGCGGAGAAAGTAATTTACTATTCGAAAGCTATCCGTGTGAGAGCAAATTGGGAAATTAATGTTGTTTTAGAGTGAGTTTTCGAGAGTAATTTCTAATGTATTGAGATTCACTTTTAATTTGTATTTTTTGTGTGTCTCATAATTTTCATAATTGTATTCAAAGACATCTTTTGATGAATTTTTAACACTCATTAAATCAATAAAATCATTACAACTGTTAATTAAAAACTCATTAAAATTCAACAAGTTATAACTTTCATCATATTCAACATGTATTAAGCCTCTTTCTAATCCTGCACCACAATTTCCCATAGCATACAAACGTGAAGGTTCTATAAACTCAAGAATAAATGTATTTTCAAGGTATTTCACAATTCTAAAACCCGTTCGTTTAAAGTTTTTTAAGTCAAAAACATGTGTAGAATCAAAATATATGAATTCATTCTCTGATAGAATATCAAAAGAAGGTTGGTTCAATTGTAAAGAATAAGTTACTTCTTTATTTGACCAAGTAGAAACAGAATTATTGACAATTATTCTTTCATCAAAATCAGTTTTTGATTTGTAAAACTTTAAATCTTTCCAATGATTATCATATAATATCGGAAGGCATAAGATGTTGTTTGCTTTCGTTGAATCTACATAATTGTATAAAACAAACTCATTATATTCAACAATACCAACCAAAGGAATTTTCTCTTTGACTGAATCGAAATAATACCACCCATTTACAGAATAAACGCCTAGATGATAGTTAGAATACTGATGAAATTTTAAATAAATGGTAATCGGATTTCTGTTAATTTCTCCATGAAATATTTTATCTTCAATTCTTGTTTTTATTATTTTTGGATAATCATTTTGAGCAGTAGCAACCTTAAAGAATGAAAGGAAAAAGAATAAAATGATAAGCTTCATATTAAGTTATTTTAAACAAACCTCCATTTATACAGCGTACTAAAAGCGACAATTCCCAATACAAAAACCATTTCTGGGAGAGAAACAAACAGACTTATTCCGAGGGCCAACCCAGTAAACCCTATCAAAATAAATAAGGAGTGTAAGTGACTTTTCCATACTTGATGCACATTTGTCGTTCTGAACTTGGCTTGCATTAAAAAGGTCATTTTATAGTTTTGGAAACTGACAAACAAAACCAATGGAACAAGAATATAACCTTGTTTTATTCCCATTTCTTCATAATTCCAAAAGCTTTTAATCTCTGTCCAAAAATCAATCGAAGGCACAATGAAAGTCATTGCAAAATGAATGAGAGCAATCAAAACCACCAACGAAACAGCACTAAAAATACCCATTTTCAACCATTCGACACGAGGTTTATGTTGGAAAGAACAGATTTTTTTCGATTTTAAGTGTGCAATAATCTCATTACCCAATAGGTCAATAAAATAAAAAAGAAGAATGAAATACAAACTCCAATTCCACAAGAAAAACCCTAACAGAGGAATGATTGCATCAGACGCTGTTTGAACCAGTTTTTGATTGATTTTCATTTATCTTATTTTCGTAGCTCGTATTCTTGCCGCTTCAAATTCTGGATTAATTTCCAAGCATTTTGCATAAGATTTCATCGCTTTTTCTAAGTGCCCCTTTTCTTCGTGGCAAATTCCAAGGTTAAACCAAGCCTCTAAAAACCGAGGGTCTGTTTTAATCGCGCTTTGATAAAAATAGATAGCACTGTCAATATTTTTTTCTTCAAACTGTTGAATGTGGCCTTGGTGAAATAACCCTCGCATGATGTATACATCATCATCCGTTTGTACCATTTCTCTGTAGTTTTCTTTCGCTCCTTCAAATTGTCCAAACATTTCTTTAGAATAAGCTTCTTGGTATTTAAACTCAATATTATCTGGTTTTAATTTAGAAGCTGAAGTGAAATACTCCACACACAATGGGTCATTTTCTGCTTGAAAAATCTGACCTAAAATAAAATAGGCTTCATAAAATTCAGGATCTTGTTGAATCGCTGTTTCATAAGAAGAAATGGCTAGTTTTTTATTGTCTATCATTAAATATGCCGTTCCTTTTAAAACATAAGCATTTCTGTATTTTGGGTCAATGCGAAGGGCATCGTTCACAAACTGAAAAGTTCTATCAAAATCTTGTTGAAACAAATAAGTCGAAGCTAAACCAACAAGTGCTTTCGTATTTTTAGGTTGTTTCCCTATGACTATTTTGTAATGTCGTTGAGCGATACTCACATCTTCCACTGATCTATTTTGTCGATTATTGAGAACTTCAGCATATAATAATCGTGCAGAAACGTTCAATGAATCTAAACGAAATGCTTTTGCAGCATCATTCATCGCTAGATCGTATTGATAGTTTTCAAAAAACTCATTTCCTCGTTGTACAAGTAAATTAACGTCGTCTGGATTGTTCGTTAATAAACTATCGATATTTTGTTCATTAGTTGTTATAACGACATCTTCAGGTTCAATTGTATCACCACAACTGGTAAAAATAGCAGTTAAAAAAACGGATGTTAAACCAGTAAAAATTATTTTTCTCAAATTGAGCGAAGTTGAAATATTCATATGTACAAAGTTATTCGAATTTTTCAGACTAAAAAGGATTAAAACTATGTGCTTTCAGCGTATTACTCAATAAAACATCATCAAATGACAAAAATCATGAATTTAACGCTCTATTTTTCATAAATTTGCACCATGAATAAATGGACGCGTGTACTCATTCTTATCATCGCAATTTTAATCGTTGACTTTTCTTTTGGTCAAGGCTGTTCTCAATGTAAAATGTTGGCCGAACAAGGAAGTGAATTAGATGAAGCTTCTTTTGGTGAAAACATCAACTACGGCATCCTTTATTTAATGGTATTGCCTTATATTTTGTTGGTTGTTTTCTTTCGAAAAAGAATCATTCGTGTTTTTAAAGCATTGACGGAGAAAATGTAATTTTTTCTTCATTTTACCATTTGAATTAACTACACATAATGTATCTCGTGTGAAATCTCTGAAAAAGCACGAAACATTTCAAATACACCACAATATCTATTTACCGATAAATCCACCGATTTTTCAATCTTTTTCTTGTTTTCCTCACTCGGATCACATTTGAAAAAGTAATCTACTTTTACCGTATGGTATTTTTTAGGATGTTCTTCGGTTAATTCTGCAGTAACTTCAATTCGAAAATCCTCTACCTCAACGCGCATTTTTTTCATCAAAGAAGCAACATCCATTCCTGTGCAACCAGAAAGTGAAACTAACATTAAAGCTTTTGGTCGAACACCTTTACCTTGCCCACCGACAGACGTATCTGCATCTAATATTACCTCACCACCAACTGTTTCAGTATTGAAAAGCATACCGCCTTCCCATTGTGTTTTTATAGTATGTCCCATTTTTTTCGTTTTATCAAAAATAAGAATATTCTTTAAAGTAAAACTCAATAAATGGTACAATCATTAGTTACTTCCAGGGCATTTTAAAAAAACCGGTGACTTCTTTTTTTGTCAATTTACTTTCATCTAATGCTGCAATTTTATCCAAACGTCGTAGTATTTTCTCCGAAGAAATAACGCCCGTTTTTTTATCCAGCAATAACCCTTTCCGAAAGAAAAGTAGTGTTGGAACTCCAAGAACTTTGTATTTTCTCACCCAATCCATACCATCTTGTGCTTTCAAATCGTAGAAATGATAACCATCACTTTTTTCTGCATTGGCTTTCTCGTAAAAGGGTGTCAGGGTTTTACAATTTGGACAAGCATCGGTGTAGACTTTCACAACAATCACTCCGTCAGAATCAATGATTTTTTCATTGAAAACCGCTCCATTTATTTGCTCTATCATAGTACTGGACTTTTAAAAACCATTAATTTTTCTCGCGTCATTTCATGCATAGAATACTGAATTCCACCCATGCCAATTCCAGAAGAATCTCTCCCTCCAAAAGGCATCCAATCTACACGAAATGCAGTGTGATCATTGACCATTACTGCTGTTGCATTCAGTTTTTTTACACAATCAAATGCTACATCTAAGTTTTTTGTAAAAACGGAAGCTTGAAAATGTACATCCAAGGAGTTGGCAATTTTTATTGCTTTCTCACGATCAGAATAGCTGTAAATACAAACAACGGGACCAAATATTTCTAAAGTAGAAACTTTAGCATCCATTGGAGGGTTTAATAAAATAGTTGGTTCGTAGCAGGTATCAGAAATTCTTTTTCCACCACACAATAAAGTTGCTCCAGAATGAATGGCTTCATTTACCCATTCTTCCACTCGATCGACTTCTCTTGGGAGAATCAATGGACCAACTTCGGTTTTTTCATCCATTTGGTCACCTACAATCAATTTTTTGGCTAAATCTGTCATTCCACTGGTTACTTCATCAACAATTGCTTCATGGACAAAGACACGTTGTACAGAAACACATACTTGTCCAGCGTGGTAAAATCCACCTTTTGTCAAAGAGGGCAACAATTCAGAAAGATCGGCATCCGCTTCAACAATAACTGGTGCTGCTCCACCATGTTCCAACGCACATCTTGTTCCTGGGGATAGTTTCGATTTTAAATACCAACCTACTTTTGCAGAACCGATGAAAGAGAAATAATTTATTCGTTTATCCGTTACCAATTGTTCTGCTACATCATTCTCACATACGATTGCTTGACACCATCCTTCAGGTAAACCAGCTTCAGAAAGAATGTCCACCAATGCTAAACAAGAAAGTGGCGTTGTTAGTGCGGGTTTAACAATTACAGGACAACCTGCTGCAATGGCTGTGACAACTTGGTGCACAATTAAGTTGAGTGGATGATTGAATGCACTTACAGAACTTACTACCCCAATTGGTTCTCGCATGGTAAATCCCAACCTGTTTTCGGATGCTTTTGTCAATCCCATTGGTATTTGTTCTCCTTTCAATTGACCGATGTGCTCTGCAGCCAATTGAACACCATTAATTGCTCGAAGAACTTCTACTTTAGAGTCAACCAATGGTTTTCCTCCTTCAGAAGCGGCTAATTTTGTTAATTCATCTATTCTCGATTCCATTATCGCTGCTGTTCTGTGCAGAATGGCAATTCTTTCATGTGCTGGCAACCAATTGGCTTGGTTTTCAAAAAGAGAATATGCTTTAGACAAAGCTTTCTCGACAGCATCATTTCCAACCAATGGAATTTCTTTAAGGATTGATAAATCGTAAGGGGATGTTATTGTAAGCATAGTTGTTATTTTTTCAATCATTCTAAAGCTTATTAAAGTTCAGAATTATATTTCTATTTTTCAAACTTTTTATGTTTTAATTTCACTTTGGTTTTATTAAAACAGAGAATAAGAAGTTTTAATTCGTTTTACCTTACGAATTCACTCTCTTTTTTACTCTGTGTAAATTTTCCTTGGTTTTGATACAGAGGTCTAACAGATTGAATTACAATAAACATGATTTTTCTTTTAATAAAACATTCAAAATAGAATGATTCAAAGAATAATCTACTGCTAAATCAATGACATGCACACCTTTTGAATTTAGGCATTTATCTAAAGTTGTTTTAAAACTTTCATCACATGTTGGCCGGTGACCTTCCGCCCCATAACTCTCTGCATATTTTACAAAATCAGGGTTTGCATAATCTAGCCCAAAATTATCAAAGCCCATACCTTCTTGTTTCCATTTAATCATTCCGTATGAACTGTCATTTAAGATAATGACAACGAGATCTAAACCTAAACGCACTGCTGTTTCTAATTCTTGTGAATTCATCATAAATCCACCATCGCCACAAACTGAAATCACTTTTTTACCTGGATTAATTAATTTAGCCAACATTGCAGATGGCAGCCCAGCACCCATTGTTGCAAGTGCGTTATCGAGTAATAAAGTATTCGGTTGATAGCATTTGTAATTCCGTGCAAACCAAATTTTATATACACCATTATCCAAGGTAACAATTCCGTCTTCTGGTAATTCTTCTCGTACAACTTGAACGAGTCGTTGCGGTAAAATAGGAAAACGGTTGTCTTCGGAATATTTACTTAAATGATCGTCCACTTCGGCTTTTATTCGATGGTAGTAAGAGAAATCCCAATTGCTGTGGTTGGTAATGTGTTTGGCTAAATGAATTACAGAACTTGCAATATCTCCAATGACATTCAACTGTGGGAAATACACCTCATCCACTTGTGCAGGGAAAAAATTCACATGAATAACTTTTGTTCCTCCTTCTTCCATAAAAAAGGGTGGCTTTTCAATCACATCGTGACCAACATTGATGATTAAATCGGCACGTTTGATGGCGCAGTGTAAGAAATCATGATCAGATAGAGCTGCTGTTCCTAGAAAGTGTTCATTTCGTTCATCTACAACTCCTTTTCCCATTTGTGTATTAAAAAATGGAATTTTTGTTTCCTCAATAAACGCTTTCAACGCTTGACTTGTTCTTTTTCTATTTGCTCCAGCCCCAATTAACAATAAAGGTCGTTGTGCCGCTTCAATCATTTCTACCGCTTCCCGAATTGCCATTTCATCTGCGTCTGGTCTTCTAAAACCAACGGTATCAAAAAGACGTTCTTCACAATCTTCAGCAGCAATATCTTCCGGAAGTTCTAAATGAACGGCTCCGGGTCGTTCTTGCATTGCTAAACGAAACGCTTCTCTCGTCATTGCTGGTATGTTGTTTCCATTGACAATTTGTGCCGCATATTTTGTAATTGGTCGCATCAATTCTACGATATCTACAATTTGGAAACGACCTTGTTTTGATTTTTTAATTGGTTTTTGACCCGTAATCATCACCATTGGCATTCCCCCCAATTGTGCATAGGCTGCTGGAGTTGTGAAATTTGTTGCCCCAGGGCCTAATGTTGATAAACAAACGCCAGGTTTACCTGTTAAACGACCATAAGTTGCCGCCATAAAACCTGCGCCTTGTTCGTGACGTGTCAATACTAATTTTATCGAGGAATCTTTTAATGAATTTAAAAAATCAAGGTTTTCTTCTCCAGGAATTCCAAAAATATATTCAACCCCTTCGTTTTCAAGTGCTTTTACAAATAAATCGGATGCTTTCATACAATATTTTTAGTAGATATTACTTTTACATAGACTATAAAAACAACTTATTCTTACAGCAAAGAATGTATATTCGTTATTATTGTTTTAATATTCGTTGAGTGAAAAAATCTCCATTGATTCGAATAGAAACAAAATACATTCCGTTGGTTACCACTTCTCCCTGTTCATTTTCTCCATTCCACGTATATACCGAATTCTTGTTGGATACAGTTTCATTTTCGACTAATTTTCGAATTAAATCCCCCTGTAAATCGTAAATATACAGACTTACAATATCTCCATTTGAAGGACGAATAAGCTGCAAGTTTAATTCATCCGTAAAAGGGTTCGGATAAATCGAGAAAGCATTGTTTTCTATATTATTTTCTAGAATCGAAGCCGTACTTAAATTCATTAAACTATCGATATTATAATTTTCATCCCCATTTTGGTAGGAAAAGAAGTGCATATATGCTAAGCACATTTCATCTGTTGTATTTAGTCCCGGGGAAACATTAATTGGTGGATTACTAGGATTGTTTGGATTAGAATTCGTATTGTCAAAGATTGCGTCCAGTTTTAAGGTGCCACCAGCTTCTATTTTTTGAATATTCTTGTAGAAATAAAAATCTTGCCATTCAAAATCCCATTCAGGAATATTGATCAGTTTTAAGGTGTCTAAATTTGGTTGTATACCATAAACACGCATACTTTTCCCTAATAAATGCATGTGAGGAAAGACACTCAATAAAGAATAATCGTCTGGAATACCTCCAGAATTTGGGTAAATAGCTTGAACTGCTGTTTCTTGATTTGGAGGAAGGTTAAAAGACCAATTTTGAAGTACAGATGCCGTTGTTACCATTCTAACTCCTGTTTCTGAAGGAGGGTAGAAATGAAAAATTACTTTTGTACTATCAAATTCTCCAAAACTCCCTTCTGGGTAATGCATGTTCAAAACAACTTGCGAGTTTGCAGGAAAATCAATGCCTAATTTTAAAGGACTGCTTGCAGGTAATGTCATTGGCGAACTTCCTGGCGTATATCCCATGACAAGACTAGCTGTTGGTGAACCTGGGCTCCCACAATCACCACCAACAGTATCTGTTACAGAATTTCCGGATGGATCAATAAAGACGAGTGCGTGGTGTAAAATTTGTCGATTTCCAGGAACGATTTCAACGGATTTTATGACACGATCCGTTGGGAGGTTTGAAGGCAAAGCAAAACAAACATAATCGTCTCCGGCTGAAGTTGCTTTACTCATGTAAGTAGGTATTTGAACTTCTAAATCTCCATTTCCAAGAATAGACCCCACAGGATATACTGGAGGAGGTGGTGTGTTTGCAGAGTTTCCTTCTGGAGCACCGTTGGCAGCCCAATTTAAAACGGTTGTTTTTTCAGAAGAAGTCATTGTTCTGTCGTGTGCATACGTTTGGTATGCATTTTCTGGTGGCCAAGGTGGCATAATATCAGAAGTAATATTTGTCGCAATGAAATTCGCTATTGGACTAGCATTCGAAAAAGTCATTAAAGAGAATGGTGCAATTCCCCCAGTATGATGACATTGTGTACATTTATCGTACATAATTTGAGCAACATCATCACTCCATGTTTGGGCAAAAGATAGGGTTGTACCAAAAAGGAGGATTGAGAATAGTCGTTTTTTCATTGCTTTAGATTTTGTCTAATGTAATGAAAACAAATAGATTGGCAAAAATTACTTCTTACATTGTAAGGTTGAACTTAAAAAGTTTAGACCCAAAAAAAGTGCTGAGAACCAATTCAACACTTTTTTTGAGTAATTTATACTTGGGTAGTATAAAACGTTATTTTAAGATAAAATATAAGATTAATTCTCAACTGCACTACCGTTTGTTTGATCAAAAGCTCAGTCGCTTTTTCTTGTTTTAATTCCTAATACTGCGTATAATGGACAGAAGTTGATTAAACTAGTTAGTACGAATACAGCAGCAGCAACTACAAGAACAATTCCTAAAGTACCACTAATGATATCCATGTAAAATAAGGTTGCAATTACTAAAGCAATTATCACACGAATTGACTTATCCATTTTTCCCATGTTCTTTTTCATAACTCTTTGTTTTTAAATTATAATGTAAAAGTAAGGGGAGAATAAAACCTGAGCAGTGACTGTAGTCACAATGATGAAAATAAACAATTAAATAAGAACAATCTCAATACTTGAACTGTGTTGTTTTACTTGTCCTTCTGTTTCGAGTTTTTTGATAATGCGACTAATTACCTCACGTGCAGTTCCCAGTTCACTGGCTATTTGTCGGTGAGAAATTTTCAACGTGTTGGTATTTGTTAATTCAGCTCGTTCCCTTAAAAAATTCAACACACGAACATCTAACTTGTTGAATAATAAATGGTTAATTGTAGTTAACAATTCAACATAACGCATGTTGTATTGTTGAAAAAAGAGATGATTAATGTCTGGAAACTGTTTAATCCATTTACTTACTTTTTCTACAGGTAATACCAATACCGTTGAATCTTCTTCAGTAATCGCAAATACAGAACTGGGTTCGTTTTTTAAACTAGCTGCAAAAGACATGATGCAACTTTCTTTTGGTTTAATGTAGTAAAGCAATAATTCTTTGTCTTCATGACTTGAAAAGACTTTAATTAAACCTGAAATAACGACTGGAATAACTTTAACATATTGTCCTTCACGAAGAATTTCAGCTCCTGCAGGGATTTCCATTACTTGCCCATTCTCCGCAATTTCTTGCGTTAATTCTGCACTTAATCCGGGTAGTATTTCCTTGAGTTGCTTAGCATCCATCATTGTTATCGTTTTTTGATAAGATTTATAGCTTCTTTTCTTGCCAATTCATCGATGGCGATATAATCTTCTAATTGAGGTTTTTGAATATTCTCTAATCGATCAACAATTTCTGTATTGATTCTAAAAATATCTACAAAAGAGATTTGTTCTTTTAAAAATGCATCGACTGCTACTTCATTGGAAGCGTTTAATCCACAAGCAGCTGTTCCTCCTTCACGAAGAACGTCGTACGCCAATTGTAAATTTGTAAAAACCTTGGTGTCCACTTTCTCAAATGTCAATTCAGGGTAATCCATAAAATTAAAACGTGGAAAATCAGTTTTCAATCGTTGCGGATACGTTAACGCATATTGAATGGGTAATTTCATATCCGGCAGTCCCATTTGTGCTTTCATGCTACCGTCTTCAAATTGCACCAAAGAATGCACAATAGATTGCGGATGTACAATCACATCAATTTGGTCGGGTTCTAGGTTAAACAACCATTTTGCTTCGATAACTTCTAGCCCTTTATTCATCATAGAAGCAGAATCGATGGTAATTTTAGCGCCCATTTCCCAATTCGGGTGTTTTAACGCTTGTGCTTTGGTTACTTTTTGTAATTCTTCCGCAGAAAAACCACGGAAAGGTCCACCAGATGCAGTGAGGTATATTTTTTCAATTTTATTCTGGAATTCTCCCGTTAAACATTGAAAAATAGCAGAATGTTCAGAATCAACAGGGTAAATATTTACCCCATTTTCGTAGGCTAATTTTGTAATTAATTCTCCAGCAACAACCAATGTTTCTTTGTTTGCCAATGCAATACTTTTCTTTGCATGAATGGCTGAAAGAGTTGGTTCGAGTCCAGCATAACCAACCATCGCCGTTAAAACGACATCAATTTCATCGCCCATAACCACTTGAGAAAGTGCTTTTTTTCCGGCGTAAACGTGAATATCTTGCGCAGAAAGTGCATCTCTCACTTTTTCAAAAAGAGATTCATCGGCAATAACCACAATATTGGGTTGATGTTTAAGGGCTTGTTTTATCAATAAGTCAGCATTTTTATTGGCTGTGATGACCTGTAAATCAAATTGCTCTGGGTAAACTTCAATTACCTCCAAAGCTTGAGTTCCAATTGATCCCGTTGACCCTAAAATTGCGATTCCTTTCTTCTTTTGCATGGAACAAATGTAAGGGTAATCTAATTGAAAGCAAAACTGTATTTTTGCACCATGAAATATCGAATTTTAACCCTTGAAGAATTAGAAGTTTTTGCAGAAGATTTCAAACAATTTTTAATTGTGAATGGTATTCACGCCGAAGAGTGGGAGAAAATGAACAAAAACGACAAAGAAAAAGCGGTTCAATTTGTTGAATTATTCTCGGATACTGTTTTACAGAAAGTGTATGAGAAGATTTCTTTTTTAGAATTTAGATCGGAGCAATCGTGTATGATTTTTAAAATGAACAAAGAAAACATTGAATTAATTTCAATTTCAGCAAAAGAAGGCAGTGGAATATCGTTGGAAACACCTGAAAGCATTCATTCTTCATTACTTAAAACACCAGAAAGCTTAACTATTTTTAAAACACAAAAAAAGTATTTGAAAGAGAGAGAGTTTGAAGTACATGAAATGCTACAACAAGGTTGTTTGCATTCTGATAAAGCCTTTTGGGATTCTTTAGAAAAGGTGCTATAACTTATTCTTATTACATCATTTACTGTACCTTTTACAAAGAACGATTTCCCAAAGCATTATTCCTTGTGCATTCATAAATTTAGCGGGTACCAAAACACCGCAAAATTCGTGATTTTACAAACTGTTTGACCGACAGGGAGTTTTTGTAAAATAGAATTAGAGGATGATTTTGGTCGTTCAATTTATGCCAGCACTAGACTTTTTTGCGAACTTTTTGGGGCAATGCCAAAAAGTGGAAAACCTCGCTGGATCTGTTCATCCTTTTCATTGATTATTCTATGTTTAATATTCCTTGTTATTTTTACAATTTCCAATAGTGTTCGAAAATTAGCCGTCATTGAAGAACAATCTCAATAAATCCCGCTATCTTTGCACTGTGAAAGAGCAATTAATCAAAAGATTTGGAGAACACAGGGTAACAGAACTCCCTGTTAAGGATGGGGAAATTCCATTGTTACTATTGGATTTAGAACTCCGTTCTCCAGTGACTGTCATTGTAACCAATGGCTTAAGTGATTATGAAATGCCTGTCGCTGAAAGGTGGGAAGGGAGAGAGTACAACGAATTATACTTTTGTCTTCCTAGTTATTGGTTGTGGGAAGAAACAGAAAATCCTAAAATGAATTGGCCCTATTACTGGATCCAACGATTGTCAAAGTTCGTCGTTGAGAAAGAAACTTGGTTTGGTCACGGTCATACAATGCCTTGTGGAAAAGAAGCTGCCCCTCTTTCTGAAACAATGCTACAAAGCTATTTTTTATTATCAGATCCTATTTTATTAGAAATGGAAATGGCCCCAGTCACTGTTGGTGAAAAAGAAATCAATTTCTTATCGATTATTCCATTGTTTAAAGATGAATTCAACTATAAACAATCGAAAGGAATGTTTAAATTCAAACAGAAATTGGTCAATAATGCCATTTCAGAAAAATTGGATGATTTTAGAAAGTCTTGCATGAAAAGACGTTGGAAAATGAGGGGGTAATCTTCAACTTCTTCCTTCTAAAACTTCTTCAATATCTGTAAGTGTAAATCCCTTCGCTTTGAGTAAAATTAAATAGTGATACATCAGATCTGCGGCTTCATTTTTAAATAAATCAGCATCATTGTCTTTCGCTTCAATTATTAACTCTACAGCTTCTTCTCCTACTTTTTGTGCAACTTTATTAATTCCTCTTTGGTACAACTGATTCGTGTATGAACTTTTTACATTATTGTCTATTCTGTCAGAAATTATTTGTTCCAACTCATATATAAATCCTTTGGATGTTTCCTCTTTAAAACAGGTTGTAGAACCTGTATGACAAGTTGATCCTACAGGGTTTACTTTAAGTAAAATTGTATCATTATCACAATCTATTTGAATACTTTTGACAAATAAAAAATTTCCTGATTCTTCCCCTTTTGTCCACAAACGGTTTTTGCTACGGCTGAAAAAAGTAACCTTATTTTCCTGTACGGTTTTTTGGTAGGCTTCTTCATTCATATACCCCAACATCAATACTTTGTTTGTGCTATTCTCCTGAATAATCACTGGAACTAATCCGTTTCCTTTGTTAAAATCTATTTTCATTTCTATTTAGTTTATGCGAATTGCTATGTTATTTATTTTTAAATATTTTTTTAGAAGCTCAATTGGAATTTCATTGTAATGAAATATGCTAGCTGCTAAACCTCCGGTTGCTTTTGTTTGTGTAAAAACATCCTTAAAATCTTCCATTTTCCCTGCACCACCTGAAGCAATGACTGGTATAGAAACAGCTTCACTAACAGCTCTTGTAATATCTAAAGCAAAACCGGCTTTTGTTCCATCATTATTCATTGAAGTCAAGAGAATTTCTCCTGCACCAAATTTCTCCACTGTTTTTACCCAATCGATTGTTTTAATGCCTGTAGATTGTCGTCCACCTTGCACAAAGACTTCCCAATTTCCATCTTTATATTTAGTATCAATAGCAATCACTACACATTGACTTCCAAATTCTTTTGAAATATCCCGGATGATTTCAGGATTTTTCACGGCAAAAGAATTAATACTAATTTTATCAGCACCTGCTTTTATTAATTCGGAAACATCTTCTACAGTGCTAATTCCTCCTCCAACAGTGAATGGAATGTTAATTTCTTTGGCAATTTTCTGCACCAAATCAATCAATGTTTTACGGTTTTCAATGGTTGCAGTAATGTCCAAAAAAACCAACTCATCTGCCCCTTGTACCACATATTTTTTGGCCAATTCAATAGGATCTCCAGCATCTTGAATGTCCACAAAATTAACTCCTTTTACTGTACGTCCATTTTGGATATCCAAACACGGTATAATTCTCTTTTTTAGCATAATTTTTGAAGTTCTTTAAGTGTAATTCTTCCTTCGTAGATAGCTTTTCCGATAATTGCACCGGTGCATCCGATTGTTTTCAGATCATATAAATCTTGCATGCAACTTACTCCGCCACTTGCAATGAGCTTGACAGCTGTTTTCGCGATTATTTCTTTGTACAATTCATTCGATGTGCCTGCCAACATACCATCTTTGGAAATATCGGTACAAATTACATCTTTGATGCCTTCTTTAGAATAGTTATCAATAAATTCAACTACGTCTAAATCAGAAACATTCTCCCAACCGTTTGTTGCGATTTTTCGATTGTTGCAATCGGCGCCTAAAATGATTTTATCGGCACCATATTTCTCTATCCAGCGTAAAAACAAATCGGGATTATTGGCAGCAACACTACCTCCTGTAATTTGATTGGCACCTGCATTAAATGCAATTTCTACATCTTTATCGGCTTTTAAACCTCCACCAAAATCAACGATTAAGTTGGTTTGCGTTGCAATGGTTTCCAAAACTTTGTGATTGACAATGGTTTTTGATTTGGCTCCATCTAAATCAACTAAGTGCAAATATTTGATTCCATTTGCCTCAAATTCCTTCGCCATTTCCAAAGGATTTTCATTGTATATTTTCTTCGTACTGTAATCACCTTTGGTTAAACGAACGCATTTCCCTTCGATGATATCTATTGCAGGTATAATTTTCATAATTTTAAAAAGTTTAGTAAAATTTGTTCTCCATTACATCCTGATTTTTCGGGGTGAAACTGTACTGCATAGAAATTATCTTTTTGCAACATTGCACTGAAAGGAAGAATATAGTCACACGTAGCGTTTGTATTTTTGCAGATTTCTGCATAATAACTGTGTACGAAGTATAGATCATTTGATTTGATTATTCCTTGTGTCAATTGTCCGTCAATTGTTTCAAATTCATTCCAACCCATGTGTGGAACAATGTCTGTTTTGGGAAATAATTTAACTTTTGTGTTGAAAATACCCAAGCAATTTGTATCACCTTCTTCAGAATAAAGACACATCAATTGAAGTCCTAAACAAATGCCTAAAAAAGGTTTTTCGACTTTCAATATGATTTTATCTAATCCTTTTTGTTGCAAATAATTCATCGCTGAACTTGCTTCTCCCACTCCCGGAAAAATGACTTTATCAGCATTTAATATTTCATTTTCATCATCGGTAATAATACTCTCATACCCTAAACGTGTCAACGAATTTTGAACGGAGCGAATATTACCTGCGTTGTATTTTATTATTGCGATCATAATTTTCCTTTAGTACTTGGGATGGAATAATTTTCATTTTTACTTACTGCCATTTTGATTGCTTTAGCAAATGCTTTAAAAATGGATTCTATCTTGTGGTGTTCATTTTCACCTTCTGATTGTATGTTTAAATTGCATTTTGCAGCATCTGAAAAGGATTTAAAAAAGTGCATAAACATTTCTGTGGGCATTTCACCAATCATTTCGCGTTTAAAATCAACTTTCCAAACCAACCAAGGACGCCCACCAAAATCTAATGCAACTTGTGTCAAGCAATCGTCCATAGGTAACAAAAACCCATAGCGTTCAATTGCTTTTTTGGAGCCCAAAGCTTGAAGAAAAGCCTCCCCAAAAGTAATTGCAACATCCTCAATAGTATGATGTTCATCAATTTCTAAATCTCCTTTAACTTTCACAATCAAATCAATATTTCCATGTTTGGCAATTTGCTCCAACATGTGATCAAAGAATCCGATTCCTGTAGAGATTTTATTTTGACCACTTCCGTCAAGGTTGACTTCTACTTCAATATTGGTTTCTTTTGTTTTTCGGATAATTCTTTCCTTTCTCGGTTTGGATTGTAAAAATTGAAAAATCTCTTCCCAATTGGTTGTTGACAATGAAGAAAAATTATTTTCTTTATCAGAAATATAAATTGCTTGACATTTTAAATTCATTGCCAATTCAACGTCAGTTTCTCTATCACCAATTACGAAAGAATTTTCGAGGTCATATTCACCATAAATATATTTATTGAGTAATCCTGTTCTCGGTTTTCGTGTTGGAGCATTGTCTATGGGGAAACTTTTATCAATTAAAACATCTGAAAAATGGATGTTTTCATTTTTAAATGCTTGAATGATTTTATCTTGTGCGGGCCAAAAAGTCTCTTCTGGAAAAGAAGAAGTTCCTAACCCATCTTGATTCGTCACCATGACTAATTCAAAATCTAGTTCCATCACAATTCGACTCAACCATTGAAAAACACCTGGGTAATATTCTAATTTCTCTAAACTATCCAATTGATAATCAACAGGTGGCTCAATAACCAATGTTCCATCTCTGTCAATAAAAAGTACTTTTTTCATATAATTTCTTTTAAAGCGTTTATTAATTTTTGATTTTCGGATGCGTTTCCGACGCTTATTCTGATCGAATTTCGAATAATATTATTGCGATTCCGTACTATTATGCCACGTACCACTAATTCATGGTATATGAAATCAGCATTTTCAACTTCAACCAAAAGGAAATTAGCATCTGATGGATAGATTTTTTGGATAATTTCCAATTGACTGAGTTCTTTTTTCAACCATTCTTTTTGTTGGAGAATCGTTTGTAAATTTTTATTGAAATTTTCAATATTCTGTAACGCGCTTACTGCAGAATTTTGGTTCAAACCACTGACGTTATATGGGGGTTTAATTTTATTGAATAAATGGATGATGTAAGAACTTGAAAAAGCAAAACCAACTCTTGAATTCGCTAAACCCCATGCTTTACTAAAAGTTTGTAGAATGATTAAATTAGGATATTGATTGATTTTTTCAGACCAAGAATTTGACGAACTGAAATCAATGTATGCCTCATCAATGAGTACGATTCCTTTAAAATTATCCAAGATAAAAAGAATGTCCTCTTCGTTCAATAAGTTACCTGTTGGGTTGTTGGGAGAACAAATGAAAATGAGTTTTAATTCCTTATTCTTCAAAAAAGGTTCTACAGATTTTACATCCATTTGAAAATTATTTTTCAGTGGAATTTTAAGTAATTCGATGTCATTTATTCCAGCAGAGACATCGTACATACCATAAGTAGGTGAAAAAGTCATAGCTTTATCTACCCCTGGAGTACAAAAAATACGAAAAGCTAAATCAATGACTTCATCACTTCCATTACCAATAAATATCGAATCAATTGGCACATTTTTTATTGCAGACAATTCTTTTTTCAATATTTTTTGATAAGGATCAGGGTATCGGTTTTTATCACCAAATGGATTCTCATTGGCATCTAAAAACACACCATCAATACCACTAAACTCTTTTCTTGCGCTAGAATATGCTGTTAAATTGAGAATATTCTCACGAACTAAATTTTCTATACTTTTCATTTTTTTAAACTTTTTAACCGTAAGCTGACTGCATTTTTGTGTGCAAATAATCCTTCTTCCTCTGCCATTATTTCAATTGCAGGACCAATACTTTGAATTCCCTCAGCTGTTATTTTTTGAAAAGTGATGTTTTTTTGAAAACTACTCAATGATACACCGCTATAATTCCTTGCATAAGCATTTGTTGGTAGAGTGTGGTTTGTACCACTGGCATAATCACCGGCACTTTCACAACTGTAATTCCCAATAAAGACTGAACCAGCATTAATGACGGCATTGATCAATTTATTCGAATTGTCAGAAGCTAAAATTAAGTGTTCAGGAGCGTATAAATTACTGAACTCCATGCAAGCATTTAAGTTTTTTAATTGAATTGCACAACTGTTTTGAATTGCTTTTTTAGCGGTTTCAGCACGGGGAAGTAGTTCAACCTGTTCGTTTAAGGCTTTTATACTTTTATCAATAACAGTTGTGTTATCGGATAATAAAATCACTTGACTATCAGAACCATGTTCTGCCTGTGAAAGTAAATCTGCTGCTACAAATTCAGGGTTGCACGTTTCATCAGCAATAATTAAGACTTCACTCGGTCCTGCAGGCATATCAATTGCAACGCCATTTTGTTGTACCAATTCTTTTGCTTTGGTCACATATTGGTTTCCTGGTCCAAAAATTTTATACATCTGAGGAATACTTTCTGTTCCGTAAGCCATCGCTGCAATTGCCTGTGCACCTCCTACTTTGAATATTTTTGTTGCACCTACCAAATTGGCTGTGTATAGAATTGCAGGATGTACTTTTCCTTGTTGATTTGGAGGTGTACATAAAATGATTTCTTTACAACCAGCTATTTTTGCAGGAATAGCCAACATTAAAATAGAAGAAAATAAAGGGGCAGATCCACTAGGAATATATAAACCAACTTTCTCAATGGGAACTGCTTTTCGCCAACATTTTACACCTATTGTTGTTTCTACAACAGCTTCATCTAATTGTTGGTTTTGGTGAAATTTTTCTATGTTGTTTTGAGCGATAAAAATTGCATTCTTCAATTCATCTGAAACCAAAAGTTTTGCTTCTTCAATTTCTGTTTTAGTAACTTGAAGACTATTTAGCTCAACATTATCAAATTGTTTAGAATAAGCAATTAGCGCTTGATCTTTTCTTGTTTTAACCTCATTTATGATGTTTTTAACAATGGTATCCAATTCATTTTTTTCAATTTTTGGGCGTTCAACCAGTCTAGACCACTCTTCTCTATTGGGTAGAATAATTTTTTTCATTACAATACTATTTTATCAATTGGAACAATTAAAATACCTTCGGCACCTACTTCTTTTAACTCATCGATAACTTCCCAAAATTTATTTTCATCGATAACACTATGTAGAGAAGACCAACCTTTATCGACCAAAGGTAGAACAGTTGGGCTTTTCAAAACAGGTAGAATCTTACTGACTTCTTCTATTTTATTTGTGGGAACATTCATCAGAATATATTTAGTGTTTTTAGCTCTAAGTACAGACTGAATTCTAAACAATAAACGTTCTAAAATCTCATTCTTCTCTAGGGATAATTGTGCTGATTTTGCTAAAACGGCTTCTGATTTAAGGATAACATGAGTTTCTCTCAGTCCATTTTTAAACAAAGTACTACCGGAACTCACAATATCACATATTCCATCTGCTAATCCAATGTTTGGGGCAATCTCTACAGATCCAGAAATAAGGTGAATGTTTGCTTTGATGTTTTTTTTCTCAAGAAACTGATTGACAGTATTTGGATAAGAAGTTGCAATTCTTTTCCCTTCGAAATAACTTAAATCGTTTGTTTCTATATTTTTAGGAACGGCCAATGATACTCGACATTTTGAAAAACCAAGTTTCTCAACGATGTCAATTTTTTTCTGCTTTTCGAACAATAAATTTTCGCCAATAATAGCAACATCAACTACTCCATCTTCCAAATATTGTGGAATATCTGAATTTCTTAAATAAAGAATTTCTAAAGGAAAATTTGGAACTTCAACTTTTAATTGATCTTTGCCATTTTCAATGCGAATTCCGCAATCGTTTAATAATTTTAGAGATTGTTGATTTAAACGACCACTTTTCTGTATTGCAATTTTTAATTTACTCATTTGTTTAATTAAATGCCTGAGTAAATTTAAGCGGAAATAAAAAACCCGTCTGAATTACTCAGACGGGTTTAGAAATATTTTTAGTTTACACAAATCAAATTCATTTCGCCTGGTTGCAAGGATGAAAATGATGATGATGTAATTGTGTAAAATTCATTGTTCTTTTTTTATTCTGGGACAAATATAGAAAAATGTTTTTAATAAAATTACCGCCATTCACATTTTACCTTTTAAAACTATTTCAGTTGTACAAAGAATGGATGTAGGTATTTCGTATTTTCACCAAATATGAGTGCAACTGTCGATAAACTAAATAAACGTGGGGTAAAATCCAGCTATATTTCTACCATCATAGGAATCTCTTTGGTTCTTTTTATGATTGGGATTGTTTTGGGTGGTTTCTTTGGGTTAGAAAACATTCAAAAACAAGCAAAGGAAAGCCTACAAGGTGATTTGTTTTTTATCCCGGACATGAACTCTTCTGATATTAAGCAAGTGGAACAAGAATTAAAAACATGGCATCAATTCAATGAAGTCTTTTTTGTTTCTCCAGAAAGAGCCATTGAAGAATTTACTGGAACAGATCAAAACGCAGATAATATTCTCGCCATTTTTGATGGAGATAATCCCTTACCTCCAACCATTGGATTTAAACCAAAGGCACATTTTGCAACATCAGAAGGGATGGCTAGTATAAAAGATTCTTTACTCCTGGTTTATGGAGATATTCTCGATGAGGTCAGTTATGATGAAGCGAGTGTAAAACAAGTAAACCTAGGTTTTAAACAATTTGTTTTTCTTTTTGGAGCAGTAGCACTTCTACTTATTTTAGTTGCTTTTGCATTAATTAACAACACGATTCGTTTAGCCCTTTATTCCAAAAGATTTTCTATTAAAACAATGCAACTAGTTGGGGCAACTTCTTCTTTTATTCGTAAACCTTTTCTTTGGCAAGCTGTTGGAATTGGAATTACGAGTGGTTTAATTGCTGTAGCTCTGCTCTTTGGGTTGTTTTATGCGTTGAATAATTTAGTGAGTGCCGTAGAAATTAATTTTGGATTTAAAAACTTCGTTGTATTGGTTGTATCCCTTATATTTATTGGGATTACGATTACTTTTATCTCTACTTGGCTCGCCCTTAACAAATATTTGCGTTTGAAATTGGATGATTTATATTAAATTTGAGGCATGAGTAAGAAAAAAGCAACTTTATCAAAAGAAGAATTGGATGCCGTAATGAATAAAAACGACGCCAATAATTCAAGTAACGATTCTTTACAAGAATACGTTAAAAGTGCCCCGTTTTCATTCAATAAAGCCAATTATAAATTACTTTTGATTGGATTAGCTGTGAATATTTTGGGATATATTTTAATGATTGGTGGTGCGAATGAAGATCCAAACGTTTTTGACGGTGAGATGTTCAGTACAACAAGAATTACAATTGCACCAATGTTTATTGTAGCAGGTTTTGGAATTATCATCTATTCTATCATGAAAAAGCCGAAAGCGGACCAATAATTTAAACAATGACATTTCTCGAAGCAATTATCCTTGGAATAATTCAAGGTTTAACAGAGTTTTTACCTGTTAGTAGTAGTGGACATTTAGAATTAATGAAAGCCATTCAAAGTCAAGATTTATCGGGTGAATCTAGTATGATGATGACTGTTGTTCTGCATTTTGCAACAGCATTGAGTACAGTCGTTGTGTTTAGAAAAGACATCGCTGAAATTTTCAAAGGCCTTTTTCAATTTAAGATGAATGCTGAATTTTGGTTTTCAGTCAAAATAGTTCTTTCAATGATTCCTGCTGCGTTGGTGGGGATATTTATGGATGAATGGATCGAAGGTTTTTTCGGTGGACAAATTCTCTTTGTTGGAATGATGCTTATCCTGACGGGATTACTTCTTTTTCTTGCTGATAAAGCCAAGAATACAACACAAGACGTAAGTCTCTCGAATTCTATCGTTATAGGTATAGCACAAGCCATTGCCATTCTCCCAGGTATTTCTCGATCAGGTGCTACAATTGGAACATCTGTTTTATTGGGGATTGATCGTGTAAAAGCAGCACGTTTTTCATTTTTAATGGTTGTTCCGTTAATCTTTGGAAAAATTGCAAAAGATCTTTTGAGCAGTGGATTCTCTACAGAAGGCGTTTCAACAGCTGCAATTAGTGGTGGTTTTATCGCTGCATTTATTACTGGAATATTTGCCTGTACGTGGATGATTTCTTTAGTAAAGAAAAGTAAATTATCTTATTTCGCCTATTATTGTTTCATTGTTGGTTTTATGGCCATCGGTTGGACATTTTTGAATTAAGTAGAATAGAACATTTAGAATGTTAGAAGATTGGAGGAATTTTTTCCTTCATTCAAGAAAAGTAAATCAATATGAATTTAAGAGAATTTTGTTCCGGAAGTACGATTTTGGTAGATAAACCATTGGAATGGACTTCTTTTGACGTTGTCAATAAATTACGTTGGCACATGCGCAAGCGTTTAGGTGTAAAGAAATTAAAAGTTGGGCATGCAGGAACATTGGATCCATTAGCGACCGGGCTACTCGTTCTTTGCATAGGAAAACACACCAAACAGATCAATGATTTAATGGTGGGAGAAAAAACATACACAGGAACCATTTTATTGGGTAAAACGACTCCTTCATTTGATTTAGAAACTGAATTTAACGAAGAATTTCCAACTGAGCACATCACAAAAGAATTGATGGAAGAAGTTCGTTTGACCTTTCTTGGTGAACAGCTACAAACGCCTCCCGTATTTTCTGCAAAGAAAATAAATGGAAAAAGAGCATATGATTTAGCAAGAGACGGACAAGAGGTGGAGATGAAGAAGAATTTAATTACCATCCATAGTTTAGAAATTGACGCCACTCATTTTCCAAAAATTTCGTTTGAAATAAAATGTTCAAAAGGAACATATATTCGCTCAATTGCCTTTGATTTTGGGAAAAAATTGAATTCTGGTGGAACTTTAATTGAATTACGTCGTACGCAATCAGGAGCGCAAAGTATTAACGATGCTCAATCGGTTGAAGATTGGATTTCATACATTGAATCATCCGACCTCGATTAGCGGGTTAAATTATTAATTTTATTACCTTTGCATTCCTTTTTTAGGAGAAAAAACAAGTGTTGTTATGAATAAAATGAAATTATCGCAATTTAACTTCGAATTACCCGAAGAATTAATTGCAGAACACCCTACTGAAAATAGAGATGAATCACGTTTAATGGTGGTTCACAGAGATACAGGAAAAATTGAGCACAAATTGTTTAAAGATGTAATTGATTACATTGATGAAGAAGATGTGTTAGTGATGAATAATACGAAGGTTTTCCCTGCAAGAATGTATGGAAACAAAGAAAAGACTGGAGCGAAAATTGAAGTTTTCTTATTGAGAGAATTGAACCGTGAGAGTTTATTATGGGACGTTTTAGTTGACCCAGCTCGTAAAATCAGAATTGGAAATAAATTATATTTCGGTGAAGATGATTCATTGGTTGCAGAAGTAATTGACAATACAACATCAAGAGGACGTACACTTCGTTTTCTTTTTGAAGGTACTTACGAAGAATTTAAGGCAAAAATTACAGAGTTAGGTGAAACACCACTTCCAAAATACATCAAACGTGAGGTAGAGCCAGAAGATGAAGATCGTTACCAAACAATTTATGCGAAAGAAGAAGGTGCAGTTGCTGCTCCTACTGCTGGATTACACTTTTCAAGACAGTTGATGAAACGTTTAGAATTGAAAGGAGTAAATTTTGCAGAAGTTACTTTACACATTGGTTTAGGAACTTTTAGACCAGTTGAGGTAGAAGATTTAACAAAGCATAAAATGGATTCTGAGCAAGCGTTTATTACGCAAGAAACAGCAGACATTGTAAATAATGCGAAGAAAAATAAAAAGAAAGTTTTTGCGGTAGGATCTACAGCAATGCGAAGTATTGAGACGTCTGTTTCTACAGAAGGTACTCTAAAACCTTACGAAGGTTGGACGAATAAATTTATTTTCCCTCCGTATGATTTTAGTATTGCGGATGCATTGATTACAAATTTCCATACACCTTTATCGACTTTATTGATGATGATTTCTGCTTTTGGAGGTCATGAATTGATGATGTCTGCTTACGAAGAAGCAGTTAAAGAAAAATATAGATTCTATTCGTACGGTGATGCGATGTTGATTATATAAGGAATTCTTATTCAAAAAAAGGCTATCGAAAGATGGCCTTTTTTTTTGCTTTTATTTATACCTTTATACTCAAATTACTTCAAAATGATTTACCTCAAAAGAGTTTTTCCTAACAATCTCTATTCTGCAAAAGGAATAAAAGTGAAAGTAGACTCCTCCCAAAAAGAGATCAACCTCAATTCTTCAGGAATTCTGTCCATACAAAAGGCAACTAAATTAGCTTTAAAATTAGATTACCATAAAGCAGAAGTGGAGATTTTTGGCTCTAAGATAGATGCTTACTACATTGTAAATTTGAAACCTGCAAAAAATAGTGTTGCATTCTTTCTGAAAGTATTGTTCAAGAATTCTTTAGAAATTAGGAAAGTAACCGAAGAGGAATTCAACAACTATTCCCCAAAAATGATTTACGCCAATCAAATACCTTTTGAGTTGAATAGTAAAAATGCTTTCTTTATTCTGTTCTCACTCATTCTATCGTTGGTGTTTGTTTTATATCCGTTAAATTATGATCACCTCTCAACAGAAGCCTCCAGTTTAAGCTTTTGGTTTGGGGCATTAAGCTTTATGGGATTTGTCAGTTTGTTTTTCTTGAGAAGAATCTCTGAGAAACAGTTTTATATTCGACTGGGTGTGTTTGGACTGGCGAGTGTTATTCTGGGTTGCTTTTTGTTTTTTGGATGAAATTAGGACAATAAATCACGTTTTTTATAAAACAACTCCTGAACACCTTTAAGAGAATCTTGTTCTAAAAGGAGAATGAAAGACCAGTTGAAAAATTCCTGAGTATTTAACTATGCTACTGAAAACGTAATACTCATAATTAAACACTCAGAAAGATCATTGTGTTAGAGTTTCATTTTTTCTAATATTCTACTTGGGTTTCCTCCACTTTTATCTAGCCCACCATAGATATTAAAGCTAGTCATTTTCATTCCACAAAATTCTATAATTTGCTTTTGAATCGTTTTTCTTATTCTTTTATTTGCACCAGTAACCTTGTATATAAATGAAGGAGCACCAGTTGTTGTATATATTTTGACCGTTTTTTTCGATAATAAGCCTTTTGGACGAGAATTGACATAAGTAAAAGCAAATCCTTTCGAAAAATTCCACTCAAAAAAGTTTTTAAGAATGGATGGCATTCCTCCCCACCAATACGGGAAAATAAAAACCAATTCATCAGCCCATTTTATTTTTTCTTGGAAGTACTCCATTTCAGAGCTTATTACTACTTCATTTGCTTTATCAAAATTGAAAAAAGGTTGTTGGTTTTTTTCTCGATATAAGTCAATCAAATCAACCTTATGACCTTGATCATTTGCTAATTTTTTATACTTCTCAGCCATTGCAAACGAAAAACTATCTTTTTTTGGGTGAGCAACTATTATTAAACTATTCATTTGTTGAAACTATTATTTATTTTATTGAAACTTAATTAATCAGTAGTATTTTTGAATAAATTGCTTCATTCGTTTTAATAGAAACAAAGTATACTCCATTCTCAATGGCTGAATTAATTTTTAATGAGTTACAATTCTTTTGAATTGAATGATAAATTACCTCTCCACTAACATCAACAATAGACACGTCTAAAGAAGGAAATTTTTTGTCAAAATCAATTTGAAAAATCCCATTATTAGGGTTTGGATAAATTTTGAGGAATGACTTATCATTATGTTGAATAATACCTACCGTATTTATAACTTGACATGCAGATGTATCCATACAACCAGTCTCTGTAATTTGAACAGCATAACTTCCATTTACTTCTGGGGTAAATGATTGATTAGTTGCACCAATAATAATAGAATTGTTGTCATTACAATCTAACCATTGATACAAGGAATTATTCACATCAGCTATTAAAACTCCATTATTATTAGAAACAGAATAGTTTGGGTTCGCAGAATACCTACACGTTCTTATTTTGTATTGATCAATTTCTGCATCTGTCATCCAATACACACCTGCTGCTGGAGCCGCATTAATTGTATAATAATAAAAGTCTTCAGATTCTTGTTGAGTAAACCCAATGTTCATATAATAGTCGATGTAAGGTTGGTGATATACATGTCCAACAGGATAATAGGTCGCATCATTTACTCCATCACTCCAAGAATGAACACCAACGGGATCATACGTAGCATCAACAACACGAATAGAGCCTGCTAAAAACATATCTACAGCACCTGAAGCAATAAACCCGTTGTCCGGTAAATACATTTTATAACCATGGTTATAAATTAACATTGATGCTTCTAAATTAGCATCATCATTTTCTGATCCAGGACCTGTATGCATGATGATTGTTGTGACTGCTGGATGGTTGTTTATCAAATCTTGAACAATACTTGGTGTTGTTGAGCCAATAAGTCCATAAGCAACAGCAAAAGTTCCAGAGACATGAAATTGGAAAGTTGCATTTTCATCAGGTGTGATTGTTTGAAGAAAACTTGCATAACCTAAAGTGTCAATTGTGCAATCACAACTTTCTGAAACTTGCGCGTTTAGAAATAAAGAAGAACTTGTAAATAAAAAAAGTGAAAAAAAAGTGTTTTTTAACATAACTAAATATTTTTAATGAATACTATTTAGTCACGGGATGCTAATTGCAAAGGATATTTTAATCACCAATTTCTTCCATGCGCTGTGAATTAAAACTTTATATCTCCAATCTGAGACAAATATAATATAATATTTAAAACAAAATTTTATATTTCACCAAACTATAGACTTAAATTAATTAGTTAAAAATGAATGAATAAAACAATTCTTAAAAACTCAGAATAGAAAAGACTAAGAGACATTGAAGGTGTTGACTCATTTAAATGTTTTTAGTAGTGGACCTTTTCTTAACCATTAAACCAATGGAGAATATAATCTATTGTATAAGGGATAAAAGATCTTTCTCTTCATTTCTATTTTGGTCTATTATTGGACGAATTAACATGTATTAATCATTTCATTTTTGATGTTAATACTGTTATTCTAGTTTAGAATTCTTTTCTGACAACAAGAATTTTACTTTCATTATCAAAAAGAAACCATAAGTAGTAATCAGAGTTTCGAAAAAGCATTATTCTTTTGATCATAGTTATAATTGTAAAAGTCTCGGCTAAACGTAGTGGCGAGCTTAAGGCCACCAACTTTTCATCCTAGACCAAAAGCTTGTTTTATTTATTATCTCTTTATTTAATTGCTCACTCGACATTACGTTTGAGCTGTTATTAGCTTTATTGTTTTTTTCTGGTTCGAGGTACCATCCAGAAAATAAGACTTCCTCATCATTTTCTAAACAATATTTTTTGACAAGATCTTCAAATTCATTGGTGTACCAATTGGGATCAAAAGGATTTCCTCCAAAATCATCCGACATCAAAGTGTCAGCATAACCTCCTTTATAAACTTCAATGGTGGATATTCCTAAGCCTTTTTCAGTACAGACATCTATTACCTTTCTAAAATTCTCAGGTTTAAACCACATTTTCATTGGTCCAACTTGCTGAGGAGGATATCGAAATTCTATTCCCATGAAGTATTCATCCATGAAAAAAATATTGTCTTTCATTTCTAACAATTTAAATCCAACTAATCACTTTACTATTAAAGCTAACTAGTAGCTAAAGTACATTAATCTTCGATAAACTCAGGTGAGCAACGATTTAGTACTCTTGCATTTGTTCTTAAAAATACTAAATTTCTTTCAATATCCCTTCCTTTTTACGTTAATTTTCCATTGAAATATTGGGCCAATAATAAATCAAAAGAAGTTGTGTGAAGTACTCATTTTTTGATAGAAAAGCGAATCTAAAAATAGTGAAGATAGCTTAAAATGACCTAAATAGAGTCAGTTTTTGATTGATTTGGAAGTTGTGCAACGGTTACCGATGTTATATGCTCTCTAATTGTTCAGATTTTAGACAAAGTTTGGTTATTTCTTCAGAAGTATATGGATTATCCCTCCAATAGGTCTTAAAGACATAGCCTACTAATGGTTGTAAATAAATTTCGAATTGTAATACATTATCGGTGTCTGATAAATAGCCATTAAAAGAGTTGCCTTTGTATTCGTTTGAAACAAAAAATTGGTATTCTAAATTTGAGTTTTGTTGTATTATAAAATTTGAATCTGAACTTTTTAAATAAATATCAAAGTGTTGAATCATTGTATTCATTTCTCCTTTTGGGGTTAGACTTACATCTATCCATATCTCTCGAGGAATTTTATGATAGCTAGAATCTATGGTGTAATGCACATTAAGTCCAGAAGTTCCCCTCATATCTTCAGTAAAATATAAGGTGTCTATTTCATTAGTAATATCATTTTTTTGAAAATTTTCATTGCTGTTTTGGCATGAGAATATCCCCGAAAGAATAAGTATTGGAAATATGAGCTGATACGTTTTGAATGTTTTCACTTTTTTCATCATTGCACCCTAACGCTAGGTTATTCGTAGTGCGGGATTTGAAAATCGGAGTTTTCAAATTTGCACGTAGCCAAGAGTTTATATTTTGTTTTTAATTTATT
>CAYLWS010000018.1:0-48397 GCA_964387525.1 uncultured Fluviicola sp.
ATTCAACATTGAAGTATTCACCATTATCGTTTGATATCTTGATCCAATCATTTTTGGCCTTAATAATCTCGAATGATTGATGATTTTTCGGATTCTCAATAACCTTTGATTTGTCACTTGGTCGATTGCGGATTGCTTTTTCCGAAGTTAGTTTAATACAAGTATTCCCAGCAGTGATTTTGTTCGATACACGATTCCATGCTATAAACCTGATGAACTTGGCATCCTTTATCCACATAGTTTTCTTCGTGCTATCATTGGTTACAACCTCTAACCATTTCCCTGTCTTTTTTTTACAGATAAAAATCAAATTACAGAAGTTTTTCTCGCCTATTTCGGAGTACAAAGGGGCAAGCCACGAAGAACTATCAATTTCAACTAACTTTACGCCACCGAGAGAGTCCCACTGAGTATAAAATGAAAGCGATTTAAAGGGAGCCGATAAATCTGGGTTTTCGTAAAAAATAAATTTGTTGGTGTCACTTGAGCAGGTGGTAATGTCAAGATCTTTAAACGTTTGAATCGTAATGAATTTATCAGCAGGCAGAGTATCCTTTGGTGGAATAACTCGAAAAGAGCATGGTTCAATTACAACTAATCCAATATACTCTGAACTTTGGCTGAACAGATGGCCGTGCAGCAAGAGAAAAATTGTCACTAGTCGTATCGAATACTTCATATTGTTGTGCCTAACGCTCAAGCTATATTTTCGGCACTTTCACGATTTATTTATTTATAAAATTAACAATAATTCTTCCATAAACCTCAATCCGAAGTGAAAACGGTGCTGAAATATAGCCAGTGTTAGCAGTACTATTTTTTATTTTTCTTTGGTTCGATGAATTTATACCTTATGAACAAGTCCTTGATAGTCCTGAAGTCTTCTGAGTATATACTGATTGATTCTGAATAACTGAATGCAAGTTTTGCATTCAGTTATTCAAAACAAACTTCATAGATGCCTAATAAATTACTCATGCTATCCATAAATAAAATAGCATGTCGAGGTATATAACACATTGTTAAGATGTTTGACTCTCTTTTACCAAAAGTCGCTTTAATCACATCTTCATATTCACTTGTGTCTAATGGAGTTTTTTTGTAAAACCTATATTCCTCAAACCCAAGAACCACATCAGTCATAAAAATGGAATCTACTTTCGGCACTTTCTTTCGATTTGTAATGATTGTTGATTCCATGTAACAGTCATACTTTCGTTTTTTACTGTTAGCAGGAATAGTTTTTCTTTTCTTTCTATCTGGACAAGAAGGTCTCAGTTGAACAAGCGAAATATATTTAATATTGTTAATAATGGAATCTGCCCATTGTATATTAATAACTGGACTTACCTCTTGTACAAAAGGAAAGTCTACAGGAGGTGGCACAAGTAGAGTGTCAGTCTGACAAAAGCTGACTTGTGGAATTATAAAGAGAAATAGTATCAAGTTCTTCATTACTGCTAACAAGTGGATAAACTCCATTAAACGGTTTACTATTCCACTTTATTCATTAAAAGTACAAAAAGAACTTTACCAAACAAAAAAATGGCCTCGATTTCTCGAAGCCATTTTAAAAATCAAAAAAAGGCTACTTCACCTATTTCTTTTAGTAATTCTGCCTTACACTAAATCTTCAAAAGTAGTATTCGCCAGTTTCTTTTTAATTATACTTTCTATAATTTGTTTACCAATTCCTTGGTGCTCACTTTTCATTGTTTTTGTTGCAGTTGCAAGTGCACGTATATCGTATTGACTTCCATATATCTCAGGGACATGTTTTTCAATGTTTAAGAAATGATAAACAGCCATAATTGCAGCACGTACGGAGTATTCAACCGTAAACACACAATCATCTTTTATTTCACAGAATTGACCTAAAAACGCAAGATTCTGACTTCCTTCAGGAATTACTTCTGGTCGATCACTCTTCACTCTAGGCATAAATTGACTTGTTATGTATGGCATCATTGCTGGAATTACAATACATTCATCAACGTAAGCCTGCATGTCATTTTCATCAATTCCTAAATGATACAGTAATTCTTGCAACAATTCTCTACCTGTACAATCACTCATTTTTTTATTGATAAAATCACCTACATTATCAGGGAATAACGCATACGCCCAAGCTACGGTTACATCTTCAGGTTGATTTTTAAATTGAGGTTGTCTATTTACCGTAACACTCAACAACCATCTAGAATCTTTAATCGTAATAATTCCACCTGTAGCGGTTTTGTGCGGTATAAACTTACGTTCAGCAAAATCTTCTAATAACTGACGCATTTTAGTTCCTTTGGCGGTAATCGTATAAGATTCCCATTTTGTTTTGTCAATATCACTGCAAAAAACCTCCGGTTTCCCAAAAGCATCATCTTTTGCAGCAATTTTCTTCCACAATCCCCAAACTGCTCCCTCACTTCTATCTAGAACTGGAGCATTATCCATATCTCCTAAAGTAGAGTTTTCAGTCATAGAACCATTTGTGAAGAACACAAAATCATCAGCAGTTGTTTTTACAACTTCATTCTTTCCATTTATACTTAAATGAATTCCTGTAACCGTTTTCTTTCCTCCATCAATATCAATATCTAAATCAGTTACCATTGTGTCAAATTGAAATTTCACACCTTTTGCTTCTAATTTTTTCTTTAATGGCAAAATCAATGAATCGTATTGATTGTATTTTGTAAAAAGTAAATCACGCATTGTACTCATTCCGGGCATTAAATGAATAAAGCGTTGCATGTATCTTTTCATTTCTACGGCAGAATGCCATGGTTCAAAAGCAAACATACTTCTCCAATATAACCACATGTCAGATTCAAAGAAAGATGGACTAAAGTAATCTTGCACTGATTTAGCGCCTAGATCATCTTCTTTCGTTAGTAATAACTTAGTCAATTCATTCGAACTTTCTTCTGTTAAACCTAAATCTGTTTTGCGGTATTTTTCTCCTCTATTCGATATAACTCTTACGTTTGAATAATTTGGATCTGAATCATTCAATTCTTTAAACTCTTCGAGAACAGTGCGGCCATCTTCTTCAATTGAAGGTACTTCTCCAAATAAATCCCATAAGCACTCGTAATGCTCTTCCATTTCTCTTCCTCCACGAACGATGAAACCATCTTCTGGATTCCCTGCTCCATCCATAGCACCTCCAGATAAACTAGATTGTTCAAAAATGGTAATCTGATCTCCTTTCATCTGTCCATCGCGCATTAAGTATTCTGCAGCGGCTAATGATCCAATTCCGGAACCAATTAAAAAAGCTCTTTTATTCTCTACTCCCTCCGGTTTACGAGGCGTAATTCTTTGGTAATTATTCATGTTTGTTTTTTTTGTAGGTTATATTTTCTTTATTAATTTGTTTTTTTTTATGCGTAACCAAATATAACGAATTAAATCTTTTTAAAGTTATTTTTGAACAAAAAAAAATGGCCTCGATTTCTCGAAGCCATTTCAATTTATTTAAAAAGACAATTACTTATCCTTCTGTTTTCTCTGGTTTTGGTAAAAGAACTTTTCTAGATAATTTCCATTTTCTAGTTTTAGGATCTCTACTGACCACTTTAAATTTAACTACATCTCCTTCTTTACAAACGTCTTCCATTTTAGTAATACGTTCATGTGCAAATTCAGAAATATGAATCAATCCATCCGTTCCAGGTAAAATCTCAACAAATACTCCGTAAGCTTGAAGTGATTTGATTTTCCCTTCGTATTCAGCACCTTCTTCCACGATTGGAGGGAAAGCGATTTGACGAATTGTTTTAACTGCATTGTTCATGTCATCCGCATTGTTTGACATAATTTGAACACGTCCTTCACCATTATCTTGTTCCTCAATAGTGATTGTTGTATTCGTATCTTTTTGCAATTGTTGGATGATTTTCCCACCAGGTCCGATGATTGCTCCAATCATATCGTTAGGCACATTGAATGCTTCAATACGTGGAGTTTGTGGTTTCAATTCAACATTTGGCGTAGCAAGCGTTTCAATGATCTTATCTAAGATATGTAAACGACCAGCTTTCGCTTGGTTTAATGCTTTAATCAATACCTCGTATGGTAAACCATCTACTTTGATATCCATTTGACAAGCAGTAATACCTTTAGCAGTACCCGTTACTTTAAAATCCATATCACCTAAGTGATCTTCATCTCCTAAAATATCTGAAAGAACAGCATAATTATCACCTTTTGCAATTAATCCCATCGCAATACCAGAAACTGGCGCTTTGATTTGGATTCCACCATCCATTAATGCTAATGTACCAGCACAAACGGTAGCCATAGAAGAAGAACCGTTAGATTCTAAAATCTCAGAAACCAATCTGATTGTGTATGCATTATCGTCTGGAAGGACTGGTTTCAACGCTCTTAACGCTAAGTTACCATGTCCAATCTCTCTACGAGAAGTACCTCTAATCGGTCTAGCTTCACCTGTTGAGAATGGAGGAAAGTTGTAATGCAACATAAAAGATTCTTTACCATTGTAGGTAACGTCGTCAATCATTTGTTCATCCATCTTACCACCTAACGTCAATGACATTAATGATTGTGTTTCACCACGTGTAAATATTGCAGAACCGTGTGCAGTTGGTAAGTAATCAACTTCTGCCCAAATTGGACGAACTTCATCAAACTTACGACCATCCAAACGGATTTTGTCTTCTAACATCGTATCACGAACCGCTTTTTTCATCGCTTCTTTGAAATATACTGAAACGTATTTTCCAATCTCTTCGTTTTCTTCTTCAGAAAGAGAAGCAATAAACTCTTCTTTAACTGCTCCAAACAATTCAGCACGTTTAGATTTATCTGCCAAACCTTGTATTGCTACTGCTCTACATTTGTCGTAACAGAAAGTCATTACTTTCTCACGAGCATCAGCATCGTGATCTTCATGAGAATATTCTCTTTTAGGAGAAGAAGAAGGAACTTCTTTTGCTAAATCTAATTGGAATTGACATTGTTTCTTGATAGACTCGTGTGCAATTTTAATTACATCAACTAATTCATCTTCAGAAATTTCTAACATCTCACCTTCTACCATTACGATATTATCGATGGTACCAGCGATCATACAGTCTAAATCAGATTTTGCCATCTCTTCCAATGTTGGATTGATCACAAATTCTCCGTCAACTCTAGCAACTCTTACTTCAGACATTGGTCCTCCGAAAGGAATGTCAGAAACAGCTAACGCACAAGACGCTGCAAAACCAGCCAATGCATCAGGACTGTTTACTCCATCGTATGCAATAAGTTGCATCATCAATTGAACTTCAGCGTGATAATCACTTGGAAATAAAGGTCTTAATGCTCTATCTACTATTCGCATTACTAAGATTTCTCTTTCAGATGGACGAGCCTCTCTTCTAAAGAAACCACCTGGGATTCTACCATCCGCAGCGAATTTTTCTTTGTAATCTACAGTAAGAGGAAGGAAATCTACTCCATCTCTTGCTTCTTTATTAGCAACCACTGTTGCTAATATCATTGTGTCGCCCATTCGTAACACTACGGATCCGTCAGCTTGTTTTGCTAACTTACCAGTCTCGATAGAGATGTCTTTACCTCCGATAGTGATGGACTTAGTTATTCCTATATTCATTTTTATTTATTTACTTATTTATAAAGAAGGGCAGTCGAAAATAATTCCGATTGCCCCCCAATGTTTTTTATATGTTAAAGAAGATTAACGACGTAACCCTAATTCTTTAACAATAGCACGATATCTTGCGATATCTTTCTTAGTCAAATAATCCAATAAGCTTCTACGCTTACCAACTAATAACTGCAAAGCTCTTTGAGTTGCATAATCTTTACGATTTTTCTTTAAATGCTCAGTTAAATGAGAAATTCTGTAAGAAAATAATGCAATTTGTCCTTCCGCAGAACCAGTGTTTGCTTCAGAACCACCATGCTTCTTGAAAAGTTCTGTTTTTGATTTTGAATCTAAATACATTCGAATATTGTTTTAAATAATTTTTATGTAGTCGACTATCGACGGTGCAAAAGTAATCAATTTATAATTAATTACTACGTTTATTGTTGAAATATTTTTAGAAAGCTTGAATTTCAGAATGTATAGAATCAATAATACATTGACCTAACCTTCTAACACTCCTTCCTTACGACTTAAACAATTTCAACGACAAAGCCAATGTGTCTTTCAATTTTTGTCTTTCAACGATGTAATCTAAGAAACCATGATCGAAGACAAATTCTGATGTTTGAAATCCATCCGGTAAATCTCTACCGATTGTTTCTCTAACAACACGAGGTCCAGCAAAAGCAATCAATGCCCCTGGCTCTGCGATATTTATATCTCCCAACATTGCAAAAGAAGCTGTTACACCACCTGTTGTTGGATCTGTTAAGAAAGAAATATAAGGCAATCCTGCTTCTGCCAATTGTCCTAGTTTCCCAGAAACTTTTGCCATTTGCATCAAAGACAAACCTGCTTCCATCATTCTTGCTCCACCAGATTTAGAAATAATCATGAAAGGACATTTGTTTTTGATCGAAAAATCAATTGCTCTTGCAATCTTTTCTCCCATAACCGACCCCATTGAACCACCAATGAAAGAAAAATCCATTGCAGCAATTACTAAATCTTCACCAGCTAATTGTCCATGCGCCGTTCTGATAGCATCTTTTAAACCCGTTTTTTTCTGTGAAGCCTTAACTCTTTCAACATATTTCTTCGTATCCTCAAACTTAAGTGGATCACCTGAAACTAATTTTGGATTAAGTTCAACGAATTTTCCTTCGTCAAAAAGAATCTCAAAATATTCGTTCGAACCAATTCTTTCATGATGATTACAACGATCACACACGTAAAAGTTATTTTTCAAATCATCAGAAGCAAAAATTGTTTTACAATTTGAACATTTTTGCCATAATCCTTCAGGGGTTTCTTTTTTCTCCTTCGTAGAAGTTGTTATTCCCTCTTTATTTCTTTTAAACCAACTCATTCGTTCGATTTTATATTTTTATTATCCTAAAGTATTCACATTTTTCAAATCAGAGAATGATTTCTCTAATCGCTTAACAAATGTCAACTCACCTTCTCTTAACCACTTACGCGGATCGTAATATTTTTTATTCGGTAACTCCTCACCTTCTGGATTCCCAATTTGAGTTTTTAAATACGCTACTTTCTCAATAATATAATCGCGTGTACCTTCTGTAAAAGCAAACTGTAAATCAGTATCTAGATTCATTTTCACAACTCCGTAACCAATCGCTTCTCTAATTTCTTCAACCGTAGAACCAGATCCACCATGAAAAACAAAATCCACTGGTTTATCAACAGTATTGAATTTCTTTTCAATGTATTTTTGAGAATTATCTAAAATCTTTGGTGTTAATTGAACATTACCCGGCTTATATACACCGTGAACATTACCAAAAGATGCAGCAATTGTAAATCGTGGACTTACTTTTAACAATTCTTCGTAAGCATATGCTACCTCTTCAGGTTGCGTGTATAATTTTGAAGAATCAACGTCTGTATTATCAACTCCGTCTTCTTCTCCACCTGTAATTCCAAGTTCAATTTCTAAAGTCATCCCGATTTTACTCATTCTTTCGAGGTACTTTTTACAAATTGCTATATTCTCTTCCAAAGGTTCTTCAGAAAGATCAATCATGTGAGAACTAAACAAAGGTTTTCCATTTTCTGCGTAGAATTTTTCACTCGCATCCAATAAACCATCAATCCATGGCAATAATTTCATTGCTGCATGATCTGTATGAAGGATAACAGTTGCTCCGTATAATTCTGCTAAATCATGTACATGTCTTGCTCCAGAAATTGCTCCAGCAATACTTGCTTTGAAATTTTCATTCACAACACCTTTTCCAGCATAAAATTCAGCACCACCATTCGAAAACTGAATAATAACTGGTGCATTCATCATTGAAGCTGTTTCCATTACTGCATTTACAGTGCATGTGCTTGTTACATTTACTGCTGGCAAAGCAAATCCTTTCTCTTTCGCAAAAGAAAATATTTTTTGAACTTCATCTCCTGTTGCAACTCCTGATTTTATTCCGTGACTCATATTCACTCTTAATTGATTAAATAATTTTGTTCGACAAAAGTAAACACTTTAACCGACTTTCAATAAAGAAGCAAAGATTTATATTTTTTTCCGAACTAAAAAGCAGAGAAGCAAAAAAAGTTGTTTTTTGTTTTATTTCTCAGGCTAAAATCAATTCCATTCCAAAGATTTTAATTTAAAACGCTCCTTTTCTTTGAGCAAAACCAGTATTTCGGTCATTTCTGTTCCATCGTTAAGCGTATAAACATATTCAAAACGGACAGTATGTACTCCGTTTGTATTCCTGGAATTGAATCCCATTTTCTTCCGTACCTCTTTAATACCTTCATTAGTATTCAATAATTCAAATATCTCAAGCCATTCCTCACTTGTTGTCATCTGCAGTGCTTCACTTGAAATTTGATGATCAATAATCCGATCGAATTCGTTGTTTTTCAAATCTCGATGAAAAAGTTCTGCTGCCTTCTCGGCCTCATCAATTCCTAAATTAAGGTTACAAGAAAAAAAGACAGATACAGGTATTAAAAGAAAAAAGAAGTTCTTCATTATGTAGTGATTTTAAGATTATTAATGCTCTTTGTAAAAATATGAAAAGAATTCATTTTTTAATTCATTTTCTTTTGATATTTTTCTATTTTTGATTGAAAATTAAATTGATCTATCATACATGAGTTATCTCGATGAATTAAACGAAAGTCAACGTGTTGCCGTTGAGAATATTGAAGGACCTACAATGGTTATTGCTGGCGCAGGATCTGGAAAAACACGTGTTTTGACTTATCGAATTGCTCACATGATGAGTCAAGGTGTCGACCCTTTCAACATTATGGCTTTGACATTTACGAACAAAGCTGCTCGTGAGATGACAGAAAGAATTGGCGAAATCGTTGGACAAAGTGAAGCTAAAAACATTACGATGGGAACTTTTCACTCTGTTTTCTCGAGAATTCTTCGATTCAATGCCGAACGATTAGGCTATCCTTCAAATTTCACAATTTACGATACACAAGATTCTAAAAGTTTATTGAAAGAAATCATCAAAGGATTTAGTTTCGACGAAAAAGTATATAAACCTGCCAATGTTTTAGGTAGAATTTCATCTGCAAAGAATAACCTTATTTCTTGGCAGGATTATGAGAACAATGCTAAAATTCAAGAAGAAGATAAAAAAGCGAAACGTCCAGAAATAAAAATGATTTATAAAGCATACGCTAATCGTTGTTTTAACGCTGGAGCGATGGATTTTGATGATTTACTCTTCCAAACAAATGTTTTATTGAGAGATCATTTGGATGTTTTAGCTCACTACCAACAAAAATTCAAGTATATTTTAGTGGATGAGTACCAAGATACAAATTTCTCTCAATATTTAATCGTTAAAAAATTGGCTGCAGTTTATGAGAACCTTTGTGTTGTTGGTGATGATGCACAAAGTATTTACTCTTTTCGTGGCGCCAACATTCAAAATATTTTAAACTTTAAGAAAGATTATCCTGACTTCAAACTGTTTAAATTAGAACAGAATTATAGAAGTTCTAACAACATTGTACAGGCTGCAAATGGTGTTATTGCAAAAAATAAAAATCAAATAAAGAAAACGGTTTGGACGGAGAATCCAGAAGGTGAAAAAATTACGGTCGTTCGTTCATTGACAGATATCGAAGAAGGAAAAGTAGTCATTAATAAAATATACGACAGAAGTAAATCAAAAGGATTGCCTTTTAAAGATTTTGCGATTCTTTATAGAACCAATAGACAATCGAGAACATTTGAGGAGACGTTAAGGAAATTAAACATTCCTTATAAAATATACGGTGGACTGTCTTTTTACCAACGAAAAGAAATTAAAGATTTACTTTCTTATTTTAGGTTAACCGCCAATCCGAACGATAACGAAGCATTTAAACGAGTAATCAATTATCCTAAAAGAGGAATTGGGAAAACATCTTTGGAGAATGTCATCATAGCTGCCAATCAATATGGAGTTAGTTTCTGGAGTGTCATCAATGATTTCACAAAGTATCCTGTAAATCTAAATTCTGGAGCACGAAATAAATTCATCGATTTTGCTCGAATGATCAATAGTTTCAGTGCACAATTGGATCAATTGGATGCCAATGTTCTGGCAGAAGAAATTGCACGTTCTTCTGGAATTTTAAAAGAATTAAGAACGGAAAAAGACAAAGGACCCGAAGAAGTTGAACGCTACCAAAATGTGGAAGAATTAATTTCAGCCATTCAATATTTTGTTCATTCTCAACCGGAAGGTGAATCAAAATCGCTTTCAGAATTTATGCTTGATGTAGCTTTACTGACAGATGCTGACGAGGATAAAGGTGAAGAATCGGATCACGTTACTTTAATGACAATTCACTCCAGTAAAGGACTAGAATTTCCTCACGTTTACTTAGTTGGATTGGAAGAAAATCTTTTCCCTTCTCAAATGGCGTTGAATTCTAGAACAGAAATAGAGGAAGAACGAAGATTATTTTACGTGGCCGTTACTCGAGCGAAAGAAACATGTACACTCTCCTACTCTAATTCTCGATTCCAATGGGGAAGTTTAATCACCAATGAAGTTAGTCGATTCATTTCTGAAATTGACGCGAAATTTTTACGTACCGAAAACCCTCCAAGATCTGCAGGAAGGTCATTGACAAATCGACCTCAAAAATCGTTTGAATCAAACAGCAGTGGAATGAGTCGATCACTACAAGCGAGGTCACTTAAACCAATAAACTCATCTTCAACGGGTAATCAAACAAATTCCAACACTGATGTTATGGTGGGGACAAATGTTGACCATGATCGTTTTGGTCGTGGAAAAGTACTCAAGTTAGAAGGTGCAGGAAGCGACAAAAAAGCGACGATATTCTTCCCAAAACATGGATCTAAAACAGTTTTACTTTCTTTTGCAAAATTGAAAATTATCAATTAAATACCTTTTTCGCTAACTTTTGAATAAATTGAGCGTATGATTGATTATACACTTAATTGATTTACTATGAAAAATGCTTTTTTAATAATACTACTCTTCACTACTTCTATTGCTTTTTCACAGTATAGTCAAGTCAGGTTTAAAGAAGGTACATTTGAAAATGGGATGTTATATCCAATTGCTATTTCTCCAGGTTTACCAGAGGTGTCTGAAAGAATAAATACGCATTTACAAAAACAAATTTCCGATTTAAAAGCATCCGATTTTTGCATTGGTCAGTATGGATATGTGCAAAAAGGAGACATTATTCAAATACATATTTTTTGTAACTGTATCGATTTCTCTGAAAGTCAAAACAGGTATTACATCTACAATGTAGACAATGGGAAATCGGAAACAAACATGGGTATAATTGATGAACGAAAAATAAAAAAATTCTCAGTATTTCTTCTGAATAAAGTTAAGGTTCACACCGAAATAAATAATACAGAATTAACTGAAATTCAAACAAATTCAATTAAATCCAACCAACTGAATGCTTTTAAAATGATTCTTTCTAAAGATGGAATTAATCTTTGGCTGGATGAAAGTTGGGGAGAAAAAGCACTGTATATTTCTTGGGAAGAACTAAAAGTCTTTATGCGTTACAGTTAGAATGGATACCCAATACCTAAATGAAGTGCAGGAATAAAGGGAGAAGGTAGTAGTGATTCATAGCCAGCACCAAACTTTGCAAGGCCCTCATCATAGTACGCTTGCCTTGATTGAAAAATCCATCTTGCATGATCTGGCAACGCTGGGTTTCGCAAAGGAATACCTAAATCTAATCGGATAATTAAATAATCTAAATCCAATCGAAGTCCTATCCCAGCAGCAATAGCTATTTCTCTGTGCCAAGAATTTGAAATTTGTCCACCTTGTCGATTTGGATCATCATAGATTGTCCAAATATTTCCAGCATCCATAAAAATAGCACCTTTTACCAATTGAGTAATCGGAAATCTATATTCTAAAGATGCTCCTAAACGTATATCACCAATTTGAGTCGCTGTTCTATTTGTATCTAAATAATACTTATACGCCCCAGGACCTAAAGCTCTTGCTCTCCATCCCCTATTGTCATTAGACCCACCACCAAAGAAACTGTAATCATAAGGTAGAGAAGTTGTCGTATTTCCATACGGCAAACCACCTCCAACTTGTAATCTGTAATTTAAACTCTGATTTTTATGTAAAGGATTTGAGATAATCAAAACATTATCCAATCGAACAAATTGAGAATAAGGCACGCCAACAAATTTTTTCTGTCCAGTTGAATTTGTGTCTTGTATAGAAGAAAAAGCAGATAAAATATTTCCTGCAGGATCAAAAGATGATTTAAAATACAATTGATGATTTCTTTTTCTACGATCTCTTTCTTTTACATTGTACTCAAAAACAAATCTTGCATCTTGCCAAATGAATTGAGAACTATAGGCATTTAATAAGAATAAATCGTTCAAGTCATCTAACCTCTTTTTAAATTCATCGCTTTTCGTAATGTTCACGTATTTTATTACTGAAGCGCCCGGAAGTCCCAATTTAAATATCATTGTTTTTTTGAATCTAAATTGATACGCATAACCTAATTGAAAAGTTCCTCGTTTAAAATCATCTCTATTTTGATAATTATAAGCTACTGAAATAATCGTTTTAGGTCGTAGTTTTTTAGTTATCCGAGTATTTCTCAAAGGAAACAACCCCGGTATTTCAAGTTTTGCACTTGGTCCAATCTCAAAAGTATTAAAACTTCGCGCAGATGTTTTAACAGACTGTCCATCAACTGTTTTATCAAAAATTGGTGGTTGAGATTCAAACCCACCAGAAATCGAAAGAGTCAACTGTTCTGCTCCTTTAAATATATTGCGATTGACATAATTTATTGTTGCAGCTACTCCTAAAAATCCATTTGAATTTGTCGCTCTTGGTTCAAAACCAAAAGTTTGTTTTTTAGCTGGAACAAGATTATAATGTCCAACCAACCCATCCTTCTGTTCTATTAATTCTGTTTTAACTGCCTGAAACATCCCTAATCTCAAATAATTCAAATAAGTCTGTTCCAATAATCGTTCAGAATATAAGTCCCCAACTTCAAGATTGTTTTGATTTTCTAAAACTTTAGCTTTGACTTGTAAAACACCATTATGGTAAACAACGACACTTCTAGATGAATCGATCTCATGTGACTTTTTATGATTAATTGTATACTCTGTTGAATCTAAAGTTCGAATAAAATGTCCATCAAGTACTGGCAAACCTAGCGCATCAACTTTATCTTTAAAGCTTCCAACAAAATATGTCGTATCAGCGATATGGATGTACACTTTATTTATATGAACTTTTTTCTGAGGAATCGTTATCAGTGAATCTTTTTGATCTTTGGATTGAATTACCCTTGGACCAATTTGGACACCAACAGTAACAGTCATATCTCTATTATTTGTATCAATTAAAAAATTAATGTGATTTTTACTAAAACCAAAATAACCTTCATTCCTCATATACTTAGCAACATCATATCGATGATCGTCCAGTAAATCAATATCAAAAGGTATAGAAGAAATCTTATTTTTATCGGTTAAATCAATGAATTTCTGATAACTAACTCTTACAGAATCATTATCTGTCGAAATATATGAACTATCAATCAAATACCTTTCCCCTGCATTTATTGTGAAAATTGCAATTGCTTTATGGTTTGTTTTATAATAAGCACCAGAATGAACATCTCCATAATAATACCCTTTCCTTTTTAAAAATGCTTCTAATTGCTCATTGGATTTATCAAAAAGAATACTGTCAAAAATAACAGGTGGACGTCCAATTTTATATTTATACCATTCTCTAACAAATTTACGGGGCTCAATCGTGTCTTTTAGTTCTATAATCTTAGGAGAATAGAATAATTCGCCTTTTTTACGAGCTTTTTTTATTCTTCGATCATTTATTTTATCTTGTCGAATGAGTTTTTTTTTGTTCTTCTCTCGAAGTTCAATATTTTTCCGAACTCTTTTATCTGCAATGCTTGTTGAATCAAAAGAATTATAAGCCATCAATTTCCACTTTATCCCAAAGCTT
Source organism: uncultured Fluviicola sp. (assembly GCA_964387525.1). Taxonomy (GTDB): domain Bacteria; phylum Bacteroidota; class Bacteroidia; order Flavobacteriales_D; family Crocinitomicaceae; genus UBA4466. Next base: position 14,137 of record CAYLWS010000018.1, read on the forward strand.
TTATAATTTGGTTGCTGACGAACAATAGCAAGGAGTTCATCATCATCTAACTTATCTTTTTTATGGATAATTTTATTCTTTTTAAGTAGATATTTTCCTTCCGGAACATATTTAGTTTGCTTACAAGCAAAGAAACTTATAGCAAGTATTAGTAAAATATATGTATGTTTGAATTTTATCACAAAAAAATAATTAGAACAAAAATAACAAAAGCATCGTTGGAAACAATTTCAAAGAATAAGATTAAGTGGATTCGTTCCCTTAAAATGAAAAAAAACCGTGATTTACTGCAACTTTTTGTTGTTGAAGGTGAAAAAATGGTTCTTGAATTAATCAAAGATTGGTCATCTCATATCGAATGTGTCATTTCTATGGATGATAACTTTAACTTCTCGGGAGAATGTTTATTCGCAGGCGAGAGAAAAATGAAAGAAATCAGTCAATTATCTACTCCTAATAAATTATTAGCTGTTGTGAAGAAACCGAAAACGCTTTCTTCAGTAAATTCAACAACAATTTTAGCACTAGATGGTATTCAAGATCCTGGAAATATGGGAACGATTCTTCGAACTGCAGATTGGTTTGGGATTCAAGACATAATTTGTTCGAATCAATGTGTAGATATATACAACTCTAAAGTTGTACAATCAACAATGGGTTCTATTTTTCGTGTAAACATCCAATACGTTGATTTGAAAGAATACCTTAAAACGACAAAACTTCCTATTTATGGAGCATTGTTAGAAGGAGATAACATCTACACAAAAGAATTAAACAAAGGTATTCTCGTTATGGGAAATGAAGGAAAAGGTATTTCAGATGAAATTTTACCGTTAATTACCCATCCAATTCACATCCCTAAATTTGGACATTCAGAATCATTAAATGTTTCCATAGCCACAGGGATTATTCTTTCTGAATTCGCTAGACGTGATTGATCTTGCTTGTTAAAAAAAGTTAAGCCTCAACTTATTCAATTAGATTCTTCTAACTTCGTTAAAAACCAACTTTTTGAAAAAAATTCGCGTCAGTTTTATTTTAGTCCTTGTTATTGCTGCATTGCTGGCACTGCTTCTCATTCAAGCATTTCAAACAAAACAGTTGTACGATAAAAAATCAACCGAATTCAACAGTCGATTTACAACTACTCTCGATCGGATTGCATTTCAGCACGAGAAAGCCGTTGACATCCGAAATTACATGCAATTTGCAAACAATGATTTCAGTGGACAATACAAGGATATTTTAAAAGAAGAATTCCAGCATTTACTTTCTGCACAAGAATCTATCACAATTCAGGATACAACTATCTTTGAGAATGGAAAGATGGAAAATTATTTAATTATCAAAGGCCATACTTACGATTCAATTACGGGGATAACTGCGGAACAACGTGTCAAAGCAAGAGACGTACGCCAATTAAGGGATTTATTCAAACGAAACAATCCACAAACACTGAGTAAAGATTCTATTCAACTGGCGATTGAACTAGATCAAAGGGTACTTCAACAAATTTTCAAAAAAGCTCGTTTTGTCAATGAAATGATGCTGGAAACATTTCGAAATAACGTTTACGAGACTCCAGAACAAAGAGTTGATATTGCTTTTTTAGATTCCGTTTTGAAACACGAAATGATTGAAGATCGACCTACGAAGTATACGTACATGATTCTTGATGAAAACTATGTCCCTGTTCATTTCAAAAATGCTCCTGAGAATTACAATTTACATGTAGACACTACAATATCTCACTCAACGATGCTCTTCCCAAGTAATTCTTTGGATGAAAATTTAACCCTGTACATTCAATTCCCACAGCAAAAATCATTTTTAATTATGGAAATGTGGGGTCCGTTATTTGTAAACCTACTGCTTGTATCGTTAATCATAGTATCCTTAATAATCATGTTCAAAACGATTCTTACACAGAAGAAATTATCTGAAATGAAAAGTGATTTCATCTCCAACATGACCCACGAGTTCAAAACACCTATTTCTACAATATCTCTGGCATGTGAAGCTATGAATGATAGTGATATGATAGGCGAAGACACTACCGCTATTAAGCCTTATGTGAGAATGATCAATGATGAAAATAAACGATTAGGAATTCTTGTTGAACGTATTTTACAGAGTGCGAGTTTGGAGAAAAAAGAAATTCAACTCAACAAAGAGGATGTTTTATTGAATGAACTCCTTGAAAACTTGGTTCAAAAAGCACGTTTTAGAATTGAATCCTCGAATGGGAAAATTGAATTAACCATGCCTTCTGAATTTATTCGAGTAAGATGCGACAAAATGCATACGACCAATGCAATTTCAAATCTAATTGATAATGCAATAAAATACAGTACAGGCTCTCCTGATATTAGAATTGAGTTATCACAAAAAGGGAAAGAGATCGAATTGAGAATCTCAGACAAAGGAATTGGAATAAAAAAAGAGTACATAAATAAAATATTTAACAAATTATACCGTATACCTACAGGAAACATTCACAACGTGAAAGGATTTGGTCTCGGGTTAAGTTACGTAAAAGCCATTGTAGAGATACATGGGTGGAAAATTTACGTAAATAGTCGACCAGAGCAAGGATCTGTTTTTACACTAATTTTGAAATAAAATGAAAAATTCAACACATATATTATTAGCAGAAGATGACATTAATTTAGGTCAATTATTACAAACTTACCTTAAAACGAAAGGGTTCGAAGTTTCTTTGGCTCAAAATGGGAAAATTGCATTTGAAAAATTCAATAAGGATCAATTCGATTTTTGCATATTTGACATTATGATGCCAGAAATGGATGGATTTACGTTAGCCAAAGAAATACGAGAAATTGACAAACAAATTCCAATTCTTTTTCTTACTGCTAAAGCAATGAAAGAAGACAAATTAGAAGGTTTTGCTATTGGAGCAGACGATTACCTCACTAAACCTTTCCAAATGGAGGAGTTATTGGCTCGTATCAATGCAATTATGCGTAGAGTTGATGACAAAACAATAGAGAATGACGGTGATTTAACTGTTGGGAAAATTAAATACGAACCTGAATTTAGAATTCTTCATTTAAAAGACGGAGAGAAAAAATTGACTACAAAAGAAAATCAATTGCTAAAATTGTTGGTGAAAAACAAAAATGAAATTCTAGACAGAAACGCTACATTACGTGCAATTTGGGGTGATGACAATTATTTCAACGGAAGAAGTATGGATGTATACATTGCAAAATTAAGGAAAACATTACGCGAAGATGATTCGATTGAAATCATGAACGTACATGGGAAAGGATTTAAATTAATTGTAAAGGATTAAAATATCCTACAGATAAAATTGAATTGACGACTAGAAATCTTAAATTCGCGCCATCAAAAACAAAACTATGAGTGAACAACTGAATGAATTTGACCAAGAAAGAGATTCTTTAATGGTTTTTATTTGGAAAAAGCGGAAAACTTTAATGATTATCACTTCAATTGCAATGATTGCTGCAGTTGTAATTTCGGTTCTCCTCACCCCTATTTTTAAATCAACAGCTATTGTATTCCCTACTGCAACCAGTACAGTTTCATTCTCTGAACAAAGAAATGCAAAAGCATCTTCTATGGATTTTGGGGAAGAAGAACAAGCTGAACAGATGCTGCAAATACTCCAGTCTTCTAGAATTAGAAATCGAATTGTTGCGCAATTTAATCTCGTTGAACATTATAAGATTGAAGAAAATGATCCTAATAAAAATTACAAATTAGGAAAAGCATGGAGCAATCACATCGTTTTTGCACGCACAAGATACGGTTCGATTCAAATTGATGTATTTGACAGAGATCCAGTTCTTGCTGCTGATATGGCCAATAAAATTGTTGATTTAATTGATACTGTTAAAAATGAAATGGTTCGTGAAAGAACTATTCCTGCTTTTGAAATCAACCAACGTAAAAAAGATCAACTAGAGAAAGAGAAAAGCATCATTTTAGAAAAAATGGACAGTCTTTCTAAGCTAGGTGTTGTTTCCATTGAAGGGCGAGCAAATTTATTCTCGGCTTATATTGAATCGAAAAACACGAGTGACCGTGATTTTTTCAAAAACCAAATAGATGTTAATTTACGTTACGGTGCTATGTTCGATGGATTAGAGACTACACGTGATGAGAAAATTGTCAAATTGACAAAATTCGAAGACGCATACGAACAAGCTGAATCTGATGCAAACACAGTTTTAAATCACAAATTCATTGTTGAATCGGCTGTAGTAGCAGATAAAAAAGACAAACCAAAGCGTTTAATCATTGTTCTTCTAGCAACAATGGGAACATTTGTTTTTGCAGTATTTATTCTTTTGGTTCATGCAAGAATTAAAGAATTGAAATTGAAAGCTTAAATTTGTGCAATCTCTTAAGAAAAATAGCTTAATTTATGGGTTGAGCCTGTTGTATATTCTTCTTTCCGGATATTTAATCTGGAACAATCAAGCTGTTTTTACTTTATTCCCTTTGGCTCTATTCGCGATTTATTTTGCGATTTATTACACAGAATACACATTTTTAGCCTTAGCCTTTTTAACACCACTTTCAATCAACATTGAAGAATACACGCAAAGCTTTGGCCTTTATCTCCCTACCGAACCTATTCTTTTCGGCTTGATGATATTTCTGTTAATGCAACAAACACAACAAAATTTAATACCTAAAGAACTGTGGAAAAACCCAATCATTTGGGCCGTTAGTTTTTATCTTTTTTGGATTTTTGTAACATCTATTACCAGTACACTTCCCGTTACTTCCTTTAAGTATCTACTTTCGAAACTATGGTTCATTGTTCCGCTTTTATTCTTTTCTCCTCGAATTTATTTGAAAGAAAAAAACATCAGTACCTTCATTTGGCTTTTTATAATTTCAATGTCTATTGCTATAATTTACACCTTAACAGTGCATGCAGGTTATGCTTTTGGAGAAAAGGAAGGACATTGGGTAATGTGGCCCTTCTTTAAGGATCACACAATTTACGGTTCTACAATTGCCTTCACTACTCCACTCGTTTTTGGTCTGTATTTTTCAAAGAAACATTCCCCCTTAATTAAAATGATTATTCTAGGGTTAATTTTCATTATTTTACTTGGACTTTATTTTTCTTACACACGAGCCGCTTGGCTAAGTGTTGTCGCTTCTTTAGGTGTATTGTTAGTCATTAAATTAAAAATTTCGTTTAAAATGTTAGCAAGTATTTCACTCGTAATTCTTGCAACAATATTCTTCTCTTGGGATGCTATTCAAATGAATATGGCCAAAAACAATGCGGAACATACAACTGAAGATTTTGGAGAAAAATTACAAAGTGCTACAAATGTTACTACAGACGCCTCTAACTTAGAGCGAATAAACAGATGGTCCTGTGCCATGCAATGTTCCAAGACAAACCGTTGGTCGGTTACGGACCGGGAACATACGCTTTTGAATATGCTCGCTTTCAACGGCCAGAGAATTTAACCATTATTTCAACGAACTTCGGAAACGGTGGAAACGCCCACAGTGAATACCTTGGTCCTCTCGCTGAAATGGGGCTTTTTGGAATGATCTCAATACTACTTATAGTTGCTGCAATTTTCTACAAAAGCATTACCTTATACATTCGTTGGCCAAAAGACGAAACTGAAATACGAACATTGATGTTGGCGATGATTTTAGCTCTTGTAACCTATTTTGTTCACGGAGTTTTAAATAACTATTTGGACACAGACAAGGCAGCTGTTCCTATCTGGTCATTCTGTGCAGCCTTTATAGCACTTGAGATAAGCCTTAACCGTAGGAACAATATTCAAGTAAAAAAATCTTAGAATCCTTTTACTTTTTGTAACAAATTAAATTAAATACGTTCTACCACCATGATTCACCTAAAAAAACAGATTCTATTTTCTTTTTTATTTCTATGTTTTGTTTCTTTTGCTCAGAAAACCACTTCATTTGTAGGAATGATTGAATTTCAAATTGAAGCACATGATTCAACCTTGATTGATTTTCTTCCGAATCACCCTATGATTATATATACTAACGACACAATTACACGTACAGAGAATTATACTGATCAATTAGGGAAGCAGGTCGAAATTCACCACATGGGGTTGAATAAATCATACATCCTTTTAGATACACCACGCGGGAAATTTGCCATTCAAAACAATTTAAACGATCAAACAAGAGACACCGTACCTTCAGAATATACGTTTAAAAAGAAATGGTTTAAGAAAAAGATATTGGGTAAAAAAGCCAATAGAGTAATGGTTAATCATCCTTCATTTAAAGAACCCATTGAGTTCTTATACTTTAAAAACATCTCAAGTAGATACAATGCTATTTTCGATGAAATATCGGGATTACTTGTTAGATATAGTATTGTGACTATTGATGGAGTACTGGATTATGAAATGGTTCGCTTCAATGAATACGTTCCAGCGCATGATTTATTCGGTATTCCAGCAGAATTTAAACGGATTTCTTTCAGTGATTTTGTTGAAATCATGACCTCTCCTGACAATCATCAAATGATCTCTCCGGAGTAAGCTAACATTCTGTTGTTTATACTTCATTTATTTTTTATTCAAAACAGGTCGACTTCTTCTTATCTTCGTTAAATATAGATTTTGAATGGGAACAGAAAATAAATTTACAGTAAAAGGAGAGAAAACTTCAAAAACGAAAACAAAGAAGAGTAAAGCGACAAAGAAGCAATCTTCTATTTCTTTCAACAATTTGAAAGATCGTTTAAACAAGAAAAAACTTAAATCGAGTATCGGGATTGGGCTAATCATTCTTGCATTTTTTTTATTTATTGCAAATTTCTCCTATTTATTCACATGGAAAATGGACCAAAGTCGCGTTTTAGACAAAGGTTTATTTGAATTCCTTTTTGACGGTTCAGAAGAACCTGTTGCAAACTGGTTGGGGAAATTTGGAGCATGGTCCTCTCACCTATTGATCTACCGTTGGTTTGGAATGTCTTCATTTTTTATCCCATTTTTCTCTTTAATTCTTGGTTTTAAATTGTTATTCAATATTTCAATTCTCCCTGTTGCAAAAACATTTCAACGTAGTTTTCTCGGTTTGATTTGGTTTAGCTTATTCTTCGGGTTTTTCTCACAATCTATTCACTTTCTTGGCGGATCTTTTGGCTATCAAACCAATCAATGGTTAAATTTAACTGTTGGGAAAATTGGAGCGTTTATCGTAATACTTGGTTTAGGATATTTATTCTCTGCCGTTTTTCTCAATTTCAATTTTGGGAAATTGTTTAAAATATTTAGTTCTAATAAAGACAACCCTGTTGAGAATAATTCTATCGATGAAGAAGTAGAAACGATAGAAAATGATGACAATGAATTGAACCTTGACCTTAAAACGGAAGATTTGATTGCCAAAACGATTGTTTTTGAAGAAGAAAAGGAAGAAGAAGAAGTTTCTACACCGATTCAGTTAACAGAGGAAGAAGTTCACATTAAAGAAGCTATTGAAGTAAAAGAATCTACAGATGAAGCTGAAGAAATCTCTTTATCCGAAGAATTAGAAATTACTACACCAGAACCTTCCGAATTAGAATCAAGTGATGAAGAGTTTGAAATAGAAGTAGCGACAGAAACAGAAGATGACAAAACACTTTCTGAAAAAGAAGTAGACAGTAAAAGAAAAGAATACGGTGAATACGATCCAACTCTTGATTTGTCCAGTTACAAACTTCCTTCCATCGATTTATTGAAAGATTACGGTGTTTCAAAAGGTTCTGTAACAAAAGAAGAACTGGAAGAAAACAAGAATAAAATTGTAACAACACTTCAGAATTACAAAATTGAAATATCAAAAATTAAAGCTACTGTTGGTCCAACGGTTACTTTGTACGAAATTATACCTGCACCTGGAGTTCGTATTTCTAAAATTAAAAACCTTGAAGATGACATTGCCTTAAGTTTAGCAGCATTGGGTATTCGTATTATTGCTCCAATTCCAGGAAAAGGAACCATTGGTATTGAAGTTCCTAACAGTAAGCCTGAAATGGTGAGTATGCGTTCATTGATTGCTTCTAAGAAATTTCAAGAATCTGACGCAGAATTACCGATTGTAATGGGAAAAACGATAACCAACGAAACGTTCACCTTTGATTTAGCAAAAATGCCTCACTTATTGGTTGCAGGTGCAACAGGTCAAGGTAAATCAGTTGGTTTAAATGCAATTTTAGTCTCTCTACTTTACAAGAAACATCCTTCTCAAGTTAAATTTGTTTTAGTCGATCCTAAAAAAGTGGAATTGACATTGTATAATCATATTGAACGTCACTTTTTAGCGAAGCTTCCAGATGCAGAAGATGCTATTATCACTGATGTAAGTAAAGTTGTAAACACTTTGAATTCTCTTTGTATAGAGATGGATCAGCGTTATGAATTACTGAAAGCAGCACATGTTCGAAATATCATTGAATACAATCATAAATTTGTTGATCGAAAATTAAATCCAGAGAATGGGCACCGTTTCTTACCATACATTGTTGTTTTAATTGATGAGTTTGCCGATTTAATTATGACGGCAGGAAAAGAAGTTGAACAACCAATTGCACGTATCGCTCAGTTAGCAAGAGCAATTGGAATACATTTAATTGTTGCCACTCAACGTCCTTCTGTGAATGTAATTACAGGTATGATCAAGGCTAATTTCCCTGCTAGAATGGCATTTAGAGTACTCTCAAAGATTGATTCTAGAACAATTTTAGATACTTCGGGTGCAGATCAGTTGATTGGTCGTGGTGATATGTTAATTAGCACAGGACAAGATGTTATTCGTTTACAATGTGGGTTTGTTGATACGCCTGAAGTTGATGCTATTTGTGAATTCATTGGAGGTCAACGTGGCTACCCTAGCGCATTAATTTTACCCGAATATGTTGACGAATCAGCTGAAGGAAATGGCAACATGGATGATGAAGATTTAGATAAATTATTTGCTGATGCAGCTCGTATCGTTATAATGCACCAACAAGGTTCTGCAAGTTTACTGCAACGTAAGCTAAAGTTAGGTTATAACCGAGCTGGAAGAATAGTCGATCAGTTAGAAGGACACGGAATAATTGGTTCTTTCAGAGGCAGTAAAGCGAGAGAAGTTTTATACGCTGATGAGAATACATTGAATGAATATTTATCAAGCAAAGGAATTCTTTAATGAAATACATCAAAGGATATGATTCCCTAAGAGCAGTTTCGATTATACTCGTTCTCTCTTCTCACCTTGGCCTCTATGCACTTTTACCTCAGTACGACTACATACAAGAACGTATATGGCCAATCATCTCGGGAACAACAGGTGTTCAAATATTCTTTACGCTCAGTGGTTTTTTAATCACTAAAATTCTTATTGCTGAAAAAGGAAAGTATAATTCTATCGATTTCAAAAATTTTTACATCCGACGATTTTTACGTTTGTTACCACCATTGGTTATTTTTTATGTAGCTATACTCTTTTTGATGAATGCCCATCAAATTGCATCAACTAAAATTGGTTTTCTATATTCCATTTTTTATTTATACAACTTTGTTCCTAAAACATATTACACAAGCGAACTTGGTCACACCTGGTCATTAGCACTAGAAGAACAGTTTTACATTATTTGGCCAATTTTAATTCATTTTATTCAAAAGAAGAAAATGCTACTCCGAATAATTACACTAATGATTATTCTTTGTTTTGTTTCGTATTACGTACTCGATTACTTTAAGATGAATGACAATTATTATATGATGCGCTTTTTTATTCCAGCCGTAGCCCCTATTCTAATCGGTAGTTATTTTTCCATTCTGTTGCAAAGTAATTTAGAAAAGTGGAAAAATTTCTTTCACGAGAATAAGAAAATATTTATCTATTCTATTTTACTCTTTATATTTCCTCTATACGGCTTTGCTTTTCTACTAAAATTTGCATTTATCTTTCAATCAATTGGTATTGGATTATTTCTTTCATGGATATTCTTTAATCAAGAAAGTCGTACAACAACCGTTTTAAATAAACCTATTCTTAACTTTATTGGTAAAATATCATATGGTATTTATGTTTATCAAGGATTATTTCTAACTACAGGCCCAAGTGGGGAATTATGGATCCAGCAATTCCCTCAAAATATATTATTAACAGTTGGAATTGCTATTTTATCCTACTTCCTTCTTGAGCAACCGATTCTAAAAATGAAAAAACATTTTGTTCGATCAAAATAACAAGTAGAATTCATTGGGTATATTGAGTCTTTTTCTGTGTATTCAGTCTATCTTTTCCATATTCTGTATGGATTTATTTACTCAAAACCGCATTTATTACTTAAATTTGTGCTTTCAAAATTGAAATAACATTACAGCATGATAAAACATTCCATCAAAGACGATACATTATTGATCGCAATCAACAAAAAAGATTTTTCTTACAGAATTCCAGTAAAGAAGATTGGAAATTCAATTGACTGGATAGTCGGAGAAAAATCAAAAAAAGGAATCGTAATTAAAAATGTTTCAACTTGGACGCTTCAATTGTTCACCAAGAAAGTAACAGAAGAAAAATACATTAAACAATTTATATCCATTATACAAGAGATAAGTACGGACAATTCTATTGACTGGGAATCTACTCTTTTTGCGGTAGAAGTTCAAAATAAATACAATTGGATGATTTCCTCTAACAAAGAATCCAGTGAAAAATTAAGTGAAAAAGAGATTATTTCAAACTTAATCGAAAAATATAAAATCACCTCGACAATTTAATTCTTTTTAGTCAACGATTTTTCAATTAAATCCTCTGCATGGCTTGCTGTTACAACAGGGAAATCAAACCAGCTTTGCATACTTTTTTCAAACCCCAATTTATTCAAATAACTGTCTAAAGCGAGGTTTAATCCTTTTGAATATTTAGGATGATTCGTTCCTGAAATATCTTCGTGGAATAAGTCATTCTTAGCAAACCCTTGAAAAACGGGTCCTGTGATTTTTATATTAAAATCTTGAGGGTTTTGACCAATTGGACTATGAATCGTTGTCGTAAATTGATGCCAATAAGCAGATTGAATACAATTCTCCTTGAATAGTTGCCGAACAACCTCCAAAGAATCAATGGTTTCTTGTTCAGTTTGGGTAGGAAAACCGAACATAAGATAAGCGTGCACCATAATATTCTGTTTGGAAAAATTGTGTGTAACTCGTGCGACTTGAGCAACGTCAACTCCTTTTCTCATTTTGGTCAATAAGCGATCAGAAGCAACCTCTAAACCTCCTGTTACAGCAACACAACCTGATTCAGCCATTACTCTACACAATTCCAGGTCAAAGGTTTTTTCAAAACGAATATTTGTCCACCAAGTAATTGAAAGCTTTCTTTGGAGTAACTCTTCAGATAAAGCGCGTAATATTTTGGGAGGAGCAGCTTCGTCAACAAAGTGAAAACCTGTTATTCCCGTATCCTTAATAATTTTTTCAATTTTATTTACTAAATCTTCTGCCGTTGTATTTTGATAATTACTGATGTAATCTAAGTTAACATCACAAAATGTACATTGTTTCCAATAACAGCCATGAGAAATGGTCAATTTATTCCATCGATCATCTGTCCACATGCGGTGCATAGGATTTACAACATCTAAAAAAGACAAGTATTTATCGAATGGTAAGCCAGAATAATCCGGTGCAGGTAAGTTTCTATGATGGAAAATGGTATTGGGAAGTTTATTTTTGTAGACAACTTGCCTGTTTTCAAGAATAAATGTTCTCTCCAATTCATTTACGTCATTTTTCCCATCCAAATAACCTGCAATTTTCAGTAAAGGACCTTCTCCATCATCCAATGAAATAAAATCGATAAATTGAAAAATACGAGGGTCATTCAACGAACGCAACTCAGTGTTACAGTATCCACCACCAAAAGCGACTTGAATATTTGGGAAAAATTGTTTTATAAATTGAGAACTACGCAAAGCTGCAAATAAATTACCGGGAAAAGGAATTGTAAAACAAATCAATTGTGGAGAATGTTGATTAATTTTTTCTTCCAAAATATTGAGCATTTCATCTTCAATGATTGTTGGTTGATAATTCAAAAACTCTTCAATTTGATCAAAACTACTTGCTGATGTGGCTATTTGCTCTGCATATTTAGTAAATGAGAAAAACTCATCTACATTTGCCTGAATAAAATCACCTAATTCTTCAACGTACAAGGTTGCAAAATGTTTTGCTTTATCAATTGTACCAAGATCTCCTTCTGCCCATTTTATTTCAGTATTTACTTTTGACAAGCGATGTCCTTGCGGCAAGAAACCAACTTCAATTATTTCTTTTGCTATTTCAACACTTTGCTTTTGTAAAAAAGCAATCACAGTATCAACCCTTGAAATATAGTGCTTCTTCTTTGCATGAATTTCAGGGAAATGAAAATTTTCTAATTCTACAGCTTCCTGAAAAATAGAACGCATAAAGTCATTGGTAAAAACTTTTGTAAACAACTCAATACTTAAATCTGTATGCGAAACAGACACTTCCTTCTCCGCCAAAAAACCTTTGAGGTATGAAGTCGCAGGATAAGCTGTGTTCAATTGGGTAAAAGGAGGAATAACTAACAAGAGTTTGGACTGCATACTGCAAAGATAGCGTTATTTCAACATGGTTTAGTTGAATAATGAAAATTGGAATCAGAAATAGTTAAATTTAAATATTAATTTTGAGAAGTTAATTAACTGCACTAACCAACGTGAAAAAATGAATAAAATAATTCTCCTCGCTTTAATTTTTATTTCAATGACTTTCTATTCTTGTAAGGAAAAGAACTCTACTGACATCTCTAACGAAAAAGTGGTCCTAGAAGAAAAAATACAAGTACTTAACTTTGGTACTTTTCATATGGGATTTACGTCAGATGCCCATACAGCTAATTTCGATGAAAAAAATAAAGAAAACCAGAAGAAAGTTCATGAAATAGCAAGAAAACTATCCGCATTTAAACCTACTGTAATTATAGTAGAAATGGTTCCTGAAGACAATCATCAACTTCAAACCGAGTATAATAACTACTTAGATAATCCAGATGTATTTTTCGAGAACCCTAGTGAAATTGAACTTCTTGCTTACGAATTAGGAAGACTAAGTGGTACTAAAAAAATATTTGGTATCGACCATAAAATGGGTTACAACTATAGAATCGGAAATGAAATAGAAAACTCTATTGACCCAAAATCATACAATACATTTTACAAAGATCCTCTAAAGTATTACCCAGAGATTAATGTAAATAGAGATAGTTTAACACTTTTCGATCAATTAAAATTAACTAACCATGATTTGTATTTAGATTTCTTGATAAATGTAAATGCTGACATGTTAACTTTTGCAGGAACTGAAGAAGGATTTGAAGGAGCTGATGAAGCCACTAAATATTACCAAAGAAACTTAAGAATGTTCTCTAACCTAAACAGAATTCAACTAAACGAGAGCGACAGAGTATTTATCATAATGGGTGCAAGTCATACAGCTTTTTTTAGAGATTTCATCAGCCGAAGTCCAAAGTACGAGATGGTGAATACTTTTGAATACTTGAAGTAATAACTATACAAACAATTAAGAGTTAGCATACTGCTTTCTATCTCTACTCCTAGTATGTTCTTACAGATAACTTAAAAAAGTTAATTGGGTTAAAATATTATTCTGCTTTACCTTCTACAGGAATATCATGAGCCGTAGAATTATCTGCTGTTCTATTCCCTCTATAATGCGGTGAAAGTATTTCTATATTTTCTTTATTGAATTCATCTAAAATATTTTGATACAAAGAAGACTCAATCACTTGATAATTTTTAACATCAGAGATGTAAGCATTAATTTCATAGGTTACATAGAAATCATCCAAACTTTTTTGTAAAACGAATGGTTTTTTTTCTGGAACATCATGAATAATTCCATCCGTATTTATTGCAGATTCAACCAATAATCGATGAACAACTCTCCAATCAACATCATAACCAATCGTTAATGAAGAATGTATTATTAAATTAGATCGTTCAGCTGCAGTACTAAAATTCTTGCTATGCCCAGACAATATATTTGCATTAGGAATAGAAACAATGACATTTTTAGTTGTACGAACACGTGTAACTATCGTATTTTTCATCACCACTATCCCTGTAACATCATTCACTTCAATTCTATCACCAATCTTAAACGGTCGCATATATGTCATAATTAATCCACTCATCGCATTGGAAACAATGGAAGTTGAACCTAGAGAAAGTAACAACCCTAGAAATACAGTCACACCTTTAAAAATATCGGTGTTTGCTCCAGGTAATAATGGGAAAATAATCGTAATAATAAAGGCAGACAAAACAAATTTGATAATTTTAGAGGTCGTTATCGCCCAATCTTTATGAAAACCTGCTAGTTTAATATTTCCTTTATCAATCTCTTTGAAAAAATAGGCAATCAATTTTGAGACCTTACTAAAAATGAATAAGATGACAATAATTTTAATCATTGTTGGGAAATAATCAATAAAACCATTGAGAAACTCTTTGAAAGGATCTATAATGTAACCGAACATTTTATCGCTATATTCCTTTGTTACTGGAGAAATACTCAAAATAAAAGGTGTCATTACGTAAGCTGTAATACCGACAAGAATTCGATATAACCATTTTATTAAGAACAAGAAAACTTCAATTGCACTCTCTTTATCTTCTTCTTTTAATCTATAAATTTTAAATTTTCGAGTTATCTTGTAAATGAAATTTTCATTTTTCTTTATCCATTTCAATGTTAATCTATAACTGAACCTAAGCAATAAAACAATGACAACTAGAATGGAAATATACATTGCCAAATGAAATAATTGTTGCATTAACTGGTCCGAGTTCAAAGAAGAAAAGTAATCTTTTAATTGTGTGAAAAATGAAGAAGAATTAGCATCATGGCCATTTACCTGAATAGTTGGAATATCGAATAGTTTCATTTAATGAATGTTGATTCAATTTTTAATTTACTTTGATTCAAAAGTAATGTAAAGTGTGAATAGTTGCAATAAAATTTGATGCAATATGTAATCTACACTAAATTAAAACGTCGTTGTAAGTAAATCCAATAAATCACTTGATTCTTGTGCCGAAACAGATGTAAATGCAACCACCTCTTTTTCCTCTTGATAAATTCCATCCGGGTGATTAAATCCCATCTTCAGTGGAGCTTCAATTAAAACAGGAGAAGGGATTGGCCCAACAGGACCTGGTAAAATTTGTGGTTGGAGAACCTTCATTTTAACTGTTTTTTTCTCAACCAATTGATCCAGTTGAATCTCGGAATTTTCTACATCCAAATTCAACTCATTCCTACTTTTGATTTCTTCTACATTTTCACTTTTAACTTCATTCCGATTATTCGTTTCAATTCCCCCCCCTTTTTTTAATTCAGCGACTTGGATTGTTTCCTCCACCAAAGGAGAATTAAAAACCGGTACAACCAACAGAAGCAACAAAGCCATTGCGGCAAGTTGAACCAAAGGCTGACGGTAAATTGGCTTATTTTTAGAAACAATCAATGCCAAAAAAGATCTCGATTGAGTTGCAGCGTATTGATGAACAAAAACATCGTCTAAACTTTCTTTTACGTTCTCCGAAGGCTTGAATGATTCTGCAGAAAGTCCATCCATTTGAATAAACAATGCCTTAATTTCATTGAATTCTTCTTCTGTAGTAAAAAGGTCCTTCATACCTTCCTTCTCTTTTGGAGACAATTCAAAGAAAGACTTATTTTTAATGTATTCTACTGTATCTTTTTCCATTTCTTATTGATTTAAAACGGGGTTAAATTCTTTTAATTTATCGGACAAATATTTTGTTGCATAGAACAAACGTGACTTCACCGTTCCTTCACTCGTTTCAACAATTTCTGCAATTTCCTTGATGGAAAGTCCTTTTATATTTTTGAGGTAAAAAACATCTCTATGCTTCTCTTTCAACGCATTTAACTCTTGGTCAAAACGATTTTTAAACTGTGCATCCTGAACCTGATTCATGACATTAGAATTCTCATCTTTTAAGGAATAAAACCGATCCAAACCTGATGTTGTATTTTTCCGAACTTCTTGTTTCTTGTATTCATTTTTACACATATTGTTCGCTACAGAATACGCCCAAGTCTTAAAGCTACGTGTCGGATCAAACGATGCAGGTTTACGAATAATTTTCGCGAAAAAATCATGCACAAAATCTTCCGCTTTTTCACGGTCGTTCCACATCTTGCGCATAAAAAATCCCATCAACGGGCCAGCATACCGCTCATATATTTCATTGAATGCCTTTTGATCTCCTTTGGACAAGGAAATGATAAGCGCTTCATCCTTCATGGATTGATATGACTTTTTGATTATCCGCATTAATATTTAGCCTTCAAACTTTGTACCTTTTCTTCTTTACCAGAAAATAAACCTATAACATCCAATAAATGATCAATTTCAACAACTTCCTGTTCTTCTTCCATTAAGTTAAACACATGCCTTAATTGAAACAACATCGGTAAGTAATTAGATGATAATTCTTTCGATTTAACATCGTTTGAATTCTCAAGTATAAGGTACCTTAATTCATATTTCCATAAATTTATGTTTAGATTAACATTGTCAACAGGTTTTGAAGAATATCGCATCACTAAACCGGTAATGAACTGTTTTTGAGGTAACGTTTGAAGATATTCTCTAGGAACAGTCAATGACGTAGAAATATTTTTTTCTTCATTTAGTGAACAAAATTCTGCATAATAATTAACATCAACAAAATCAGAAAGAGGAAGTATATATCCTTTTACTTTTAAATGATCACGATACATTTCGCTTTGCAGAAGTTCAAGAGAAACAACCTCTACATCACTCCTTAACCCCATACTCAATTGCAAAAACACAACAGCATAGGTGTCTTCAACTCCATGCGTAATCAATGTTCCATTTTTAGGAATAGAAGCAAGAAGGTCTTGACCATAATCAATCAAAGCGGTAGAAATTGTATGATTTTCAAAAAGAGAATTAATGAAAATATCAGCTTGTTCATCGTTTTCTTTAATCAAATAATACGCTGCCATTTGCGTCTGAACATCACTTGATTGAGGTTTTAATCTATTCGCTTTTTTTAAAAAAGGAAAAAGGGATACATCGTAATTTCCTGAAATATATTTAAAATAATTGTATTCAAACGAGTTATCATCCATCTCCCGCATTAACTCAACAGCATTATTAATTTGATTCTCCTCGTGCTGATTTGATGAACGACGAGAACGATTTTGATTTGATTCGATTGTAATAATTCGAGCATCTTCAATTACAACTGAAAATGAACTATTTACATCTATTTCTTCAAGAATACTGACTGTTTTCTCAGCTCTAACTTTCCTCTTTTTTGAAGAGGAAGAATTCAAGTCAATGCTTTTATCTTTTTCGACGCTAAGTGTATCTTGACCAAAAAGAATAGTAGAAGGCAAAAGAAATAGAAGAATAAATATTTTACGCATATTGATAATTTTGAACGTGTACACTTCAAAAGGTATTTGGTTCAAAATAAGGATAAAAAATCAGTTACTTGCCGTAAACAAAAATTTATTTGGAGAGATTAAATTAGATTTCACGGCATACATCACTATCCCTGCAGTATTTTTAACCCCCAATTTAGCCATGATATTTTTTCGGTGAGAATTAACGGTATGGTTACTTAAAAAGAGCATTTCAGCAATTTGTCCATTCGTATTTCCTTCAGAGATCAAAACGATGATTTCTTGTTCTCTTTTAGAGATAATAATTGCATCACAAGAGAATGCGTCATAATCAATCTCATCAATATTTAGATTTGCTTCCTGTATTGTTTCAACAATTTGACCGCAAAAGAATTTATTTCCTTGAGAAGTTTCTTTCACAGCGTCAATTATCTCATAGATAGAACAATCTTTTTTAACATAACTAGTTACGCCTAGCTTTAAAGCATCTACTAAAACATTTGCTGATTGTTCAGGGGTAATCGCCAAAACATTAACATTCGAATATTTTGAAACAATCTCTGAAAGAATATCTATGGTGAAATCATTTGCAGTAAAATCAACCAAAACGACATCAACTTCAAAACTAGAAAGCATGTCCATCAGTTCTATTTTCGAACGAGCGTCCCCAACAATTTCAACAGCATCAACAACTGAAAGAATAGCTCTAAAGCCAGCCAATGCCAATTCATTACTATCTGCAAGAATTACTTTCATTATTTAGAATCATTTTAAATAAAGTGTAAATATAAAATAATTCTTGTGATAATAGAATGAAATTATCCTAAACTTTCACCAACCAATTAAAGACATCCTCTTCTTTTCCAGCTTTTAAATCATTCAAGAAATTTTTAATCTTAGTAGAGTTCGTTCTTGGACTATCAGCAGGGATTTCGAACAACTCACCTCTGAAACCAATTTTAGCAATTGGAGCAATTGTCGCTGCTGTTCCTGCACCGAAAGCATCCGTTAAACGATTCTCTTTTAAAGCATTTACAACTTCTTCAACTGTAATTTTACGTTCTTCAAAAGGAATATTAAAATGATTTGCAACTTGTACAACTGAACGCTTTGTGATTCCACGCAGAATTGTATCTGAATCTTCAGCAGGCGAAACAAGTACACCATCAATTTCAAAAACAACATTCATTGTCCCTGACTCTTCTATATACTTATGTTCAACTCCATCCGTCCATATTAATTGATCAAAACCTTCTTCCTGACCTTTTTTAGCCGGGTAAAGTGATGCAGCATAATTCCCAGCTGTTTTAGCTTGTCCAACACCTCCATGAGAAGCTCTTGTATAAAATTCTTCGATTTTCACATTTACCGGTTTTGAGTAATAACCCCCAACAGGACAAGTAAAAATAATGAATGAATAATTATCGGAAGGTTTAATCCCTATAAATTCATCCGTTGCAATCATAAAAGGTCTAATATATAAAGAGTATCCTTTTTTCTTAGGCACCCATTCACTATCAACCTCAACAATTTTCTTTACTAAATCAACAAATAGTTCATCAGAAATAGGAGGCATACACATTCGATCACAGGACTCTGTAAAGCGCTTAGCATTCATCTCTGGGCGAAACAATAAAACTTCTCCATTATCAGAACGAGTTGCTTTCATTCCTTCAAAAATAGATTGCCCATAATGAAGTACAGAAGTTGCAGGATGTAAGTTCAATGATTCAAACTTCTTAATTTCAGGAGCCTGCCACTGTCCGTCTGAATAATTCATGACTAACATGTGATCTGAAAACTCTCTACCAAAAGGTAAATTCTCCCAGTCAATTTGACTAATTCTTGATTCTTTAACTCTATTAATTTTTATAGGAAGTGTTTCGTTGATCATATCTATTTTTACTAGTTATGCAAATATAGTGTTTTTAAACTTGAATTCAAAGTTGAATTCTATCCTGAATAATTCGTTCATTTTTCATTTTTTTATCTATTTTCGTTTTTAAATTAACAACGTGTCAAAAAGCAGTACTATTCTTGAAAAATTTTGGGGATTCAAATCTTTTCGACCTCTCCAAGAAGATATTATCGACAGTTCGATTTATGGACATGATACGCTCGCTATTTTACCTACTGGTGGCGGGAAATCTATTTGCTTTCAAATCCCAGGTATTGCAAGAGAAGGTTTGACAATTGTAATTTCCCCATTAATCGCTTTAATGGAAGATCAGGTGAAATCTTTACAAAAAAAAGGGATAAACGCTGAAATGATTTCAAGTTCGATGACATATCGAGAGATTGATATTACTTTAGACAATGCACGTTTTGGACAAATTAAATTCCTTTACACCTCCCCCGAAAGACTAAAAACCAATTTGTTCATTGAACGATTCAAGCAAATGAAAATTAGTCTAATTGTCGTTGATGAAGCACATTGTATTTCTGAATGGGGACATGATTTCAGACCATCATATACTGAGATTAATGCATTGAGAAACATCCACCCCACTGTTCCAATTATTGCTGTAACAGCTTCTGCAACTAGTCGTGTACAAGACGATATAATTCAACAACTTTGTTTAAAAGATCCTAAAATCTTCAAAGGAAGCATTGCAAGACCAAACATTTCATACATTTCTTCACCATCGACAAATAAGCTTCAAAATATTATTGAATATTGCCAAGCTCATAAAGAACAAACTGGAATTATATATTGTCAAACACGTAGGAGTGTAAAATTTATCGTCACCCAATTGAGAGCACTTCAACTATCTGCAGGATTTTACCATGGAGGATTGAAGCCCGAAGATAAAAACTACATGTTTGAACACTGGATGAAGGACGAAATAAAAATCATGGTCGCCACAAATGCTTTCGGTATGGGGATAGACAAAGCAAATGTTCGATTTGTTTTGCATTACGAAATACCAAACAACATTGAAGCTTATTACCAAGAAGCTGGTCGTGCAGGACGAGACGAGAATAGCGCAACAGCTATTGCTTTCTGGGAACAGAAGGATTTGACGACTATGAGAGAACAATTGGAAGTTAAATATCCTTCGATTGAAAGAGTTAAATTAATCTACAACAGTGTTTGCAATTTCCTTTCAATTGCCACAGGTTCTGGTGAAAATGAAAACTACGACTTTGACATCAGAAAATTTCACTCAACTTTCAATTTACCCATCACTGAGGTCTATCATTCATTGAAGCTTTTACAATTAAACGAGACACTATCTTTCTCTGAAAATAGCTTTCACCCTACTCGCTTAAAATTTGCCATCGGTAATTCAGCTATTTACAAATTTCAAGTTGCCCATGAAAAAACTGCGCAATTAATCATGCTGCTCACAAGAAGCTACCCCGGTATTTTCGATCGATTCATCAGCATAGATGAAAGAGAATTATCCAAACGACTAAAAATTTCAACCAAAGAATTTACAAACCAATTACTTTTTCTTGAAAACCATGGTGTAGCCGATATAAATTTTCAATCTAACTTACCTAAAATAACGCTTTTAACAGAACGATTACCGGAAGGTTATTTAAAAATCTCACCTGAAATCTACTTGAATAGAAGAAAAATTGAAAAAGATAAATTGAACGCCATCACGAACTATATCACAACAGAAACCTGTCGTGCGAACTTTATCCGAAATTACTTTGACCCGAATGAAGACACAACCGATAAATGTGGAAAATGTGATTTCTGTATGAATGAAAAAAGAAGTAATGTAAATATTTCAACTTTCTTTAAAAAGATAGAATCAATTCTACCTTGTAATATGCTGGAAATATGTACACAATTAAATGTATCTAAAGAAGTCGCAACAGAAAATTTACGTTCGTTAATTCTTGCTGAAAAAATAATTTTCACGAATGGAATTTATTCTAATTCTTAGTTTTTATCAATTCTTTCAAATTATGCACTTCTTTCTGTAGATTTTGCAACGACTTAGATAAATCATTTTCATCCAACTTAACCTCAGGCAATTCTGGTGAAATATAATTTACAAACTTCCAAATCTCAACAACACTATTCACATGCACGAGATAAGGTTCATAAAACGTATTTGTTGAACACAATTGAAAAGACTGTTTAGACTCCATCATATTATGTACAACCTTAAAAACAATACCCTCATCCTTCGTTACAACCACACAAGGTGTCCCATTTCGAATGGACATCCAATTTTGAACAAATTCCCCAACGACATACGAACCATTGACTACCGGAGGCATTGAATCACCTTTTATAGGGAAAGTTCTATATTTTCGATCACGCGACAAAAATGGTAAATTAAAAGTTGGTAATACCTTCAAGTAATCTGGATCAGCATATCCAGCCGTATACCCCGCACTGGCTTTCACATTCACTAATTCGATGAGCTCTTCATTGTTTTCATCCACCATAGAAGTCAAAATTCGCAACTTTTGGCCTTTCACATCAGAATGAACACCTTCATCAATCTCTTTCCATTGGGCGTCATTGAATTTACTGAAATTCTTTTTTAAAATATCATCGACTGAAATCTTAAAAAAATCGCTCAATAATATTAGGTTTTCAAGGCTTGGCTGCGCTACATTATTCTCATATCCAGAATACGAACTACGTGTTAAGTTCAATGATTTCGCCACATCTTCTTGTGACATTTTCTTACGTTTTCTTAACAGTTTTAAATTATTGCCTATTTCCATTGTTTAGATTTTAATCAAGTTGATGTCGGAAAATTAATCAAAATTATTTAATCAAACAATATAAACCGTATTTATTTTCTGTAAACGATCGTTTTATCATTCATTCTCGATAGTACAGCAATATATTTTGCGCCAAAAAAGATAATTTGAGACGAATAATACACCCAAACAAGTATAACAAGTATGGTACCTGCTACTCCACCACTTATTGCTCCAAAGAAATAATTTGCCAAATAAAACTTAATTAATAATTGTCCGACATAAAGTAAGATACTTGTCAATAACGCCCCTTGTCTTGCCATTTTCCAATCCACAACACCGTCAGTCAAATATTTAAAAATAAAAGTGAAAATAAACCAATTCGTCAAAATTGGAATTCCATGCTCAGCAATTGTTAAAAACACTTGATCAATTATTGAAATATCCTCAAACAAAGTATGTCCAAACGACAACAAAACGGGCTCTGCAAAATACAGTAGAATAAAAAAGAGGGTAATTCCAACAATGAACAGCATTGAGATCAATCTTGAGACGAGAGAACGGAGTACAATCTTCTTTTTTGCAACATTTTTTGAAGATATCCCATAAAAATCATTAATGCTACCTTTCAAAGAATTAAAAATAACGGTACATGAAAACAGTAAAGCGATCAATCCTATAATTTGTAGATAAATTTCTCCTTTTATAAATTCCACTTGATCTAGATAATCAAGAATACCACTCGGGTCTTTCAACCCAACGTCCTCTCTCAACATATCTCCAATCAACTCTAAGACTAATTCTTCTCCAACAAAACGACCAATAAAAGTCACACTTAAATATAGAATAGGAATCAATGCTAACATTGCATAATAAGCCAATGCAGCTCCATGTCGCATAGATTTTCCCTGTAAAAATTCAATAAAAGTTGACTTTACTAATTCAAATCTTCTTATCCAACTCATTTTGTAATTCTTATTTTAAAAATAGTACTCATTTCTTTCTGTCCAGTCAACAATATTCGTTCTCCATTATCTGTATAAAAGTAATTAAGAAAAGTCACTCCAATATCAACAGAAGAATCAAAGTTCACATTAAAATTAGGATTTTCCAAGGAATATTCATTCGGTCTAAATAAAAGAGCTTTATTTTCCAATTGAATTTCATTCACCTCTCCCATCAATTCTGCTTGAGACTTACTTTCAGGAAAGTAGTATACATTTTCTGCAGAATCTTCTCGTACAACTTTCTTATCTTCAATATGAATGACGCGATCCGCAAACCCCATAATTTCTGCTCCATCATGCGAAACCAAAACGATTAACATTTGACGACTCTTCATCACCTCATTGAGGTAGTTCAAGATCTTCCAACGAAGTCGTTGGTCCAAATGAACAAAAGGCTCATCTAGCAACAATACTTTTGGTTCACAAGCCAGCGCTCGAGCAATCGACAATCTCTGCTGTTCTCCACCAGACAATACTCTAGCTTGACGATTTTTTATAGAGTCTAATTCTACTAATTCAAGAAATTCATCAACCAATTCTACCTGAAGGTCTTTGTTTCGTGAAAGAATTTTCTCTTTTACATTCTCATACACAGTATGGTGTAATTCTAAACCAAAATCTTGATTCACCAATTGAATCTCATCATACCCAGGTATCAATTTATCTTTTGGACCGAAGATGAGTTTACCTTCAAAACGAATTTCTCCATTCTCAAAATCAACTAATCCTGCAATTGCTTTCAGTAAAGTTGTTTTACCTGAGCCACTTTTCCCTATAACTCCATAAATAGAATTACTTTTAAATGTCAAATTTATATCCTCTAAAACTGAAGAGTCAAATTTCACAGTAAGGTCAGAAACATCAATCATTACGCAATCAACTCTTTCGGGAACTCCTGTGAAGCGATAAAGATACCCGACACAGGGTTTGACATTGGCTCATAATCTTTAATGTAAAATTTAATCGCAATCCCTTCTTCCCCCTCAACAACTTCACATGATTCAAGAATCGATTCAGAACAACCAACAAATGATATTGTATCACCAGAAACCAATTCAAACAATCTCATTTTTGGAACCTCAAAAACAAAAGACTCTTCATCTTTAAAACCCTGAAGAGAATAAATTGAGTTCTCTAGCATTTTATAAGAATCAACCCCTTGAGGCACATTAAGCTCATCTTCCCATTCGAATTTCCTGTTCATTTCTGACTCTTTACCTTCGTAGTTTGCTTCAGCATGTTCAACAGAAAAATGTTCGTTCAATAAATAAAAATGGATCCTGCACTTCATAAAATTCTTTACCGTTAATGTTTTGACAAAAATAGGAACATTATTGAGAAAGAATGAATTCAATTCACGATAAAAAATTCTCGATTACAATGATTCTAAAAGAAAAACCCACAGCAATCGTTCCTTTTACTATTTTTACCCAACAATTAGAAAAATGTTAGACTACAGTTATAGATCAATTTTAAAAATGGCGATTCCGTTAATGGCATCTACATTTATACAATCTGTTGTCTTGATAACTGATTCCTCTTTTCTAAGCAGGTACGACATAATAGCCTTTGACGCTGTTGGTAATGGTGGGCTAGTTTACATCACGCTCTTCATGACTTTAGTTGGTTTAAATGACGGTGCACAAATCGTAATGGCAAGAAGAATAGGAGAAAATAAAGAACATTTAATCTCTCGAATTTTTGGAAGCTCATTAGTATCTAACTTCATCATTTCATTTATTCTTTTTGCTGTAATCATGTTTTTAATGCCTGATTTTATACTTTCTTTTTCCAAAAGTAATGAAGTCGCACTTGGACAAATACAATACATTCAAATACGAGGATACGGGTTATTTTTTGCAGCAATTTCACTCGGAATCAATGCCTTTTTCTTAGCAACAGGAAGAACCACTGTTGTTTTTGTAAGCGCATTGTTTATTGCTGTTTCCAACATCGGGCTAGATTACTTACTAATCAATGGGAATGCTGGATTCCCTGAAATGGGTCTTGAAGGTGCCGCAATCGCATCTACTATATCAGATGCAATTGGAACTCTTTTTATTATAATCGCACTTTTCGTTTCAAAAACACAACGAAAATTTGAACTATTGAAACACATCTCATTTGGTTGGACAAGTATCAAGCAATTATTCTGGGTAAGTGCACCGATTATGTTTCAAGGATTAATTGCTTTAAGTACGTGGACTATTTTCTTTGCTTGGATAGAACAAATGGGAACTTACGAGCTTACAATCTCCCAAAACATCCGTTCCCTATATTTTCTTGCTTTTGTACCCGTTTGGGGATTTGGCGCAACCACAAAAACATACATTAGTCAATATATTGGAAAAAAAGATTTTAAATCCATTGAGATAATAATCAAGAGAATACAAATTCTGACAACGATATTCATTGTTGTCTTTTTTCATGGCGCCGTATTGTACCCTAAGCAAATGCTCAGCATAATCAATCCTAACGAAATATACATGCAAGACAGTATTGCTATTCTCCAATATGTTTCTGGAGCAGTCTTAATCTATGCAACTGGAAGTGTTTATTTCCAAGCAATAAATGGAACGGGAAATACACGTTACACCTTTTATGTAGAGCTAATATCCGTAACCGCTTATCTATTAGGCGCATATCTATTAATCAAAGTTTACAATGCTGATATATTTTGGGTTTGGTCTGTAGAATATATATACTTTATCACCTTAGGAATTCTATCATTTTCTTACATTCGCTTTTTTAATTGGCAAAAGAAAGAAATATGAAGAAAGATTTGAGTGTTATTTTCATGGGTACTCCTGGGTTTGCAACAGAAATACTGCGTAGAATTCACAAAGATGGCATTAATATAAAGGCCGTAATCACTGCTCCCGACAGAAAATCAGGAAGAGGACAGAAAGTTAACATGAGTGATGTCAAGAAATATGCTCTAGAACAAGATTTCACGATATTACAACCAAACAATCTAAAAGACGAATCCTTTATAAATCAATTGAAAGAACTGAATGCTGATTTATTTGTAGTTGTAGCTTTCAGAATGCTTCCAGAAGTTGTTTGGAATATGCCGACAAAAGGAACAATTAACCTTCATGCTTCATTATTACCTAATTATAGAGGTGCAGCACCAATTAATTGGGCAATTATAAATGGAGAAAAAGAAACAGGTGTTACTACTTTTTTCATAGAAAAAGAAATTGATACTGGATTAGTAATCGAACGCGAAAAATTATCCATCACTCCTAACGAAGATGCTGGAGAACTTCATGATCGATTAATGTTCTTAGGCGCAGACTTAATTAGTTCATCTATAAATAAAATAGCCACAGATTCTATCGCACCAATTGACCAAGCAGAGTTAAGTGAAGGGGAATTACCAATTGCTCCAAAGATTTTTAAACCTGATTGCTTAATTAACTTCAATAACGAAGCACAAATAGTGCACAATTTTATTCGAGGCCTCTCACCTTACCCTGCCGCTTGGTGTAAACTTTTCAATTCAGAAAAGGACGAATTAAAAACATACAAACTTTTTTCTTCTCAAATTTCTACAGAATCAAGTCGTGGAAAAATAAAAATAATCACAACAAAAGAAGGTATTCTTTTTCCCACAAATGACTTCTATATTTTAATAAAAGAAATACAAATGGAAGGAAAACGGAAAATGAAATTTAGCGACTTTTTAGCAGGAAATTCTACTGAACACCTTACCATTTCTAAGCAGTAGAACATTTTATTTTAAACGACAGAATACTGTTATTCGTCGAATACACCTTTAAAAACGGGCTTTTTAGGGTGATTTATCAACAAAATGGCAGGTTTTTCAACATTTTACACAAAAAAATAGCCAAAACACTTGTCTAATAAGGATATTAGGATATATTTGTTGAGAATTAATTATTAATAAACTAAAATTAACAAACTATGAACAAAGCAGAATTAATTGATGCAATGGCAGAAAATGCTGGATTATCAAAAGCAGACGCAAAAAGAGCATTAGATGGATTTATCGATGCAACAGGATCAGCATTGAAAAAAGGTGATAGAATCTCTTTAGTAGGATTCGGATCTTTTTCTGTTTCTAATCGTGCTGCGAGAGTTGGACGTAACCCACAAACTGGTAAAGAAATTCAAATCGCAGCTAAAAACGTTGTTCGTTTTAAAGCTGGTTCTGATTTATCTGGTAAAGTTAACTAAGAATAACTTAAAGGAATTAGAGGGAATCGAAAGATTCCCTTTTTTTTTGCCTAATTTTGCCGTATGACAACAGATGAAAAAGTATTAGAGGGGTTTTATAACATCATTACTGAAAGCAAACAAGGAATGTACGATAAGATTGCAGCAGACCGAACAAAACACCTTACTGTTGTCATGGAGAGCATTTCAAAAGAGCACAATTCTTCTGCTGTACTCAGAACATGTGACTGTTTTGGAATTCAAGATCTTTACACCATTGAAAAAGGAGAAAAAAAATACGAACCTATGCGTGATATTGCATTAGGGGCTGG
Organism: uncultured Fluviicola sp.; assembly: GCA_964387525.1. Lineage (GTDB taxonomy): Bacteria > Bacteroidota > Bacteroidia > Flavobacteriales_D > Crocinitomicaceae > UBA4466. The sequence continues at coordinate 41,860 of CAYLWS010000018.1, forward strand.
GAATTGGGTAGACCTACATATATACGACCAGAATGAATCACCAACCACTGCTTGTTTAACAGAATTAAAGAAGAAAGGTTATAAAATTGTAGCAACTACTCCACACACCGACATTAATATAGCTGACATTTCAATTGACCAGCCTATTGCTTTAGTATTTGGAACAGAAAAAACAGGAATTTCTGAAGAAGTTTATGAAATGGCAGATGAACTGGTCAAAATCCCAATGTACGGATTCACAGAAAGCTTTAACATAAGTGTTTCTGCTGCTATCGCTTTAAACATTTTACGTGATAAATTAGAAAAATCTAATCTCGACTGGAAGCTATCACATGAAGATCAAGTGAAACTTAAAATTCAATGGTCAGCTAAAATCATTAGAGATGGTGAAAAAGTAGAAAAAGAAATTCGTAAAAGAGTAAAAGAATAACTGTTCAACCATTCTATTTATTTAAAAAAGAATAATATATTTGTAAAACTAAACCAATTAATTTACAATTAAACTTTATATTATGGGAAGAGGAGATAAAAAAAGTAGAAAAGGAAAAATTGCAAGAGGTTCTTTCGGAATCACGCGAAAGAGAAAATCTTCAACCTCCTCGGTAGCACCTAAGCCTAAAGCTAAGAAAAAAGCAGTTGCTAAAAAAACTACTGAAAAGAAAGAAACAGTAAAAAAAGTAGCCGCTAAGAAAACAACAACAGCAAAAAAGACTACTGCAAAAAAAACAACTGCCGTCAAGAAGACAACAACAAAAAAGGCAGATGAGAAAAAACCTGCTGCGAAAAAGGCAACAAAAACAACTTCGAAAAAAGAAGATTAAATATAAAAGCTGCCTGACTGGCAGCTTTTTTTTATACAGAATAAAATAAACAAAAGAATGAAACATAATTTCGGTGCTGGACCATGTATCCTTCCTCAAAACGTATTCCAACAAGCAGCTGATGCAGTGTTGGATTTTAATGGACTTTCTTTATTAGAAATTTCTCACAGAAGCCCTGACTTTGTTAAAGTAATGGCAGAAGCTCAATCTCTCGTTAAGGAAGCATTAAACGTTCCCAAAGGGTATTCTGTATTATTTATTCAAGGTGGAGCATCTCTTGGATTTACTATTATTGCATTGAACATGATGCGAAATACTAAAAAAGCAGGTTACATAAACACCGGAACTTGGGCGAAAGGAGCTATAAACGAAGCTAAAGCTGTTGGAATTGATGCAAATGTATTTGCCTCTTCTGAAGATAAAAACTTCAATTACATCCCTTCTGCTTCTGATATTCCAACAGATGTAGATTACATTCACTACACATCAAATAATACAATTTTCGGAACTCAATTTCAAGATGTAATCGAAACGAACTTACCGTTAGTTTGCGACATGTCTTCAGATATTTTCTCAAAACCTGTAGATGTTTCTAAATTTGATATTATCTATGCTGGTGCTCAAAAAAACTTAGGACCTGCTGGAGCAACTCTTTACATTGTAAAAGATGAAATTCTAGGAAAATCAACTAGTGAGTTTATGCCTAAATACTTGAATCTAAAAAATCATGCTGATAAAGATTCAATGATGAATACACCTCCTGTATTTTCTATTTACACATCTATGCTAAATCTACGTGATTTAATAGCTAACGGTGGCGTAAAAGCTGCACAAGAAAGAAATGAAGCTAAAGCTAAGTTATTATACGATGAAATCGACAGTAACCCACGTTTTAAAGCTGCTGTTTCTGGAAAAGATCGTTCTTTAATGAACATTACATTTTTGTTGGAAAATGACGAAGACAAAGATCGTTTTGATAAACTATGGAATGATGCAGGAATTGTTGGACTGAAAGGACATCGTTCTGTTGGTGGATACCGTGCTTCAATGTACAATGCTTTGAAAATTGAAAGCGTACAAGCACTCGTTAATGTAATGAAAGAATTATAATAAATTACCCATAATTAAGATTTTAAATATGAAAGTTTTAGCAAATGATGGTGTTTCTCAATCAGGAATTGATGCACTAATAAAAGCAGGATATAATGTTATTACTGAGAAAGTTAACCAAGAAGACTTAATCAATTACATCAATAAAGAAAATATCGAAATCCTATTGGTTCGTAGTGCAACAACTGCACGAAAAGAATTAATTGATGCCTGTCCAGAATTAAAACTTATTGGACGTGGCGGAGTTGGAATGGACAACATTGATGTGGAATACGCACGCAGCATCGGAAGAACAGTAATCAACACACCAGGAGCTTCTTCTCAATCAGTTGCGGAGTTAGTAATGGGACATTTATTCTCTATTTCACGCTCTTTGAATGATTCATACAAGAACATGGAGAACGGTGATTTCAAAACTTTGAAAAAGAAATACGGAAAAGGAGTTGAATTAAGAGGTAAGAACATAACTATTATTGGATTCGGAAGAATTGGTCAATCATTGGCTAAATATGCTATCGGAGCAGGAATGAACGTTACTGCAGTAGATACATTTTCAGAAAACATTGAATTAGCTATAGAATTAGGAAACAATCTTTCAACTACAATTCAAATTAATCCAATCAAATCAGTTTTAGAAGGGATTAAAAATGCAGATTACATTTCACTACACGTCCCTAAACAAGCGGATGGATCAGCTGTGATTAGTACAGAAGAATTCAACGCGATGAAAGACGGTGTTCGACTTGTTAATGCTGCTAGAGGTGGTGTAATCAACGAAGATGCTCTTATTGCTGCTTTGGAAAATGGAAAAGTTGCTTCGTGTGCATTAGATGTTTACGATAACGAACCAAATCCTCGGAAAGATTTATTATCTCACCCTTTAATTGCTTGTACGCCTCACGTTGGTGCAGCAACTGTTGAAGCACAAGATAGAATCGGTACTGAATTAGCAGAAAGTATTATTGCTCAGTTTGGAACACATTAGTGACCGATTAGAATGACAAAGATTACTTCGTTCAGGGCAATTCGTCCTACCAGAGATAAAGCGCACTTTGTAGCGTCACTTCCTTCGTATGCATATAAAAAGAATGTTTTAGAAGCAATTCTACAGGCAAACCCATATTCTTTTTTACATATTATCAATCCAGAATTTGGACCAATTACAACAAAAGCAAATTCTGAAGAAAGATTTCAATTAATCCATAATTCTTACCAGAAATTTATCGATGACGGAATTTTCATTCAAGACGAGGAACCAAGTATTTACTTATACCGTCAAACAAAAGACAGTCATGAATACCTAGGAATCATTGCTGGAGCAGATGTTGAGGAATATAATAATGGAAAAATTAAAATCCATGAAGCAACAATTACCAGTCGTGAAGAAATGTTCACCGACTACTTGGACATTGTTGGATACAACGCAGAACCAATACTCCTATCCTATTCAGACCCAGATCATGTAATCGATGCCATAATCGAACATAAAGTAATCGAAAGACCTGAATATGAATTCTCTACGATTGACACGATTAAACATGAGTTGTGGATTCTTTCTAAAGTGGAAGAAATTGCAATAAAACAATCATTTGAAAAACTGGACAATGTTTACATTGCTGACGGTCATCATCGTTGCGCTTCTTCTGCAGGATTGAAAAGTAAAAGAAATCTTGCCGGGCTAGAAAGAAATCACAACGAAGATTCTTTCCTTTCTTTCTTTATCAATGAAAATAGAATTAAAATACTAGAATTTAACCGATTAGTAAAAACAACAAACGGACTTACTCCTTCAGAATTCATACTCAAGTTAAAAGAAAACTTTATAGTTACTCCAATAAAAGAATCTAAAATACCTCTTCAAAAACACCACATTTCAATGTGTATTGATAGAAGTTGGTATACATTAGTTTGTAATGAAGATATTATTGAGAGTAATCACCCTGTGAATTCATTAGATGCAGAAATATTAACTCAATACATTCTTTCTCCAATACTTGGAATCAATGATTTAAAAAATGATGATAATATTGATTTTATCAGCGGCGATCATTCTTTGACTGAATTCGAAGAAAAAATGGAGCAAACTGACTTTAAAATCGGATTCATACTCTACCCTATTACAATTGAAGAAATCAAGAAAGTGGCAGACAATAACATGATTATGCCTCCAAAATCGACATGGATAGAGCCAAAACTAAGAAGTGGATTAACAATTTATAATCTAGACGAATGATTAAGGAAAATTTAGCTATCGTACGCAAAAACATTCCCTCCGACGTAACACTCGTAGCTGTTTCAAAGACAAAACCGAATTCATCAATTCTAGAAGCACACGAAGAAGGACAGCGAATATTTGGAGAAAATAAGGTACAAGAATGTGTTGAAAAACAAGAAGCTTTGCCCAAAGACATTAAATGGCATTTGATTGGACATTTACAAACCAATAAAGTAAAATACATTGCCCCATTTATTGAATTGATTCATGCCGTAGATAGCTTTAAATTACTAAAAGAAATCAACAAACAAGCAAAAAAAAATAAGCGTACTATTGATTGTTTGCTCCAATTCCATATCGCACAAGAAGAATCAAAATTTGGATTATCATTTGTTGAAGCTCAAGAACTGTTGAGTACTCCTGAATTTATTGAATTACAAAACATTTCCATAACAGGAGTAATGGGAATGGCAACATTCACAGACAACGAAGAACAAGTTCGTGAAGAATTTCAAGCATTGGAAAATTATTTCAACGTTATCAAAAGTCATTTTTTCAAATTCAACGACGCTTTTGAAACTATTTCAATGGGCATGAGTGGCGACTATCAACTGGCTATCGAGGAAGGAAGTACAATGGTTAGAGTTGGGAGTTCTATTTTCGGCGGAAGAAATTAGAATATTTTTCTCCAATTTCTAAAAAAAAGTTAATCGTATAATATATTTATTCACAGTATCGTTAAGTCGTCTAACATCGATCAACTTTACATTTATGCCCTTTACTTTTTCACATCCAGCAATTATTCTACCCCTCACCTTTTTGCCAAACAAATGGTTTTCATTAACAGGCTTAGTTATTGGCAGTTTAGCTCCTGACTTTGAATATTTCATTAGAATGAGAATCAAAAGTGAATTTAGTCACTCTTTTTTTGGCGTTTTTGGTTTTAGCTTACCAATTGGAATCATACTCTGCTTTGTATTCCATGTCATAATTCGTGATACTTTATTCGATAACTTACCACATTTCTTAAAAGTAAGACTCATTTCTTTTAAGAAATTTAATTGGTGGAATTACTTCAAGGGAAATTGGATTATTGTTTCTATTTCAATAATAATTGGTGCTTTTTCTCATTTACTTTGGGATAGCTTCACCCATGAACATGGTTACTTTGTCAAAAACAACACCCTTTTATTGAAGTCAATTATTCTTCTAAAAACAGAAGTAACCTTTTATAAAATTCTGCAACATTCAAGCACAATAATTGGAGGAGTAATTCTATTAATTGCATTATACAAGCTTCCTAAAACTAAAGTAATAGACAAAAGAGAAAAAACATTTTATTGGTTTTATTTTTCAGTTATTACTTTCATAATCATTTTTACACGACTCTTTTCCAAGGCTGAAAACACAGATTACGGTACTATCATCGTGACTATTCTTTCTGCAGGAATGATCAGTTCTATCCTTACTCCTGGGGTACTTATTATAAATACAAGGGCAAAATCAGTTCAATAAAAAAACGGTAGAGAAATATTCTCTACCGTTTTTTAGTTTAGTATAAATATTCACGAATTCTATCGCGTAAATAACATTTCTCTTAATTTTGGTAAAGGCCACATTTCATCATCCACTTGAAGTTCAAGTTTGTCAGCATGGTATCTTATTTCATCAAAGTAAGATTTAACTTTATCACAGTATGCAAAAGCTTTCTCACGATTATCAGTGATTAAATTAGCTTCCTTTCTATGTTCTACCATTTCATTAACTAAATCATTTAATTCGTTAATGTGTTTTGAAATCGACTTCACGATAAGTAATTGAGTTTTTGCCATTTCTCGACCTTCTTTCTCTCCAAGAATTTCAATCAAACCTTTGATATTTTTGATTACTTTATTCTGGTACTCAATTGTAGCAGGAATTATATGGTTTTTCGCTAAATCTCCCATTATACGAGCTTCAATTTGAATTTTCATCACATAATTTTCTAACTCAATTTCGTGACGAGCTTCTAATTCAATAGCCGTAAGAATTCCCATTTTAGAGAATAATTCTTTCGTTTCTTTTCTAGCCCAAACATCTAAAGCTCTTGGCGTATCTTTCAAGTTAGAAAGACCTCTTTTCGTTGCCTCTTCTACCCATTCATCACCATAACCATTTCCTTCAAATCTAATTCGTTTAGATTTGATGATCAATGATTGTAGTTCTTTTAAGATCGCTTCATCTTTCTTAATTCCTTTCTCAATTCTTTCGTCAACTGATTTTTTAAATTCAATCAACTGATTTGCAACAATTGTATTCAATACCATCATTGGATGTCCACAATTTGCCGTAGAACCAACTGCTCTAAATTCAAATTTATTTCCTGTAAAAGCAAAAGGAGAAGTTCTATTTC
>CAYLWS010000019.1:0-48364 GCA_964387525.1 uncultured Fluviicola sp.
TCCATTCTGTACTTTATCTTGGAAATATGCAATTAGATTTTTTGAAATGATTAATCTAATTTAGAAGTTGTACTTTGATAAGGAGGGATCTATTGGAGGTAGATAAGGATGTCTACTATATTCTACATGACGTGTTCCTTCCTTTTTTAAAATTAAGAATTCAAACAGAAAACCCTGACTTCTAATTCCGTAAAATTATGAAGAAATTAACCTATGTTATATTGTTCTTTTTCTTCCTCTCGCTACTAGCAAGATGCATTTTGATATATGAATTATTTTATGAAATAGAAGGATTTACAAAATTACAACTAGAGCAGCATAATATGCTTTGGAGTATATCAAATATACTAAATGTCATTGCTGGATTAAGTGCTATAATTAGTTTTACAACGTACTATTATGGAATTAAACGTGAAAAAAATCGTGAGAACCCTATTCTACTTTCTGTGTTTCTATTCTATGTCACTTTCGAAATCACTGTCTGTATAATTATGTTCTTACTAGGTAATGTTCAATACAATTTCGGCTGAAGGCTGAAATGATTTATTAATAATTAATAAGATTAAAAAAAGAAAACATCATCATGGCAGATGTAATATACCCAAGACTCTCGACCGTTGTTAACATTAACGTTCTACCTGAAGAACCCGCACTGAGATGTTGGGGTTTATTGTGGTCAATCACCAAAGAAATTCAAATTGAAGCTGATGCAATGGTTGCAGCTCCATTCACACCACCAGATGTAACGATAGCGTCAAAATTGAGTTTAACCCTCAGTTCGTCCGCGAATAACAACTTAAACCGCTGGTGCGAGATTTCATCTCGTTCCAAGTTAGTTTTTAAAATCTCCAAAAAAAAAATACTTACCTTTCACGCATCAAAAGTACTCGAGGCGGAACTTGACCCCCCACTACTGATGAGTAAACCTTTTATTTCATGTCAACTTTCTATTCTTAAAGGTAATTTTTCATTTTTGAGATTCTTTTGTTAACTGAAATTAGCTGTTTGTATCAAAGTAGAATATAATTTGACTATAGCAATCTCAGTCACATTCTAAATTAATGTTTTCCATCAACTTTAAAACACAAACTACCGATATAATAAACACCTTTAATATTGACATTCTCTACAGAGTTGATTAAATTTGTTTTTTAATCCTTTACACAATCGTTTACTTCTTCAATAGTGTTGAAAAACGAAAAAAATCAAAGAATGGCAAAAATCATTTATACCAAAACAGACGAAGCGCCAGCACTTGCGACGCAATCTTTTTTACCAATTATTGAAGCTTTTTCAAAGTCTTCTGGAATTGAATTTGAAATCAGTGACATTTCTCTTGCAGGAAGAATCATTGCGAAGTTTAGTGAATACTTAAATGAAGATCAACGCCAAGAAGATGCTTTGGAACAATTGGGTGACTTAGTTTTACAGGCTGATGCTAATATTATTAAGCTACCGAACATCAGTGCTTCTACTCCTCAACTTAAAGCAGCAATCAAAGAATTACAAGAGAAAGGATATGCAATTCCTGATTTCCCAGATAGTCCATCGAACGACAAAGAGAAAGAGGTTCGAGTGATCTATGATAAATTAAAAGGCTCTGCAGTAAATCCTGTTTTAAGAGAAGGGAATTCTGACAGACGCGCTCCGAAACCAGTTAAAGAATATGCACGAAAAAACCCTCATTCAATGGGAGCTTGGTCGCCTAATTCTCAAACACATGTTTCACATATGCCTGACGGTGATTTTGTTTCAAATGAAAAATCAGTTACCTTAAATAAAGCAGGGAATGTTTCCATTGAATTTACTTCAGAAAATGGAGACAAAACAATTCTTAAAGAAAAAACAGCTGTTCTAAACGGTGAAATTATTGATGCTACAGCATTGAATAAAAATAAATTAATTGTCTTTCTAGAAGAACAAATGAACGATGCGAAAGCTAAAAACGTTCTTTTTTCTGTTCACATGAAAGCAACAATGATGAAAGTCTCTGATCCAATTATTTTTGGACATGTTGTAAAAGTATATTTCAAAGATTTATTTGAAAAACATGGAAAAACATTTGACGAATTAGGCGTGAATGTAAATAATGGTTTCGGAAATTTATTGAGTAACATCGAGCAATTACCAGAAGAAAAAAGAAAAGAAATTGAAGCTGATATTGAAAAATGTTATGCAAAGAGACCTGATCTTGCCATGGTTAATTCTGACAAAGGAATTACGAACTTAAATGTTCCTAGTGATGTGATTATTGACGCATCCATGCCTGCAATGATTAGAACTTCTGGACAAATGTGGAACAAAGCTGGGGAACAACAAGATACAAAAGCCGTTATTCCTGACAATAGTTATGCTGAATTATACCAAGTGACCATAGATTTCTGTAAGAAAAATGGAGCTTTCGACCCAACAACAATGGGAACAGTTCCTAACGTAGGTCTTATGGCTCAAAAAGCAGAAGAATACGGTTCACATGATAAAACTTTTGAAATCCCTGCAAAAGGTATCGTTCAAGTAATTGACGAAAATGGTGCTACTTTAATGGAACATTCTGTTGAGCAAGGTGATATCTGGAGAATGTGTCAAGCGAAAGATGCACCAATTAAAGACTGGGTAAAATTGGCAATTTCACGAGCAAAAGCAACTGGATGGCCAACAATTTTCTGGCTAGACGAATCAAGAGCACACGATGTTGAGATTATAAAGAAAGTAAAAGTATATCTTGCAGAATCTGCTATTGAAGGATTAGATATCCGTATCATGTCACAAGTTGAAGCTTGTAAATTCACATTAGAAAGAATTGCTAAAGGTGAAAACACAATTTCTGTAACAGGAAATGTTTTACGTGATTATTTAACTGATCTTTTCCCAATCTTAGAATTAGGTACAAGTGCAAAAATGCTTTCGATTGTTCCTTTAATGAATGGTGGTGGTTTATTTGAAACCGGTGCTGGTGGTTCTGCTCCGAAACATGTTGATCAATTCACAAAAGAAGGGCATTTACGTTGGGATTCACTCGGTGAATTTTTAGCATTAGCAATGTCTTTTGAATATCTTTCTGAAAAAGAAAACAATACTAAAGCAAAAGTATTAGGAGAAACACTAGACAATGCAACTTCTCGATTTTTGAATAATGATAAATCTCCATCGCGTAAAGTAGGTGAACTAGACAACAGAGGTTCTCATTTTTACTTAGCAATGTACTGGGCGGATGAATTAGCTAAACAAAAAGAAGACGGTGAATTGCATAAACAATTTAAATCTATTGCAGAGGAATTAGCAACAAATGAAGCTACCATTGTGAATGAATTGAATAAGGCACAAGGTTCACCCGTTAATTTAAATGGTTACTATTTTGGTGATGATAATTTAATGGACGAAGCAATGCGCCCAAGTAAAACATTAAATTCAATTATTGAAGAAATCAATAAATAAAAAATATAGGTTTACAAAAAAAAAGGCTTTGATTAATTTCAAAGCCTTTTTTTGTAAATTGATTTATTTTACCGTTCGTTAATTATCACTAGAAAGAAGACTGAACTTCATCCATTGCGAGTACACCGAAAGAACTATTTGACCAAACTTTCAATTTAGATTCCCCGTCAACGAGTACAAATGTTGGGAATGAGCCTTCTGCCAATTGAGCCATGCTCGCCGGATCTTTTGCTAAATTCACTGAAATATTTTCACCTGAAGCTTCCTTGTACCATTCTAATGATTCCACATCATCACTACAAACAAGGTATTCAACTTTAATGGAAGGATTACGTTCAATGAGTTTATTCATCCTACTAATCGATTCGTAACAAAAAGGACAGCCAGGAATAGACAACACGACTATTTTTTGTCCTGCTAATTCATGGTTATTTTTTGTTCGTTCAATTTGAGTAGAAGAATTTGTAAAATCTCCTTCGTAAATTGGATAAAAAGAAAAATAAAGAATGAAAAAAAATGAAAATGCAAAAAGTTGGAAAAAGACGCGAAGTAATTTCCCGTAATTTGACATTCTTTTTTTAAGGAAAAGAACCAACAGAAAGCCAAAAACAAGAGAAATTAAATAGGGAGTTATTTTGCTCCATGTCCATGAGAGGCCGTTGTCTAGTAATAAAATTTCGAGACTGTTCATATAATTTAGTTATAAAAAAAGGAGACCGAAGCCTCCTTAAAATTCTTTAGTATTACTCATCAAAAATGAATAATACTAAGTTTAATTATTTTTTGACAACAGAACCACCATAAATTGAGCAAGATGTTGTAAAAGATGCTTTTGCAGCTTTATTACACTTTACACATTGCAACATAACGTTTCCATTCGAATCAACACAGTCATAATCTTTTTTACAAGAAGACAATGCGATCATTCCAAATACTGCGAATGCAGCTACTCCAATTACTTTTTTCATGGTTGTTAAATTTAGTTAATATAGTCTAAAGTTAATAAACTATTATGAATAGTGCAACCTTTGTATACAAGAAACTAAAGTTAAAAAACAAACACTAAGAGTCTTGTTGCTATTCTATAATTTTAGACGAATACACTTAAATTAACTGTTCACCATATGACTCGCAACTTGTGGAAAACAATTGTAAAGAGCATCTCCTAGATTGTTTTCAAATTCCATAGAATCTATCGCCAATTTCATACATCTTAACCATTCATCTTTTGCTTCTGGCGTGATTTTATGCGGCATATGTCTTAATTTCATTTTAGGATGCCCAAATTCTTGAGAATAAAGAGCCGGTCCTCCTAGAAATTGTGATAAAAACTTCTTTTGTTTATCACGAATACTTTCATGTTGCGTTTCATCAAACAAACCTTTTATACTTGACGTTGTAAATAAAGTATCATAGAATCGATCTATTAATTGAAATAATCTTTCTTGACCTACTTCTTCATAAAGTGTTTTCATAAAAAATGATTTTGGAATAATTTATGTATTATTTTTTTTGGTACTTTTACAAGTGTTATATATGACAAAAATAATTATTTTACTCGCGATATTTACTTATTCCTTTGGAATATTTGGACAAAAATCTTCAATTATTGTTGATGGTGGTGTAAATACATGTTTTGGTGCTGTAAATATTTTTGTAAATGGAGAATACAAACTACAGTTCACAGGTAAAAAAAACATCAACAGTCTAATTCGGTACAAGTCACTCCAAACTGTTGAAACGGAGAATCAATTATGGGTATCATTCATTGCCCCTACCAATGGAGAATTAAATTTTAATGCTTCAGTAGAGAGTGGCTTCATTCAAATGGTTGTTTTTGAGCAGTTGAAGAAAGAAATATGTACAGAATTAAAAACGGGTGTTGCTGAAATTAATCGATTGTATATTAAAAAAGATAAGAAAAAAATTGGTGTAAATAAAGAAACAGAGAGTGGTTTTTTGTACACAATAAAGCTCAAAGAAGAACAAAAAATTAACATTGTTTTTGCGACCTCTAAGGGTAAAAAATCATTACTGGATTTATTGTGGGTTTTCACACCTGAGATAATCGAAAACACAGATGAAAGAATGGTCGATAAAAGGTTTGATGATTTTGCTCCAACATTTGCAATTGAAGTAAGAGATAAATCGACAAATAAACCTATTGTCGCATCAATTTCAATTGAAGGTAATAGATCCATAAACGGCATGTATAGAGCCTCTGATATTTTCTTTAACCTTGAACGAAAGTGTAAATTGAATATTAAAACGGTTGTGCCGGGTTACTTTTTTATAGATACAGCTCTTACAGGTTCCTCTTTTGATAATCAAGAAGTCATTTTATATGTTTCCAGAATTGAGAGTGGTCACAGTATTAGTATTGAGGACATTGAATTCACACCTGGTACAAGTGAAATAACAGAGGGTTCAATTCCTAAACTCAAGAGGCTTCGTGATTTTCTTTTACTCAATGCTGAATTAAGAATTGAGATTCAAGGACATGTAGATGCTAGAGGTGCTAATTCTCATGCTGGCCAAAAAATATCTGAAGCCAGAGCAAAAAGAGTTAAGATTTATCTCGTTGATAATGGGATAAACAAAGAAAGACTCACAACAAAAGGATATGGTAATACTGAACCTATTTTTCCTGACCCAAAATTCTCGTACGAAGAGCAAGCAAATCGAAGGGTAGAAATTCTCGTGTTATAAAAAAAAAGATGTACCGTATTTTTTACGAAAGAATATAAGAGTAATTTTTTTATTCTAAATAAATCTATTAATTTTGTAGCATAACTTAACACTTATTCATATGAAATTTAGAAATTCAGTCTCTATTTTGGCGGTATTTTTTACTGCTTTTTTTGCAACAAATGTTGCCTATTCTCAAACAGGATGTTACCCAGATTGGTCTTATAAAGCACCAGTTTCAGTTACAAATCCAAACTCGTTAACATTGACTAATCATCAAGTTCTCATTACTTTAAATACTCAAGCCCTGATATCTTCTGGAAAGATGAACATGGATGGTTCTGATATTCGATTTTCAAATTCTTGTTGTAACTCCTTGTGTTATTATATCGAAAGTGGAATCAATACGTCTACAACTGAAATTTGGGTTAATGTTGATTCTATTACCGCCAATGGTAATAACACAATCTATCTATATTACGGAAATGCAGCCGCTACAAATTCTTCGGATGCTAGTTGTACGTTTGATTTGTTTGAAGATTTTAACGGCGCAATGCCAGAGTTTTATACTGAATGTGGAACAGTAACGGAAAACTATACAGGAAGTAATCTAAGTTTAGGTTGGTCTAGTTCTGGAATTATTGTTTCAAATACTTCGTTTAGCCAAAATAAAACCTTCACTGCTGAGGCATCTGTATCATCAGCTTCGGGCTCATGGGCTGGGTTGTATTGGATAAAGCCAGACAATAAGTCGTATGGACTCTTGATTAATACTACAGATGTTAGAATCTCTCTTTCTGGTGGTGGGACTGAAGTTTGCTCGGGTCATAATTGGGCCTCTGGATTAATACCTTTTTCAAGTCCTACAGGGATCTGGTCGCATACATGGGTTGCTACAGGTGATATTGCGTCAAATTTTCCTACTGCAGGAGCAGTTACATCAACAAATGCTTTGTATGCAAAAGATGCTGATTTGAGGTTAGGAATTGGAGGTATTTCTTCAGGTTCAGGTTCAATAGATTTAGATTGGATTCGTGTACGAAAATATGCCGATATCGTGCCAACATATTCTGTTAATCCAGAAGAGTTGAATAATGGTACAGGTCCATTAATTGTTGATTTAGCTAATGATTCAAGTTCTATTTGTCTAAATTCGAATCTTTCTGTAGATGCAGGAGTTGGGTTTAATTCATATTCTTGGTCAACTGGAGGGGGGTCTCAAACTGAATTGATTTCAACATCAGGAATGGTTTATATAGAATGTATTGATAACATTGGTTGTATTTCAAATGATTCAATTTTAATTCTAGATTACCCAGTTATCTTGGTTAATATTGGTATAGATACTGTAATTTGTGATGGAGAATCAATAAGTATAGATGCAGGCGCTGGTTTTAACAACTATACATGGTCTAATGGCGGAAATACTCAACTAACCTCATTGACTTCTGATGGGGACATAAGTATTGAAGCTATAGATACAAATGGATGTTCTTCATTCGATACTATAACAATTTCATATTTCCCTTCTGTTATAGCGTCATTTTCTTCATCAATAAATGATTATAGCGTAACTTTTAATGATGCTTCAACTAACGTGAATGCGTATTCTTGGGATTTTGGGGATGGTACTTTTTCAAGTATAGAGAATCCTATCCATACATATTCTACAACGGGGAGTTTTAATGTATGTTTAACAGTTACAAGTAGTGATGGTTGTACAAATGAATCTTGTTCGCCGATTATTGTTAGTATGCTTGGTATAGAAGAAGTGAGTTTCTCTGAATTTAATATTTATCCAAACCCATCAGTAAATAGTTTCTTCGTTCAGTCTACGTCACAGAATGAGTCATATTTTCAAATGATAGACCTTTCTGGCTCTCTTGTGCAAGAAGGTGTGATTAAATTTGGAGAAAATAAAATTGAAACAAATTTGATTCAAAACGGTGTATATATGTTCTTAATCAAGAATGAATCTACTAATTACTCGTTTAAAGTTATCTTAAAATAAAATAAAAAAATCAGATTTAAAGGCTGCGTAATTTACTTTTACGCAGCTTTTATTTTATATATACTTCAAGTAGGATTTCAACCTTTATCTCATTTCCGTCCTATAAATCAATGTATTATTCTTATTATTGTTAAAAAATAAAACTATGAAAAAAAGCTACATTTTTATTCTTTCGATTATATTAACAGCATCTTCTTATGCTCAAAATTATACAATTTCCCCAAGTGATTCTCTAGGGGCAGTTATTCTTATTGGTGATTATGAGAATTTACAAATTAACTTAGAACACGACAACACGGTTTTAGATTCTATTGAGTTACAATGGGAAATGATCTCTAATACTACACCAGCTGGTTGGGATTTCTCCGTTTGTGATTATACGAATTGTTATTCTGGCAACATTACGACTGGTACAATGGTTAAATTTGGTGAGAATCAAAAAGGTTTTATAAAAGTGAACGTTGTTGCTACAGATGGAGGGACTTCGATTTCTAAATTCAAGGTTTGGAAAACTTCAACTCCAAATGTTATTGATACTTTAACTTTTGTTTTCAACGCTACTCTTGGTGTCGAAGATATAGAGTTAGGTAAAAACATTGTTCTTTATCCTAACCCTAGTAATGGAAGCGATTTACATTTAAAGAATGTATTATCGAATTCTTCATTAACAATCTCTAATTCTCTCGGTCAAATTATTGTTTCTGAATCTTCAATCAATAACTCATTCTCTCTCGTAAATACTCAATTACCAAAAGGAGTTTATTTCATCAGTTTATCTCGAAGTGATGCAGCATATATGACAAGAAAACTTATCGTCAAATAATGAGAAAAATAATCTTATTCAGTATAATTCAAATTGCAACTTTCACTTCTTTTTCTTCAACTCTAAATCTTCGTTTGATTATTCAAAGCGGGACAAGGACTCTTATTGATGGAACACAAGTTCTTGCAAAAACGTTTTCAACTTCTCCGACATTTGAAGATAACAGTGAAATTTTTATTTGGAATAAAGGCGACGATGTTAACCTAAAAGTTGTTAACCTTGATAGTGAACAACATTCTTTTACAATTGATGGTTATTCTTCTTTTGGAATTATTCCAGTAGGAGATTCTGTAGAACATAATATTTTACTTACAAATTCTGGAGTGTTTCGTTATTACGACGATGTAAATTCTCCATTCAATCAATACATTGGCCTATCGGGGTTGATCCACATAAAGGAAATTTCGGATAATGAGAACTATTTTTACTGGGATTTAAGGGAAGTTGACTCTGTTTGGAACGCTGAGATAATTACAAACTCATTTCAACCATCATTAGTCGATTATGAACCTGATTATTTTACTGTGAACGGGAAAAGTAGCCCAACGATTAATTCTGATGTATTGGCAAGACCTGTAGGGAATGTTGGTCAAACATTTAAAGTTGTAATTATTAACAATGGATTGAGTATTCACTCTCTTCACTTTCATGGTTACCATTTATCTATTATAGCTGACTCCAAGAAAGCTTCAAATGTAGGGAGATTAAAAGATACTTTCCCGATTTATCCAGCCGAGTATTTAATTCTGAGTTGTACACCTGATAAAGCTGGAGAATATCCAGTACACGATCATAATCTAGCAGCCGTATCTTCGGGACAAGTTTATGCAACAGGAATGTTTTTAACACTAAATATTGCCCCATGAGAATTTGGATTTTAATCGTCATTTTAACAAGTGCTTATCAATTATTTGCTCAAATTGATTATACAAAATTTATCGTTGGAAGAAACAATGGTACAATTCAATTGCATGATGGAGCAACGGCTAGAATTTTTGGCTTTACTGAAAGCTTGGGTGCTCTGACAAATCTTCCTGGACCAACTTTACACTTTACAGAAGGAGATAGTGTTATGATTGATTTTCTGAACTTATCACAAGGTGCTCCACACACAATTCACTTACATGGTTTAGATGTTAACCAAGAAAATGATGGAGTTCCAACTTTGTCGTTTCAAGTGGATCATTCTGACCACGGTTATTATCGATTTAAAGCACCACATGCTGGCACGTATCTTTACCACTGTCACGTTGTCTCAACACTTCATACACAAGCAGGAATGTATGGTGTGATTGTCGTTAATCCTCCTGAAGGGAATGATTATTTGACATGGGCTGGTGGAGAGCATTTTGATAGAGATTTCATTTGGAACGCTTCTGAGATTGATACATTTTGGCATAAGAATTCAATTTTAAATCATTTATACGATGCTTCAAATCCACAACCAGTACATGTTCCTGATGTTTTTGCGCCACAGTACTTTTTAATTAATGGAAAATCAGACAGCCAATTAGCAGATCCCGTTAATTATTTTTATGCGCTTGAGAATGAAGACGTGTATACTCGGTTGGTTAATATTGGATACTACGGTGTACGTTATATTTTTCCGAATTCTGTACAAGCAAGAACAATTTCCAGTGATGGTAGACCACTTCCTTTAGCCGAAATCAGTGATACAGTTGAAGTATTACCTGGAGAAAGGTACGGAACAATGATTCATATAGGAACAGAAACACAATATCCTGTTTCTGTGGAGTATTTTGATTTAAATACTCAAGTTGTACACTCCACACAAACTATAATTATACAAACTTCTCAAGTTGGTATTAATGAACTTGAGAATAATGAAATTATATTCTCACCAAATCCATCGGATGAAGGAAATTTTATTAGCTCTGTTCTATTTGAGGAAGAGTATATTGTATACAACACACTTGGTAAAGTAATTATTCAAAGTAATGCACAAACAATTGATTTGAGTAACTATTCCAATGGTGTATACATTTTATCGTATAAAGGTATTTCCTATAAATTAATCAAGCATTAATTCACCTAAAATCTACCATATAAGAAGTGTCTGTCAATGCTTCTAAGAAATGAATTAAGTCTTTTTTATCAGTATATGAAATATTAAAAGGAATGATTCTTTGGTCTTTATTGAAGTGATTTTTTCCTCCTGACATATAGTGCTCAATAACTGAATTTAAATCAGATAAAGAACCGTCATGCATGTAGGGATGGGTTAAATTAATGTTTCGTAAAGTAGGGACTTTGAATGAGCCTATGTTTGAAGAATCATGTATAACCCTATACCTCCCTTGATCACCTGAATAATTTTCATACAAACCATTGTTGATTGCTAAGTTATTTGTGAAATAGGGTGCTGGGTGACATTGAGTGCAGTATAGTTTCTCCGAAAATAAAATCCATCCTCGTACTTCAGATTGATTCATTGCATTTAGATCTTTGCCGTAATAATACTTGTCGAATGGAGATTGATCAGATATCAAGGAACGTTCAAAGGATGCAATGGCTCGAGTTAGAACCCATGCATCAAAATCACGGTTGTAAATTTCATTTGCAAGTTGATTGTATTCAGGGATTTTTTTTAATTTTTTTAATAGGTCAAGCATATTCATGTCCATTTCACTGTGCTCTTGAATTGGTACGATGACTTGTTTTTCTAATGTCGTTAAATGAGCATCAAACATTACTGTAGGTAAGAATGCTGAATTCAAAAGAGTAGGGGAGTTTCGTGTTGTTTTTCGACCTAACACACCATCTGAAAAAATTTTACCATCAGAAAAAGCTAATTCTGGTAAGTGACAAGAAGCGCAAGAGACTGTATTGTTCACCGATAATCGTTTGTCAAAAAATAACTTTCTTCCAAAAGAAATTTTTGAAGAAGAGATTAAATTGTTTTCAGGGCTAACAATAGAAAAGTAGTCATCTTTCTGATTTGATTGAGTAGAAGTACAATTATAAAAGAAAAGGGAAAGCAAAATGCTTCCCCCTATAAAAATATGATTTTTCATTCTTAGCGAATAACCTTGATTGATTTTAATGTTTGATTGTCTTCATTGTATATTCTAAAAATAAATAAACCATTATTGACATTACCAACGTTAATTGTTTCTTTTATCTTTTTTGATTGTCCATTTATGATAATTCGCCCATTCATATCAATCAGTTGATAAGAATCAATTCCAGTCATGTCAGACCAAGATATATTCATATCATTTCCGTTTTCAAAGAAAAACAATTCAGCTTGATCGTTTAATTCTACAATTCCAACATTCCCTGGTTGCTCAAAAACGTTACGTGTGTTTGCGTTGGTCATTATGTCTGCATTAAGACCATTGTCACCATGTAATACGCCAACAGTCCCCGGATTAGCACCATACAACCATTCATCTAAATTACAAAAAACAATAATGTCTGTTTGATCAACTGAATAAGTTGCTCCCATTGGAATTGAAACGTTTTTAAAATTTGGATCTCCTAAACAATGCAATTGGAATAAATTATTTGGATTACTATCGCTTGTATTGTCACCAAAACCATCAATAAGTAAAAATTTATAACCTGATGTCCAGCCCCAGTGCATAGAGGGAGATTGCCAGCTTAGAAAATGATCTTCTGGGTATTGCGAAATATCTTGATGATTTATTGCTTGAGGAACGCCAATACTAAATTTAATTTCTTCAATATTAGGTACCTCTAGAACTCCCATTTTGAAAGTGTAATTATCTGCTTTAACGAGAAGTATGGTGTCAGAAAGATCTAAGTCTTGTCCTCCATCATAAATCACGTGAATGTTTGAAACGTAATAATTAAAATCTTCAATTTTCATAAATGTTCCATTCAAATCCTGAACATTTGTATTTAAGAGTAGGCCTTGTCCACCAACCTTCGGTTCGAAAGAGAGGAAAAGATTATTTTGAGAAAATGAATAAGATGCAACTAAAAGCATCAAAATTAAAATAGTGTGTTTCATCGTTTTATAGTTATGAGTTGTATAAGAACAATGATACTACAAATATTTGATTATAATCACTTTACGTTTCGTAATAAAGCTTACTATTGGAATCCTTCTTACAAAAAAAAAAGCACTTTACAAATGTAAAGTGCTTCATTTATTCAATTTGAAATTGAATTTATATTGTCATGATGTCTTTTTCTTTGACAGTAAGAATTTCTTCTACTTTTTTAGAATATGCGTTGGTAGAATCTTGAATATGACTTTCTCCATCTTTCATCATATCTTCAGAAAGACCATCTTCTTTCAATGACTTCAACATGTCCAATGCATCTTTACGGTTATTTCTAAAACCAATTTTAGCATTTTCCATTTCATTTTTAGCTTGCTTAACAAGATCTCTTCGTCTTTCTTCCGTAAGAGGTGGAACAGAAATCAAAACACTTTCACCATTACTTTGTGGAGCAAAGCCAAGATTAGCATTAATAATTCCTTTCATTATTTCATCCAACATAGATTTCTCCCATGGCTGAACAGTAATTGTTCTTGCATCCATTGTATTTACATTGGCAACTTGAGAAAGTGGTGTTGGTGAACCATAATAGTCAATCATAACTGATTGCAACATGGATGGTGTTGCTTTACCAGCTCTAATTTTAATTAATTCAGTTTCATAATGCTCTACCGTTTTGTTATTCGCATCTTTCAGCTCATCGTACACCATATTTAATTCTTCTGTCATATCTTTTATAATTAATTGCGAACGATAGTTCCTACTTGTTCACCATTTAAAACTTTCTTTAAATTTCCTGGAGTATCCATGTCAAAAACTATAATGGGCAAATTATTTTCCTTGCATAAAGTAAATGCAGTCATATCCATGATGTTCAATCCTTTTGCATAGACATCATCGAAAGAAATTACATCATATTTTGTAGCATTAGGATCTTTTTCAGGGTCAGCAGAATATATTCCATCAACTCTTGTTCCTTTTAAAATAACCTCTGCATTCAATTCAATTGCGCGTAAAGAAGCTGCAGAATCAGTTGTAAAAAATGGATTACCTGTTCCTGCACCAAAAATAACTACTCTTCCTTTTTCAAGATGTCTTAATGCTTTTCTTTTGATGAAAGGCTCTGCGATTGCCTTCATTTCAATGGCAGATTGTAATCGAGTTTGAACACCTTTAGATTCAAGAGCTGCTTGTAAAGCCATTGAATTAATCATTGTTGCAAGCATACCCATGTAGTCGCCATGCGTTCTGTCCATTCCACCTTCTTCTGCCTGAACCCCTCTAAAAATGTTTCCACCACCAATAACAATTGCTACTTCTACACCTGCTTCACGGATTTCTTTGATTTGTTCAGCGTACACACTTAGACGATTATTATCTATTCCAAATGCTTTATCTCCCATGAGAGATTCTCCGCTTAACTTAAGTAAAATTCTTTTGTATTTCATCTTGAAATTTTCTGTTGCACAAATATACAGAATTCAAAGAATGAAATCGAAACAAGCGTAATGTATTTATTAAAACTATCTTCTTTTTCTTTTTCCTTTCGAACCATTTGGTTTGTTTTTCGGTTGAGAGGGTCTTGGTTTCGTCGAATTCCGTTGTTGTGTGGTTGATGGACTTTTTCTTTTCACCGTGGAAGGTTTAGTTTTTGTCTGTGGATTTTTTTTCTTTGCAGTACTAGTACCTTTCTTTTTTTGTGGACTTGGACTCTTTGTTTGGTGTTTTTTTGAATATGAGTTATTTGGATTTTTTGTCCCATAATCGTTCTTTCTATTTTTGGATTGCAATTTTACAGAAGTACTACTCTTTCTTACAGTTACATGATGGTATGAATGGTGTTTGTGTACTTTTACTTTCACATGATAGGTAGCATATGTATGTGGGTGTCTGTGGTGAAAATGTGGAGGGTAATGTCCATAGTGATAAGGAGAGTGATAATGATGGTGATGTGGTTTGAATATTACGACAACGACAACAGGAGGTGTTTGGTACATGGGTTCTATGATGTAGTTAGGACCATAAATGTATTCATCACCAACAACCTGAATCGTTGTTTCACTTTCTGATTTCTTTTCGACATCAATAACAGCAACATTCTGAAATTCATTTTTCCCAATTACAGATTGTATTGTGAGAATATGCGTTTCATCTTCTTGCGCTTCTATTACCCTAAGGTAATCGACATCTCCATCCTTATTCAAGTCAAGATTAGAAATCTCGAGATCAGGGTCATTCAATTTTCTTTCAAAATCTTCGATATCTTTTGAATCTCCAAATATTGATGCAACTGCTTCTAAGTCTAGATTATCTCTAATTTCTGTTGATGAATTTTCAATTGCTTTAACTTCTTGACTTAAAGAAAAGAATCCAATTGATAATGCTAGAAGAAATGCGCAATACTTTTTCATATCTAAAGGTTTACTATTAATAATGTAATTTAGCCTAAAATATTGTGCAAAAAAAAACCATCCACTAAAAAGTGAATGGTTTTAAGAATTTTTAGCAATTTATCCTAAGATAAAGCAACTCTTTTGAATTCTATAACTGTTAATCCACTTTCTGCAGCAGCTAACATTTGTTCGATTGTCTGTTTGTTGTCTCTAACATTTGCTTGACTCAATAAAGTGTTTTCTTTAAAGAATTTATTCAAACGTCCTTGAGCAATTTTCTCAGCCATTTCAGCAGGTTTCCCTTCTTGAATAGCTAAGTCTTTACCAACTTCTAACTCACGAGCAATAGTTTTCTCATCGATACCATTTTTATCTAAAGCTAAAGGGTTCATTGCTGCAACTTGCATTGCAACCAATTTACCTGCTTCAACTGCTGCATCAGAACCATTGTTCAATGCAACTAAAGTAGCCAATTGATTACCTGGATGATTGTATGCTACAACTTTATTAGCTGAAATGATTTCAACATTAGATAAATCTAATTTTTCACCTACAACACCAACTTGTTCAATGATTTTTTCTGCAACAGATAATTTTTCATTGTAAGCTTCATTCATCATTTCTTCTTTAGAAGAAGGTCTTTTAGCGATAGCGATATCAACTAAAGATTGAACGAAGTTCATGTAATCACTGTTTTTTGCAACGAAATCAGTTTCACAGTTCAAAGAAAGAACAACACCTGTTTTTCCGTCTTCAGTTACTTGAGCTAAAACTAAACCTTCTTTGGCATCGTTATCACCTCTTTTAGCAGCAACTTTTTGTCCTTTTTTACGAAGAGCATCGATTGCAGCTTCAAAATCACCGTCTGTTTCAACAAGTGCTTTTTTGCAATCCATCATGCCAGCACCTGTGTGCTTTCTTAATTTATTTACCTCTGCAGCTGTAATTGCCATGGCTTTTAAATTTTAATGTTTGTAAATTATTTTGTTTCTTCTGTTTTATTCTCTTCTGCCTTTGGAGCTTCAGTAACAGTTTCTACAGGAGCTTCAACTTTAGCTTCAACAACTTTAGCTGCTGCTGCTTTCGCTTCTTTTTTTGCTTTAGACTCTTTCTCTGCAGCATCTTTTGCATTTTTGCGTTCTTCCAATCCTTCTTTTACAGAAGCACAAACTGTGTCTATAATTAAAGTGATTGATTTAGTAGCATCATCATTAGATGGAATAGGGAAATCAACTAATTTAGGATTTGAATTTGTATCTACCATTGCAAATACTGGAATATTCAAACGCTTAGCTTCTTTTAAAGCAATGTGTTCTTTAATAATATCAACGATAAAGATAGCTGCTGGTTGACGAGTCATATCAGCAATAGAACCAAAATTCTTTTGTAGCTTCTCACGTTGACGTGTTTTGAACAAACGCTCTCTTTTATTCAATGTTTTCCAAGTTCCGTCAGTTTGCATTTTATCAATAGCAGACATTTTACGGATAGATTTACGCGTTGTAGCAAAGTTTGTTAACATACCACCAGACCAACGTTCAGTAACGAAAGGCATATTTAGCTCTTTCACTCTTTCTGAAATGATGTCTTTAGCTTGTTTCTTTGTTGCAACGAAAAGAATTTTTTTCCCCGATTTTGCAATTTGCTTTAAAGCAGCGCTCGCTGTATCTAAATGAGCAATTGTCTTATTTAAATCGATAATGTGGATACCTTTTTTTTCCTCAAAGATATACGGCGCCATTGCCGGGTTCCATTTTCTTTTCAAGTGTCCAAAGTGTACACCTGCATTTAATAAATCTTCAAATTTTAATTTTGACATTTCTTTTAATTTAATTGTTCACGTTCCTTTAGTAATCAGTTTCAAGAGGGGCTTTAAAGCGGTACTCAAGAACTTGGATACTAAACAACTTGCAAAATATTTTCTAACGTTTCGAGAATTGAAATTTCTTACGTGCTTTTGGTTGACCTGGTTTCTTACGCTCAACCATTCTTGGATCACGAGTCATTAAACCTTCTTCTTTCAATAAAGGTTTGTTCTCTTCGCTAATCTTAACCAAAGCTCTTGAAATCCCTAAACGAATTGCTTCAACTTGACCATTGATTCCTCCACCTGCAACATTAACTGTGATGTCATATTGACCTACAGTATCCGTTAATTCAAATGGTTGATGAATCTTTGATTGAAGAACTCCCGTTGGGAAAAATTCTTTATAATCTCTTTTATTAATTGTAAAACTACCTTTACCTTTTGTCATGTAGACACGGGCAACAGCTGTTTTTCTTCTTCCTAGTGTGTTTATAACTTCCATAATTTATTTAAATGTATCTAAATTTAGTACTTCTGGCTTTTGAGCTTCTAAATTGTGCTCAGACCCAACAAATACTTTTAGGTTTCTAAATAATTGACGACCAAGTGTGTTTTTAGGAAGCATTCCCTTAACAGCTTTCTCAACTAAACGTCCTGGGTTCTTAGCCAACATTTGTTCAACTGTAGTTTGACGTTGACCACCTGGGTATCCAGTGTGACGAACGTAAGACTTGTTCACTAATTTTGTACCTGAAAATGATACTTTTTCTGCATTCAAGACAATAACGTTGTCTCCGCAGTCAGCATGAGGTGTGTAATTCGCTTTATGTTTCCCACGAATTATTTTCGCCACCTTACTCGCTAAACGACCTAATGTTTGGCCTTCAGCATCCACTACAATCCACTTCTTTTCAGCAGTTTCTTTGTTAGCGGAAACGGTTTTGTAACTTAATGTATCCACAATTTTTATATTTAATTAAATAAGACAATTCCCCTAAATTGGGGTTGCAAAGATATGACTTCTAGGTTTATTAACAAGCCTTATTGGAAAATATTTTCAATAAAAAAAATACCTCCTTAATATTCTTGTTTAAAGATAAGCGTAATGAGCAATTATTACGCTCTTATTTTACTTCTTTTTGAATTTCTTTATGGCATTTACTGTGAACTCTGAAAGTACTAATTGACCGCTTAATTCTGCTCTATCCATCAATAAGTCATCCCAATGGTCTGTTCCTTCCCAAAAAACGTTTTTCAGTAAAATCATCGCTTCTGGATTTGAAGTAGAAAGCGTTGTTGCTAATTCTTCAATTTTACGATCCATTTCATTAATAGACTCGAGAACTTCAGCATACAACCCTTGTTCTTGCGCCCAACTTGCTGTCTTCCATTCTGTAGCATTGATGGCGAGTTGACTCATTGCTGAGACTCCTATTTTTCTTTCTACGGCTGGTCCGACAACAAATGGCCCAATACCAACGGCTAATTCTGATAATTTAACTGCTGCGTGTTTTGTTGCGAAACAATAATCAACTGCTGAAGCAATTCCAACTCCACCACCAACAGCTTTACCTTGTACTCGTCCAATAATTAATTTAGGACTTTTTCGGCAAGCATTTATTACGTTTGCGAAGCCTGAAAAGAATTTTTTACCTGTTTCAAATTCATTAATAGAAATCAATTCATCAAAACTTGCGCCTGCACAAAAAGCTCTTTCTCCTGCAGATTTTAAAACAACAACTTTTACAGCGTCATTCATTCCTATTTCTGTAATTGTATTTGCTAATTTTTCTAGAATCTTACCGGGCAATGAATTGCTCAATGGATGTCCAAATTCAACTGTAGCAATTCCTTTTTCACAAATAGAAACTTCTACGTATCCTTGATCAATAATGTTTGACATTGTATTGTTTTGTTGATTATTTTTTCTTTCGATTTTCTTTCGATGAAGCGATTTTTACATCCAATTTTCTGCCGTTAATTTCCATTCCGTTTAATGCGTTAATGGCATTAATTGCTTCTTCTGCGGTATCCATTTCTATGTAACCAAAACCTTTCGATCGTTTAGTGTCTTTTTCGTACACTACGTGTGCATACGTTACTTTTCCAAATGTTGAAAAAGTGGATTGTAAATCTTCTGATGTAATGCTCCAATCAAGATTGGCGATAAATATATTAACCATTATTCTGAGTTATTTTAATGTAAAATTGTCTTTCCCAACTAATTGTCCTTGGCAAAATACTTTTACTTTATAGTTTCCTTTTGAGACAGATTGACCGTTTAATTTATAGTAGATAGCCATGTCAACTCTTTGGTTCTGGTAATCTATGGTTTTATAGTCTGAGAATGCAATCTGTCCATTTTCTGTGTCGATTACGTTTCCAGAGCTTGATTGTAGTACTTTCCCATCAGGGGTGGTGATCTGAAGGTATACCATTTTCTTACCTGGGGATGCGATAGGGTTTTCAGAAAGAGTAAATGCGACTTTTATTTGTTCAGTATTTCGAGCTCTTGTCGTAGGGGTCATTGTACTGTTCATCTTCATTTTTAGTCCTTCTGAACTGAAGTTGTAAGCATTTAATTTAGACCCTTTTTTAACTTGTGCTGCACTGTTTTCTGCATCGTCTTTATATTTATCGCGATCAGATGCTGTTTCAGACAGCATTGTTTGCGTCGATTCAAGATTGTTTGAAAGATTAAGGTTTAATGTTTTCAAAGAATCAATTTCAACAATGTATCCACGCATTATCCTGCGCATACCTTCCATTTCTTTTTTTGCTTTGAATAATTGATAAGCATTCATTTTCCCTTTTGCCACTTGCTCTTGCAAGTCCATTATCTTATCTTTCTGAGCCATCAAAGAATCTGATTTAGATTCATCCTGCTCAATTAAAGCATCATAAGTTTCCAGCATCGTTGAGAAATCGGTCTTCATGTCATTCGTCATTGTACCAAGGTAACTTGACATCATTTCATTCATTCCTTTCATGTCAGAATCAAGCGCATTGTTTTCAACAACGCACGTGTTCAGTTCTTTGTTTTTTGCTGACCAGAAATAAGCCATAGCCGCAAGACCGAGCAATAACAAAATAATTACAGCTACGTATGCGCCGTTATTTTTTTTCTGATTGTTTACATTTTCCTCCATAATAAAAGGGTTTTAATTGTTTTAACAAGGTGAAAGTATTGAAAATTAGTCAATTTATCAACACTTAAACATCAATTCATGTGAAATATTCTTACACACAAACGTACGCTACACTATATTAGTGTGCTAGAAAACAAAAAAGTTACAAAAAAAAAGTTAAACCACCTCTTCAATTGAAAAGACATAGCTTTCCATGATTTGGTTTGCTAATAACTTTTTACAAGCGTCCTCTACCATTTGATTTGCTTCTGCTTTGTCTAAAGCGTCAACAAATAAACGTACATGTCTTCCAACACGAACACCTGTAATGGTATCTAAACCAATATTTTTCATACTACCTGTTACGGCTTTACCTTGAGGGTCAAGTAATGCTTCTAGTGGCATTACGTCGATTTCTGCTTTAAATTTCATTCGAATCTGTATTAAAAAAAGTATTTTCTACTATTGATAAAATCAAGTACAAAAGTACAATTAATGCAATTGCCCACACATTGAAAACGAGAATAAATATCAAACTTATTAACAAAAAAGTAAACCGAATCTCATTTCCTTTGAGTTTAAAGCTTTTAACTTTTAAAGAAAATAAAGGAATTTCTGAAACCATCATTAAACTTAGTACTACAATCAGCCCGCACAATGTTATGGGATGAAAGAAATATGTGTAAAAGGTGATGTCTTCAGCTTTAAATACGAGTACTAAAGGGAAGGTGGTATAGAATAATGTGTTGGCTGGAGTAGGGAAACCAATGAAAGAAGATGTTTGTCGTGTATCTAAATTGAATTTTGCTAATCTGAACAAGGAAAAGAATGGTATCAATAAAGCAAAGAGTGGTAAGAAATTAAATTCTCCATTCATGAAAGCATCTATCCATTGAAAAAAGTTAGTCCGAATACCTTCTACAGAGAAGTGTGTATATGTTTCAATGTCAATGCTTAAAATAACCATCATTAATATACCTGGAGCAACACCGAAAGTAATCATGTCTGCTAAAGAATCTAGTTGTTTTCCTAATTCACCCATTGTTTTCATAGCACGAGCAATAAAGCCGTCTAAAAAATCAAAAATTGCTCCAGCAAAAATTGCGAATACTGCAAAATCCAAATAGCCTAGAATTGCAAAAAGAATGGAGGATATTCCAGCGATTAGATTAAACGCAGTAAATAAATTAGCTAGATTAAACATGTATACTTTTTTTATTTTCAAATAATCAACTATATCTTTTAACTTTACGTCTTTATAAAGAAAAGAATATACAGCAAAGAACACAATTTTTTAATGATAAATCAGTTAAAGATATACAAAAAACTATTTTCTATGAAAAATAATTGGGTAGTTACTCTATCTTTCTTGTTGATCTCGTCAGCTTGTCTATACGCTCAAACAACCGATCCTTCTTCGACTGTCGCTCCGAAATACTCGAATGAATTTCTTCAAATTGGAGTTGGAGCAGATGCATTAGGACTTGGTAACTCAGTAGTTGCTCAGACTAATAATGTTAATTCTGCCTATTGGAATCCTGCGGGTTTAACACATGTAGATAAATGGTTGGAAGTTTCCTTAATGCATTCAGAATACTTTGCAGGTATTGCTAAATACGATTATGTTGGACTTGCTCATTCTATCGATGATAAAAGTACGCTCGCTTTTTCTTTTATTCGTTTTGCCGTTGATGACATCCCAAATACGACTCAATTAATTGACAATAATGGGAACATAGATTACGATAGGATCACCACCTTTACTGCTGCCGATTATGCTTTTATGCTCTCATATGCCCGAAAAACAAAAATAGAAGGACTAACAATGGGAGGAACTTTTAAAGTTGTCTATCGAAAAGTTGGTGATTTCGCAAAATCATGGGGGTTCGGTTTAGATGCAGGACTTCAATACGAAACTAAAAATAAATTTAAAATTGGCGTTATGGCTAGAGACTTAACGTCGACTTTCAACGCTTGGGTTTTTACATTAGATCAAGATACAAAAGAAGTGTTTCTTGCTACAGGGAATAAATTACCTCAAAATGGATTGGAATTGACATTGCCTCGACTAATTTTTGCAGCGTATAAAAAATTCGATCTAGGTGATAAAGGATTATATACTTCTGCAGAGTTAGATTTTGATTTAACAACTGATGGTCGAAGAAATACTTTACTAAAATCGAATGTTTTTTCCTTAGATCCTCATTTAGGGGTGCAAGTTGGATTTAAAAACTTTGTTGCCATTAGAGGAGGGGTTTCTAATATCCAGTACATTACTGATTTTGATGACAGTAAATCATTGAATATACAACCTAATATTGGTATAGGTCTTAATTTTAAAAATTTCTATTTGGATTATGCTTTTACTGATATCGGAGATGCATCTGTTGCTTTATATTCTCATGTTATTTCACTAAGGATAAAATTAGATAAGCCCAAAAACGCTGTGCAAGATGAATAAAAAAAAATACTATTCGCTATTATTCTTATTGTTCACTTGGGTTTCAAACTCTTTTGGGCAAACCTATGGTAATGAATGGATTCAATACAACCAATCTTATTTTTCGTTTAAAGTTGCACCAGGGACTGTTATTCCTACTTCTTTTAATGATCAATCGGGAACTGAGTCGGGGGTGTATATGATTGAATATTCAACTCTTGTTAATTCTGGAGTACCAGTAAATTCTTTCTCCTCTGATAATATTCAAATTTTTGGTAAAGAGAAAGAAATCCCACTTTACATAAATGATGGTGGTGATAACTCTTTCGACAGTGGGGATTATATCTTGTTTTATACGGAGAGAAACGATGGTTGGATGGATTCTTCCATTTATGAATCAAGTAACGCAATTGGTAATCCTTATTATAGTGTTGCTAACGATACATTAGAGTACTTTTTCACGTGGAATAATGCAACAAATAACCTCCGTTTTGTTGAGGAAGACAATGTAAATTACGCAAGTTTTACGCCTTCAGAATATATTTTATATACGAAATGGTATTCTTACCATATTCAATACCAGGAAGGGAAAAGAAATTCAGAAAGTTCAAGCTCTTTTTACACAATTGGTGAGGGTTGGTCTAGTTCAAAAGTCAATGGGGTTAACAGTTATAATTGGGCACTAGGAAATACAACTATTTTGTATCCATTTCAAGGAATGGGAGCTCCTGATGTTACTTTTAAGGCAATGACTGTTGGTGTGTCTAATGCAAGTTACAGCAGTTTAGGTAATCATCATTGCCAATGGTCAATTGGAGCAACAGATTACATACTCTCAGATTCTATTTGGATAGGTTATACGGGATTGAACCTCACGAAACAATTTCCTGTTTCTATTCTGCCTTCTTCAGGGAATTCAAATTTAAAAGCAAAAATCCTTGGTGACCAAGGGGCAGCGACTGATTATCAGTCAATTTCACATTGGTCGTTTAAATACCCACGAAAAGTTCAATTTAATGGGGAGAGTAAGGTAGAATTTAATGTTGTCAATAATTTAACAGAATCAAAAATTAGACTTGATATTACGAATATTTCGTACAATAATCCAATTGTTTTTGTTTTTGGAGACACACCCAAAAGAGTTAAAGTATCACCAAATGGGGCGTTTTTTACAACCTTAATTTCTAATTCTTCAAATGGAAACGAACAGCATGTTGTTTACCAAGATAGTTCAACGATTACCGCTGTTTCTTCTTTGTCACCTGTAAATGGAAACGGAATATTTACTGATTTTGGCGCAATTTCAAATAAAGAATATGCTCTTTTGATGATTACTCATCCAAAATTAAAAACGATCTCAGATGAATATGTTGCTTATCGACAATCTTTTGCTGGTGGTAATTATAATGTAATTGATGCCAACGTTATTGAATTGTATCAGCAGTTTGGAGGAGGGATTGAGAGTCACATCAATGGTATTCGACGATTTTCTCATTTCATCTACAACAATTCAATCAAGAAACCAGTTGGATTATTTTTAGTTGGGAAAGGAATTAAGAAAGCTACCGTGGGAAACTTGACAGGAACACGAACTAACCCAACATATTTTACAGAATCTTTGATTCCAGCATTTGGTGAACCGCCTTCAGACATTTGCATCACTTCAAATTTGGAGGGAATCAAGAAGTGGTCTCCTTTAATTCCTACGGGGAGAATTTCAGCGCGATCAAATGCTGAGTTATCAGATTATCTAGACAAAGTAAAATTATTCGATCAAAATCAAGATTCGACAAGTGTTTACAATACTCTAAATAAAGATTGGCAAAAACAGATTTTACACTTTGTCGGAGGGAGTAATACTTCTCAGCAGAATCAATTTCAGTTCTACATGAATTCAATGAGGGATATTATTGCCGATAGTTTGTTTGGTGCAAATACAACAAGTATCTACAAGACAAATAGTAATCCACTTGACCCAACGATTCTTACTGACATTACAGATAGAATTTCAGAAGGAGTTAGTTTAATGACTTATTTTGGACACGCTTCTGGGAATAATAGTGGTTTTGAAATTAACCTCGATGAACCTGGGAGTTGGAATAATTTAGGAAGGTACCCTATCATGCTTGTGAACGCTTGTTACAACGGGAATATCTATCAATATTCAAATTCATATTCAGAAATATTTGTTCAAGAACCTTTGTACGGAGCTATTGGATATATCGCTTCGGTTAATGTAGGTTACGATTTATACCTTAACTTATATTCAAATAGATTATATCAGCAGTTTTCTCGGTATAATTACGGGGCTACAGTTGCAGAAGCAATGAAAAAAAACATTGAGACTATTGAATTACCTAGTAATATTGACAACCTTGCTTTAGAAACAACTTGTACTCAAATGGTTTTTAATGGAGATCCAATGCTTCGTTTAAATCACCACAATAAGCCTGAAATTGAATTACTGGAAGAGAATGTTTGGTTTACTCCTGAAAACCCAGATTTGACTGTTGATAGTATGGAGATACATATTAATTTAAAGAATTTAGGACGTTCAGTGACGGATTCTTTTTCAATTGAAATTATACGAAATTTTCCTTCAAACGAAATTGATTCTGTTTATCATTTTAGACTTTCAAAGTTAAATTATCAAAGTGAATTTACATTCAAAGTTCCATTACAACCAAACATCAGTTTAGGCTTAAATACTTTCAATATTTCAGTTGATTTACCTTCAGAAATTGGAGAAGTTTACGATGAAATAAATAATAATCAAATTACAAAAACACTTTTCTTAGACATTGATGGAATCATTCCTGTTATACCATATAGGTTTGCTGTTGTTCCAGACGATAGCGTTACAGTTAAAGCATCCACAAATAACCCAATTGCCGATTTCAACACCTATCGATTCGAAATTGACACCATTGATTTTGTCGGTGTTCCAAGCCTTGCTCATCGTTATGCTATTGTTTCTGGCTTTGGAGGTGTAAAAGAAGTAAACCCTTCAGAATGGACATTAACTTCTTCTCCTTCGTCAAACGGTACTTTAGTCTGTGAAGACAGTATTGTTTATTTCTGGCGTGTTTCTATTGTTGGAGATACTACCTGGAAAGAAAGTTCTTTTCAATACATCAATGGGAGATCTGGATGGGGACAAGATCATTTCTTCCAGTTTAAAAATAATTCCTTCAGTAGTGTTGATTATAATAGGTCTTTAAGGTTGAAAGAATTCTCGCCAAAAATTAGTGAATTAAGCTGTACGGTTACCCATTTAATACCTGCATACGATTCTCAATTCAGTCTAAATTTAATTCAACAAGATTATGGAATGTGTACTACATCACCAACATTGCATGTTGCTGTTATAGATCCAGTAACACATGAGGCTTGGGGGACAAAATTTACGGATGGAAACGGTATTACGCATAACCCTACACATGATTTTGGCAATGCAAACAACGAAAGTGCCTGTAGAAATAGAATTGAAAAATTCTTTCTTTTTAGAGAGGGAGATCCAACACAACTGGCTGCATTTCAAAATATGGTCAACAATGAGGTGCCGGATGGGCATTATTTATTGATTTATTCTCCTGTATACACATATTACAGTTATTGGGACGCATTAGATTCTGTTAACATGTACGCTACTTTTTCAAATTTAGGATCTGACAGTATTGTTCCGGGAAGGGCAAATCTTCCTTTTGCATTTTTTGTGCGAAAAGGCGATGCTTCTACTGTCGTTGAAAATGTTTCTCAGTTTGTTGGAGATGATTTTACAATTACGGCAAATTTAGTTGGCCCGTTAAATGCAGGTGCTGAAATATCTCCTCTAATTGGTCCGACAGTCTCTTGGGGTTCTTTGCATTGGAAACAAGATTCGCTTGAAATTAGTTCGCATGACTCAACGGTTTTGTCGGTCAAGAGATACAATCAATCGGGAGTTTTTCAGAATCAAATTGACACTGTTTTTTCGAGTAATGACTCTATTATTAATTTGAATACTTTGATTGATGCTAGTCAGTATCCTTTTATTCGGTTAGAAGCTCATTATTCTGATACAACAACACTTACGCCTGCGCAAATTGACAGATGGCATGTTTTGTATACACCAGTTCCTGAAGCCGCTATTGATGGTTCTTCAGGTTACACTTGGACGGCACTTGGTGATTCCGTTTTAGAAGGTGCTCCAATTTATTTCGCTGTAGATGTGAAGAATATCTTTTCAGTTGACATGGATTCGTTGTTGATTAATTATTGGATAGAAGATGCAAATCATGTATTACATCCAATCAGTTATTCTCGACAAGATTCTTTATTGGTCAATGAAACATTCAGAGATACTGTTTTAATTCCCACACTCGGACTTGGTGGACCAAACATTCTTTGGATGGAAATAAATCCATACATAAACGGGAGTACAGTTGTTACAGATCAGCCTGAACAAGAACACTTCAATAATATTCTTCAGTTTCCATTCAGTGTTCAGCCGGATGATGAAAATCCGTTATTGGACGTGACATTCAATGGTAATCACATCTTGAATGGTGATATTGTTGATCCTAACAGCGAGATATACATTACACTGAAAGATGACAATGATTTTCTAATCATGGATAATATCTCAGACACCTCTAATTTTGGTATTTATTTAACAAATCCTGCAGGAAGTCAAATTAGAATTCCTTTCATAGATCAAACAGGAGCTATAATTATGCAGTGGACTCCAGCCAATGCTCAAAATAAACGCTTTAAAATTGTTTGGCCTGCTGCTTTTGAAATGGATGGAACTTATTCTTTATTTGTTCAAGGAACAGATAGAAGTGGAAATGTTTCGGGAGACATTGAATACAGAGTTCGTTTTGAAATTGTACATGAGTCAACGATAACAAACATGATGAATTATCCTAATCCATTCAGTACAAGTACTCGTTTTGTCTTTACTTTGACGGGATCGGAGGTTCCGGATGATATTATGATTCAAATAATGACAATATCAGGTAGGGTTGTTCGAACAATCACGGAAGATGAACTAGGATTAATTGAAATCGGTAGAAATATTACAGAATTTGCTTGGGATGGTACAGATGAGTTCGGAGATCCTTTAGCGAACGGAGTCTACTTGTATCGAGTAAAAGCAAAATTAAATGGAGAATATATAAAGCACAGAGAATCTGGAGCTGACCAACATTTTGAAAAGAATTTTGGTAAGATGTATATTTTAAGGTAATAATAAAACAGCATGAAAATAATCGCATTCGCTGGTAGTAATAGTCAACATTCAATTAACCACCAATTGGTTTCTTTTGCATCATCGTTGATGGAGAATTCAGAAACCATTCGTTTAAACGATTATACTTTACCAATGTACAGTATAGATGTTGAACAAAATGAGGGGATACCAAATGAAGTGAAACGATTAGCAAAAGATCTTGCAATTGCGGATGCTTATATTATATCCGTCTCTGAACACAATGGTAATGTGTCTGCTTTTTTTAAGAATTGTTTGGATTGGCTTTCTCGTCATGACAGAGATTTCTTAAAAGGGAAGAAGATTATTTTACTCAGTACTTCTCCGGGAGGAAAAGGGGTCTGAATGCTTTACAGACTTCAGTTAAAATGTTGCCTTATTTTGGAGGAGAAGTTGTTGGAGAAATGAGTGTTGGTTCATTTAATGCTGTTTTTCAAGAACAAAAAATAATTGATGAGGTTGTTTTAAGTGAATTAAAGGCGTTATTAAAAGGTATTGCATAATCTTTTGGAGTTAAGTCTCACTTTTTAAATCAAGTAATCAGCTGATTTTGATTCGGATAAATATAAAAGCATAAAAAAAACAAAATATTTTCTTTAATTCCCTTGTAAGTCCTAAAAAACGTTGTATCTTTGCACTCGCTATACGACATGTGCCAACAGACAGTATAGATTATATCGCGGGGTGGAGCAGTTGGTAGCTCGTCGGGCTCATAACCCGAAGGTCATCAGTTCGAGTCTGGTCCCCGCTACTAAGCAAGACGCATCAAGATTTATCTTCGATGCGTCTTTTTTTTGTGCATTATTTTGAATAATGATGATTAAATTCAAGAATAGGTGTGAAATTGTCAAAAAAACTACTAAGCTTTTATCTACATGTTTTGGGAGTTCGTGTTTAATTGTTCTTGTGAACAATGAAGTCACATCCATTCTTTGTGCATCGAAATCATTTATTCTTAGGTGTGATTTTAGCATAATACTACGTACACTAAATCTTATAAAGAAATAGTTGTCGTTTGAAATACGAATATTTACTGCTATAGCTGTAAGAAAAAAGAAACCGTTTCGGTCGTTATGAAAAATAATTTCGGGGCTAAATTTATTTTCTAGCGTTTAAAAAACGAATCATTTTATTAAAAGCTCGGGCTCTATGAGAATACTTGTTTTTCTCCTCTAATGTCATTTCTGCAAATGTTTTCCCACAATTCTCAGGTTCAAAAATTGGATCATATCCAAAACCATTATTTCCAATTCTTTGTTTTCGAATAGTACCTTTGACTACACCAAAAAACAGATGTTGTTCTCCGTCTATATTTAACGCAATCACTGTTTTAAATTGAGCACCTCTTTTTGCTTCACCTTCTAAATTCTTTAAAACCAATTTAATATTGAGTTCATCGTCTTTTTCTTCACTTGCATATCGTGCAGAATTAACGCCAGGTTTACCTTTTAATGAGTTGATCTCAAGTCCAGTGTCATCAGCAAAACAGTTTACTGCAAATTTATCTGTAATGAAGTTTACTTTCTGTATAGCGTTTCCTTCAATTGTTTTTGATGTTTCAGGAATAGCTTGTTTTTGTCCCAACTCTTTCAATGAAGAAAGTTGGACTGTGTCAGGTAAAAGTTGGTCAATTTCTTTTACTTTATTCAAATTTGCTGTGGCAAACACTAATTTTATCATACAAAAAGTTTTATGTAGTTGTCGCTTTGTGCTTCAACTGAAAAATGTTCTTTAACTGTCAACTGTCCTTTTTCTCCGATTTGAATTCTCAATTCTTTTGAACAGATTAATTCTTCCAAACGTTTTTTCCATTCACTAGAACTGCTACAAAGGTAGCCATTCTTTCCGTTATTTACGATAGTTTTATTCACTCCAACAGGGGAAATAATTGATGGAATTTTTAAAGCCATGTATTGTAATGCTTTGAAGCCACATTTCCCTTTTGCCCAATCGTTATCTGTTAAAGGCATTACTCCAATCTGTATTTTTGATAAATCTTCAATTTCTGTTGATTTATTCCATTGCACGAATCGGAGGGAGTTGAATTTAAAATCTGGCGGCTGATTGGAGATAATTGTAAATGTAAAGTCGTATTTAAGTTCAAGTTCTTTAATGATAGGGATCAATTCTTTTACGTAGGATAATGTGGTGTGAGTACCTGTCCAACCAATATTTATAGGAAGTGAGTTTTGATTGCATTCTATCGTATGTACGTATTCTAAATCAATTGTTGTTGGAATGATTGTTACATTGTCATTGAATTGCAATGCGAATTCTTTTAGAAAATCATTTCCTACAGTTACTTGGTCGGCCCATTTGATGATGTGATTGACTTTACCGTAAAATTTTAATTTTTGAAATTTAGCATTCTGTTGACTGAAATTGGGCAACCAAATCGCATCATCAAAATCATAGATGTATTTTTTACGAAGAATTTTAGCGATAATCCATTCAAAAATTGGAGGACCGATCATTGAAGCTTCTCTGTGAATGAAAACATAATCATATTTCCATAAACTAAAAAGCAGAATAAATCTACGGAAAAATGCACCTATAATTCCTAAAGATTTTAGTAGAAATGAGCTATTCGTGTAAATTATTTTCCATGTTTTATCGGATAAAAATGAACGTGTAACTATTTCGAAATTATGTTTTTTGAGCGTGTTAAAGTATTGCTCGAATCGAAAACGTTGCGAAGGTGCTTTTCCATTGGGATATGGGGTTAAGAAAATTATTCGTTTAGGCATAGATTGCTTTGTAGACGCTAAGGTAACGTTTTACTCCTTCTTCCAAAGAAAAATACTTCTCAGCTCCCTCCATGGTTTTTGTTCTGTCAAACGTTGCTGGATAGTCAAATAATTGATGGTAAGAGTCAATTGTGCAATTGGGAACAACATCTCCCGCAAAACTATTGAGAACAATATCGTCAGTGTCTCCAACTCCTGCATTACATATTAACGGAATGCCCATGGCCATTATTTCTCCTTGTTTAGTTGGGGATGATGCCTTTTTGGAATATGTTGGGCGAATAAAAAATATGGATGAATTAAAAATAGAGATATACAAAGGAACATCTTTGTGTAAAGATGATTGAATAATGATGTCAGATTTGGGAACACCTCTAGATTCAGCTTCAGAGAATATCATTTCAGCACTGTCCCCTGTTACAAATAAAAAGCGGGCATTTTTTTTCGTTTCTTTCAGGATCTTAAAATAGTCTAACATTTCAGAAAGCATGTACCAAGTTCCAATTGAGCCAACATATCCAAGAATAAAATTATCGTCATGTATGTTTAATTGATTTCTGGCTTCTATTTGAAGTTCTTTACTAATTGTTGATGGGTTAAATAATTCTAAATCAACACAACAAGGAATGACTTTTATTTTAGGTTTTTTATGTTGAAAAATAGACCAGGATTCAATTTCATTTTTACCATTTTCGGTTAAAGAGATGGTGTAGTCTGCTTCGCTGAAAAATTGTCTTTCTTTTCGTTTGAAAAATTTATAAATTCTTTCAAATATTGGATTGCTCAAACTCCAGATTTCTCCATCAACTCTTTCGTCAGCCCAGAATCCTCTCATGTCAAAAATAAATTTAACATTCTTTCTTCTCTTTAGTTTTAAACCAATCAATGCAGAAATATAACTTCTGCAGTGTGTGTGGTCAAATTGATGCTTTTCATGAAGGTAAAAGGCGACTTTCTTCATCTTTCGAACTTGTTTCAATGTGTTTTTAAGGCCGCCTTCAGAAGCGTAATCTTGAGGGTGCCATTGAATGTTCGATGATTTACAAATCGATGCAATGTGTTTTCGATGCTTTTTGAATCGTTCTGATTTTTCAAAACTCAACAAATGAATTGTGTATCCTGCATTTGATAAGCCTTTCAAGTAGGGTAGAACTTGAGATTGACCTAAGGGATCCGTCATTCCATCGTAGGATAGGTATAGAACAGTTTTAGACAAATTACGTAGTTTTTTTACAAAGATAAGTTTTATTATTGGTTTACTACTTTCTGGTGGAGTAGGAAGTGTATTAATGGGTATTTTTTTTATTACAGTTGAATGTGAATAAAATGAATGTTTTGTAGTTTGTCTAATCATAGTAATTGGGAGGTAAGTTGAATTTGTATTTTGAAGAGGGAAATGAAAACCAAATATTCCAACTCGAGGCTACTTGTTTCAAAAGGATTTCGTAAGGGGATAACTGATCAAGATTAAAAGTTGAGAAGGAATTATAGATTTCCTTAAATAATTTGAAAATTTAGAAAAAAATGATAATTCTAAAACAGAATCCAGCGCCTTTGTTTTTAGAATTAGAAAAATCGAATAGTTTTTGAAGACCAAGTGTTAACGCAAGGATAAAAGCGGAGAATGTTATTGTTTTAAGTCCCCGAAGATTAGTCTTGATCTGTTAAAGAGTCTCCCGTGTATCCGATATAGTATTTATCAATCTTATCAGAATGTAAAATATATGTTGTAAACATTTAAGAAAAGTTAGGTCATAAAAAAAGGATGTAAATTTCTTTACATCCTTTTTGTTTTTGGTGGGGAATACTGGATTCGAACCAGTGACCCTCCCGATTTTTATCGGGATGCTCTAAACCTTATATTCATTGATTAGTTCAATAATTTTAGGTCTACTTTTCCATTTTTTTATTTTTCTTTCGAATGCGTATGCTTCCTTTTTTGTTTCAAATTTTAGGGAGAATACCATTTTCCAATCATTTGTTTTTCCTGTAAATCCTTTGTGTTTGGTATTGTGACGTCTTATTCTTTCTGTTAAAGAGTCTCCTGTGTATCCGATATAGTATTTATCAATCTTATCAGAATGTAAAATATATGTTGTAAACATTTAAGAAAAGTTAGGTCATAAAAAAAGGATGTAAATTTCTTTACATCCTTTTTGTTTTTGGTGGGGAATACTGGATTCGAACCAGTGACCCCCTGCTTGTAAGGCAGGTGCTCTAAACCAACTGAGCTAATCCCCCATGTTTCAAAATGTTGCTTTCTTGATTCGTTTATCAAATTGCGTGTGCAAATATACGTACGATTTTCTTAATAACAAGTGTTTTATTTGAAAAAAATTAAAAAAAAGTTGAAATAAGAAAAAAACTACCGAAAACGAGAATTAAATCATCCTCATTGGAATGCTCAATGGCTGAATCTAAAGCGATACGAGGGGAGTTGAAATATGTTTTCTCTGTACATTTCAACCGATGTGTAACCTCTTTTATTTCAGTGATTTGCATCGATCTTTCGCTGTCGAATTCTGTAAAATAATAGCTTGATTTTTCGGGAAATAATGATGAGATAGTACTTAAATCTTTATCATTACTTGTTCCGTAGACAATATGAATATTTTTCACTTTTATTTTTTGAATTGCTTCTAAAGTGACTTTAATTCCATCAAAATTATGTGAAACATCAAAAATTAGAGTTGGTTTTTTTGAGGTAATTTGCAAACGACCTATAAAACCAGTGTTGTCCTGGAGGTGATTCAATCCTTTTTGAATATTTTCCGGGTCTGTTTTGAAACCAATTTTAGATAACTCTTCTAAAGTGGTTAAAACAATTCCAAAATTTTCTGTTTGGTGACGGCCCAACAAAGGAAGATCAAATAATGTTGCTTTATAGGTGTCACTTATAACTATTGAGCTGTTTTTTTTAGAACTAATTGACTTAAATAGATCAGTAATACTATCATTCATTTGTCCAATAACAACAGGAGTTTTTTCTTTTATTATTCCTGCTTTCTCAGTAGCAATTTCTTGCAACGTGTTTCCAAGTATTGCTGTATGTTCTAAACTAATGTTTGTGATTATTGAAAGAATAGGGGAGATGATGTTTGTTGCGTCTAACCTTCCACCAAGTCCTGTTTCTATGACGCAAATGTCGCATTCACTTTCTTTGAAGTGTAATAACGCCATCGCAAAAGTGACTTCAAAAAAAGAAGGCGCGAAATCGAAGGGTTCATTTTTGATTTGTTGTATGAAATCTATGACTCTTTCTTGCGGGATACATTCTCCGTCTATTCTTATTCGTTCGCTAAAATCGGTGATGTGAGGAGAGGTGAAAAGACCTACTTTATAGGATGACTCTGTGAGAATAGAAGCAAGCATAGAACAAGTAGAACCTTTGCCATTACTTCCGGCAACATGGATTAGTTTTAATTCTTTTTCAGGGTGACCAATTCTTTGGCAAATTTGTTGAATATTATCAAGTGTTGGCTTGTATGCTTTAGATCCAATTTTTTGATATGAAGGGAATTGTTGAAACAACCAATTAACTTCTTCTAGATAGTTTTTATTGTGCATCAACTTTAACGGTCATGAAAACTTTAGCCAAAGGAGATCCTTCATCTTTATTGTATTTCACTTGTTTTTTCACTTGATAGATGACTTTATTGATCAAAATCTGATTCGTAGTTGTTGTTTGAGATTTGATATTTGAGGCTGAAACAACATTTCCTTGTGCATCAATAGTTAATTTCAAATAGATGGTTGCGTTAACGTTTGATTTTAGGTCATGGAGATTTGGGTCGTTTTTACGAATTCTACCTTTACCAGTACCGCCACCGCCTCCGTGGCCTTCTGTACCAGTTCCGTCAGATCCAAATGTATCGCTTGAACCGCCATTGTCTCCGTTACTGTTTCCTCCTGAAGCAAAAGGGTCATTTGATGTTTGTGTTGTTGAACTTGTGTTCTCTGAGGTTGCAGCCGTTGTATGGTTGGATTGTCCGGTATTTACTTCTGTTTCAGATTCTTCTTTTGTAATAACTTGCTCCGTTTTAGGTTTTGGTTGTTCTACAGGTGCTTCAGAAGGAGAACCAGCAGAAGAACCACCGTCTACCGTTAAATTTTTTAAGTAAATTTCATCAATATGCGTTTCTACTTCTACCAAAACAGGTTGTGGTGGTGGATCAGCAATTTGAAAAGAAATTAATCCCACATAAACAGCCATAGCAAGCATGAAAAGTAAAGCTGCAATAGCTCCTTTTCGCTTATCTATTCTTTGTGCTATGGGAATTCTACTCATAATTTATCTATCGTATGCTAATACTGGATCCCAGCCGTTTGCTTGAGACAAAGCCAGTACATTAAATACAGCTTCGTAATCTGCATTACGGTGTCCAGAGATTTTAAGTTTCGTTTTGTTCGAACTATTTACAACTGAAGCAGTAATTTCTTTAATGTCTTCAAACTCCATCGGATTGTTCATGTCACCGCCTGGCATTACAACATAAAGGTTATCTTCTGTGATAATTACTTCAGGTGTTACAGGGTCGGTAACAGGAGGAAGTTTTTGATCTGGTTTAGGTAAATCAATCGGTGTTTGATCTTGACTCA
Source organism: uncultured Fluviicola sp. (assembly GCA_964387525.1). Lineage (GTDB taxonomy): Bacteria > Bacteroidota > Bacteroidia > Flavobacteriales_D > Crocinitomicaceae > UBA4466. The sequence continues at coordinate 35,315 of CAYLWS010000019.1, forward strand.
TTAAACTCATAATGATGAAGAAAATCAACAAAAGGAAGACCAAATCAGTCATGGAAGCCATTCCTCCCTCAATCTTTACTTTATTTCGTGTTCCTAAGTCCATACTGTAATTATTTACCGGGTTGTTGAAGAATGTCCATGAACTCTAACGCATCATTTTCCATTTGGTACACAACATTTCCAATTCGGGCAACTAAAAAGTTGTACCCAACGTAAGCTACAATACCTACAACAAGACCTGCAACAGTTGTAATCATTGCAGTCATTATTCCTGGTGCAATTACATCAATATCTAAACTAGCAGCATTTTGTAAGTCAATAAAGACACCAACCATACCAATTGTTGTTCCAAGGAAACCAATCATTGGAGCAGCACCTGCAGCAGTTGCTAGAAAACTAAGGCGCTGTTCTAGGCGTAGAATTTCCAATTTTGCAGCATTCTCAATGGAAGCAGAAATTGTTTCAATCGGTCGACCTAATCGTGAAATTCCTTTTTCAATCATTCGAGCAGAAGGAGCAGATGATCTAGCGCAATAGTCTTTTGCAGAATCAATTTTCCCGTCCATAATGTATTCACGGATTTTCTCAACAAAACCTTTCTCTTCTTTGTTTGCTTTTCTTAATGCTAGATAACGTTCAACAAAGATAAATACAGCGTAACCAAGCATGAGAGAAAGAGTAATGATGATTCCCCATCCACTCCAACCAATTCCTTCGTTTCCAAATTCTTCAGAACCTTTTAAGATTTCCCACAAACTGATGTTTGCGACACCTTCTGATTCTTCAATAACTTGATCTATTTGTAATAAAAATGATAAATTCATAATATATATAACGATTAGAAATGTAAAATATTATTGCATGATGAGGAAAACACCTGCACCTGCTAAAAATCCAATAGAAGCCAAAAGAGTTATGTTCTTAACATACCAGAAGAATGAAATTTTCTCCATTCCCATTGCCACTACACCTGCAGCAGATCCGATAATCAACATACTTCCACCTGTACCTGCTGAATATGCGATAAAGTGCCAAATTGGGTCGTTCATTTCTTGTTGGAACATTCCTAAACTTGCAGCAACTAAAGGAACATTATCAATAACAGCAGAACCTACACCTAAAAGTAATACAACAACATTCGTGTTAGGGATTGCTGCATTCATTGAATCTGCAAAATGGAACAATAAACCTAAACTCTCGAGTGCAGCTACAGCCATTAAAATTCCAAAGAAAAACAATACACTTGGCATTTCAATTTTAGAAAGTGATTTATGCACGGGGCTGTGATGACCTGCGTCTTGAGAGTGATCTCCTAGAGTAGTAAGTTTAAATTGTCTCGAGCTAAAAATCTCAGCAAATGTTGCAACTACACCAAGAGATAACATCATTCCTACGTAAGGAGGCAAATGAGTGACTGTTTTGAAAATTGGAACAAATAAAATCATTCCTAAGCCTAAATACAACATAGCTGAACTGTAAGTCGTGTCATGAATTGAGGCTGGTTTTACTTCTATTTCCTTGACGAGATCTCCTTTGAAAGGCTTCATGAAAGAAGCTATGAAAGTAGGAATCACCATACAGATCAATGAAGGCAATAGTAATTGTGAAATTAAAGCATCAGTAGTTACTTTTTTACCAATCCATAACATTGTTGTTGTAACATCACCAATAGGAGACCATGCACCACCCGCATTTGCAGCAATGATAATCAAACCTGCAAACCACATACGTGTGTTCTTATCTTTGATGATTTTTTGCAAAATTGTAATCAATACAATTGTAGCCGTTAAATTGTCAATTATTGCAGAAAGAATAAAAGCCAAGAAAGCAAAAATCCATAAAAGACGTTTCTTGTTTTTTGTTTTAATGTATCGTTTGAAAGTTGAGAATCCATCGAAATGATCAATGATTTCAACAATAGTCATAGCGCCTAATAAGAAGAAAAGAATCTCAGCTGTTTTACCTAAGTGGTGCAACAAAGTTTCTTCTACAAGATGTGTTTTTTCTAAGTGCTCTAGACTTGCAAAACCATCGACTAAAGCATGCTCTCCTGAATCGAACCAGTAGTCAAATCCATCAATCCCAAAAGCAATTAACGCCCAAGTGATAGCCATCATGACTAGCGCAGGGATTAATTTGTCTAACTTCAGACTATGCTCTAAGGTTATTGCTAGATAACCAAGAATAAATACGATAACAATAAAAATTTCCATGCGTTCTTATATTTTTTATAATTTAATTTGTTGTTAGACTAATTGTTTAAGGGCGATTTCAAAAGCAGCTTTCGCAATCCCTGTTTTATTTGGGTTTATTTTATGTGTATTCTTCAAAGCGTTGTAAATGATTTCGCTTGTGTCTGAAAAGATTCCTTTGTCTGTTAATTCTTTCAAATCGTTACTCATCAAGTAAGCAAAAACTCTTGCCATTCCACAGTTAGAAATGAAATCAGGGATAATTGAGATGTTATTGTCAGCATGATCTGCAATTTTACCAAAGAAAATTTCAGAATCTGCAAAAGGAACATTCGCTCCAGCTGATATTACTGCAACACCTGCTTTAATCATTCTGTCTAATTGGTCCTGAGTAATCATTCTTGATCCTGCACATGGAATAAAAACATCCGCTTTTAAATCCCAGATTTTAGCATTCATCTCATCGTAAGATAACATGTTTGGTGCGTTCAACTCATTTCCATTCTTATTCAAGAATAACTCTCTGATTTCTTCGTAAGAAATACCATCTTCATTGATTAATCCACCTACACGGTCAATAATACCAACAATTTTAGCTCCTTCTTGTGAAAGATAGAAAGCTGCGGCAGATCCAACATTTCCCCAACCTTGAACAATGACTTTTTTACCTTTTAAGTCACCGCCCCAAATTGAATAGTAATGTTTGATTGATTCAGCTACACCGTAACCTGTAATCATATCTGCAACAACATATTTACGGTTGACATCAGGAGAAAAAGAAGTATTTTCGATTGCTTTCAAAACTCCTTGTCTCAGTTGACCAATTCTATTTATTTTTTGTGCTTCTCTTGGTTGAAAATGACCGTTGAAAACTCCTTCTTGAGGATGCCATACACCACAGTCTTCCGTCATTGGGATAACTTCATGAATTTCATCAACGTTTAAATCTCCACCAGTTCCGTAATAATGTTTCAATAAAGGAGTCACAGCTGCGTACCATCTTCTTAAAACACCTTCTTTACGTGGGTCTTTTGGATCAAAATTAATTCCTGATTTTGCACCTCCAATAGCTGGACCAGCTACTGTAAACTTGACCTCCATTGTTTTAGCCAAAGATTCAACTTCACGTTTGTCTAAACCTTTTCTCATTCGAGTTCCACCACCAGCGGCACCGCCTCTTAAGGAGTTGATAACTACCCATCCTTCAGCTTCTGTTTCTGAATCTTTCCATTCAAATACTATTTCTGGACGTTTATTTTCGAATTTGTCTAATAAGGTTTTCATAACGTTGAATCATTTAATTTTTCGGAGACAAAGTTAAAAAAGTATTCTTACTTAGCTACTTGAATATTCGGATATAATTATGTTTTTTTAACACTCATTAATGGAAAACATTAAGGGATGTGAAGAACTCCTCCGGTAGTGTTGTGTTGAGCGCCTGTTACACTTGAAAGCGAGTTGCTTTTGTGTTCGAAATACAATGCGCCAAGAAAACCAAAGATTATTGATTCCTTGTAGTCTATGATTTCCAATGAAGGTTTAGTTAATTGAGAATTGGTGTAATGTTTTATTCGTTTCAAAAGAAAGTCGTTTTTAACACCGCCTCCAGAAACAAATGTTTTTTTAGCGCCAATTTCGTTCAAAGTTTTCCCTATCTGAATCGCTATATGTTCGGTTGAAGTGGCTAGCTTGTCTTCATTCGCTTTGATGTTTTTTAAAAGAGGCATGAAGGATTCATTCAGCCATTCTGTGCCTAAAGATTTAGGTCCGTTTTCAGTGTAAAAAGGAAGGTTATTTAATTTTTCTAAAACAGTAGAGTCAATTTGACCTCGGGAAGAAATCTCACCATTTCTGTCGAATTCTAGCCCTGTTTCTTGCACAATTCTATTTAGCGGTAAGTTTGCAGGGCAAATGTCAAAAGCAGAAACTTTATTATTTTGTATCGAAGTACAGTTCGCGAATCCTCCAAGGTTTAAAAATGTATCCGCTTCATTTGAGAAAAGTAACTGATCCCCAATAGGGACAAGCGGAGCTCCTTGCCCACCTGCGACAACATCTTTTTGTCGAAAATCATTGAGAACTTTTATTTTTGTCTTGTAAGCAATTGTTTCTCCACAGCCAATTTGATGTGTGTAACCAAGTTCAGGTTGGTGAAATATGGTGTGACCGTGTGAGCAAATAGCGTCAACTTCTGAAGAGTCAATTTTACCTTCTTTTAAGAATGAATTAACTTCATTTGCGAAAAATAAACCAATTTCTTTGTCCAGTAATAATAAATCTCGTGCGCTAAAAAAAGATGATTCTTTTAGTTTTTGGAGTAACTCGGGTGGGTATGTGATTGAATTTGTTGAGACTATAGAAAAAGTCCATGCTTGATTATCAAAATTGTATCGACAATAAGAAATGTCTAATCCATCCATTGAGGTGCCGGACATGAGTCCAATAATTCTATATTTTTTTTTCACAGAATAAAGGTAGTTTTTTTGGTGAAAAGACGACAGATTTATTGGTGTAAAAAAAAGCGTGTTTTTATCGTGAAAATTCGCTTAAAACCTTAATTTTGTGGACGCAAGAATTTTTAAAAAATATATAGATATGAATTTTGATTTATCCGAAGAGCATAAAGCCGTAAGGGATGCAGCGAGAGATTTCGCGCAGAATGTATTAAAACCAGGAGTTATTGACCGTGACGAAGAACAACGCTTTCCAGCTGATGAAATTAAACAATTGGGAGAACTTGGTTTCATGGGAATGATGGTTGACCCTAAATATGGTGGTTCAGGTATGGATACATTATCTTACGCATTAGCAATTGAGGAAATCTCAAAAGTGGATGCTTCAACATCTGTTTGTTTGTCTGTAAATAATTCTTTGGTTTGCTGGGGATTGGAAAAATATGCCTCTGAAGAGCAAAAGCAAAAATATTTAATTCCTTTAGCTAAAGGAGAAAAAATTGGAGCATTTTGTTTGTCTGAACCAGAAGCAGGTTCTGATGCAACTTCGCAAAGCACTACTGCAATTGACATGGGAGATCACTACCTGTTAAATGGAACGAAGAATTGGATTACGAATGGTTCTTCAGCTTCAACTTATTTAGTGATTGCTCAGACTGATGTTGCTGCAGGACACAGAGGGATTAACGCTTTTATTATCGAAAGAGGAATGGAAGGGTTTATTATTGGAGCGAAAGAAAATAAATTAGGAATTAGAGGGTCTGATACACATACCTTACTTTTTAACGATGTTAAAGTTCCCAAAGAGAATAGAATTGGCGAAGATGGATTTGGTTTTAAATTCGCGATGAAAGTTCTTTCTGGTGGTAGAATTGGTATTGCTTCTCAAGCTTTAGGAATAGCTGGAGGTGCTTATGATTTAGCTTTGGCTTATTCGAAAGAAAGAAAAGCATTTGGAACAGCAATCAGTAATCATCAAGCGATTGCTTTTAAAATTGCCGATATGTATACTGAAATTGAAGCTGCTAAGATGTTAGTTTATAAGTCAGCGGTTGATAAAGATTTAGGTAGAAATTACGATAGATCGAGTGCAATGGCGAAGTTATATGCTTCGAAAGTTGCGATGGAGCAAACAGTTGAGGCTGTTCAAATCCACGGTGGATATGGTTTTGTTAAAGAATACCATGTTGAACGTTTGATGAGAGATGCTAAAATCACTCAAATATATGAAGGTACATCTGAAATTCAGAAAATTGTAATTTCAAGATCTGTTTTGAAAGATTAATTAATTACTTGAATAATTTTAAAAGGCTTTCTGAAAAGAGAGCCTTTTTTTTGTTTCAAAATACGATCTACAATGAGTCTTCTATTTTTTCCAATTGAATTCCTCTTGATCCTTTCAGTAAAATAAGTTTATCTTGAATTGGAAATAGATTAATGTGCTCTTTTAGCTCGTTAACCGTGTCAAATTTTTGTAGAATATTGCATGATTTGGTTTGAGAAAACTCTTTTCCTACAACATATGCTTGCAGGTTTAAATCCTCAATTTGGTCAATGATTTTAGAATGCTCGTTGGGTGATTCATTTCCTAATTCCCTCATATCGCCTAAAATGCAAATCTTATTTAAGCTGTCTATCATCGCAAAACTATCCAATGCTGACTTCATACTGGTTGGATTGGCATTGTAACAATCCAGAATTAAGGTGTTCTTTTCTGTTTTTTTTACTTGAGAACGACTGTTTGAAGGAGTGTATTCTTCGATAGCTTCAGAAATTAATTGATTTTCTACTCCAAAACTTACTCCAAAAGAAATTGCAGCGAGGTAGTTGTAAAAATTATATTCACCTACCATTCTTAATTTAAGTAATACAGAATTGTAAACGTCAGAATTCCATTTCATTTCAACAAAAGGGGAGAGGCGAACCAATTCTCCGCACACTTCTGCATTCTGTTTTCCATAGGTGTGTATTGTCGTATTTTGAGGTAGATTGTCTCTTAGAATTTCGTCGTCATTATTGATGTAGATTTCACCTTTATTTTTTTCTATAGAATCGTAGAGTTCTTTCTTCGTTTTAATTACACCTTCGAGATTGATGAAGCCTTCTAAATGAGCCTTTCCAATATTTGTGATGATTCCATGTGTTGGCTCTGCAATTGTGCAAAGTTCTTCGATGTCTTTAAATTTATTTGCCCCCATTTCTATAATGGCAATTTCATGTTCTTTAGTCAGGCGTAACAAAGTGAAAGGAACGCCAAGGTGATTGTTTAAATTTCCAATAGTAGCCAGTACTTTGTATTTTTTAGAAAGAACACTGTGAATTAATTCTTTAGTAGTTGTTTTTCCATTACTCCCCGTTATTCCAATGACAGGTATGTTGAACTTTTTTCGATGAAAGTTAGCGAGTTTCTGTAAAAAGACGATACTGTTTTCAACAAACACCATGTTTTTGGAACTGTCCATGTATTCTTTGTTGTCGACAATGACATGCTTAGCACCTTGTTCGAGTGCTCTTTTAGCAAATGTATTTCCGTCAAAGTTTTCACCTTGAATACAGATGAAAAGGCAATCTTTAGTAATGTTTCGAGTATCTGTGCAGATTCCTGTACTGGAATAAAAATAGTTAAAAAGCTCTTCCATTACACAAAAATATCAAAGATATGGGTTAGAATCTAATGCTTTCATCGTTTTTATTAACGCTTCAATGTTTAACGCATAAAAAAAGCAGAGAACATAATGTCCTCTGCTTAGGTATTGTATTGTTTTAAATACTATTTTTTCTTTTTCTTTCTTCCGTAGTTGAAGCCTGTTGGCGAACCAACTCTGTCCATTGCACAACGGAAACCAATTGCGTCAGTAGATTTGTCTTCATCTAGGAATCTTCTATTACTAGCTACTAACCAATAAGCTCTATCTTTCCAAGAACCACCTTTGTATACTCTTGATTTGTCAGAAACTAACGTTGTTGGCCAAGAAGTTCTGTCTTCTCCTCCTGGTTTTAATTTAGCTCCAGTCAATGAGTACTCTTCATGCTTGTTTTGGTACATAACCAATCCTGGATCACGTGTAGCTTGATTGATATCGTTCTTACGTTCATCATTTGCATAATGAATAGAACTTTCAATGTCACCATCAATGTAATCAATGTAGTCATCTTTTCTGTAATTCAAACGACCAATGTTTTCCTCTTCAGTTACATTTCTGTATTTTAGTTTACCAGGTGTGTCAACAATAAACTCATTGAACCCATCACGTAACATTGAGATAATTTCAAAAGCATATTCTTCTCCTTCTGGACCTTCTCTCATTTCGTCAGCAAATATACCATCGAAAAGTAAATCTTGAATTAAAGCAGATGCTTCAGTGTCGTATTTATCATTCTTATAACCAATTGCTTGATCAATAACTGCATTGATTTCTCTGAAAAGTTCAAGTTCAATAGAATCTTTCACATTTCCCGATGCAACATAGTAAGGATCCGGAGCATAACCTCTTCGAGAAGGGTTTCTTGATTGAACATTTGCTTGAAGACCTTGTGGGATTACCGTGTCGTTTGGATCATGTTGTTGAGCTGTAATTCTTTGAAAACGAATTCTTTCAAATTCATTCAAGTATTCTTTCATACCGTGAACGTCATACATAATTTGAGCATTTTTCAAATCAATTGCACCTTCGTTGTTCAGTAATTTAGTTTTAAATACATTTCCTCTAAAAGGACGAAATTCATCATAGTCTTCAGATGTTAACGGTCTATATACATCCATTACCCATTCTGAAACATTACCACCCATGTTGTATAATCCGTAATCATTTGGCCAATAAGATTCTACTGGTGCAGTAACGTCAGCTCCATCATTTAAATGACCAGCAACCCCCATGTAATCTCCACGACCTCTTACAAAGTTGGCGCGAATTTGACCTGTAAATTGTGCTTCATCTTGACGGACCCAGTGACCATTCCAAGGGTATAATTTTCTTTCGTTGATGTTTTCCGTTCCTTCTTGTAAATTTCCAATTAAACCAGTTGCAGCAAATTCCCACTCAGCTTCAGTTGGTAGACGGTAGCGAGGAAGAAGAATTCCATCTTCCATTCGTACGATTCTTTCTCCAAGTTTCTTCCCGTTAATATTAGAAGGATCTAAATCTTGTACATTCTTTACTAAACCTTCTTCGTATTGTCCTGCATAATAGGAGTCCGTGTTAAATGTGTTTTCATCTCTTTGATCAACATTGAAAGATAGAACTCCTTCACGAATTAAAATGTATTCGTTTACACGGTCAGTTCTCCATTTACAAAAGTCATTGGCTTGTAACCAAGATACACCTACAACAGGATAGTCACGGTATGCAGGGTGACGTAAATAGTAATCAACGTATTTTTCATTGAAACCTAATTTAGATCTCCACACCAATGTATCAGGTAATGCATTTTTAAGTACCATTGGGTACGTTTCGTTGTATGCACGAGAAACCCAATACAAATATTCTAACCACTGAAAGTTTGTAACTTCAGTTTGGTCCATGTAAAATGAAGAAACAGTTACACGAGCTGGACGATTATTCCATTCGAACATTACATCTTGCTCTGCACGTCCCATTGTAAAAGTACCACCTTCAATAAGAAGTAAGCCTGGACCAGTTTCTTGGTCAACAAAAGGCACTTTCTGGAAACCGCCTTGGTTAGGGTTGTTGTAATCCCAACCTGTGGTGTTCGATGCTTCCTTAGAGCATGAACTGATAATAAAAGCACCTGCAACCGCAACTGCTATAAACTTGAAAAATCGCATATTATATATTTTCGTTTTCATTTCTTTATCAAAATCTTACTATACAACGTTGTACAATAATTTGGTTACACTTTTAAAATGATGGACAAGATATTTTTCTAAAAGACGCTGGCTTATTCTTGCAATTCAAGTTTAAACCTAGCGATACCTCGTGAGAACCACCTGAAACACCATTGTTTAATTTAGATACTGTTACGTCATAACTGTATCCTATTTTAAATTTCCCTGTATGCAATCCAACCGATAGGATGAATGCATCTCTATTTCTGTACCAAGCTCCAAAAGTAAATACGCCATGTTTGATGTAGGTACCGATTGCAATTTCTTGAAATCCATTTTGGTATTGGTAAATAATATTTGGCATAATAGAAGTAGCATTTGCATATTGAGAATGTCTACCCAATTTAATTTCAGCCCCAATGTGACCTGTAAATCGCATCGGTAATTTTGAAACACCTTCAATCATAGATTCATTCGGACGATTCAAGTGATGAACAGCTAATCCAAAGAAAAAGTTTTTAGAATAACCAACCATTCCTGCAGATGCGTCAAAGAAATAACGAGATCCTGCTCTTGGAACATCACCTGTTTGATAGATGAATCCTTTTCGAGGGTCAATCATATCACCAAAAGTTAATTTGTCCCAGTCTAAATATTTATTGAACATTGCAGCTTTTACTCCAAAAAGCATTGAGAATTTACGGTTGACTTTTAAATGATACGAATAAACTAAACCAATCATTGAAGTGTAAATTGTTCCCTGTCCTTGTTGGTCATGCATACCGATAATTCCAATTCCACCGTTGATGTTTTTGAAGTATTGGTCATAAGATGCGCTATATGTTACATAATTCCCAGAAAGACTTGGCCATTGATTACGGTAATTCATTGCAAATCTCGGACAACCATTTGATCCGGCGAAAGCTGGATTCAGGTAGATAGGATTTGCATAGAATTGCGTAAATTGAGGATCCTGAGCTTGAACATTGTCCGAACTCAGAGTTACAATCAATAATACAACAAGTAAACGTAAAAGTTTTTTCATCTAAGTTGTGTTAGTTTTATCACCTTTTAATTAATCCTTAACGAAAATAATAAAAGAAAGTTACAAATATTGCGATTTCAGTATAATAATCAAAGATTTATGACGTTTTTTTATGTGAAATATATATATCTTACTGATATTTGCCTTATGAAAACTGTTTTAACAAGATTTAATTACCTGTCAAAAATTCTATTTTACATTACATTGCTATGTACTTCAGGTGTTTATTCGCAAGAAATGGAAGTAATCAATGTGGAATGGCAAAAATCAAAGACATTGTCCCAAGGAGAGGAGAAAATTACGGTTCCGTCAATTAAAGGGCAACAAATGAATGGGAATGTTCCTAATTTTTCGTGGAGAAAAGAATTGTCTTCCAATATGGAGTATTCTATTTCATTTGAATTATTGTCTACGGAAGCTGCTTCAACTATTGAGATTGAGTACCTTAATTCCCAAGGTATTGATGTAGATGAATTAAGTTATGACCTTTCTATTTCGAAGTCTCATGAAAAAAGGGCTGCATCGATTAATTTATTTCCTTTCGTATTAGAGCAAGGTCAAATAAAAAGAATTAAAAGTTTTTCTATTTCTATTGGAGCAGGTGTTCCGACAAATGTATTTGTAAACAAAGATTTTGTAACGAATTCTGTCTTGCAAAATGGAACGTGGTATAAAGTGGCTGTTAATAAAGATGGTATTTATAAAATTGATAAACCTTTTCTTGAATCAATTGGGATTAATACGAGTTCTTTGAATCCTCAAAATATTCATATTTTCGGAAATGGTGAAGGACGATTGCCTGAATTGAATTCTATTCCAAGAACAGATGATTTGGCACAAAATGCAATTGAAATTATAGGTGGTTCTGACGGTTCTTTTGATGATGGAGATTACATTCTTTTTTATGGTTGGGGGGCACATAGATGGAGTCCTAGCGGGAATGTCTTTAATCAAGACAGAAACCCTTATTCAGATAATTCTTTTTACTTTATTACTGTAAATAGTTCTATTTCCCCATTGTTAATTACAGATTTATCCAATTCTTCTTTGCCAATTACACATGTAACTAATTCTTATTCTTTTTATTCTGTTCATGAGGAAGATACAAAATCTTTAGTCAAAGGTGGGCAAAGGTGGTACGGTGAATTGTTTGACATTGAATTAGATCGTACGTTTGGTTTTTATGTTCCAAACATTCTTAATTCTTCTCCTGCAGTTTTTAATATTTCTCTTGCAAGTAATGCGAGTAATGCGCCAGGGACTTCTCAAACGTATAGTGTTAACGGTAATCAATTGTATTCAAGTACGTTGCCTTCAGGCGCTGGTGGTGGGAATTATAAAAGACAAGTGTTTCAAATTCTTCAGAATTCACCTGGAACGAACTTGTCACTTAGAATGACGGTTGTTCGAAATTCTCCTTCTGTTTTAACTTACCTTGATCGAATTCTTTTAAACGCAAGGGCTTCATTGGTGTTGACGAATGGGCAATTAAATTTTGCGGATATTCCAACAGTTGGGGTGGGGAATATCACGGAGTTTACTCTTTCAAATTTCAATCCACCTAAGTATGTGTGGGATGTAACGGACAGAAATAAACCTCAAAGAATTGAAGGTGTGTTTTCTGGAGGTAATTACTCTTTTATTACTGCGACAGACAGTATTCGGTATTTTGTAGCGTGTGATGGTACTGGTTATTTGTCTCCTAGTTTTACAGGAGTTGTTGCAAATCAGAATCTTCATGGGTTAAGTCAAGCAGATTATCTAATTGTGACCCATAAAAACTTTATTTCACAAGCAAATCGTTTAGCTGATTTACATAGAGGTGAAGGCTTGAGCGTTCACGTTGTAACTGATGAACAGATTTTTAACGAGTACAGTTCAGGGGCAAAAGACGCAACGGCAATACGGATGTTTGCTAAAATGTTTTACGACAGAGGAGTGTCTAATCCTGCTTCACGACCGAAATATTTATTATTGTTTGGTGATGGTACATTTGATCCAAAGAACCGAGTTTCCAATAATAACAACTACATTATGACGTATCAGATGCTTAATTCTGAAGATCATATTGCTGCAATGGTGACCGATGATTATTATGGAATGTTGGATGATAATGAGTCAATTTCCCCAAATGATGCACTGGATATTGGTATAGGAAGGTTGTTGATTTCAAACAATGACATGGCTGTCCAACAAGTGAATAAAGTAGAGCATTACATGAAAAATGGATCGAGTTTTTACAGTGCTGGATCTTCTTCTCAGTGCAATGCACCAGGTGATAATTCAACTTTTGGAGATTGGCGAACAAAATATGTTCAAATTGCTGACGATGAAGAAGGGAATTATTTTTTAAACTATGATGTTGAGCCTCAGTATGATTCTATTACAAAACATTATCCTTCTATGAATTGCGAGAAAATTTATTTGGATGCTTATACGCAGGTTTCTACAGCCGGTGGGTCAAGGTATCCTGATGTAAACGAAGAGATTGATAGACAAATCAGAAATGGTTGTGTTTTAATGAATTATGTTGGACATGGAGGTGAAGTTGGTGTAGCTGAAGAAAGGGTCATT
>CAYLWS010000020.1:0-29971 GCA_964387525.1 uncultured Fluviicola sp.
TAAGATCAGTTACTTTAACGTAAGCTTTAATTTTATCATCTTGACCAATGTTCAAAAGGTTTTGAATTGCTCTACCTTTACTTATTTTAGATCCTTCTGGGATTTCGAATACACGCATCCAGAAACATTTCCCTTTTTCGGTAAATATTAATAAATAGTTGTGGTTCGTTGCTACGAATAATTCTTCTAAGAAATCTTTTTCACGTGTCGTAGAACCTTTAGATCCCATTCCACCTCTGTTTTGAACTTTGTATTCTGCTAAACTTGTTCGTTTGATGTATCCTGCATGAGAAATTGTTACAACAACTTCATCATCTGGGATTAAATCTTCAATTCTCATTTCGCTGGCAGAATATTCAATCACAGATCTTCTTTCATCACCATATTTATCACGAACATGAATCAATTCATCTTTAATGATAGTCATTCTTCTTTCTTTGTTCGCAAGAATGTCTTTTAAATCATTGATTGTTAACATTAAATCATCGTATTCACCACGCAATTTGTCTTGCTCAAGACCAGTCAATTGACGTAATCTCATTTCAACAATTGCACGAGACTGAATATCACTTAAGTCAAAACGTTGCTTTAATTTTTCTTTTGCTTCATCAGGGTTTTTAGAAGATCTGATAAGAGCAATTACTTCGTCAATATTATCAGAAGCAATGATTAATCCTTCAAGAATATGTGCTCTTTCTTCTGCTTTTCTTAATTCAAATTTCGTTCGACGAACAACAACTTCGTGTCTGAACTCGATGAAATGATGAATCATGTCTCTTAAGTTAACCAAAACTGGTCGACCATTGACAAGACAAATGTTGTTTATAGAAAAAGAACTTTGAAGTGCTGTATATTTATATAATTTATTTAGAACTACATTAGGGATAGAATCTCTTTTTAGTTCGTAAACAATACGCATTCCGTTACGGTCAGATTCGTCACGAATATCAGAAATACCGTCAATTTTTTTATCATTGACTAAGTCAGCTGTCTTCTTAATCATGTCAGCTTTATTGACTTGGTAAGGGATTTCAGTAACAATGATTACCTCACGTCCACTTTTTGTCTCTTCAATTTCAGCTTTACCGCGCATTACTACACGACCTTTTCCTGTCAAAAGTGCGCTACGAACACCTTCGTAACCGTAAATGATACCACCTGTTGGGAAATCTGGAGCTTTAACGTATTGCAATAATTCTTCATCTTCAATGTTTTCATCTTCGATGTAAGCAATCATTCCGTTGACAACTTCTGTTAAATTATGAGGAGCCATATTTGTAGCCATACCTACTGCAATTCCACTTGCTCCGTTGACAAGGAGGTTAGGGATTTTAGAAGGTAAAACAGTTGGTTCTTCTAAACTATCGTCAAAGTTAGGTCTGAAATCAACCGTTTCTTTCTCCAAGTCAGCCAACATGTCCTCTGCAATCTTTTTCAATCTTGCTTCAGTATAACGCATTGCTGCAGGGCTATCGCCGTCAATCGAACCAAAGTTACCTTGACCATCAACCAATGGGTATCTTAATGACCATGGTTGAGCCATCCTTACCATTGTATCGTATACCGAACTATCACCGTGTGGGTGATACTTACCAAGTACTTCCCCGACAATTCTAGCCGATTTCTTATGTGATTTATTAGAGTAAACACCTAAATCCTGCATACCGTATAAAACACGTCTGTGAACTGGCTTAAAACCATCACGTATGTCCGGCAAGGCTCTTGAAACAATTACTGACATTGAGTAATCAATGTAAGCAGATTTCATTTCATCTTCGATGTTGATCTGGATTATTCTTTCTCCGTTTATCATTCTGTTTATTTATTTTTTGACGTGTTCAGGACACGTATTAAATGCAAGCTTCGAAATTAGTGAAAAAAGGAATAGGAAATGAATTAATCTTGAATGATTTACTAACAAAAAACTGTGGAAAATTGCTGTTTTGGTTGACTTATTAACAATTATATTCGTTTTATATTTGTATGTTGTATGAAATGACGATTTTTGTTCGTCTAATACAGTAGAAGTTTTAATTGAATAAAAAAGAATTTATGGAAGCAAAATTTTCTCAAAGAGTAAAAGATGTGATTAATTTCAGTAATGAAGAGGCGCTCCGGTTAGGAAATGAATTCATTGGTGTTGAACATTTGTTGCTTGGAATGATTCGAGATGGTGGCGGAAAAGCAGTTGCTTTAATGAATGAGTTTCAACTGGATTTAAAAGTTGTTAGAAATGAGATTGAAAGTAATTTAAAAGCTTCTTCTACGGATGTAAACAAAATGCAGAATGTCTCCAATATACCATTGGTGAAGCAAGCTGAACGTGTACTGAAAATCGCCTTTTTAGAAGCGAAATTGCAAAAAAGCGACTTAATAGGGACAGAACATTTGTTGTTGTCCATCCTGAAAAATGATGATAGCGTTGCCTGTGGTGTTTTGAATAACTACGGAGTGATGTATAGTAATATAAAAGATGAACTGGATAGTATGAAAGATGAACAAATTATGCCAAAAGCTGAGTTTCCTGGTGGAGCTGAAGCAGAAGGAGAATCGTATTTAGCTCCAAAGAAAAACGTAGATACAAAATCTAAAACTCCGGTGCTGGATAATTTTGGACGCGATTTAACTAAAATGGCTGAAGACGGGAAACTAGATCCAGTTGTCGGTCGTGAAAAAGAAATTGAGAGAGTTAGTCAAATTCTTTCTCGTAGAAAAAAAAATAATCCTATTTTAATTGGTGAACCCGGAGTTGGGAAAAGTGCTATTGCTGAAGGTTTAGCGCTCAGAATTGTGCAACGTAAAGTTTCTCGTATCCTTTTTGGAAAACGAATTGTTTCCCTAGATCTTGCTTCTCTTGTTGCGGGTACAAAATACCGTGGTCAGTTTGAAGAAAGAATGAAAGCTGTAATGCAGGAGATTGAAAAGAATCCAGATGTTATTCTATTCATTGATGAAATTCATACCATTGTTGGTGCTGGTGGTGCTTCCGGTTCTATGGATGCAGCAAACATGATCAAACCTGCATTGGCTCGTGGAGAGATGCAAGCAATTGGCGCAACTACTTTGGATGAGTATAGACAGCACATCGAAAAAGATGGTGCGTTAGAACGAAGATTTCAAAAGGTGATTATTGAGGCAACTTCAATCGAAGAAACTATTCAAATCCTAGATAATATTAAAGAGCGTTACGAAGATCATCATTCTGTGACTTATTCTCCTGAAGCGATAAAAGCTTGTGTTTCGTTGACAGAACGTTATATAACTGATCGACATCTTCCGGATAAAGCAATTGATGCATTGGATGAGGTTGGATCAAGGGTTCACTTGAAAAACATTCATGTTCCAAAAGAAATTCTTGATGTTGAAGGCAAACTCGAAACACTCAAAGAAGAAAAAAATGAAGTAATAAAGTCTCAGCAATATGAAAAAGCTGCTGAATTGCGTGATACTGAGCGTAAATTGACGGAAGAATTGGAAACTGCGAAAGCAAAATGGGAAGAGGAATCAAAAGCAAATAGAGTATTGGTGACTGAAGAACATGTTGCGGAGGTTGTTTCTATGATGAGTGGAGTTCCTGTTACTCGAATTTCTGAATCTGAAATTGGACGTTTAGCTAATATGGGCGATATCATTAAAAGTCGTGTAATTGGTCAAGACGAAGCTGTTGCGAAAGTTGTAAAAGCAATCCAGAGAAATCGTGCAGGATTGAAAGATCCCAATAAACCGATTGGTTCATTTTTCTTCCTAGGGCCAACAGGGGTTGGGAAAACGCAGTTGGCAAAAGTACTCGCTCAATATTTGTTTGATTCACAAGATTCATTGATTCGTGTCGATATGTCTGAGTACATGGAAAAATTCTCCATCTCAAGATTGGTTGGAGCGCCTCCGGGATACGTTGGTTACGAAGAAGGTGGGCAATTGACAGAAAAAGTAAGAAGAAAGCCATATTCTATCATTCTTTTGGATGAAATTGAAAAAGCACATCCGGATGTTTTTAACTTGTTATTGCAAGTTTTAGACGATGGTCATATGACAGATGGTTTAGGACGTAAGATTGATTTTAAGAATACTATCCTTATCATGACATCGAATATTGGAGCTCGTCAATTAGCTGATTTTGGTACGGGAGTTGGTTTTGGTACGAAATCCCAAGAAGATCAAAAAGTTGAAAACTCTAAATCGGTTGTACAATCTGCGTTGAGAAAAGCTTTTTCTCCAGAATTTTTAAATCGTGTAGATGATATGATCATGTTCAATTCTCTTTCAAGAGAAAATATACATGTAATCATTGATTTGGAATTGAAAAAATTATACGGTAGAATCAATGAATTAGGGTATGAAATATCACTTACTGAAAAAGCGAAAGACTTTATCGTTGACAAAGGTTATGATGAGAAATTTGGTGCTCGACCATTGAAAAGAGCTATACAGAAACTGATCGAAGATCCATTGGCTGAAGAAATAGTTAATTCTCATCTTAAAGAAGGAGATACAATTAAAATTGATTTTAAAGCTGAAGATAAAGATTTAACAATTGAGATCGAGAAAGGAAAGCAAAAGAAAGCTTCCAAAAAAGAAGAAAAATAAAAAATACCTAATTTCAATATTGAGATGGCGTTCTACTTTAGAACGCCATTTTTTTAATTAATAAAATATGATTGATGTGTCTGAAGGACGAACAGGGAATTATTTCGTTTATGGAGTAGGGGTGATTATAGCTTCATTTATTCTTATTGGATTTGGTTTGTCAGGAGGAATGACTTTTTTACTTCTAGGTTTATCCTTGTTTGTATTGTCAGTTTTGATGTTCTTAGCAACAAATGGTCTAGAAATGACAAATGGTAAATACCGAAAATACAGTAAACTTGGTGGAGTGAAAATTGGGAAATGGCATTCTTTTAGATATCCAGAATCGGTATTGTTGAGAATGCATGCTGAAAATGCTTCGAAGAATTTTGGGGTAATGACGATTACTTATATGCCTTCCTTGAATACAAAAGTGATTTCATACGATATTGTAATAACGGATGAGTTGCAAAAGAAAACACCACTTTATGAATTCATCGACTATAAAATAGCTAAAAAAACTTTGCGGTTAATTAGTAAAATCTACGAGGTTCCAAGAGAGAATAAGGTCGCTGAAAAGTTAATGGAGAATAAATTAAAAAGAAGGAGTAGAAGAAGGTAGTTTATCCTTTTTTAAAACCATCTACAGCTTTTCTAACGCTTCCAAACTTTAAAAGTAAGTCTTTGGCTTCGTTGTAACTTACATTTATTGATTCGAGAATCATTTTTGTTCCTCGATCAACTAGCTTATCATTGCTCAATTGCATGTCTACCATTCTATTTCCAACCACCTTTCCTAGTTTTATCATTAAAGAAGTACTGATCATGTTGAGGATTAATTTTTGAGCGGTACCAGATTTCATACGTGTACTTCCTGTGACGAACTCAGGACCGACAACGGCAGTCATTTCATGTTTCGCTTCTTTTGCTAATGGATTATTAGGATTGCATGAAATTGCAGCAGTAAGTAATCCGTTTTTATTCGCTTTATTGATTGCGCCAATAACGTATGGAGTAGTTCCCGATGCTGCAATACCAATTACAGTATCATTTTCATTTATTTGATGTTCTTGTAAATCTTTCCAACCTTGTTCCTTGTCATCTTCAGCAAATTCTACCGCTTTTCGCATAGCTTTGTCGCCACCAGCCATTAAACCTACCACAATTCCATGATCAACGCCAAAAGTTGGTGGACATTCGCTTGCGTCAACTACTCCAAGTCGACCACTTGTACCTGCTCCAATATAAAATAAGCGACCGCCATTTTTCATTCTTTGAAAACAAGCATCAATAAAAGATTCAATCTCAGGTATTATTTTCTCCACAGAAAAAGCAACTGATTGGTCTTCTTTGTTGATACTTGAAAGTAATTCTTTGGTGGACATTTTATCTAATCCATCATAGTTTGATGAAGATTCTGTGATACGATTGGTCATACTAAATAAGCTTTTTCTTCTTGATCGTTTAGAATTACTTTAACATGTTCTTTTAATGTTGTAGAGAGTTGTAGTCCAACGAAATTTGCTTTAATTGGGAATCTACGGTGCGTACGGTCAACTAATGCAACTGTTTTAATTGCTTTTGTAGGGAATTGAAGAATTTCCAATAAAGCATACTGCATTGTTTTTCCAGAATTAAGAACATCGTCAATTAATACAATGTAACCATTCATTAATTCTTCTTTGTCAGCAGTGAGTTTTGTCTTGCCATCCCAAGGTTCATCTTTGTTGATGATTATTTCAAAAAGAAGAACCTCTAAGTCAGAATTTAGGGTAATGATTTTTGCTATTCTTTTGGCAAGCGTTATACCGTTTCCAGATATTCCACCGATAAAAATTTTCCCTTCTTCAAAACAATTTTCTAATAATTGATGGGCTAGGCGATTAATTTTTTGGTCAATTTGACGCTTGGATAAGATTTCTTGCATAATTCAACAGTTAAAACAAATATACGAATTTGTGTCAAGGAAGTTTGTTTAAATTTTCTTTTGCCCAAATATTTTCAGGGTCTAAAACGAGTAAATCATTGTAGAGTCTTCGTGCAGTAATATAATCTTCATTTTCATGTGCAAAAAGAGCTTTTTCCTTCAATTCATCTATTTGAATGATTCTAAGATTCTCTCGTGAAGCTTTGTGTTTTGGGTCAATCGTTAAAGCTTTATTGTACGATGTTTTAGCATTTTTGAAATCATTATTAAGGTGAAATCCATAACCTTGACTGTAATTCCATTCTGCTGACCACGGAGAATAAATGAGTGAAAAGCTAAGCAGAATAATGGAAGTAAAAGCAATTAAAAACTGAATTTTATAATTCTTAGAAATCAAACCAAATATAAAGCCTCCGACCCATCCACAAATCATTCCCTCTAGACCAAATTGATTCGTGTTTTGGTTTAAAAAATTTAGGTAGAAAAGTAGCCCAAAAGAGGTGATTGCTAAAAGATGTTTGAAAGGAATGAGTGATGTTTTAGAAACAACCGATTTCGCGTAAATGTAGGAGAATAAAAAAAAGTTTACAGGAGCAAAACCTACTCCAGCATCGTTGGAAAGTGTCAATTGAAGAATGGAAGTAGAGAGCGTTGAGAATAGAAGGAGAAGTGAAAAATTTAACCATCCGATTCTTTTTTCAATAAGATATCCGAATAAAAAGAATAGAACTGAATTGATACCAAGTAATAGTATGTCGGTATGTAGAAAACGGTTCAGGAAAAGTCCCCAATATTGTCCTTGGTATATTTGAATGGCGTAAGGAGCTCCAAAATCACTAAAAATCTCTTGTGTTGTTTCGCTTGTTGGCGCATTCATGTATGCATGAAAAATAAAGTAATCAGCGAAGAGTATAAGCGTCACTATAAATGTGAGCCAAGGTGTTTTTAAATGTTTTTTTGTTTGCATTGGTTCAGTGTTCAATTGTTTTCAGAATGTCTTTTAGTTTTGGTTGAATAAACCAAACACCAATCATCATCAAACTTTATACTTTTTCTCAATGCTTCCAGCGCCAGATTCATCACTTTTGATGACTTCACCATTTCCATAATATTCAATTGAACTTGCACCACTACTTTCCATTTCTAAAGTTCCTTTTGAAGTGATTTTACAAGAGCTTGCGCCGGATGCATCTATCGATAATTGTTCATTGACAGTGAGATCCTTTGCTCTTAAAGTGGAAGCCCCAGAAATGTCAAATTTTGCATTTTTTACTTTTCCTTTTAGTTTTATAGTAGAAGCACCTGAAGCTTCAACCTCAAGTAAATTAGTTATTTTTAAAGATCCTTTTAACGAAGAAGCTCCTGATAAATCAATTTCTAAATGATCTAATTTGAAGTTCCCCATTTTGATTTTACTTGCTCCACTAGCTTTAATCTTTTCAATTATTGGTACAGTTATGTTAACTTTTACTGAAATATTTGAGAAAGAATGAAATCCTTCCATGTCTAAGTTAATTGTTTCTCCACTTTGATTAATTTCAATGAATTCTAAAATGTTCTCGTTGCAAGATAATTCAACCTTGTACTCTTTGCCTTGTGTTAGTTTCACTGAAAATGTATTCGAAGCATCAATTTTAGTGAAATCAACAAAATCAAACGTCTTTTTAACCATCTTTTTAGATCCTCGAATAGAATCGGTTTCACAAGAAACAATAGCTGAGAAAATGAAAAACAATAGAAAAATAGATTTGTTCATAATGAGAATGATTAAAATTATACCGCAATATACAAAAGAATCATCTATAGAAATCCGTACCTTTGAAATTCAATGGGGAATAAATACGAGAGAATAATAGAAATTAAAGGACATGCAGCTGCAGTCTACGATTGTATTGCGTCAAATGGATATGTTTATTCGGCGAGTGCAGACAAACATATCGTTCGCTGGTGGATTTCGAACGGTGAGCAAGATAAGTTTGCTGTGAAATTTGAGCAAACAGTTTATTCCATTGCTCTGTATGAAAATTATTTATTTGCTGGACTTGCGAATGGCGATTTACACATTTTTGACCTTGATAAAAACGAAGAAGTTAAGTTCTATCAACAGCATACCAAAGCAATTTTTGCGATTCAATACAATAGTCAAGAAAAGCAGCTATATGTTGGTGATGCGGATGGGAATCTTTCCATTTGGGATTTAAACTCATTAGAATTACTCATTTACCTTCCACTAGATTGTGGGAAAATTCGGTCAATCGATGTTTCAATGAACGGTGATTTTTTCGCCCTTGCGGGACAGGATGGTTATATTCGTGTTTTTGAAA
Source organism: uncultured Fluviicola sp. (assembly GCA_964387525.1). GTDB lineage: Bacteria > Bacteroidota > Bacteroidia > Flavobacteriales_D > Crocinitomicaceae > UBA4466. The sequence goes on from CAYLWS010000020.1 coordinate 8,818, forward strand.
CGACTTATTTTAATGAGATTAAATCGTTTTATGCACATGAAAATGGGGCGACTTCCGTCCTTTTTCATCCCAAAGAGAATGGTTTGCTTTTTTCTGGTGGAAAAGATGCGTTGTTGAAATTATGGAACTGGGAAAGTGAAAATGAACTGAAGTCAGTAGTTGCACATTTGTACTCAATATATGGAATTATTTCGTTGAAAAATGGCGCAGAAATAGCCACCTGTAGCCGTGATAAAAATGTTAAAATTTGGCGAACGGATGATTTAGTTTTTCAACAAAAACTTGAAGCAAGTACAAAAGGACATCGACATTCTGTGAATTCAATTTCAAAAATAGGGGAGAATACCTTTGTTACTTGTTCAGATGATAAACGAGTTTTAATTTTTCAATCGAAAGAAGAATAATACATTTTATTCCTCTGTCAATTGTTTCTTGTATAATTTAGCATAAACACCATTTCTAGAAAGTAACTCCTTGTGTGTCCCTTCTTCAATGATCACTCCGTTGTCAATGTTTATTATTCTATCGGCATTTCTAATAGATGATACACGATGACTTACAATGACTGAAGTTGTTTTCAATTTGGCTAGATTATTCAAAATAAAATCTTCTGTTTCTGTATCAACTGCTGAAAGGCAATCGTCCAGTAATAAAAGTTTTGGATGACGGATTAATGCACGAGAAATGCTGAGGCGTTGTTTCTGTCCACCACTCAAATTAATTCCCCTTTCTCCCAACATAGTTTCAAATTGATCAGGGAATTCCATAATGTTGTGGTATAAATGGGACATTTTTGTAACCTCAATAAGTCTTTCTTCTGCAATATTGTCATCCATACAACCAAAAAGAATATTATTCTTAATCGTTTCTGAGAACAAGAAAATATCTTGAGGAACGACACCTGATTGATTTCTAAATTCATCTAGGTTTATGTCATTGATTGAAATGCCATCAATGAGAATTTCACCCTCGTCTGGATCGATTTGTCGCATGATTAAGTTAAGGATAGTTGATTTTCCACTTCCCGTTTTTCCAATTATCCCAAGAGATTCTCCTTTCTTTAAAATAAAGCTTAAATTATTAACAGCTACGATACCTGAGTTTTTGTACGTAAAACTGACATTTTTGAATTCTATATCACCTTGAAAAGAAAATGGGCTGAAGTTATGATTCACAATCTCAGGTTCTTCTTCTAAAAATTCATTGATTCTCTTTTGACTTGCTGCAGCTCTTTGAACCATAGCTGTTACAAATCCGATAGAAGCAAAAGGCCACGTCAACATGTTAACATAGAAAATGAACTTGATTATATCACCCTTTGTAATGTCTCCATCGTAGAATAAAAGTCCACCGAGATAGATACAGACAATTGTACTGATACCGATCAAAATAAATATAGTTGGCATGAATAAAGAGTTTATCAAAACCAATTTCATGCTTTTTTTTTTGTAATTTTCCGCAGATTTATTGAAACGATCTTCCATTTCGTGCGTTCGCTCATATGCCTTTATTACTCTGATTCCTGTAAATGTTTCTTGTGCTAGAGTTGACATGTGAGACTGTTCCTCTTGAACGACAGTACTTATTGCACTGATTTTGGAAGAGACTTTGTAAATGATGAAAGACATTATCGGTAGGGGAATCAAAACAAATATGGTCAACGTTGGGCTTACATTGATCATGTTTTTAATGACTAAAACAGAAAGAATGACCAAATTAAAGGAGTACATTAATCCTGGACCGAGATACATCCTTACTTTGGAAACATCTTCTGAAATTCGGTTGATGATATCTCCCGTGTTATTTCTTTTGTAAAATGAGAAACTTAATTTTTGATAATGGTCATAAATTTCATTTTTCAAATCGAATTCAATTAAGCGAGACATAATAATAATGGTCTGGCGCATTGTAAAAAGGAAAAAAGCAGAAATAAAGGACAGTAAAAGAAAATACCCACCAGATTTCAAAGAGAAATCAAGCAAGTTTTCTGGCATGTTATTTTTGTCCCAAGAATTTATTTCATCGATGACTTCCCCAAAGAAATTGGGCATTTCAACCTTAAACCAGTTCGATCCAAAGATAAAAATGATACCCAAAAGCAAACGCCATTTGTATTTAATTAAATATTTGTTGAGATAGCTCAGTGACTTCATCCGATAATTTCCTATTTTTGTCCTGCATTTTACAAAACGTTGTAAAATTAATAATTTGGAAATAACATTTACGCATTCTTATGTTTGAAGTTAAAAAAATTGAGGACACGAACCTCGCAGATAATCCTGTAATTGCTCAAATGAGTAAATACAATCACGAACAATTGCTGTTCTGTAATGATAATGCAACTGGCTTAAAAGCTATCATAGCTGTACATAATACTATTTTAGGACCTGCTCTTGGCGGAACAAGAATGTGGAATTATGCAACAGAAATGGATGCATTGAATGATGTTTTACGCCTTTCTCGAGGAATGACATATAAAAATTCGATTTCAGGATTGAATTTAGGTGGAGGTAAAGCAGTAATCATTGGAGATGCTCGCACTCAAAAATCAGAAGCTTTAATGCGTCGATTTGGTAAGTTTGTCAACAGTTTAGCTGGTAAATATATTACTGCTGAAGATGTTGGGATTTCTCCAATGGATATGTCTTACGTAAGTATGGAAACAAATCACGTGGTTGGTTTACCAGGGAAAAGTGGCGATCCATCACCAGTCACAGCACATGGAGTTTATGTTGGAATGAAAGCTTCTGCAAAAGTTCAATTTGGATCAGATTCATTGTCTGGGAAGAAAGTTGCAGTGCAAGGAGTTGGTCATGTTGGAGAATACCTCGTGAAATCTTTAGCAAGTGAAGGTGCGGAAATCTATATTACAGATATTCACGAACCAACATTGAAACGTGTAGCGGAGCAATATGGAGCAAAAGTAGTTGGTTTAGAAGAAATCTACGATATTGATATGGATATTTATGCACCTTGTGCGCTTGGGGCTACAATTAATGATGATACACTTTCTCGTTTGAAATGTTCAATCATTGCTGGAGCTGCAAACAATCAATTGCAGAATGAAGATGTTCACGGTAGAATGGTGATGGAAAAAGGAATGATTTACGCTCCTGATTTCGCATTAAATGCTGGTGGTGTTATTAATTGTTTCGCAGAAGTAGAAGGATTAACTTCTAAGTGGGCTATGGATAAAGCGATCGATATTTATTCAACGATTGAAAATATTGTGAAACGTTCTCAAGCAGAGAATATTCCAACGTACCAGATTGCAAATAAAATGGCAGAAGAAAGAATTGAAGCTATTAGTAAAGTTAAACTTCCCCTATAATTATATATGTTAAACAGACGTCATTTAAGAATTAAAGTTCTTCAAGCATTGTATTCTTTCTATCAATCTCAAGGAGAAGATTTTGGAAAGATTCAGAAAGAAATGTTAACAGGTGTTGAACGAATCTATGATTTGTACATTTATTTGTTGCTTTCTTTTTCAGAATTAAAATCCATTTCAGAACATAGAATGGGAGAGAGTAAGAAAAAAATTCGTCCTACAGAAGATGATTTGAATCCAAATTTGAAATTTGTAAACAATCAAATTATCCAATGTTTAGAAGATAATGTAAACCTTCGCAGTGAATCTGAAAGCCGAAAAGTAAATTGGGTTGGAGATGAAAAACATGAATTGTTTCGTAAAATGTTTAAAAACTTGAAAGAAAGCGAAGTTTATGATCAATACATGAATAATGGTGTGGAAGGTTTTGAAGAAGACAAAGCATTTATGATTGCATTGTTCAAATCAGAAATAGCCAACTTTCCTTTGTTGTATTCTCATTTTGAAGAACAAAATATTCACTGGATTGATGACATTGATTTAGCTTGTGCTATGACTGTCAAAACGATCAAAGCTTTTGAATCTGCTGATAAATGTCCAATTTTACCATTGTACAAAGACAAAACAGATGAATTAGAATTTATTACTCAATTGTTACAGAAAACGGTTACTTTAGATAAAGAAAGTGAGAAGTTGATTGATGAGTTAACGCAGAATTGGGAATTGGATAGAATTGCTAAAATGGATATCATTTTGATGAAAATGGCAATTGCAGAAATGCAAGTTTTCAATAGTATTCCGACGAAAGTTACTTTGAATGAGTATATTGAGATTTCTAAATTCTACAGTACTCCAAAAAGTAATGGATTTATCAATGGTATTCTTGACAAAGCAATACATCGTTTGAATAAAGATGGGAAAATAACGAAAGTCGGTCGTGGACTGATTAACTAAAACAAAATAATGAAAGTAGTATTTACTGTTTTATCACTTGTATTTCTTTTGGCTTCTTGCGGAGGCGATAAAGATTATTTAGTGGGAAATAAAACAACGATGGAAGTTGAATCAGTATTTGATGCTGGTGATGTTATTAAAGGTGAAATGGTGACTGCAAAGTTCATTATTAAGAATACAGGAGACTATCCTCTAGTTATAGGAGATGTTGTTCCTGCTTGTTCTTGTACAATTTCAGACGCGCCTGAAGAACCTATTCAGCCTGGAGGAACAGGAGAAGTTGTTGCTTATATCAATACAGATAAAGTTCCCGCAGGAGTTTTACATAAATCTGTTCGAATAGTAGCCAATACTAATCCTTCTGTAACAGAGGTGATTATAAAAGCAAATGTAATTAGAAAATAAATAAATAAAAATAAATTAGAGTTATGGATCAAATGATAATGTTAGTACTGATTTTAGTAGTTTTCTACTTTTTTATGATCAGACCACAAATGAAAAAACAAAAAGAATTAAAAAACTTTAGAGAAAACTTAGCTGTTGGAGATAAAGTTGTTACAATAGGTGGAATTCACGGTAAAATTCTTGAAATTGCAGATGCAACAATCTTGATCTCTTGTGAAAACGGGAAATTAAGACTAGACAAAACAGCTGTTTCAAATGGTGAAAGCGATAAGTTAATGCAGCCTACGAAATAGGAGAAGTAATTTATTTATTGAAACAGAACGGGCAGGTTTTTACCTGCCCGTTCTGTTTTTACAAGTCTATTTTTTTTTTTCGATATTCTTTCATGTTTTTCTTATATTCTTCCTTAGATAATTCTTTGACGGTAAGATTGAATTTAATTCTCCCGGAGATAATATCCTGAATAACCATTTCTGTTATCCAATCGTCTCCATTCGCATCATAGGTCGAACTTAGGTCTTGATCAAACAGAAGAGCTATCCCGTCGTAAAAACTTTTGGAAAATCCTCCTCTGTATTTTTTTAAAATTTCATTGACTGTCATTCCAGTTTCCCTGTAAATTAACTTCATGAGGAGATGACCTTCTGAAACGTACAAATCTCGAATAGAATAAGAAAATTGTCGTTTTAATTGTTTTACAACCGCTCTGCTGTATTTTTTCTCTAATCTTTTCTTACCTAATTTTGCTAAATGTTCTTCGTACTCTGTCAGTACCTTTTCTGCTTTAAGCGCAATTGGATAGGTTCGTTTCAGTAGGTGTAATTGCCTTCTGTACTTCGAACTAAAGTCCTTGTCAACTCGAACTTCTGGCATGTTTTGTTCTTTAATGATAGTTGTATCAAGTTGGCTCAATGAAAGTAACGGAATAAACAATGAGAAGAGTAGATTAAAAACTTTTGACATAGTATTGTTATTTTTTTGCAATTATTCTGTAAGAAATCCGTATTATTGGTATCAATTTTACTGCCAATAATATTTTATGAAACAACTTATCTTATTTATAACGCTTTTTTCTTTCTTTAGTTGTAAAACTGAAGTAGAAAATCCTGTTGTTGTAGTGGAAGATATTGTTGTTGATTCTTTGCTTGTAAATGTTGAGTCAAATGACTCCATTGATACATTGATTGTTTCCGACTATGATATGGGAGATGTTGATGCTAAGAATATTAAAGAGTTCAAAGAGAATTTAGTAAAAATTGAACAGGAGTATGGTGAACAATGGGATTTTTGTACCTGTATTGTGAAAAGGGATTCTGTTAATAAAGCAATCATAGATGAAAATTTATCTGATTCAGAATTTGATCAAGTTTTTTCGCGTTCTGATGAAATTGATGAAAAATGTAAAGCTTTTCAAATTCAAAATCCAAACATTACTCCTGAAGAAAGAGCAAAACACGAAGAAATGGTTCGGAGTTGCTTAAGAGGAGCAGGGATTAAATAAAATCTCTAGTTATTGTCAATAGCTTCTGCATTGTTTTCCAATTTCGAGTGGTTGCATTCACCTTTAATTTTTTTTCAATACGATTGTTTGATAATTTTGATTGACTCGATTTGGTGTCAAAGAAAATATAAATCCCCATGTTTTTTAGTGAAAATTGAGTATTATCAAATTTTAGTTTAGAAAAATCAAAGGCAAGTTCTTTATTCGGTACGGAAGAAAGGAAGGTGTAATAAAGGCGATTTAATTCTTGATCAGCGTATATGTTCTCTTGAATAATTGTTTTTAATTCTTGTGAAGTGACTACAATAGTCGGCACGTCAAAATTGAAATTCTTTTTTATTTCAGTAGATATTTTAGATGCGATAAGATCTGTATTAGATTCTATACTATTGAAAACAATATTTCCACTTTGAATATAAGTGATGCAGTTTTCAAGACCAATAGAGTGGAGGACGTCTTTTAAATCTTTCATCAAGATTTTACGATGTCCCCCAACATTGATTCCTCTTAATAAAGCAATGTATGTTTTCACTCTCAATGGAATAAAAAAATCCCCGTAACAATTTGTTACGGGGATTTTTAATGTTTAATAATAAATAGCTCTTCTTACTTTTGTAATGTATTTAGCTAATCGAATAACTTGTTTCGTGTAACCGAATTCATTATCGTACCATGCGTAGATAACTACATTTTTTCCGTCTTTTGAAACGATTGTTGCGTTTGAATCAAAAACAGAACAACAAACATTTCCAATAATATCATTGGAAACTAATTCAGGGTCTAATGCATAATAAATTTGGTTGACCAAAGGTCCATCAAGTGCTGCTTTTTTCAACGTTTCATTGATGTCATCAACAGATGTATCTTTTCCAACTTCTAGATTAAGAATTGCTAAAGATCCATTTGGTGTAGGTACACGTACAGCGTTTGCCGTTAGTTTGTCTGCCAAAGATGGAATCACTTTTGTTACTGCATTCCCAGCACCTGTAGATGTAATTACCATGTTAATTGCAGCAGAACGACCTCTTCTTGGTTTCTTGTGCATATTATCCAATAGATTTTGATCATTGGTATAAGCATGAACCGTTTCGATGTGACCTTTTACAACACCATAGTTGTCTTCAATTACTTTTAAAACTGGAGCGATAGCATTTGTTGTACAAGAAGCAGCAGAGAAAATTCTTTCATTTTCTAAATCTAATTCATCTTGATTAATTCCGTAAACAATGTTCGGAATTTCTTTTCCTGGAGCAGTCAATAAAACTCTCTCAGCACCTTTAGCTTTAAGATGTCTAGATAATGCTTCTTTGTTTGTAAACGCACCAGTATTATCAATAATCAATGCATTATTAATTCCGTAAGATGTATAATCAATATCTTCAGGGTTCTTTGCACAAATCATTTTTACAATTTGTCCATTGATGATGATTGCTTTATTATCTGTATCAACTTTTACAGTTCCTTTAAATGCACCATGAACAGAATCATTTTTCAACAATGCAGCTCTTTTAATCAAAGAAGCATCGTCATCGCTACGTGTAACAATTGCTCTTAATCTCAATTGTTGACCACGACCAGCTTGTTTAATTAATTCTCTTGCAGCTAAACGACCAATTCTACCGAAACCATAAAGAACAACATCTCTAGGTTCAATTTTTTCGTTGCTTTCTACTTTAAAAGACTTTAATTTATCATTCAAAAAATCAGCTTTTGAAGAAAAGTTATCTTGTTCATATAACCATTCATAAGCCAACTTCCCTAAATCAATTTTAGAAGGAGTTAAATCAATTTTCATTAATTCTTCAGCAAGAGTTGAAGTTGTGAAAATATCAATTGGTTTATTGACAACACTTTTAGAATATTCATGTAAATGAAGAATTTCAGAAATAGTGATATCAACCAGATGGTTTCTGAAAAGAACCAATTCGATTCCTTTGTCGTAAAGTAATTCACCTACTTTACTTGATAATGTTACTGCTGCTCTTTCACGTTCGATGTGAGAGTTTAATTCTTGTTCGTAGTTCAACGAAGTTCCCATGATAATTAATTATGATTTATATTTATAGTGTAAAAAAAAACTGCCCACGAATGCGGGCAGTTTTCTAAAGTTTATCCAAGATAAGCTTTCAAAAGTTTATTTCTCGATGTATGTCTTAGTCGTCGAATTGCTTTTTCTTTAATTTGTCGAACACGTTCTCTTGTTAGATTGAATTTAGCTCCAATCTCTTCAAGTGTTAATCCGTGATTCATTCCAATTCCAAAGAATAAACGAATAATTTCTCTTTCTTTATCTGTTAATGTGCTCAAAGAACGCTCAATTTCTTTTTGTAAAGATTCTGCCATTAAAGCATGATCAGCTTTCGGAGAATCGTTATTTGCCATTACATCCATTAATGTACCTCCATCTTCAGCAGAAGAAAGTGGTGCATCCATAGAGACGTGACGACCAGAAACGTTCAATGATTCTTTAATTTTATCTTCAGGAACTTCCAAAGCCTCAGCTAATTCTTCTGCAGATGGCGGACGTTCAAATTCTTGTTCTAATCGAGAGAATGCTTTGTTAATTTTATTCAATGAACCAACTTGATTCAATGGTAAACGAACAATTCTCGCTTGTTCAGCCAATGCTTGAAGTATGGACTGACGAATCCACCATACAGCATAAGATATAAATTTGAATCCACGTGTTTCATCAAACTTCTGAGCTGCTTTAATTAATCCTAAATTTCCTTCATTGATTAAATCAGGTAGGGTTAATCCTTGATTTTGGTATTGTTTTGCAACAGAAACAACGAAACGTAAATTTGCACGTGTCAGTTTTTCTAAAGCGCGTTGATCGCCAGCTTTAATCTTCTGTGCTAATTCTACTTCCTCTTCTGCTGTGATTAAATCCTCTTTACCAATGTCTTGTAAGTATTTGTCTAATGACTGACTCTCACGATTCGTAATGGATTTGGTAATTTTTAGTTGTCTCATACTCTTCTAATCCTCTTCGTTTAATTTATTGGCTCTTGGAGCGAGCGCAAAGATACGGTGAAATGATGCTTCTTTCCAAAAAAATAAGGTACTATTTTCTTGATTTTTTATCGTCAAAAACTGTGCCCTATATTTCTGTAATTGCTTATAAACCAAATCCAATGTAATCTTTACGACCATTCCTTCTAATGATCTCCAATAAAACACCTTTGTTATTACTGTTTAATCTATTCGTTAATTGTTCTACATGCTCAATAGGCTCGTTGTTAATTCTTGTAATTATAACTCCTTCAGTTAATCCTAAAGCTTTTAACCGCCCAGATTCAATTGATTTGACCTTTACACCATAGTTAATTGAAAGTGCTTCTTTCTCTTTACTCGATAATTCTGTAAATGTTGCACCTAATGTCGAATTTCTTTGAACTTTCTTCTTGTGAACTAATTTTGTATTACCCTCTTTGTTGCGCAATACTATCTCCTTTACGGTTTCATAACCTTTGATTGTTCGAATGGTTACAGGGATCTTATCGCCAGGTCTTCTTTTTCCAACTTCTTCCTGCAATGATGCGACAGAATTAACTTCTTTTGTTCCGATTTTTAAAATAACATCTCCTTTTTTTAGTCCTGCTTTTTCAGAAGCACCGTCTTTAATAACTCCAGCGACATAAACACCTCTTGTGTTTTTTAATGCTTGTTGTTCTTTTAATTCCTGAGAAATATCTGCAATTTGAATTCCTAGATACCCTCTTTGTACAATACCATATTCAATAATATCTTGCATTACTTTTTTAACAAGATTTACAGGAATGGCAAAAGAATATCCAGAAAAGCTTCCTGTTTGTGAAGCGATAGCGGTATTGATTCCAATCAATTCTCCTTTTGTGTTAACTAAAGCGCCTCCACTGTTGCCCGGATTAACTGCGGCATCTGTTTGAATAAAGGATTCGATTGGGACATTATTTTGGTTTCGCTCAATGATATTAATATTTCTCGCTTTTGCAGAAACTATTCCAGCAGTAACTGTAGATGTTAGGTTGAATGGATTTCCAACAGCGAGCACCCATTCTCCAACATGAACATTATCACTATTTCCTATTGGAATTGCTTTCAACCCTTTTTCTTTTATTCTTAAAACGGCTATATCTGTTGATGGGTCTGTACCGATGACTTCAGCTTCGTATTGTCGATTGTCGTTTAAAGTTACACTGATTTCTTTTGCATCCTTTATTACATGATTATTTGTTACAATGAATCCGTCACTAGAAATAATTACTCCCGAGCCTGATCCAGAACCAAATTGTTTGTATTCTTTTCCGCCTGCACCTGGACCGTATAGGAATTCTGAAAAAGCATCGCGTTGAAAAGTAGTTGTTTCAACTTTTGTCATAACATGCACGACGGAGTTTAAACTGTTCTCAGAAGCATTCACAAAATTTTCTAGGGGTAATTGTGACGTAGAACTGAACCCTGTTCTTAAAGTAGGGATACTTTTCTCTGCCAGTTTATTGGTGTCAATGTGTGAAATTTTGTCAGTTGTATTATTCATTAATAGAAAAATGGCTAAAGGTAACATCCCGCCCAATAGACCATAACCGATGTGTTTTATGTTTTTGTTCATTTTTATGTTTTTTTAATTATTCTGATTAATCGTTACTCAATAATAACGCCAATGGGCTTGATTTTGGTACATTTTGTCATGTTAAATATTGTTAAGCAATTTTTCCGAAAAATTCATGTATTTTTGTGCTAAATGAAGGTAGAGTTTGTAAAATATCAAGGAACAGGAAATGATTTCATCCTATTGGATAATCATAATGGTGCTTATGATGATTTATCTATGCGTGAAATTGAGTTTTTATGCAATCGGAAAATTGGAATTGGTGCAGATGGTTTGATTAAGTTGTCAAAAAATGAAGAGTTTGATTTTGAGGTTGAATACTTTAACGCAGATGGAACTCAAAGTTTTTGTGGAAATGGAGCACGTTGTTCTGTGGCTTTTGCTAAAGCATTAGGGTGGATAGATAAAGATACTCGTTTTCTTGCTATTGATGGGGTGCATAGTGCGTCAATTTCAGAAGATATCGTTCGGTTGGAGATGTTGAATGTTCCAATTTTTGAAAAGAAAGGAAATGATTTTTTCTTAGACACTGGTTCACCACATTTTGTTCACTTTGATCAAGAAGATGTGCTTGATATTGTTTCCTACGGGAAAGAAATTCGATATTCGGAGGAGTACAGAGATAATGGCGTAAACGTAAATGTCGTAAATTTAATGAATGAAGATACGATTCAAGTGAGAACCTATGAACGTGGAGTGGAAGATGAAACATTATCCTGTGGGACTGGTGTTACAGCTTGTGCATTGATTTTTATGATGAATTCTGACCGAGTATTAAGCAGGGTTAATGTCCAGACGAAAGGAGGAACTCTCTTTGTAGAATCAGATGGGTTTTCCGAAAAAAAGGGTTTTACAAATATTTGGCTTTCAGGGCCAGCAAATAAAGTTTTCAATGGTCGAATTGATGTCTAATTATACGATTGAAAATTTAATTCACTCCTCTTTGGATGATATTGATGAAGATACTTTTATTCTTTGGGTGTTACACGCAGACAAAGTTCCACCTCATATTGGTATTTCAAATAAAGGAAAGTTCTATAGCTTAAAAGCAAATGGAAAAGATGATGGGGTGGAGGTTAGTTCAATCAAGAGTATTATCCATAGAAAGAGAATTACAACTTTGTGTTTTTTCCTCAAGAAAACTGAATTATCAGAAACGTTAAGTGATCATTTCTATTCTTTTGATAAAACGATTCCTCATAAAATTACTTGCTTAGATCCTATTAAAAATGTTTTTTCTTTGAAAGAGCCACGTAAATTAACAGAATTGTTGGATGTGTTATTTTTAAAAGGTATAATCAACTCTATTAAAGGGGTTTATTCGAATTCTTTTGAAGGGATACTTGAATATGATGTGTTGGATATTCATTCACGTTTAAAGAAGTTAAGTGATGCAAGATAGTCTATTATTGATTCGGAAAGTTACTTTTAAAGATGCTGATTGTATTCTTGATTGGGAGAATAATGAAGAAAATTGGGCGGTGAGTGAAAATGATTCGAAATATTCAATTTTTGACATTGTTGCGCTCATTGGAGAATTGCAAGATGTAAAAAATGCAAAGCAAGGTCGATGGATGATTTGTACGAAAGAAGGTGAAACTCCTATTGGTTGCGTTGATTTGACAGGGATTGATTTTGAAAATAAAACGGCGGAAGTTGGAATTCTAATTGCAGATAAAAATCACCGAAGAAAAGGGTATGCATTAATGTCTTTGCAGTTAATTGAGGAACAAGCTAAAGAATTGGAATTAAATAAACTATCTTGTAGTATTCATTCTGGAAATTTGGCAAGTATCGATTTATTTAAAAAATGTGGTTATCAAGAATTAGTAGAGGAAACAAAAGAAATATACTTTTTTGAAAAATGGTTAAAAAAATAGGATTAATTGGCTTTGCAATCGTTTTGGTTGTTGGCTTTATGTACAGAGGTAAAATAAAACGTCTTTTTTCAGAAGATACACGTACAATTAATAAAAAAGAAGTTAAAATTCTTTTCAGAGATACACCAAGTTTGGATGAATTGGCAACTGTTTTAGAAGAAAACAATATTGTTGAAAACCGACAAGAAGTCATTGATTTTGTGCGAAATAATGGAGTCGATTCAACTCAGTTTGCAGCAGGAAAATACATCGTTTTATCAAAAACACAACGCAGTACATTGATCAATGGTTTTGTGAAAACTGAGAATGGGCATGGCTTGGCTGAAGTTAAAGTGAATGTGGATTTCAATAATTGCCCAACGATTGAAGCAATGGCGAAAAACATCAGCGAATGCATTCTTGCTGACAGTTCATCAATTGTCAATTATATATACGCTCCAACAACACTCGAGAAATATGGTTTCACCAAAGAGCAAGTTCCTTCTTTGTTTCTACCCCAACAATATGAGATGTATTTTGATACTGACGCAGCATCCTTTGTTGCGTTCATGGCGAATGAGTTCAAGGTTTTTTGGAATGCAGAGAGGATGGCGAAAATGAAGGGAATCGGTTTCAATGCACAGTCTAAAGTTGCGACATTGGCTAGTATTGTATATTCAGAGCAATCAAAAGACAACAATGAATGGTCAATCATTGCAAAGTTATACCTCAATCGATTGGATAAAGGAATATTGTTGCAGTCAGACCCAACGTTTAAATTTTGCTGGGGAGATGCTTTGAAAGGGGTTGATCGATTGACATACAAGCACAGAGATATTGACTGTCCTTACAATACATATTTATACCATGGATTGCCGCCAGGACCAATTTACATTACTCCAGCAAAAGTAATCGATGCTGTATTAAATCCTGCAGATGTTAATTACATCTTCATGATGGCTAAGCCAGGAGGTGGTGGACATAACTTTGCAGTTACAAATGCTCAGCACGAAAAAAATGTAGTCATTTACCGTAAATGGTATAAGGAGTACAAACGAAATCAATAAACCTTACTGTCCTTTTAGAATTATTCTAAGAACAATATTATTGGGTTGTATTCCAAAACGATTTCTTTAATTCCCCTTATTTCTTCAATTTAAGGAGGCCAAGGACCGTTGTACATGATACAGGGGTTATTCCCTGTAAAACAAGCAGATTTCAATGTTGAAGTTAGTTGTATGATCGTTGTTGTATCTGTTATTTCAAATTCAAAAAGGTTTTGTTCCCACCATTTTCTGTAACAATCAGTATCTGTTGTGTTTTTGTAATATTGCCCTTTTGTGATAGAATTCTTTGCGTAGAATTCTTCATAAGTTAAATCTTTGAATATTTCTCGTATGATATATTCTCCATTATCTAGGTTTAATTGATACATACCTAAACTGTCAGTTCTAAAGGTACTTTTTTCTTTCGTAGAATTGTTTATTAAAACAAAATCATTGATTTCAGGTTGATAATTATTCATCATTTCCTCAGAAGGTGCAGCTCCACCACAATATGGTATGTATCGGAGGATTTTAACTTGAACATTGTAGTGTTTAACTATTTCAGGGTTATTTATTCCTGAGTTTTTAGTGCTACTGCAGCCAATTAATAAGTAGAGTACAAAGAGTGAAATTAAACGATTCATTATTTTAAATATAAAAGTGATTTAAATTTTAGAAGTGAGTTAGTATGATTTTCCTATTTTTTTTGCTTCGGCGTCTTTTTTTGTGCCGTATATCATTCCGATCATCATTCCGACCATCGATCCAAACGTTATTCCCATACTGATTCCAATAGAAGGGTCAATGGCAACTCCAATTGATATTCCTAAACTAATACCGAGGCTCATTCCTAAGCCCACACCTAATTCTGTGTAGTGTTTCTCCGTAGTGTATGAGAATTCTTTTTTAAGAAATGATTTAAAATCAGTTAATTTTTTAGCGTAATGTTTTTTAGTATTACCTTCTTTATCAGTTAATTGTAATGTGGTGAGTTTTTCTTGTATCATTAACTGTTCATTTTTAGGTAAATCATTATTTTCTAAAAAAGTCAATGTTTTAAGAAAGCAATTATAGACACGTTTTTCTGATTTACTGTTTGCTTTAGAAAGTAAATTAGATAATATTTTTGAAGCTTCGTTAATGTCCATGATTTGAATAAAATATGATGTAAGGTAGTGTTAATCATAAAGTAAATACCAAATATACTGAAATATTCACTACATTATTTATTGTGTAAGATTATAAGAAAGACTAAGGTCTTTAATTCAACTCTATTTTCTTTCAATTCCCCTTCACTCATTTCTCTTTTCTATTATCTTTGCGATTCAATAAAAATTAGACATGGAGACACCGAAAATATACGAGCCACAAAAGGCGGAAGAAAAATGGTATGCACATTGGATGGAGAAAGGATACTTTCATTCTGAACCGGATGATAGAGAGGCATATACAATTGTAATTCCACCGCCAAATGTCACAGGTGTTTTACACATGGGACATATGTTGAACAATACGATTCAAGATGTTTTGGTTAGACGTGCTCGAATGTTAGGTAAAAATGCATGCTGGGTTCCAGGAACTGATCATGCCTCTATTGCTACTGAAGCAAAAGTTGTCCATAAATTACGTGAAGAGGGAATTAAAAAGTCAGATTTATCGCGAGACGAATTTCTTTCTCATGCATTTGAATGGAAAAACAAGCACGGTGGAATTATTTTGGAACAATTGAAAAAGTTAGGTGCTTCATGCGATTGGGAAAGAACTAGTTTTACAATGGATCCAGAGTATTCTGAATCTGTTTTAGATGTTTTTGTTGACTTATTTAAAAAAGGAAAAATTTATCGTGGAGTGAGAATGGTGAACTGGGATCCAGAAGCTCTTACTGCTCTTTCTGATGAAGAAGTTCTGCACAAAGAAGTTAATTCTAAGTTGTTTCATGTACGGTATAAAATTGTTGGAACGGATGATGAATGGCTGACGATTGCTACAACTCGACCAGAAACTATATTGGGCGATTCTGCTATCTGTGTAAATCCAAACGATGTTCGTTATGCGAATTTAAAAGGAAAGAAAGCCATTGTCCCAATTTGTAACCGTGAAATTCCAATAATTTTTGATGATTATGTGGACATAGATTTTGGAACAGGTTGTTTGAAAGTTACTCCAGCTCATGATACAAATGATTATGATTTAGGAAAAAAACACAATTTAGAAACAATTGATATTCTCAATGAAAACGGTACATTGAACGATAAAACGATGCATTACAATGGAATGGATCGTTTTGATGCTCGTAAAGCTATCGAGAAAGAATTGAATGAGAAAGGATACTTAGTGAAGACTGAGGATTACATCACAAAAGTAGGATACTCTGAAAGAACTTCAGCAGTTATTGAGCCTCGTTTGTCTCTTCAATGGTTCTTAGGAATGAAAGAATTGGCTGAACCAGCTTTGGATAAAGTAATGAATGGAGACGTTCAATTTCATCCTGAGAAATTTAAAAATACTTATCGTCATTGGATGGGGAATATAAAAGATTGGTGTATTTCTCGTCAATTGTGGTGGGGACATCAAATTCCTGCATTTTATTACGGTAAAAATGAAGACGACTTTGTTGTTGCAAAAACAATTGAAGAAGCTATCGTGTTGGCAACAGAAAAAGCTGGACGAACAATTTTGGCAAGTGATTTAAAACAAGATGAAGATGTTTTGGATACTTGGTTTTCAAGTTGGTTATGGCCAATTTCAGTTTTCAATGGATTAACAGATCCTGAAAATGAAGAAATTAAATACTATTATCCAACCAACGATTTAGTAACTGCTCCAGAAATTATTTTCTTTTGGGTTGCTAGAATGGTAATGGCTGGATTAGAATACATGGACGATATTCCATTTAAAAATGTATACTTTACTGGAATTGTACGTGATAAGTTGGGGAGAAAGATGTCAAAATCATTGGGGAATTCTCCAGACCCAATTGAACTTATCAATAAATACGGTGCTGATGGAGTGCGAGTAGGTGTTTTGATTTCATCTCCAGCTGGAAATGATTTACCTTTCGACAGTTCTCAATGTGAGCAAGGTAGAAACTTTACCAATAAAATTTGGAACGCATTTCGTTTAGTAGATACTTGGAATGTGCAAGAAGATTTACCTCAACCTGAATCTTCTGTAAAAGCCATCGAATGGTTTGAATCGAAATTCAATAAAGAGTTGAAGAAAATTAATGAACAGTACGATCAATTCAAAATTTCTGAAGCTTTAATGACCACTTATAAATTAGTGTGGGATGATTTCTGTTCTTGGTATTTAGAAATGATAAAACCGGGATATCAACATCCAATTGATGCTAAAACACTAGAATCAACGAAGTCATTCTTTGAAAGGTTACTTAAAGTATTGCAACCATTTACACCTTTTATAGCTGAAGAAGTTTGGCATTTAATCAGAGAAAGAGAAGAAGATATAATGGTTTCTGAATGGCCAAAGGTTGGAGAAATCAATGAAGAAGTATTGTCTCAGTTTGACCTAGCGAATGAAGTGATTACGCATATTCGAAATATTCGAAAGAAAAATAATATTGCGAATAAAATTAAAATGGAATTATTCATTAAAAAGAACAATGAATTAAACACCAATTTTGATGCTGTAATTGTAAAGATGGGTAATCTTTCTCAGCTTGAATATTCTACAGAGAAAGTGCCAAATGCAAATTCATTCTTGGTGAATCAAAATGAATATTTTGTGCCTTTTGGAGATACAATCGATGTGGAAGCTGAAAAAGCTAAAATGATTGACGAGCTAGAATACACCAAAGGATTTTTGAAAAGTGTTCAGAAGAAACTTTCAAATGAACGATTTGTAGGCAGTGCACCAGAGAAAGTTGTTGCAATTGAAAAGAAGAAAGAAGCTGATGCATTGGGTAAAATTGCTGTATTAGAAAATAAAATTAAAGAATTATAAAATGAAAACATTAATTATTGGACTATTCGCAGTTCTTTTCTCAAGTAGCTTATGTGCGCAAGAATTTCAGAGTAAGGTTTTTTCTGATGATCAATTAGGGGAAATTGAAACAGCATTGGGGGACTTAATTCTGCATGAAAAAGAAGGTGCTTTTCTCTTGGTAAAAGAGTCTGAAACTAAACTTTTTGTTGAATTTACGAATGACTTAAGAGGGCATTTGTTGTTTGATGTTCCATTGAATAATCTTTCAGAGGCTCAAATTGAGAAATTGGAAGCATTGTATAAAGAATTTGAAATCGTTGAACCTATCCAGAACTTATCGGAAGCAGAAATGGAAGTTGTTGGTAAAACAGGGGCTTTTAAGTTTCTAGGGAATGATTTTGAAAAAGGAATTGAAATTCTTTCGAGAATATTTTCAGATGTTTTTGGATTTGAAAAAGGAATTATGATTAATTTAGAACATTAATTAACTTTTAACCAAAACACTACAATGTCAAACGACGACTCTATTTTAGATCAAGATATTTCTGCAGTTTCAAATATCAAAGAATATACTTTTCCTTTACAATTTGAATTTAAAATTTCAAGTTTTGCAAACGATTTCACCGTACGTAATTCATCTGGTAATACATTATCGTATGTACGACAAAAAATGTTCAAACTGAAAGAAGATGTTTCTGTGTATTCAGATGAGTCGAAAAAGGAAGTTTTGTACAAAATATCTGCAGATCGTTGGATAGATTTTAATGCAAGTTATGCGTTTAAAGTAAACAATGGAGCATTATTAGGTCGCGTTGGTAGAAAAGGGAGGAAATCTTTATTGAAAGCGCACTATGAGATTTTTGACAACGATGGTGAACAACATTTTACGATTAGTGAAGAAAATCCATGGGCAAAATTCTGGGATGCACTCTTGTCGGAAGTTCCATTACTTGGTGCTTTTACAGGATACATGTTTAACCCAAGGTATATCGTAAAAGATAAAGACGATAGGATTGTTGCACGTCTCTCAAAAGAAAAATCATTCTTCGGTAGAAGATTTAAATTGGAACAAGTCGAAGAAATTGAAGATTTAGACAAAGAAAGAATAATTCTTTCATTAATGATGATGACACTTCTTGAAAGAAGAAGAGGATAGACTTAAGATTGTTAAATGACAGAGAACCCTTCAGTAAATCTTCTTCAATGCATTGCATTAGAAATCAAAGAACAAAATAAAAGGTATAACTTAGATAACGGTGTTGGAGTTAAGAAACTCAAGAGTGAAGGAGTAATTTTGCATCC
Organism: uncultured Fluviicola sp.; assembly: GCA_964387525.1. Lineage (GTDB taxonomy): Bacteria > Bacteroidota > Bacteroidia > Flavobacteriales_D > Crocinitomicaceae > UBA4466. Next base: position 27,755 of record CAYLWS010000020.1, read on the forward strand.
AATTCATGTTATCCGTAAAACTTTTGGCTATGCAGATTATCCAGAAATAAGTTTTAAGTTGCCTTTTTTTGCGGATACTTCTAATTTTAAAGGGAATTGTGCCATTGAATGTTTCATTGATGGAGAAGATTCTATAAAAGGGGTTTTCCTTGGAATGGACGGAAAAAAAGGCTCTTTTCGTTTATTGTCTCCTGATTTCCCTGATTGGATTGAAGATAAAGGAGTAGGTGTTAAACTTGCACCAGACCAGTATACCAACCAATGTATGATCGATGCGGTAAAAAATATCGAAGACTTACCATTGATGAAGACCTTATTCAATCAAATTCATGGAGAAAAAGAATTTGGACAGAAATTAACTGGTGAAGCGATTGAGTTTTCCAACAATGAATTGAACGATAGTCAAAAAGAGAGTGTTCAGGGAGTTGTTGAGAATGAAGACTTATTGATTGTACACGGTCCTCCCGGGACAGGTAAAACAACGACTTTAATTGAAAGTACTTTACAGCTTATAAAAAAAGGAAAGAAAGTTCTTGTTACAGCACCTAGTAATTCTGCGGTAGATAATTTTGCAAAAGGACTAATTGCAGAAAAAGTTAAAATTCTTCGCGTAGGAAACACTTTAAAGGTCGATGATATTATTTTCCATCACACGACAGAAGGGAGAATGCAGAATGCGAAGGAACAAAAAGAAATAAAACGTTTAAGAATTCAAGCGGAAGAATTTCGAAAAATGGCACTGCAATACAAACGAAATTTTGGAAAAGCAGAAAGAGAACAACGCTCCCTTCTTTTTCGTGAAATGAAGAAAATTCGTAAGGAGATAAGAGCAATTCAAGCTTATTTTGAAGAAAAACTTTTCAAAGAAGCTGACGTTGTTTTGGGAACTCCAATCGGTTTGAAAAATGCACTTCCACACGATAGCCTTTTTGACACATTGATTATGGATGAAGCTGGACAGTGTGTTGAACCAATGGCGTGGGTTATTTTTCCTTATGCAAAATCGTGGATATTAGCTGGTGATCCGTTTCAATTACCGCCAACAATTTTATCAGATGAAGCTAAGAAAAAAGGTTTCAGTGTGTCTGTTCTTGAACAAACGTTCGAAAACTGTAAGAATATTTATTTTTTGAATACACAGTATAGAATGAGGGCTTCACTGGCTTCTTTTTCAAGTCAATATTTTTACAAGAATGAACTAATTACTCCAGCATCTCTTAAGAATATTGATGAACATCTCATTTTTTACGATACTGCAGGAACAGGATTTGAAGAGAAATCAGGTGAAAGTGGCGCAAGTTTAATCAATGAAGGGGAACTAGATATTATTCAAAAAATCATTAAAAATTCTGCATTTAAAAAAAGTGAAGTAGCTGTAATTTCACCTTATGCAGGTCAGGTTCAATTAGCGAAAGAATTATTGTCAAAAGAAATTAGAATAAGTACAATCGATGGTTTTCAAGGACAAGAAAAGGAAATAATAATTCTTTCTTTGGTTCGGTCGAATCCAGAAAGTATCATTGGTTTTTTAAAAGACTATCGAAGAATGAATGTTGCGATGACAAGAGCAAAAGAGAAGTTGTTTGTTATTGGAGATAGTTCTACCATTGGAAAAGATAAATTTTATGCTCAGTTTTTAGAATACGTGGAGAGTATCAATGGATATAAAAGTGCTTGGGAGTTGATGGGATAGAGAACTTGTTAGCGTATTAAGTTTAGGTAGATTCTGAGTTATTATTCAATAACGATAAATAGAATGTTTCTATGACAAATATCAGTTCTTATTTTATTAAGTTTCTCTACATTTGCAAAAAAATCAGATAAATATGAATCAGTTTTGGAAGAAGAAAACAGCAAAAGAAATAAAAGATATTGTTTTTAATGCTTTAGAAGAGAATGTTAATTATGAAAAACAAACCATTCTTGGGATTCCTGCTTCTTATTTAGATGATAAAATATTCAACCAGGATGCTTCTTTTTTACAAGATGCTCCTTTTATTTCGACATTAATTCAAAACCCTAATCACATTGGTTGTCATACTTTAGGGAAGTCGGAATCTTTTTTTAAAGGAACGCACGAGATAGAAAAAGATTTGATTAACATTTGTTCTGTTGATATACTGAAAGGGAAATCGAATGAACAAGACGGTTATTTAGCCTCAGGAGGTACAGAAGCAAATATACAAGCTATTTGGATTTACCGGAATTATTTCATGC
>CAYLWS010000020.1:29981-45274 GCA_964387525.1 uncultured Fluviicola sp.
TACAAAAATGTTTTATACAGAAACAATGACAAATCCTCTATTAACAATTTCTGATTTACCGGAATTATTTCATGCAAGAGGAAAAAGCATCACAAGATGAAATTTGCATTCTTTGCAGTGAAGACAGTCATTATTCTATGGATAAAGGAGCTAATCTTCTAACGATTGGATTGAGAAAAGTTCCTTTGATTGACGATACACGAAAATTGGATGAAGAAAAATTAGACGCAATACTTGTAGATGCGAAGTCAAAAGGTAAGAAACACTTCATTGTTGTTGCGAATATGATGACTACGATGTTTGGTTCTGTAGATTGTGTCAAAACGTATGTAAATGCATTGAAAAAGCATGATTTATCGTATAAAATTCATGTAGATGGTGCTTTTGGAGGTTTTTATTATCCATTTACGGATTTAGAAAGTCAATTGACATTTGAAAACGAAGACATTAATTCTTTTACACTCGATGCACATAAAATGGCTCAAGCTCCTTATGGAACGGGAATTTTCATCATTCGAAAGGGATTTATGTCTTTTGCAAATACAAAAGAAGCGAGTTATGTTGAAGGTGAAGATTTTACCTTAATTGGAAGTCGATCTGGTGCAAATGCAATTGCTGTTTGGATGATTTTGACGAAAAATGGTCCTTTTGGTTGGCAAGAGAAAATTTTCATTCTTCAGAAAAGAACAGAATGGATGTGCGAACAATTGAAAGAATTGAATTTCGATTTTTACCGCCATGATAAATCAAATATAATTACAATTCGAAGTCAATTTGTAAGTAAAGCAACAGCCCATAAATTTGGTTTAGTTCCTGATAATCATAATAACCCAAATTGGTATAAGATCGTTATTATGGATCACGTTACTATTGAAAAGTTAATCCTATTGATTGATGATTTAAAAAGTAAGGTGTAATTATTTTTCTAAATTTCTATTCATCAATATCTTTATAGAATCCATAAATTATTGGATTACCAATTCTAGAATGTATTGTAAAATCATCAACAAGAAAACGTTTTTTTCCTTTGTTCCAGATGAATATTTTAATTGTACATTCCTCACGGGGAACTCCAAGGTAAATGTCAGATAGTTTTATGGAATGGAAAAATGTGTTCCATTCATTTTTAGTGGACTGAAAATCTTTAAAATCAATACCGGACCAATGAACCTGCTCTCCATCTTTTTGAATTTCAGCTGTGATGAGGATGTCGTCTAATTGAGCACTTGATTTTGCATGAATAGATATATCAATTAAACTATTTCTATTTGGAGCTAAATCGGAAAGGTTTGATGTAAAAACTAATCCAAATTCTTTTTCTTCATTGAAATAGTATGAGTTTTCACCGGAGAATGAATCATTATTTACACAGTTTTCTTGAGGGATTTTCTTCCATAAATCACTTGGTTTCTCTTCAAAATTGAGTGATGAATACAACTTTCGTTCAATACCCAAATTTTTACTAAAAAGATAAGTTGACCCAAGGGAATAATTTTTTTGAGATTTAATTTTAGGAAAATAATTTAAAATTATTGCAACTGCTCTGGGGTTTGAAGCTGAGTAAGAACCAAAATAAATTTCATCGTGAGAAAGACTTAATTGTTCTATAAAGTTTTTAAAATGTGATTGATCTTGAAACGATTCATAACGGAAGAAATTCGTGTCAATATTTTGATTTTCGATGTAATACTTCGTGAATAAAGGGTTAGATTCTATAATTCGAGGAATTTTTGATTCAAATTCTTTATGATCGGTTAAGACATGTTCATAAACAGAATTGTAAAATATGGAATAATGTTGTCTGTTCGAAATCAAAGAGAATGTGTTGGCAAAAAGGATACAGCCAACGATTAATGCATTTACAGTAGTTTTTTGATTTTTTAGATGACCAAATAGAATGAAATAAATAAAAGTAAAGCTAAAAATAAGCATTGAAAATTGTAGAACAGGATTTATCATTCTTGAATAATAAAAACCAATTAAAAATGGAACCATGAATAGTGCGATAAAAAGAGCGTATTTTTTTGAGAATTTAAGTTTAAATCTATTCTGCTGGAACCCAAACAATAAAATAAACAAAGCAACTATAACAGAGAGAGTGGAGTAGTTGAATAAATAAAGGATGAAATTTGGAAGGAAATCATAATGAGGAATTGAAAGCCAACCATCTATTCCACCAACACCACCGACGCTTAATTGGTGAAAGAATAGAGAAAGATGAGGGGTGTAGAGAGCGAAAATTGCAATTCCAAACATTAAATACGGTAACAACTTGTTTTTTGGAATGAAGAAAATACCCGCAATACTAACAATTACAGCAAATAATAAACTAAAGTGGTGGTTATATGAACATAAAGAAGCTGAAAGAATAAAGAAAACACCATTAATGTAGAATTTACGTTCCGGGGTTTTAATCAATTTCGTCCAAAAATACACCATTAATAAGGTAAAGAAAAGACCACTGATATACGGGCGACCAATTTGGCTGTACATAACCGTAAATTGAATTGTAGCAAGGTAAGAAGCAGTAATTAGTCCAACAGTTTCATTGAACCATTTTTTAGCAATTAAATATGAAAGAAGAGAAGATAGAATTCCAAAAATAATGAATGGAATCTTAAAAACCCATGGACTTACTCCGAAAATTTTTGTCCAATAATAAAGAATAACATGAATACCAGCAGGATGTCCATCTACTTTTACTCCTTTCTCTATGAGTTCAGAAAAAGTATCAAACCTCAGTCGGAATAATGCACTGAATTCATCATGTGTCATCGGTATATTGAACAAATCATAGCACCTAAGAACTGTAGATAAGATCAGAATAAAAAATAATATGGAACGATTTGTTAAATTCAATTTATTACAAAAGTTAAATATACATTTATTCTAGAACTATTTATTCATAAGCGTCATTTTTCAAAAGCACCAATACCAAAAAGTGCAAAATCATATTTAACCGGATCACTTGAATCAAATTCTTGAAGGTTTAACATCAATTCATCCAAAGCTTTCCAGTCGTTTTGTTTTCGTGTAAGTAATCCTAATGCTCTTGCATTATTACTTGTATGAACATCTAATGGAAGATATAGTTCACGCTGAGGAATAGAGTGCCATATCCCAAAATCGACACCGCATTGGTCATTGCGAACCATCCATCGTAGAAACATGTTAATGCGTTTCGCTGCAGAATTTTTCGCGGGATTAGAAAGGTGTTTTTCGCTGCGTTTTTCGTGCTCAGTTTCTAAAAACAAAGTTCTAAACTGAATTATTCGACCTTTTACACCATCAAAATCTGGGTGAGGGTAGAATGCTTTCTCCAATCCTCCTTTTTCGTAAATATTTTTCAAACTACGGAAAAAGAAATCTAAATCAATGGCATTAAAAGTTCGATGTACAAAAGAAATATCAATGGATGAATAGTTAATGATAAAATCATAAGGAGAGTGATTCATTATTTCTAATAAGCGTTCTCCAGATTTTATAATCATAGCTCTTTTACCCCAAGCAATCGTTGAAACAAGGAATGATACAATCTCAACATCTTCTTTTCTTGTAAATTGATGAGGAATTTGGATGGGATCTGTTGCAATAAAATCTTGGGTATTGTATTGCTTTGATTTAAAGTCGAGGTACTCTTTTAGTTCTCCTTTATTCAGTTGTTCTATATCGTCCATTGATCGTGAATAATTGCAATTAGTACCGTTTTATTTTCAAATTCTTCAAAAACAAAACGGAGAGAACGCCAATCTAACCCACCATATTCAGTTTTGAAACCAGAAAAATAACATTCTACAAAATGATTATTGGTGTAAACTTCTGTTAAATTATTCAATGAATTTCCTGTTCCAATGAGCGTATCTTCTTTCATTTCTTCTGCATGAATAAAATCGACATCGTAAACAAACTCTTTAAAATAGTTATTAAGTGTCAGTAAAATTTCCTCTCCACTTCCGTCGTAATATCCCCAAAGGTATTTTTTCGATGGATTACTAAGAAAATCAGCCTTTTGAAGTAAAATATTTTCTGAAGTATCAACATAGGCGTAAGGTGAAAATCGAACTCCTTTCTGGGGATGAATGTATGGAGTTAAAGCTGTTAGATCTTTCTTCTTTATAATTCTCAAAAGTTGTTTTGTGAACTCAACCAATGATTTCTTTTGGTATACAGGCTCAGAATGAATTACTTCAATCTTCTGAACGGGATTCATTTCTGAATCTACGTGTTCATTAGATGAACATGACGAGATTATAAAAGGAAGAATAAAAAGTATAGAAAAACGCATTTTTTTGTGTAAATGTACAAAGAATATAAATATTCCCCCTTTACTTGTGTGCTAAAACGGTTACTGAAATTCTAAACATAATATTAGATGTTTAGCATAACGTTCTCTGTAATTTGGTCAAATTTACGAAAGATTAATTTGCTTTGTTTTTTTAATGATCATGTAAAAGAGAAGGAGATATGTCTAAATATAAAGTTATTTTTGTCTTTAAAATTCATCTCATGCTAAAAAAAACATACCTCAATTGGAGTTCAGGGAAAGATGCTTCAATGGCACTTTACCAGTTACAACAAGAGAGCGATTTTTCTGTAGATCTACTGTTAACTTCTGTAAATGGACACCACAACCGTGTTTCTATGCATGGTTTAAGGCGAGAAGTGTTGGAGAGACAAGTAAAAGCATTGGGAATTGAAATGGAGACAATTGAATTGCCCGAAGAACCAACGATGGATGAATATTCTCAAATTATGGAGAATAAAGTACAGGATTTAAAAAATAGGTCTTTTGAGTATTCAGCTTTCGGTGATATATTTCTGGAAGATTTGAAAAAATACAGAGAAGATCAATTGGATAAATTAAACATGAAAAGTGTGTTTCCTTTGTGGAAAAGAAATACGAAAGAACTTTTGGAAGAGTTTTTAAAGAATGGGTTTAAAGCAATTGTAGTTACAGTGAACGCAAATTTGTTGGACGAGTCTTTCGCAGGAAGAATAATCGATGAGAACTTCATTTCTGATTTACCTGAAAATGTCGATCCATGTGGAGAAAATGGAGAATTTCATACGTTTTGTTTTGATGGCCCAATATTTAAGCAACCGGTAGAATTTGAAGTAGGAGAGAAGGTGTATCGTGAATACAATTCTCCAAACGGTGAAAAAGGAGAAAAAATAGGTTTTTGGTATTGTGATTTACATTAAGAAGTTTTTTTCCTTCCTTTTTTTACTACACCTAAGTTGATTAATGCACCATCAAAATTAAATTTTTTGGTGTGTTGTTTTTTTTTCTTTTGAGCCATTAATATTTGAGCAATTTCTAAGGAAGTTATCATGTTTCTAATTTTAGAGTTCACTCTAAGGTAATCAATTCTTGGGCCACTTTTTTACTGAATGATTGAATGGTAGTGTTTATTGAGGGTTTGGAAAAAAAACTAAACTTTATAAGCGTTGCTCTACATTTCTATTTCCTGAACTTCGCCTACATTCATTCCTTTCAAAGAATATGCATCAATTGAGTGTCTTACCAAACGTAGAGTTGGAAAACCTGCAGCTGCAGTCATTTTACGAACTTGTCTATTTTTTCCTTCCGTAATTTTTAATTCTATCCATGTAGTTGGAATGTTTTTACGTACTCTAATCGGAGGGACGCGTTCAGAAAGATTTGGTGCTTGAATTCTTCGGCATTCTGCTTTTTTAACGCAGTGATCTTTACCTTTGTGCTTTATGGAAATTGTACCAGATTTTAAATTCTGGATTGCTTCATTTGTTATTTCTCCATCCACTTGTACCCAATAAGTTTTCCATTTGTTAGAAGAAGGAAGTAACATTTTCGTCTTAAAAGAATTGTCATTCGTTAAGAGTAATAATCCCTCACTGTCTTTGTCTAAACGACCAATAGAATAAACGTCTTTGGGAAAATCGTACAATTCTTTTAGAAGTAAATCTCCTTTTTCTCCGGAGAATTGAGAAAGATACCCGTAAGGTTTATATAATTTGTAGTAATGAAACATTTTCATTTTTTTCTACATGTATAGACAAAAGCGGGAGGAAGATTTTTTACTGTGAAGTTGATTGAAATAGAATCAAAATATTTAGAAAGTGTTCGTTTTGATTGTAAGGTATACTGAAACTGAATGTATTTCCCTTTTGATTTTAAAGAATCATGAGATTCAAGAATCAATGCGTGTCTTAGTTTTGAAGGGAAGTTCATGAGAGGCAATGAAGACACTATGGCATCAGCCTTTTCGTTGTTCTTTAAATATTTTTGAATATGTTCAGCAGAATCGTGAATAATATGAACTCGAGGGTCGTTGATTCTATTTTGTAAAACTTCGTAGAAATGATCGTTTAATTCGAAAACAAAAAGTTGACCATCATCAGCTAGTTTATCAATGATTAAGTCTGTAAAAACCCCTGTACCAGGACCGAGTTCAACAATTAATTTATCTTCATAGAAATCAATGTGTTGTAACATTTTTTTTCCTAAAGCCTTAGAAGATGGCTTAATTGCACCAACTGTCTTTTTCTCTTTGAAAAATTGTTTGATAAAATGTCGTTTCGTAGTCATAGATTAATTCTTCATTGCTAATTTACCATTGTTTATAACACCGACAATCATTCCTTTCAATTCTTTGTTTAATAATGGTGTATTAAAGGTGAATGAACTAATCATCTCTTTTTTCAATGTCCATTTTTCTGAAGGAACAAAAAGCGTTAAATCAGCTCTTTTTTGGTTGTCAATGGTAACTTTAGGTAGATTAAGTACATTTCGTGCACCGATAGTGAAAGATTTAATGATGGTTTCTAAATCAAACTCTTTACTTAATGCTAATTCTGAGAAAACAGTTTGTAAATTAATTGTTCCAAACTCTGCTAAATCAAATTCTAAATCTTTTTCTTCTTTATCTTTTGGTCGATGATTGGAAACAATAGCGTCAATGGTTCCATCTTTTACACCGTTCCATAATTCTTTTCTATCCGATTCAAAACGCAAAACGGGCATTAATTTATAATTGGAATCAAATCCAAGAACAGTTTCTTCATTGTAAACTAAATTAGCAGAATGTACATCTGCAGAGATACTTAGTCCTTTTTTCTTTGCTTCACGTATCAAACGAACGCCTTCTGCTGTTGAAACACCTGTGAAATGAATATTTCCTTCAGTGTATTCTAATAAGCGAATATTTCGTTCAATTTCAATGATTTCGGCAATAGATGGATCGGCTTTCATACCTGTTTTTGTCGAGGCCATCCCTTCGTTTACAATTCCTTTTCCCGCGATAGATTTATCTCGTGAAAAAGCGATTATTTTTCCACCAAAATTCTTGGAATATAATAATGCACGGTACATAATCCCTGCACTTACATGTACTAAATCATCTGAAAAGAGCTGAACACCATAGTTGTGCATATCAAACATTTCAGAAAGATTTTCGCCCTTCATTCCTTTTGTAATTGTTCCAATTGGATGTAATTGAGTTACATGGTATTCAGCTTTTCTTTGCATGTATTGAATTTGGCTTTTCCCATCCATCACTGGTAACGTTGTCGGTAACACAGCTACATGAGTATATCCCCCAAGTGCAGCAGCATCTAATCCACTCTCAATTGTTTCTTTATGTTCAAATCCAGGATCACAAAAGTCTGCTTTTAAATCTACCCAACCAGCTGAAATATGAAGGTTCTCATGGGAGATAACTCTGGCATCTTCATCTGAGATACTGTTTTGAATGTCAATAATTTGATCGTCTTGAACCAAAATGTCTTTCACCTGTTGGTGGAAAGGAGAAGAAGGGTCAATAATTGTTGCTTTTTTGATCAAAATTTTCATCACAAATAATTTAGTTTAAAAATCGAATTAATAACATTTCAATGACTACAAAAATAAGAGTTAAAATGATACAAAGTTTCCAAAAAGAGAAAGGTTTATCAATAGTTAATGTGGAAAAGTTTGATTCACTACTGATTTTACTGAAAACTACTTTTTTTGCACCGAATTGAATCAGTTTTTGTTGAAGCGTATTTTGGTCCATTGTAGAAAGGTTTGACTCTATTCTATTGTAATTCAAGCTCAATGCGCCAATTTTTTTTGAAGTCATTAAATTGTAATTCTCTGCCTTTAATTTTTGATGATTACTTGCGTCTTTCAATGAAATAAAGTTTACTCCAGCAATTGACGTCATTGGAGGAATGTAATCGAAATCAGGAGATTGAATATGTACGATTTCTTCCGAAGATAGTTTCTCATAAATTGGAAAGGAAGATTCACTTCCAATAACCATAAACAGAGGGTGTTGACGTTGACTTAATTCTGCCATTCTTAGAATAAGAGTAGGAAATAATGCGTCTTTTGAGAATTCACCAAAAGAATCATGCAAAGAACTGTAAAATATATAGGAATTTCCTTTCTCTTGCACTTTAGCAAATAGCGGAAGTCCATTTTGAAGATTAATCAAAGATGTGGATCGAGTTGTATTTGAAGGTAATGGTTGGGAAATGGTAGAAACACTCGGTAAATTTAAATGCTGTGATTTCTTTTCAAATACGCCATCAAAAAATGGATCGTTGTACGAAATTGAATTTATCTTAGTCCCAGATTGAATTTTTTTTCCTAATTGAGGAAGATGAAGAATTTGTAAAAGAGAATTCCATGAAGGGTTTGGGTCAGTTCCAGGGAATAAAGCAACAGAACCTCCATTTTCAACAAAATCTACTAAATAGTTCGTGAAACCGTTTGTGATTTCATTGGCACCGTTGACGTAAACAATATCAATGTTCTCAAAATCGGTTTTTGTCACGGCAGTTATTTCTTTGAGAGATGTTTTGAAATAATTGTCCAAGTTCAGTACTAATTCTATGTTTTGAATCGCATCTTCACCGTTGATTATTAATGCATTCACAAATTCATTGACTTGGTAAGAAAAATAGTAGGAGTCATCAAAATACAAGTGATTATCAACCAATTGAACTTTCCCCTCCTTTAGTCCATTGCTTTTGTCCATGTAGCCAATTTGAGTTATCTTTTCTTGGTTAAAAGGCAAGTCAACGAATATAGATTTATGGAAATCTGTAATATCAATAATCAATTCTACATTAATAGAACCCGATTGATTTGGAGAAAAGCCTTTATTCTGAATTCGTATATTGAGTTCATTCTTCGTGTTCTTTTTGTGAATAGGGGAAGTATACCAAACTGAATCAATGAAGATGTTTTGTTGATTTTCAGCTTCTATTTTTACTGGAAATAGGGCTATTTTATCAAGATTTTGTATTTTCTTGTTTTTTGAATGAATGTCTTGAAAATCACTCAGTAATATAGAATTTATTGACGCAGAAGAAAGAAGATTTTTTTTAGAAAAACCATTCATTTGCCATTGGAGAATTTCAAAAATAGTTCTCGTTTTGGCTGAGAAAGTTATCAAGTCAAGTTTTTCAAGCGCCTCTACTTTTGATAATATTCTTTCTTCACTTCCAGATAAATCATTTGTAGAAATCATGAAGCGAGTGTCCAATGGAGAATCCGAAATCAACTGGCGTGCATTCTCTCTCGCTTGAGACAATAGTTCGCCTTCTGTCCCCATTGCTTGCATTGAGAATGAATTATCAATGTAAATTGAGTTAATAGCTTCTAAAGTTGAATTTTCTTTCTCGTCGGTAGGGAAATAGGGTTGAGCAAATGAAAAAACAAGAAAAAGGAAGGTAAATAGCCTTGCCAATAAAACTAAAATATGTTTCAACGATTGTGTTGATTTAGTTTTTTGATCGACGTATTTAACAAATGAGAGGCTAGAAAAATAGAGTATTTTGTATCTTTTAAAATTAAACAGATGAATGATGATAGGAATCAACAAAACAAGTAAAGCCCACAAGAATTGAGGATACAAAAACTTCATGTTTCAAATATAGTATTTATTCTTTAGAATTAGGATTGGAACGACTCGGTTTGAGAAGAAAATGAAATCGTTTTACACCCTAATTTTTGAATATTATTTCGCCTTTTTTTTAAAACTAATTTAGTCTTAATTAATCTCCAGTTCTGAATTGAAATAGTAATACACTAAAAGCACAAGCGTAATAAAACGATACAAAATAGAAAAGCTGAACAATGATGTCATTGTTCAGCTTTATTATGGTATTCAATTCTTTAATAAGTTGTGTCGATTATATTTGGGTAGATACGTTTTAAAATTCAAAAAAAGAGTCCGTTAAATTAAAAATCTTTTTTTCTTAATTTCCTACGCATTCTAAGAAGAGGGATAAATATCCAAAAGCTCAATGCCGACATGGAAATTAAAACGCCTAAATAAGTTCCGTAAAAGTCTTTCATCACGGCGCCTGTATATCCCAAAAGGGCAGAGGCATCCAATTTCAGCATAATGAGAATTCTTGATAAATCAATCGGATTGGCCATAGTTGCAATCAATGTAAATTTATCCAAAGGGTATTCATTGAATTTGATTAAAAGGATCATGAAGATTGCATCGTAAACTACAGCAAACATCAACCACATTAATATTGCGAATCCAAATCCTTTTATTTTGTTATCTGTTGATATTGCAATATTATACGCGAGTGCAACGAAAATAAAATTTAAGAAAGCACCCACAATCAGTAATAAGGTGAAATCGAATATTGCTGCTGACTTGAATAAGCCATAAAAAACAAACGGAATTCCTATTCCTAAAACAAGGCTCAATGTTAAGGACAATGAAATTCCTATGTATTGTCCCATGAAAATCTTACTTCTCTTAATGGGTTGGGCAAGAAGTAACTCTGTGAACTCTTTGGAACTGTAGTAATACATTACGCCAAAAATAGTTCCGATCAATGGAACTAAAATAATGATAATGTTCATTAGAGTAATGATCGCTTTGTCTATATCGTTGTTCAAAAAAAATAATGAAAAAGAAATCAAAAGATAAAAGACGAAATAGACATAACTCCATCTACTTCTCAATAAATCAAAAATTGAATATTTTAATATCTTAAGCATATTGTTTCGAAATTAATTGCGCGATGGCATGTTCTAAATTATTCTCTTCAGTTTGTTCTTTAAGTTCAGAGACACTTCCTTTGAAATAGATTTTACCGTCCAATAAAAAGACGATTTCATCTGCCATTTCATCAACTAAGCTCATGATATGGGTCGTGATTAGAATCGTTTTCCCTTTTTCTTTCTCTTTTTGAATTAATTCTTTCAAATAAATTAAAGCAATAGGATCCAAGCCTGTCGTAGGTTCATCTAAGATAATTAAGTCACTATCAAACATAAAAGTCAACACTAAATTTACTTTTTGTTTTGTTCCACCAGAAAGGTTCCCTAATTTCTTTTTTAGGAATGGTTTCAATCCAAATAAATTAATGAGTTCTGTCTCATTTGATTCTTTAGGTCGAAGGTTCTTCACCATCTTAATCAATTCTGAAACAGATAAATTTGCAGGGAAATTCGCAATCTGTGGCAAATAATTGATATTATTTCTGTATTCCCATTTCTTTAGAATATTTACTCCATCCAACTCAATTTCTCCTTTGTTAGGAATTACCATTCCGAGTATTGATTTAATCAACGTTGTTTTTCCTGAACCATTTGGACCAAGAACAGCGAAGATACCACCTTTTTTTATGCTTAAATTAAGTCCATCGAGAACAATTAATTTGTCAAACTTTTTATGTAAATTCTTTATTTCAATCATTTTAAAAATATAATTTATTCTACGATTGGATTCAAAGGTTTCATGAGAGGTTTTGCATCCACTAAGTTGTCGGGAGTAAAAACAGGAGAAACCTTCTCCGAGAAATTGATTATGTCCACAAATAAACTTCTGAGTAAAATTAATGTTTCAGGAGTCTGATTAACGATGTAAGAAAAGAGCTTTACAGGGCGGTGGGGGACATCACCAATGCCATCTTTATCTAGATCATAGCCGGAATATTCGCTCCAATAATTTGCTTCAAAAAGATTGTCATTCACTTTACTATTGTACGATAAATCAAATGCATTGTGCATAAAGTTATTGAACTCAAAAAGGTTAGAATAGCAACCTCCTGTGAATTTTAGAGCCCAACCATTACGTGTGAAATGGTTATTCTTGTAGGTAATTCTATTACAACCATCGATGTTGATACCAATTGTATTTTGCTCAAAATAATTATCCGCAATTGTTGCGTCATTTATTTCTTTTAAAAGTAGTCCGTATGACGCCGTTCCCCAATTGTAATGAAAAGTATTGTGATGCATTTTAATGTGTTTAGAAAACATTACTGCAACTCCTGCACCATTACTTTTAAATTCATTGTGGTGGTATTCGTTATGGTCTGAAAACATAAAATGTAAACCATAACGCAAGTTGTCAAAACTTGTATTATGAGAAATGTGGCTATAATCTACAAATTCAAGGTAAATCCCATCTCTCATTCCGGAAATTTTATTCTGCTCAATTCTAAGGTGAGTACTTTTCCAAACATGAATACCATTCCCTGAACTGGATTCCTCTTTGGCTTCACCTATAATTGTGTTTTTCTCTATCACACCATATTTTGAACTTTGAATGATAAAACTGTAAAAAACATGCTTAAATTCATTGCCTTTTATAATGAAATTTCTAGATTTTGTAATATAAATTCCCGCAATTTCTTTGGTGTAACTCATTCCTACATTTCTGAAATTAAATCCAGAAACACTAAAGTTTCTACCACTTGCTGCTATGATACTATTTGGTTTGTTTTGGCCATCTATTGTCGGCATATTCTCTCCAACAAGATGAATTCCCAAATTAATTTGGATTTCATTTTCTTTGTACAAACCTTTTTTAACCAATACACTGTCTCCTTCGTTTGCAAGAGAGATTCCTTCTTTTATTGTTTTGACAGAACAGCTTTTACAAACAACGATTGTTTTTGCATTGGAGTAGGAGGTAAGAATAAGGAGGAATGATAAAAAAAGTGTTTTCATAGTCAAGTTATTCGGCTAATTCAGCTTTTAATTCGTCCCAATGATATAGCGCCCCACCTTGTTTGTCTTGTACATTCTTTGCTAGTTCGTATGTAGAAAAGGCGGATAAATTTGCACCCATTGGACTTTTAATGTTTTCATTAATCATAAAAGTAGCAGAATTAACATCGATTAAAGTACCAGGGTTAGCATAGTCAGCTACAAGTATAAAAGCTAAATCACTTTCGTTATTTTTCTCGTTAATCGTGCGTACCATACATTCAATGGCATCAAAAACAAATGCTTTACCTTTTGTTGTGACATATTCTGCAGAATGATTCCTGTCAACAACGGTCATGTCACAATGCATACAATGTACGTTCCCATAATCAATTTCAACAGGTTCAACACTACAAGAATAAAGTGCTAACACCAATAAAGATGTTAGCACGATAAAAATATTTTTCATATTTACATTTTGTTTAAAGTAGATTTACTTCTTTTTAGCTTCTTTCTTACCTACAAAGAAAGCAATAAAAGTCATAAAAATACCAACAAACATAAAATATGCACCTGTTCTTGGGTAAGAATGTGCGGTGAAGTTCAGAATGTCTTTAGTTCCAAATAAAGGAGGTTGGAATCCCATTGTTGAACCATCAGGGTTTTTGAATATCATTATTGCATGTTCATCTAAGTTGTGACCATAATCATATTCCCACATGTAAAAATCGTACATTCCTGCAACTCCAAGCGCTGAAATTAAAAGGAACCAAACGATATAGAGTTTGTATTTCCCTACAAATCCAAATAACACACCTAAAGCGGCCATTATTAAAATAACAATTGGGAAAATTTTAAATTCTGGAATTGTTTCAGGAATGTATTGCATTCCAACATAATGATTCATTAAGTTGATGTTTTTAATATCAAATTCATGTGTGTCAGAAAACTTATCAATATGAATATCCATTCCTAGTGGAATTGGGTACTGAGGAGCTTCTAAAGTGATATTCCACAAAGGGAAAGCAAATAATCCGAGAATTAATAATGATCCAATAATCATTAATACTTTTGACTTTTTCATGACATTTTTTATTTAGTTATTTCATCCATTTAATACTACAAAATTACTGAAATACATTCTTTTTTTATGTGAGATATGTTACATAAAACGATCTGAAATCCAATAGTTTGGGTATTAAAAAAGCGAGTAATCATAACAAGATTACTCGCTTTTATTTAATCTAATATTTCAGCTTATAATTCTTCCTCTTCACCTGGTACGTCACCGTCCAATGTGTAAGAAATTTCAATATTTGAGCTCGCTGGAGAAACTCTGATGTATCCTTGCATTTCTTGGTGAAGTGCAGAACAGAAATCTGTACAATAGAATGGCCAAACACCAACTAATTTAGGTTCCCATGTGAAAGTAGTTGTTCTACCTGGCATGATCAACAATTCAGAAGTTTGTGCACCAATCATAGAGATACCGTGAGGTACATCGTAATCTTGTTCTAAGTTAGTAACGTGGAAGAATACTTTGTCTCCAACTTTCACACCTTCAATATTATCAGGAGAGAAGTGAGAACGGATCATAGACATATAAATATGTACTTCTTTTCCTTTACGTACAACTTTCGTTTCAGCTTCATTCTTAACAGCATAAGGATGTTTATTGTCCTCTAATCTGAAGATTTTCACAGAATTAGCAGCAATCTTATCAGCAGCAATACCTGCAGCATAATGAGGTTCACCAATTGTTGGGAAATCTAGTAATAATTCCATTTTCTCACCAGAGATATCAAATAACTGAGCTGATTGACATACTTCTGGACCTGTTGGTAAATAACGATCTTTCGTAATTTTATTCATCGCAACTAAGTATTTATCATCTGGAGTTTGAGAGTTACCACCTGGGATCATTAAGTGACCTACAGAATAGTATACAGGATGTCTGTCAATAACTTTCAAGTCTTTGATGTTCCATTTCACAACCTCAGAAGAGATAAAGAAAGTAGTATAACCATTTCCTCTTGTATCAAATTCAGTATGAAGAGGTCCTAGTCCTGGTTGATTTAAAGTACCGTAGTTTACAGCATCAAATTTAATGATTGGAATACCATAAGCATCACCATCAAAAGCTTTGTCTTCGATTGCTTTAATCATTTTAGTAAATGAGTGAATCGTCATTTGTGCAGCTAACTTACCATTACCAATGATGTATTCACCAGTTGGATCAACATCACAACCGTGAGGAGATTTTGCAGTAGGTAAGAAGAATATCGCTCCTGGTACTTCAGAAGGCTCAACTACCAATACTTCATTTTCCATAACTGTTGTAGCAGTATGTGCATCATCATCC
>CAYLWS010000021.1:0-44716 GCA_964387525.1 uncultured Fluviicola sp.
TTGAGTTTCCTTTCCCTTTCACCTCGTCGTCCATTTCTTGTCCTTGGAAGCCATAACGGTACATCTCAATATTTCCGTCCCCTTTTCTCAACTCTTACAATGCTAAAATCTTAAATTCAGTTCTTCTATTCTCCTGTCGACCTTCCGCCGTTTCATTGGTAGAAACTGGTTCTTCTTCACCATATCCTTTCGAAACTAAGCGAGCAGCACTAATGCCATTCTTCGTTAAATAGTCTACCACAGCTTTCGCTCTTCGTTCGGATAAAGATTGGTTATACGCATTTGCTCCTTGTGAATCGGTATGTCCACCCAATTCAATTTTCAAGGTTGGAACATCGTTCATTAGCTTAATCAAGCGGTTTAACTCAGCCGTGGATTCTGGTCGAAGAGTCGCTTTGTCCGTATCAAAGAAGATATTTCGCAGTACAATTTTGTTTCCGACCTTCAAGTTTTTCAATTCAACATTTTTTTCAACAGTTTGAAAAGCGGCTGTTTTGGGAATATCGAAATTTTCTGAGTGGAATAAATACCCCTCTTTTTTCACAGCAATACCGTAATTCTTACCCGCCGGTAACGAAACTAAATATTTACCTGTTGCACTGTTCGATTTAAACGTAGCAATTACTTTATTCGCTTCATTGTCTACAATTTCAATTTCCGCCTCTAATACTTCTTTGCTTAAGTAATCTGTCACTACACCTTTCAATATTGTCAACTGTGCTTCTTTCACAACGACAACTGGAGCTACAACAACTTCTTCAACTGGTGCAATTCTACACGCTAACAAATTATCTTCGTTGTTTAAAACCATTGGTTTCTCTTCTCCCAAGAAAGTAATTACATACAAATCTCTTAAACCAAAACCATCCTCAGATGCAGAAGTATAATACCCATGACGACCATCAGCAGAGACTACAAAGAAAACATCATTACCAGGTGTATTCACGGGATAACCAATATTTTCTGGCTTACTCCACGTTTTTGTTTCCTCGTCATAAATCGATTTAAAAATATCGTATCCACCCATTGAGTTATGCCCTTCAGAACTGAAATAAAGTGTTTTACCATCTGGATGCATGAATACACCTTCTTCATTGTATTGTGTATTAATAACGCTTCCTAAATTTATCGCTTCTCCCCATTTACCTTTTTCATCTTTTCGGGTAATGTAAATATCATGATCTCCAATTCCACCCGGTTTATCCGAAACAAAATAAATTGCATTTCCATCTGGAGAATAGCAAGCTGACGATTCATGAGAATCTTTGGAGTTTATTTTTTTACTTAACGCTTCTGGTTTCCCCCAAGTTTCTCCCTCAAGAATCGTTTCATAAACATCCCCATTTCCTTTCTTTCCATAATAAATCAATAAGCGCTGACCATCCGCAGAAACACCGGAATTAGAATCGTGATTTTCGGTATTCACTGGTTTGTTTAATTGCACAGCTTTTGACCAAGAACCATCTTCTTGTCGTGTTGACTCATAAATATCTTCATAATTCTCATTCAACATTGGGTCAATTTTCCCACCTGTAGAATTTGGACGACGTGCAGTAAAAAGCATCTCCGATTCATCGGCAGAAATCACGGCTCCGTATTCGTTGTATTTAGTATTGATGTTTTCACCTAAATTATCAATGAACACACGAATAGGCGTTTTAACCAATTCGATTGCATTGTGACATTGTTTAATTTGAAGGTCAATCCCTTTCATAACAAAAGGGTTATTTGTATTCAGCATTTTCCCTCTGTACAAATTAAATTCAAACAAAGCTTGTTGAAATTGTTCATCAATATGATAAGCTCTTCCTAAAGAATAATGAATGGTTGGATCTAAGTTAGCGTCCAATTTATTCGCTTTTTCTAAAAAAGGAAGTGCTTTGTATTGGTGCATCGATTCTAAATAGCAATTTCCCAATTTAAAGTTCAATTCAGCATTGTTTGGGTTGAATTTATTCGCTCTTTCAAAGAATGGAATAGCCTCTTTGTAAAAACCAACTCCTTGAAAATAGAAGCCATCTCCTGATTTCAACTCTTTACTGGCTTGTTTATATCCTTCTTTATCATTGGGGAAGTTTTTCTTTTCGAAATCAACATTCTGAGAAAATGAAAGTGTCGAAAGAAATAACAATACGAAAATAAGGTAATATTTATTCGTTTTCATAATAAGTGTTTAGCGGTGGTTATTTACAGATACTAGTATGTTGTTCAGCTCCTATTACTCCGAGTTCAATGGCTTTATGCCAATCTTCGCAAGCTCCTTTTTCATCTCTGATGAGTTCTTTTGCATTTCCACGGTTGAGGAATGCATAACTATAGGTTGGATTAATTTCGATGGCTTTATCACAAGCTTTGATCGCAGCTGAGTAATCGCCTAATTTGAATTTAGCAGCAGCTAAATTATTAAACGCATACGCATAGTCAGCTTTAATAGCTATCGCTTTTTGAAAATCTTTTACAGCTCCTTTATAATCTCCCTCGTCATATTTAACACTCCCTCTATTGTTGTATGCTACGTAATAATCAGCATCTATTGCTATAGCTTTAGAGAATGATTGAATAGCTCCTTTAATATTTCCTGTTTTTCTTTGGGCAGATCCTAAATTATTGTAGGCAAATGCCATCTTATTGTCATACATCAATGCTTTCTGATAATCTTTGACTGCTCCATCATAATCTTCCAGTTGTTTTTTCGCAGAACCACGGTCATTGTATGCGTATGCATAATTTTCTTTAGCATCAATCGCTTTAGTGTATTGTTCAATGGCGTTTTCATAATTTCCATCTAAGAATTGATACATTCCTAGATAATAATAAGCACCCGCCGTTTTATCATCAATTTCTAGGGCTAAATTATAATCGGAAATTGCTCCCTCTTTATCTTCCAACTCTTGTTTTGCTCGTCCTCTTTTAAAAAAACTTTCTGCTCTTTGGTTGTTTAGCTCAATTGCTTTATCAAAATCGGTGATAGATCCCTCGTAACGTTTTAGTGCAAATTCTGCAACACCACGGTTAAAGAATGCCACCTCAAAACTATCTCTTAACTCAATCGCTTTTGAAAAGTCTTCAATTGCACTCTCATAGTTTTGAGCTTTCATTTTATGCACGCCGGCATTGTAGAGTTTATCCGCAGCAATAAAATTACTGTCCAAAATTGTAGCATGTACAATTGTATCTTGCCCAAAAACTGTTGGAGAAGTAAAAAATAGAATTCCGAAGAATAAAATTCGTGAAATAGATTTCATATTGTTTGTTTTCAAAATAAAACCTAAAGATAAGAAAAAGAAAATAGATAAAGAATACATTAGAAAATTAGAATCCGAGCACTTCTATTCTACAATGCCGTAGACATTGTCCAATAATACCCGAAAGGGGAATTTTCGTAGTAAAAGACACCGATTCCAATCTTTGTTGACTCAGCATTGAACATGATTTTATAGTGTCCTTTACTGTTCAACCATTGTTGGTATGTTCTCTTCGCAGATTGATGTCCTGCGGCTATATTCTCTCCATTTACGAATGATTTTGTATAGAATTTTGGAATTCGATCAAAGGTCCCTCCTACTTTTACTAATTCCCCATTGATTCTATCGTAAGAGGAATGGTTGAAGTAATTCTGTGTCGCAAGATCGTATGAATGGTATCTACTTGCTTTTGCCAACCCATCTTCCCAAGTCAACGGGAGCATTCCCAAACGTTTTCGTTCTGTATTGATCAATGCCAACAATTTTTGCTCTTCAGAAAGTGAAGCTGATTCTACCAATTCATTTCCAGTCGCCAAACCGTAAAACAATGTTGTAGAATTACTTGTATTAAAGACAGCTTTAATGTCATTACTTTCCGTTTCAATTGCAATGTCTGCGTATTCGTGATTCAATTCATTTAATTTTGAACCTAATCGTTCACTGAAAGAGAATTCATCCCTTAACTGGAGTAAATCCACTAATTCTTGTGTCACATTGATCAGTTCAGTTTTAAATTCAGACCAGTTCGCTCTTTCTTTCAAACGCTCATTACTCAATTCATCAAAACGATTTGCATACGCAATGGCTTTGTTTAGGTGAATGTATTGTGCACGTAAATTCTTTCCTTTTTTAAATTTGTCTTCTGAAATTTTAGTACAGAAAAAATAGGATGCAGCTTGCTCTGGAAAGAGTTTAATATGTCTTTTTGCAACAACTAAACATGATTTACTGTCTTTTTCGTACAATTTCTCTAATCTATTAAAGAAATGATCTTTTGCTGAAGATTGAAATACAACAAACAAAAGAAAAAGGATGGAGAGTATTTTTTTCATTTTGAGGATTTTGATATATAATGCAATCTATCGGTAAATGTTACATTATTGCATAAAAAATCTCCCCATGAAAATCATAGGGAGTTCAAAAAAATTCTATTTAATTTAACCCTAGTTCAAAATTATTTTTTTTGTACTTTCTCCATCTTCCGTTATGATGGTAACAAAATAAACACCTTTCGGTCCACTTAAATGGATTGCTAATTCGTTAACACTTGATTTCTCTTCGTTAAGAATGATTCTTCCAAATGCATCTTTAACGATCATTTTAACTTCAGCGTATTCTTTTGGGAAAACTAAATTAAAATTACCCGAAGAAGGATTTGGAGAAATTTCAAATTCATCTACATTCAATTCATTCACCCCAACAGTTGTTGGATCAAAACAATTTTGAGTTTGTTGATTGTAAAAATCTTGTATAACGTCTGTATTTTGAAACAATTCAGTAACACTATTCAAGTTATCTGTTCCTTGACCAAAAACTATTGCATAAGAAATACTGTATGAATCCCCTGGCATCAATGTACCATATTTTGAATTCATAATCATTCTTCTATCCCCTGGAGGGTTGCTTACACTATATTCTGACCATTCTCCTGAATTATTAGGATCTCCTGAATACATAAAATGAGTATTATCTCCATTGTTATCTTGCCAAAATGTTGCGTCTTGCCATTGTCCTTTCATAGTATTGTAGAACTCTACAGGATTTGACGGATCATTATAAGGGTAAATGGCTCCATTTGAAAATGTACCAACAGATTCTACATCCTGGCTCAAACAAACAATACCAATTGCAGGAGGAGCAGTTCCATAACCTGACATCAATCCATCTTGATCAAAATTATCGCTATTATAGGTATACATCAAATTTCGAGAAGAATCACACCCAAAATAATCATCAACACTAAACCCTAAATCTGCATCAATGTAATAACTAGTATAATAATCAAACAACGTTTGTGTACCTCTATTTATCACTTCAATATCTACAAATGTTGTATTATTAAGAGTAGTGTTCGTAGCATATTGGTAAAACATAAAATGTATTTCAACATTCATTACACCTCCACCAGAAGCATGTACTTCTTTAGCGTCATTCATTATGATATAAGTAGCCATATCTCCTTTTATACATGGATAATCTCCTAAATGTGGGTCATATTCACCGTTATTATTAACATCAACAAAAGGCGCAATATAAAAAGCAGCACCTAATGTAATATCACCGTGAGCTGGCCAGTTCGAAATTTCATTTGGAACAACGTATCCTGGCGATTGATAATTCGCAATATGAGTTTGTATCGCTTGTTTTGAAACTGTCCAAAAAGTTTGAGAGAAAGGGTTAGGAACGATAGCATTTCCTGAATTTACATCCAAAGGTCCTGGCCATAAATCATTTCCTTGGTTACAATATCTAGGTGAGGCTATTTTCAATTGACTATTAACATCTCGACCACCAAACCAAAATGCACTTGAATAGATTGCAAATTTATTACTCCCTTTTGGTATTTCATATCCTGCGCCTTGTGTCGTGCAATTTGTGAAAAAATATCCATTATCCATTAAATGTGCATTAACCTCATTGAATGATAAGGTGGTTAACGATTGTCCAAACGAATTAGATCCAAGTAACATCAATACTAATGTACAAAAAGTAATTATTTTTTTCATAATGGTTATTTTAAATGTTCGTCTCAAATGTACATTTTAGAAATGAATAAAATATGCACTATTCGTCTAAACATCTAACAAATAACACAATTCAACAATGAATTAACTTACTGATTAATCAATAAGACATCTCGTATAAATAACATTCAATCTATTTTAGACAATTATGAATATTTTAATAAGAACACTTCTACGTAAAGAAGAGCTAAATAAATAAACGTCCTGTGATTCTCTTAAAACTATTGCTTAATTTTCATTTCAACTCGTCTATTTTTCTGACGACCTTCTTCTGTTTTATTCTCTGTTAGAGGTTTAGATTCACCATAATAAAATGTTTTAATCCTACTCGACTCTACCCCATTAGCTACTAAGAATTTTTTTACAGCATTTACACGATCTTTAGATAATCGCATATTGTATTGCTCAGTTCCAGTATTATCTGTGTGGCCATGTAATTCTATCGTTAAATCTTCACGAATCAATAAAATATTGGTCAACGACTCTAAATCACGGTACGATTTTCTTTTTATAATTGCTTTATCGTGTTCAAACTCTAAATGATCCTCTGCGCTAATCATCGCTTTATTCACCTCTGCATTGCTTGGTTGAGTATTATCGATGTAAATTGTATCAATTTTTTCAATAATTAAAGTATCCGTAATTGTTTCTGTAATTGTAATCGTATCAATAATCTGCATTGTTCTTGCCTGATCTTCTACCGGGAATTCATCTTTCTTTTTCCTGCATAATTTTAGTCCAACAGATATTTCGTGAGAACCTCCACTATAAGAAGCAATATTTTGCATCGGAACTTCATACGCATAACCAATGAAGAACATTTTACGAATGTTAATCCCTACTCTACCAATAAGCCCAACTTCAGTTCTATAGCCAATTCCACCGTAAATAAAATCATTGTAATTCAAATCGGCATTGAAATCGAATTGGCTATTATTTTTAATTCCTTTGTACAAAACTGAAGGTGTTAACGTCAATCTTTTCGTTAAAATAAAACCATAACTTCCAAAAGCAACATAATGCCTTTTCAATCCATATCCATCTAAGTTAGTGTGCTCAAATTTAGTACGGGTCTCAATGATTTGCTGAGAAGCAAAAGACAACTCTAACCTCTTGAATTTATACAAAATTCCAGCCTCTGTGGTTACTGTACCAGCTGATTGAACACCTCCTTCAACAATTACATCATTTGGATCAAATGCGATTGCATTCGTAGGATCTATTCTTGTTTGATAGTAACCTCCAGAAATCCCAATCCTCAATGTATGCAGTTTATTGATTGTAAAACCATAAGAAACAGAACCTGACGCTGAGAAATTTTGCATCATTCCAATCTTATCCAAAAGAATGTTTGCTCCAACCCCTAAAGATTTCCCTAAACGAGAATTTGCACTTAGGTAATTTGTTACAGGTGCTCCATCCACACGAGTCCATTGATTCATGTGTGAAAAATAAATCTCAGTACATCCACTTACTCCCGCATAAGCAGGATTGAAAGAATATTTGTTATGAGAATAAAGATTAGTCAGTCGAGACTGTTGTCCAAAAGTTGTAAAAACAGTGAATAACAGTATAAAAGATGCGATGTATTTTAAAGTCTTTTTCATATTTCTTATTTTTTAAATCGCATTAAATTAATCGCTCCCTGGTATTCTCGATCTTCATCACAAGTTATGGTATAGTAATATACACCATCTGGAAGAATTCCTCCATCTTTCGTTCCTCCCCAATCATTTTTATAATCACTCGATTCATACACCAATTGTCCCCAACGATTGAATATTTTCACCGTACAACCCATTATTTGATTTAGATCACTTACTTTCCACGTATCATTACTCCCGTCACCATTAGGTGTACAAATATTACTTATTTCTAGCAATGCTTGACAGTCTTGTACAATCAAATCTAAAGTTACCAAAGAATCACATCCCGTAGAAGTTGTAAATAGTTCATCATAAACTCCAGAAGATGTTAACGTCTGAGTCCCGTGTGTGAATGTTTCACCGAGACAAATTGTATCAGAATAAGAGGAATTCATTTGAATTGTCACTGTCAAGAACAAACGAACCAAAGAATCACATCCCGTTGGTGTTGCAAAGAGTTCTTGGAAATTACCAGTTGTTGTCAATGTCTGTGTTCCTAAAATATAAGATTGCCCTTGGCAAATTACCTCTGAGATTGAAGTTTCTATCACTGGATTGACAAATAAATACATTGTCACTAATGAATCGCAACCACCTGTAACGGTAGTAAATTGTTCCGTATAAGTTCCAGAATTGGATAAAGTTTGCGTTCCAAAATTAATTGAAGTACCACTACATATTGTTTGAGTAGTTGAAGTTGAAATTAATGATTCTACAGTCAAGTACAATGTTACAATAGAATCACAACCACCTTGTGTTGCAATTAGATTATCTACATAAACACCGCTCGTATTATATGTATTGCTTCCGAAAGTATAATCAGTTCCTGTACAAATGGTTTGCGCAATATTTACGTTTATTGTATTCTCCAAGAATAAATTAGTTGTCACAATACTATCGCAACCATTCGCTGCAACAAAAACATCTTGGTACACACCCGGTGTAGAATAAGTATTAGATCCAACAGTTAAACTTGTACCTTGACAAATCGTTATCGTTTGCTCAAACAAAGACGGTTGACTGATCACTAGAGTTGTATAAATTGTACTGTCGCATCCATTTGTAGCAATGAAAACATCCGTATACAATCCTGCTGTAGTTTGATTGGCACCTTCTAAGAAAATCGATTGACCATTACAGATTGTATCCTCAACAAAAACAATGATAGGATTGATAATACAAGGATTATTACAAGCACTTGCATCAATTGTAAAACTATAAGGGCAAGCGCCATCATTTATTGTAATTGTATACACTTCTGCAGAAGGAACTGCGTAAATTATTGAAGAACCTGAAGTAAATGAACCGTTTTGTACAAGATTCATACTTGCGTCTTCTATCGTATAATTAAGATCCGTTCCATAGAATGAACTTAATCCACCAGAACTTGAGAATGTCATTTCACACAATGTATTATCATAGCTTGATACCGGATTGACCTGCTCTAGAAATACAACATTTACTGAATTATCTACAGTAGAAGTATTGCAGGAAAAATCGCCCCATGTTGCCGATTCATCAGCCATAGATGAAACATAATACACAGTATTAAATAATGGATTTCCAAAAGAACCTGAACCATCCGTATTGTTTACAAAACTTCCATTCAATCCATGAACTGTATCTAAAAAAGTAAAACCAGAACCTGCAACAGGATCAGGAATTGGTGTATTGGTATGTAGAACAAATCCAGGATCTAAACAAGAAGGTATATCAAGTGTTGGTTGACCTATTCCATTGATTAAATTTCCTGGAAATAAAGAATCATTAAAACAAACAAAAGCCGTATCTGAAGAATTCAACACAGTTGTATCTCCAAAATT
The DNA here is from genome assembly GCA_964387525.1 of uncultured Fluviicola sp. GTDB lineage: Bacteria > Bacteroidota > Bacteroidia > Flavobacteriales_D > Crocinitomicaceae > UBA4466. The sequence continues at coordinate 9,459 of CAYLWS010000021.1, forward strand.
TGTAGCAACATACGTATCTCCTGCATAAGCTTCGACCTCTTTAATATATTCGATGATATATTGCCCTTCATCACCTGGCGAACCACCGTCCAATTGGATGGCGTAAATAGTTCCCGGCATCATACAACAAATGGATTCTTGCGTACCTGTAAAAGTTGCAGAGCCTGATAAAACTGATGTAATAATCGGTGTAGTTTGCGTTCCATCAGCAGTATACGTTGCTGGATTTAAACCACCGTAGCAATCTGTCCCATTCAACAATTCGTATACTGAAAACGCAAAGTATCCATTCCAATGTATGCCCTCAAATTCATTTCAATTGCTCCTGAAGCAGGAACTGTAAAGTAATGCCAAACAGTTTGGTCAGCTCGTAATACTTGACTTGAATTTACTGCAGGTTCACCAGCCAAATATTCCCTACATCCTTTTTCATTACTGCCAGCCACCGCTTGAAAAGGAGGAGTCATTCCCGCAGGAGTAACCACTACTTCATACAACGGATTAGGAAGTGTTAAACATAATATATCATTCCCTGGAGGGTTATTTGTTGGATCAGCGACACTTGGATCATAAATCCACGAATCAATATTTTGAGTACTCAAATTTGTTAATGCATTTGCAGGGTCAACCATACCATAATATGTATAGCCAGGTTCTAAACATTGTTTTAATATGATTGCACTCTCACTACCTCCGCCAAAAATGCCATTAACACCACCTTCTTGAGCGCCCATATTTTCTAAATCAGCACAGTTATAATCAGCAGGGACTCCAGGAGCAAAACGAATATCTTGTCCCCAAAAAGCATTGTCTTCAGAATAAACACCCGATTGATAATCGGTTTCAAATACAATTCTACCATTATTTGGTGCGATAAAATTAAACCAAACAGTTTCATTTATCGTTCCGTTGTTTGCTGCATTGTGATCATAATCATACGCATGATATTCGTCAGGATTAGCAGAAGAATGAGCAGAACCTGTTTCTCCAAAGTCATTACCACTGTCAAATGCACAACCAAATTGTAAGTTTATAGTTACGGCATCTCCATTTCCAGAACTGATAACAGCTGTACCGATTGTTGCTAAAGGTGATTGGCAAGGAATATCTTCTAAATCTCCAGTCGTTCCACCTTGGTCAAACACACCGATTTCAACATAACCACTTGGCTCACCATTATCTAAAGCTAATTGAACATAATACACTTCTCCTGCAATTAATTTCTGGTAAGAAAATGGCGCTACGGGATCACAAGCGTCTAATACTATCTCAGCTTCCGGATCAATACCTAATAAATCTGTTCCATCTGAAAATTGTATATGGGATAAATAATCAAATTTATCTTTTATCACAGTACCAGTTATTGGTTGAAGACCAGAAGTACACCCTACACCATCTGCTGCATGATAGATTTCAAAATAAGTACCTATTTGTGTCCCACCTAAGTCCGTTGTTATATTCACACTTCCACTAGGAGGTGCAATAAAATAAAACCAAGCAGAACCATTGGACGAAACATCCCCTGTATTTGGCTCATTCGTTTCTAAAGTTGCTCCAGAACATAAACCGAATAATTGACTTGGGCCAACCGGAATTTGAGCAGCGCTACAAATATCATCCGGCACTTCAGGAATGCTTAATCCAACGTATTCAATTTCAAAAGTCACCTTATATGTTTGATTACAACCTCCATCTGTACTTGATGCAGTATAAGTTTGCCAGTTTACTCCAGGAGAAACAGGAACAGTCATTGCAATGGATTGGTTAGATGTCTCTCCGTCAGTCAACAAGCCTAAAAGACTGTAATTTGTTGCTTCATCATTTTCATAAGCTCTCCAATCAATTGTAATTTGAGTTGGAACATCTGCAGAACAAACATAATCATGTGTAAAAAACCAACCTGAATTAGGTGAAAATCCACTTCCAGGAGCAGACATTACGTATGGACCATTGTTTCCATTTTGATAGGCGTAATTAAAGTCACCTAAAAGCCCAAAAAGAACAGGATTATTATTTGAATTCCCTACGGTATTATCTGTTGCTAAGAATTCCCAAACAAAATCACTATCACCAAATAAGAAACCGTCACAGTCTACATTACTTGTGACTTCAACGGTTAAAACTCGAACGTTAATCGTAGCTTGTCCAAAAGAAAAGTTAATAAATAGAAATGTAAAGCATATCGCCCACAAATTTAGAGTCAGTGTTTTATTCATAAGTTTGGTTTAGGTCATTGAACCTCTTCAATGATATTTAAAATAATCCCTCCAATGCCAGTCAGAGGGATTATTTAATACATTATAGTAACATCGTAGCAGGATTCTCCATGTATTCCTTAAATGTATTTAAGAAAAGAGAACCTGATACACCATCTACCACGCGGTGATCGCATGATAATGTTATTTTCATCACATTACCTGGGACAATTTGTCCATTTTTAACAACAGGTATTTCTTTTATTCCTCCAACAGCCATAATGCAACTGTCTGGTGGATTTACAATTGCAGTGAATTGCTCAATTCCGAACATTCCAAGGTTAGAAATTGTAAAAGTATTACCTTCCCAGTCTGCAGGTTGTAATTTTTTTGTTTTTGCTTTTATTGCCAAATCTTTTACTTCAGCACCAATATTTGTTATGTCCTTTCCATCAGCAAATCGAATAACAGGAACTAGAAGTCCTTCATCTACAGCGACAGCAACACCAATGTGAATGTGTTGATTTCTACGAATAACATCACCTAGCCAAGAACTATTTACAGTAGGATGTTCTCTCAAAGAAAGCGCAACTGCTTTAATGACGATATCATTGAATGACACTTTCACTCCTTCAACAGAATTTACTTGTTTACGGAAAGAAATTGAATTCTCCATGTCAATATCTTGCGTCAAATAGAAATGAGGCGCAGTAAATTTACTCTCAGATAAACGTTGAGCAATTACTTTTCTCATTTGACTGATAGGTTCATCCGTAAATGATTCAGTCCCAACAAAAGAACGTTTGTTACCCGCCCCAACGTAAGGTACATAATGATCAATATCTCTTTTAACGATACGACCATTTTCGCCTGTACCATTCACTGATGATAGGTCAATACCTTTATCATTTGCCATTTTACGTGCTAAAGGAGAAGCGAAAATTCGTCCATTTGCATCTGCAATAATTGGAGCAGAATTAGGAACAGCAACAGGAGTTGGCTTAGCTGCCTCAACAACTTTAACCGGTTCTGGTTTTACTTCCTTTTTCTCTTCTTTTTCAGCTGTAGGCATACTTTTCTCAGCTTCAGCTAAAATTTTAGCTACATCTTCATCTTTCTCTCCAATGACAGCAAGAATAGCATTAACCGGAGCAGTTTGTCCTTTTTCAACACCAATATGCAATAAGAAACCATCGTAAAATGATTCAAATTCCATGGTTGCTTTATCGGTTTCAATTTCGGCTAAAACTTCACCTGATAAAACTTCATCTCCAACTTCTTTTAACCAATCCGCCACAACTCCTTCCGTCATTGTGTCACTTAATTTCGGCATGTAAACAATTTCCGCCATAATGCTAATGTCTTATTATTTTAATATTCTTTTATAAAAGGATAGTTTTCCTCTTTATAAACGTCTTCGTATAATTCGTGTGCCTCAGGGTAAGGAGAGTTTTCTGCAAATTCTATCGATTCTTGCACTTCATTCTTTACCCAGTCTTGCGTTTCTTTGATTTCTTTTTCAGACAACCATTTATTTTCTTTAATCACATCTAAAACATGATCAATAGGATCTTTTCCCATCCATTCAGCAACCTCATCTTTCGAACGGTATTTCTGAGGATCTGACATAGAATGACCTTTATATCTGTATGTTCTGATATCCAAAAGTGTTGGGCCATCACCTCTTCTTCCTCTGTCTGCAGCCTCTTCAATTGCTTCATGAACAGCTTCAGGAGACATTCCATTTACAGAACGAGAAGGCATTTCGTATGAATCACCAATTTTTGATAAATCTTTTACATTGGTTGTTCTATCAACAGAAGTTCCCATTGCATAATTATTATTCTCAATAATAAAAACAACTGGAAGTTTCCATAGCATTGCCATGTTGAAAGTTTCATGTAAAGCTCCTTGTCGAACAGCTCCATCTCCCATTGAAACGAAGGCTACATTTCCAGTCTCATTGTATTGCTCTGCAAAAGCAACTCCAGCACCCATAGCAATTTGAGCACCAACAATTCCGTGACCTCCCATGAATCCAACTTCTTTATCAAAAAAGTGCATTGAACCACCTTTACCTTTTGAGCAACCTGTTGACCTTCCGTATAATTCAGCCATTAATTTTCTAGGATCTGAACCTAATGCAATTGGATGACCGTGACTTCTATAAGCTGTCATGTGCTTGTCACCTTTACGGCTTCCACTCGCTGTACCAACAACAATTGCTTCTTGTCCAATATACAAGTGACAAAATCCACCAAATTTTTGTTGAATATAAAGTTGACCTGTTTTCTCCTCAAACTTTCGAATGAGTAACATGTCTTTGTACCATTTTATGTAAGTTTCTTTCGAAAACTTAGGCTTTCCTGCATCATTCGCTTTACGCGTTGATTTCGGAGAAGTTGTTTTTGCCTTTGCTGCCATGTGTCTACTTTAGTTTTATTGAGGACAAATATATAAAATTCTTGTTGCTTTGAATTGAAAAAAGAAAGTGTTTTTTACACCATCAATTATAACTACTTTAAGAACGGTTTCAAATCACTCTTTGAAACTCGAATTTCTATTGGCCCATCTGCATAAGAAGCAATCTCATACGGATTGAATTGTACAATCAAATCGCCATTTTCAAAGTAAAAGTTTTCATTTAAAAAATTGGACTCATCTTCAATCCAAAACCCTGCATTCGAAAGCGGTTCTGTTACAGATAATTCTCTGTCATTTTTAAGCAATTTTGCTGCAAGAAGATTCAATTCACCTAAATCTTTAAAAAAATCATTCATTTTCATGTCATGTCCATCTTCTTTAGACACGAGAGTATACACTATAAAACCATTTCCATGTGCTCCTCCTGTGTATGACCAAGAAGAAGTAGTTAATTGAACAAAATCAGGAAAAGAATCATTGATTGCAATTTTCGATTGAATTTGCCAAGGAAACATTTCTGCGGTGATTTCATCTTGAATCATTTCTTCATAAAATGAAGCAAAGAGAGGTAGACTTTCTTTAAACATTGAGATGGAGAAAGATGGACGAGTCCGTTCTTCATTCATATCAGAAACAGCGTATACAAAATCTGCAATCACTTGATTAATCGTATCTTTAAAAAATACGCCTGTTTTTCCAGAATCATCTATTGAATAATAAGCATAATCAATGGTTAATTCACTCGAGTCTTGTTTGTCTTTGGAGAGAATTAAGTAATTATAATCTCCTGTAATTATTTCACTCGCTTGTATTGTCGTTTCGACAGGGCTAGAATCAATTCCTAATTCAGAGGAGAATTCTTTTGCCGTTTTTTCAATGTTCTCATTTCCACACGACGTCAATACAGCAAGAAAAAATCCGCCGAGTAAGATGTTTAAATTCTTTTTTTTCATATTCCGAATGCTAAAGGCAATAAGTCGAGTGCCGATTTAAAAATTATGGTTGCACCATTCTGACTTACTAAAATGACACGGTATTTCTCTTCTTGTCTTTTCTCTGTTTCAATCATCACCTGCCGACAACTTCCGCAAGGGGAAAGAATCGTTTCCACAGGCACCAAATCTCCTTTTGCCACGATGCATAATGTTTCCACACGTTCATTCGGGAAATTTGCACCTGCATAAAATAAAGCAACTCGTTCTGCACAAAGACCCGATGGATAAGCTATATTCTCTTGATTACTCCCTGAAACTACTTGATTGTTCGAAAGTCTTAAACTTGCGCCAACTTTAAATTTTGAATAGGGCGCATAAGCATTTTCCATTACTTCATACGCTTTCTCTACGAGAACATGATCTTCAAATGAAAGGTCTTTCCATGAGTCCAATTGTTCGTATTCTGTTGTTATTTTCTTTATCATTGATTATTTTTCTTAATACCAATCACAAAAGCAATTCTTTTATTATCATTCGTTGAAGCAATAAAAGAAATAGTGCTTTTACCTTTAAATTGTACATTTTTTTCACGCGTATTCACTAAAGCATTCTTCACTTTTTCTTCATAACTAATGCCTGATGCATTCGAAATTAACGCGTTCATTTCATTGTAATCCATTGGTTTTTTTGTAATAATTACTGCAATTTTATCTTTCTCTCCTTTATCATCTGCTTGCATCGAATAATCTCTTGGAAACAATCGCGTTCCAGTTATCCCACAATAAGGTGAATGTTTAGGGGTATATGGAAACAAGACATAACTGCTACCATCTGTTTCTTGACCAAAAATATACGTATAACATTCAACATTATTCGTATATTCTACTTTAAATTTATCAGAAATATTAATTTTTTGAGTTGTTTCGAAATAAAAATCACCGACTTGTTCTAAATTCATTGATTTTTGACCACTATTTAGTTGTAAACTAAAACCCCCTTTAAAAACAGTTTCATTTTTATCTTCTATATTTCCCATTGGGTAAAGACCATAGGATTCAATATTAAAATGTTTAAAATCAGTATATCGAATCCAACCAACACCATCAATACCCCAATCTTTTCCCCAACTGTTCATAATTTGAAATGCACCTCCTTCTTTGTAATCGTCGTAACCAATAATACACATAGCATGTCCACCAAACCCACGTTGATTGTAGTCGCTTTCTGATGGTATCCAAACTTCTCGTCCCGACATTTTACTCATGAATGTTCCTCCGACCATCATTCCGATTATCACAGGAGAGCCTTGTGCTAGATTTTGTTTAATTGCCAACATTTCTTTCGATGCAAAGCGAGCATCCTCTTCCGTCAACCGTTGAAACCCTTTAATTTTAAAAGCTTGTGCTTGAGTTTTCAATTGTCTACTTGGTGTTTTAGAACAAGACCTATCATCATATTTAAAATCATTAAAAGGTACTGCCCCAACCCCCATCATATTATCCATGGCTAGTTTAATGTACGAACCTTGACAAGAATTTTTATCAGTACTTATTTGATTATACATAAACGAAGGACTGAATCTAACGGAATTAGGACTTTTACCTGTTCGCTGAGATTCTAAAATTGTTCTTGCAGCATAGGCACTCGCCCACGCAACACATGAACCTTGTCTACCTTGATTTAAACGTTTAGGAGCATACTTCAATAAAGACACTTTTTCAGGCAATGGGTTTTTAACATTGTCAGCAAGCGGCTCATAAATTTCAACCGACTCGTACGCTTCTTTATTGAACGAATTACCGGTACTAAAGAGTTGACTTATTTGATCGAGTGGCAATGAAGAACTAGAACACCCTTTTCCTAAAAAAAGATATGCTACAACACCTACAATTGCTACAATGATTAAGAGTTTTGGCTTTTTCAAGAGAAAAGGCAACAGCATTGAGATAACATTAATACCTACTCCTCCACCACTTCTACCTCCGCTTCTCATTGAATTAGATGGTCTTCTATTATTTGAACGTTTTTGTCCAGCATCTTTTTTCATTCGTATAGGCATAATTCTGGGTTTTAGTTTTCAAAGAAAGGGAAATTAACGATGAATAGCAAGAATTGAGTTACAAGGTTAGAGCGTTAGAGAATTAGATTGTCAAAATTTTAGAATACTTCCCAAAATTCCATTTGCTTCCTAGCCATAAACTCATTATCTTTGCGCTCCAATGATTCAATACAAAAAAGTAGCTTTTTACACATTAGGCTGTAAACTTAATTTCTCAGAAACATCAACCATCGGTCGGTCGTTTGAAAACGCTGGTTACGCAAAAGTAGCTTTTGACGACACACCTGACATCTATGTTATAAATACGTGTTCAGTTACGGAGAATGCCGATAAAAAATGTCGCCAATTGGTTAAAAAAGCGAAAAGAATCAATCCAAATTGTTTTGTTGCGATTATTGGTTGTTTTGCACAATTAAAACCAAAAGAAATTTCTGAAATACCTGGAGTAAATATTGTTTTGGGTGCCAATGAGAAATTCAATATTGTTGAACACGTTGAGCAATTTGATGGGACTGCAGTGATAATTGAGAATGAAAGTATCAAAAATGCGAAAGATTTTGTTCCTGCATTTTCATTGGGTGACAGAACTCGCTCTTTCTTAAAAATTCAAGATGGATGCGATTATTTTTGTACTTTCTGTACGATTCCTTTAGCGCGTGGTAAAAGTAGAAATGCTACGATCGCAGGAACAGTTGCAGAAGCAAAGAAAATTGCGGAAACAGTGACCAAAGAAGTTGTGTTGACAGGAGTAAACATTGGGGATTTCGGTCAAGGAGATGAAGAAAGCTTTTTCGAATTGGTTAAAGCACTCGATACGGTTGAAGGCATTGATCGATTTAGAATTTCTTCCATCGAACCGAATTTATTGAGCGATGAAATCATTGAATTTACATTAAAAAATTCGAAACGTTTTGTACCACACTTTCACATTCCTTTGCAAGTTGGAAACGACCGTTTATTGAAAGCGATGCGTAGAAAATACAAGCGCGAAGTTTTTGCCAGTCGTGTTTTGAAAATCAAAGAACTTCGACCGGATGCTTGTATTGGTGCAGATGTTATTGTTGGTTTTCCTGGAGAAACAGATGAAGATTTTATTGATACGGTAGAGTTTATCAAAGATTTACCTGTTTCTTATTTACATGTTTTTACATACTCAGAAAGAGCGAATACAACAGCAATTAAATTGGAGAATCCTGTTCCTATGCAAAAGCGCAAAGAACGAAGTAAGCAATTACACATTCTCTCTGCAAAGAAGAAAAGAGCCTTTTACGAAGAAAATATTGGAAAAACGGCCACTGTTTTATTTGAGAATGAAGAAAACGAAGGAATTATGCACGGTTTTACAGAAAACTATGTAAAGGTGAAAACTCCATTTAATGCGGACTTAGCGAATACTTTTCAAGAGGTTAAATTGACTGAGATTGATAGAGATGGGGTGTTTAAGTGTGAGATGGTAGGATAATTTTATTACGAAATCACACACAAACTTTTTTAAAATTATGTTTCAACAAATACTCATCACTTGTTTCATCCTTGTTTCAAGCATCTGCTTTTCTCAAAAAATAGTTATTTCTTCATCCAGTCAATCTTCTTTAAATGACTACTTATTCAATAAGGATCCAAAAGTAATTTTTGACAAAGATGGAGGTATATACTCCGCCTCTCCTTCTCATGTAAAGTACGTCAAGTCAATTGACTGTAATAGAGACGAAATCATTACTAAAAGACTTCTTACCAGCGGTAAGATATTTAGCTTAGAACTAACAGAAGAAGACACAATTATTATATTATCAGGAAATGAAGCTGGTTTTAGTATGAAACTCGTAAAGAACGTGTATGATAAAAATCTAAAATTCATATCTTCTTCAATAATATCTTCAAATTCACACAAATTGGGGTTTAGTTCATTAATCATGTCTTCTCCTGATCAAAAAAGTATATTAGTATGCTCTCAAAAATATTTCAACCATAATGCTAAAATATCATCTGGACATAGTCCAACTAGTGTAGAAATGGAGTATAAGATATATAATTCTTATGGAAAAAAATTGTTTTCCAATTTTTTCACGGTATCTAATCAAGAGTTAAATATTCAATACAAAAACACTAGAATTGAACAAGAAAATTATAATTTTTACAATTCTATACGCTTATTAAACAATCATACAATTTCATTTGTTATTGCGAATAGAATTATTGCTCATTCTCCTGTAGAAAACATTACGAAACGACTTCCATCTGACATAGAACATGATATAACTAATTTTATTCTAAAATCAGGCGAAAATCAAATGCTTTACCTTATAGGTGAATACACTGACAATGGACAATCAACAGGAATAGCATTCCTGCGATACTCTGATGATTTTGAATTTTTAGAAGATCAGAGTTATTTTGAAACGAATAAAATTCATACCAATAATACTTTTCGAACAAATAGTTATTTGATAAAAAAAATAACTCCTGAGAATAACTTTTTAAGAATCATTGAATCAAGAATTGATAAAGATGGTGTATTAACTTGTGTATTTTTAGGGATGAATAAAATAAAAGATGATGTAAAATTAACGAACAACATACAAATTATAAAATGCAACATGGACAGAATCATTGAGACAGTAATCTGCCCAATTATTTCAATGAACAACGAGAGTTTTACATCCTTCATAATTGATGAAAAAGTAGTTGTGTTTTTTGAAGATTATATAATTAACTACAATTCTAATAATGAATTCCGTAAAAATATTGAAATTATCAGCTTAAGTGGTAAAAAAATTCCATGCCTCTTCTCTTATAACTTATCATCAAATGAAGAAACTCATCAAAGTATCCAAATATCCTCTTCTGACAGTCAAATTATTATACCATCAAAAAAAGTAAAAATAAACTTTTTTATACCTAATCCTTTTTATGAAAATAATTTCTTTGTTCCAGTAAGATTATCAATGAAACGTGTATATTTCAATTATCTTGAACTAGAATAAAAAATTATTTCCACGCCAACGTCATTTCTCTTTTCCCCGGTGGTCCAGGAACTGCTTCAACTTTAAACCCAACAGCTTTCAAATCACGTTTAAACTGACCTTGGGCGCAATAAGTAGTTAAAAAAGCACCTTGTTTTAATCCTTTGAACATTTCTTCAAGAATGGCTTCACTCCACATTTCAGCTTGGGCATTAGGGCCGAAAGCATCAAAGAAAATAATATCGTAAGAATTGTGTATCAACGTATAATCTTGCAATTTTTCGTGAATTTTCAGCAAAGAAAACGAAGGGGTGATTTCTTGTTCCCTCCCCCATTCTGTGGTATGCATTTTATCAAAATAAACTTGGTATTCTTTTCCTAAAATGGAGCAATAATTGATTTGTTGTATCAATTCTTCTTCCACCGGAAAAGCTTCGATAGAATGGTAGTTTATTTTTTGTCTTTCAGAAGAATGAATGAGAGAAATCAATGCATTGAGACCTGTACCAAATCCCACTTCAAAAATGGACAATTCTTTCCCTTCTGATCGTTGGATACCATTCTTCAAGAAAACATGCTCTGCTTCTTGAATAGAACCGTGTGTAGAATGGTAGGTTTCATCCATTTCTGGAATAAAAATACTACTTGAACCATCTTCAGTAATGATAATTTCTCTTTTCATGGAAGTAAAGGTAAGAATAAACTAAAAAAAGGCCCCGGAGAACCGAGACCTTTTACAACAACAAACTAAACCTTCGAATTAACGGAGGGTTACTTTTCTGCCCTTCTGAAGTACAACTTCATCTTGGACAATGTTATTTAAACGTTTAATTGTTTTAACGTTTATACCGTACAATTGGGACAATTCTTCAACAGTCACATCTTGATTGATTACAATTTCTTCTTTCTTAAAAAGCTTCATTCTTTTCTTTTTTTGAATAAAAATGAAATCCCCTACTTCTAAAACATCTTTACTCGATGCATAATCATTGAATCGGTACAATTGATTCAATGTTAATCCATTTGCCTTAGCAATTGCATAATATGTATCCCCTTCTTGAGCAACAACATATTTTACACCAACTTTATGCATTCTAACGTTCAAGTTTTTATTGGTTACAATATTCGACTTTTCAATTTCCTTATTTTCTACAATAATCTGTGGGTTAGCAATTGGAGAAACTTCATTCAAACGATCCAATTCATCTAAATTATTTTCTTCAATTATCTTAATCAATAAATGAGGATATTTTGGATTTGTTGCATAACCCGCTTTCTTCAAGCCTTTAGCCCACGACTTATAATCTGTCTTCTTGTAATTGAATAAAAAAGCATATCGTTGTCCATTCTTCAAGAACAAACTATGATCGTTGTATGATTCTCCTGCATTTTTGTACACTCTAAAACACTCATTCTTTTTATCGTCGTCGATTTTCATCGTTTTACCTTTCCAACTGTGGCACTTTATTCCAAAGTGATTGTTTCCTTTTCTGGCTAAATCAGAATTTCCGCTTCCACTTTCTAGAATTGCTTGCGCCATTGTAATACTCGCGGGAATACCGAAATCATTCATTTGAAGAACAGCTTCTTCACTCCAATTTGAAATATATTCCTCTCTGGAAATTTTTCGTTCACTTGCCGATGCAGCAGAAATACATCCAAGAAAAATCATTGATGTGATAAATAATTTCATATTAGCCTTTTTGTTGTGCTAGATTATTACGCATAACCCCTCAATTGGTTACATGAATTGTTAATAAACTACTTTTCAATTGTTAACAACTCCATAATTAGCTTATTTTCAGTCAATTTGACATACGGGAACACATTAACATGACACAATTACCGTTTTTATCCTTGATTTTAGATTGGACTAAAAATTGACATATAATTCTCAAAAAACACTTAAAATGAACATCGAGAAACTAACCATAAAAACCCAAGAAGTGCTACAGAAAGCACAAGAAATGGCGGTTTCAAATTCTCAACAGAGTATAGAAACTGGTCATGTACTTTTAAGTATTCTGAAGAATGACAAAGATGTTGTTCCATTTCTATTGAATGAAGCAGGAATAAACATTCAAAGTATTGAAAGTGCATTAGATAGAATTGTACAATCTTATCCAAAAGTTACCGGAGGTGATATTTATTTATCCTCTAACATGAGTAAATTAATTAATCATTCTTTCGAAATCATGAAAGAATTTCAAGACGAATATGTTTCCATTGAAATTCTGTTATATGCGATGATAGATTCTGGCGATACCGCTGGAAAACTATTGAAAGACGCTGGTGTGACTAGAAAAGATTTAAAAAAGAACATTATGAACTTAAGAAACGGAGAAAAAGTGACATCAAATAATCAAGACAGTAATTACAAATCATTGGAGAAATATGCGAAAAACCTCAATGAATTAGCAAAAAATGGAAAACTAGACCCCGTAATCGGTCGTGACGAGGAAATCAGAAGAGTTCTACAAATCTTAACACGTAGAACGAAAAATAATCCTATTCTCATTGGAGAACCAGGTGTTGGTAAAACAGCTATTGCTGAAGGAATTGCACATCGAATTATTGAAGGAGATGTTCCAGAGAACTTACAATCCAAAATTGTCTACTCATTAGATATGGCTGCATTGATTGCCGGAGCAAAATACAAAGGAGAGTTTGAAGAACGATTGAAAGCTGTCATCAAAGAAGTGACAAAAGCAGACGGAGAAATCATCCTTTTCATTGATGAAATCCACACGCTTATTGGTGCTGGAGGTGGCGATGGCGCAATGGATGCTGCAAATATTTTAAAACCAGCATTGGCACGTGGAGAATTAAGAGCCGTTGGTGTAACAACATTGGATGAATATCAAAAATATTTTGAGAAAGACAAAGCATTAGTTCGTCGTTTCCAGACCGTACTTGTGGATGAGCCTTCTTTTGAGGATGCTGTTTCAATTCTACGTGGTATAAAAGAAAAATACGAAAATCACCACAAGGTATTGATTAAAGATGAAGCAATTATCAGCGCTGTAGAGTTATCTCAACGATACATCACAGATAGACAATTGCCCGACAAAGCCATTGATTTAATTGATGAAGCTGCTTCAAAACTTCGGATGGAAATAAATTCTAAGCCAGAACAATTGGATGAAATCGAACGAAAAATCATGCAATTGGAAATCGAACGTGAAGCGATTAAAAGAGAGAATGATAAAAAGAAAATCAATACGATTAAAGAAGAATTAGCTAATTTATCTGAACAACGTGATGCTTTTATGGCAAAATGGCAAGCAGAGAAAGACATTGTTGATTCAATTCAAACTGCAAAAGAGGATATTGAGAATTTTAAACTAGAAGCTAACCAAGCTGAACGAGCAGGAGATTATGGTAAAGTTGCTGAAATTCGTTACAGTAAAATTAAAGACGCAGAAAAAGATTTAGAAAAATTTAAAGCAGAATTGGTCATAAAGCAATCTACTTCTAAAATGATAAAAGAAGAAGTCGATGCGGAAGAAATTGCAGATGTCGTTTCTAAGTGGACTGGAATTCCTGTGAGTAAAATGATCGAGAGCGAACGCGTAAAACTTTTAAAATTAGAAGAAGAACTGTCGAAAAGAGTTGTCGGTCAGAAAGAAGCTATTACAGCTATTTCAGATGCAATTCGACGATCACGTGCTGGTCTACAAGATGACAAAAAACCTATTGGTTCATTTATTTTCTTAGGAACAACAGGGGTTGGAAAGACAGAGTTAGCAAAAACATTAGCGGACTATCTATTCAATGATGAAAACTCAATGACTCGAATTGACATGAGTGAGTACCAAGAAAAACATTCTGTCAGTCGATTAGTTGGAGCTCCTCCAGGATATGTTGGATATGAAGAAGGTGGACAATTAACTGAAGCTGTTCGGAGAAAACCATATTCGATTGTGTTGTTTGATGAAATAGAAAAGGCGCATCCAGATGTTTTCAATGTTCTGTTGCAAGTTTTAGATGACGGTAGATTAACAGATAATAAAGGAAGAACCGTTAATTTCAAAAATACGATTATCATCATGACATCTAATATGGGGTCAGATGTGATTCATGAACGATTTGATAAAACGGATGAAGATAAATACGCTGAAATAGCTCCTATTGTTCGTGACGAAGTAATTGAATTATTAAAAAAAACCATTCGACCGGAGTTCTTGAATAGAATTGATGAAACCATTTTATTCTTACCATTAACGAAGAATGATGTACGAGAAATCGTAGATATTCAGTTGAATAATTTGAAAAAAGTTTTAAAACTGAAAGAAATTACATTGATTGTGAAAGATAGTGCATTTGATTGGATTTCGGAAAAAGGTTACGATCCATTCTTTGGAGCAAGACCAATTAAACGAGTTATTCAAAAATATGTTTTGAATGAATTATCAAAATCAATTCTTTCAGGAGATGTTAGCGTTGAAGATGTCATTATCATGGACTCTTCAGATAATGAGATTCATTTTAGAAAAGCAGAACACGAAGAATTGGCCTAATTCAAATTAAATTTGATTGACGCCCTCTCACATTATTTTTTATTGTGAGAGGGCTTTTTTTTGAATTCTAAATTATTTTAAGATATGGAAGGTTTACTCTAAAAAAACATCTCTCTTTTTTTATTACCTTCGGACAATGAATTTCGTTCTTACTCATTCACCTTTAATTTTTGCAAGTTTTTTTATATTTCTTGCACTCATTTTAGTGATGATAAATTTCTCCTTGAAAAAAATGAGAATTATTACATTAATTCTTGGGCTTACAATTTCGTTAATTTCTATTTTATTTTTACTAACTCCACCACTGATTCCAAATAATTGGCACATTTTAGCTGCTTTAGCTACTCTCTTTTTAATGATTACTCTTTTAGTAAAGATGAAAAACAGCGAAAAAACCACTCTTTTACTTTCTTCGATTTCTTTTCTAATGATGGAAGCTATTTTTTTACTCAAACTTCATCAAGAAATCGTTTACACTGTTCTATTTATTACAATGATTGCAACAAGCTTTTTTGCGATAAGATCAGTTTTTAAGAAAGCTTAATCTAAGATGCTACCAAAAGAATACAATCGTTGTGACCAATAACTTGATTGATTAATTTGAGTGGTAATAATCCCTCTACTTGAACTAGCATGTATCATCACAACAGCTTCGCCTTTTTCAGAGATAACAATTCCAACATGTGAAATAGAACCTCCATTTTTAAAGAAGACTAAATCCCCTTTCTGGACATTTTTCTTCTTTACTTTTTTGGCCATTTTGTATTGATCTTCAGCTCTCCTAGGTAGTTGCACACCAAATTCACTCATTACATAACTTGTAAAGCCACTGCAATCAAAACCTTCAGGCGAAGAACCTGCCCAGACATAAGGAGTTCCTATGTGTTGCTCTGCAGAAACTACAACATTTGAACGATCACCTGTTGCAGAACTAAGAGCTGGGTCAATAGGAACGTTTGGAATTTCTACCGTACTCTCTTTTTCAATAATAATAATTTGAGAAAATAATTCTTTCAATAACGACTGAACTTCTAAAAATGCTTTTTCATTACCCATTCTTTTTAAGTCTGAAGCCCAAGACATTAAATCCTCCTTCAACCAAGCTAACTCATTCTGGTGCGCTTTAAAAATCGCAGGGCCATTTGCTGATCTCCTCGTTAAAATTAGTGCTTTTTTTGCTTCACTGATTGCATTCGAATGTTTAGACAACCAGTAATCATTTTGTGCCAATTGCAACAAACTTAAACTTTTGTAATAAGAAGGCATGACCGAAAAATCGTATTCTGGATTATCCAATAAACGATTTGCTTTGCGGTATACTTTTCGATAATGTTTTTGTGCGAAAAGCATTTCTAATTGATCTATTTTAGGGTTTTGAGCCTGAGCACTTGACCCGATAACTAGAATAAAAACAAGAAGAATGTATTTTTGAATTGATTGCATATTACGAAGGAACGAAAAATAGTTTACTGATTTATTCAAATCCTATAATTCAATAAACAGTTAAATGTTGGTTGTTCTCTTTATTTACAAATAATGGTTCACTTTACTATTTTTCACAAAAAAATACAATTCAAGACATTATCTCACTTTTTTTTACGTTCTTAGTATTCCAAAAATCAATCAGGCATTATTCTTGATAAAATCGATTAAAAAAATATGAAAAACATCATTCTCTCCTCCCTTCTACTCATTATTTCTGTAGGTTCTGCATTTTCTCAAAAAGACAAAACGAACACAACACTTAAATTTGATGAAGTTTTAACCTACATTAATATGCTGTATGTTGATGAAGTTGATGACGAAGCACTAACTGACGTTGCCATAGTTGCTTTACTTGAGAAATTGGATCCTCATTCTGTATATATCAGTAAAGAAGAAGTGCAAGGTGCCAACGAAAGAATTCAAGGTAATTTTGTTGGAGTAGGAATTCGATTTCAAATATTGAAAGATACATTAATGGTCGTTGCAACAATTCCTGGAGGTCCATCTGAGAAGATTGGCTTATTGGCTGGTGATAAAATTGTCACAATTTCTGATACTACAGTTGCAGGAGTCGGTTTAAAAAACTATCAAGTAAGAGAAAAATTATTAGGAGACAAAGGTTCCAAAGTAAAAGTTCAAATTAAGCGACGAAATGTATCTAAACTATTGAATTTTACAATTACACGAGATATTATTCCAATTCATTCTGTTGATGCTGCATATATGGTCTCTGCTGAAACGGGGTACATTAAAATGAATACATTTTCACGAAATTCTCTGGAAGAAGTTCAAGCAGGGATTAAGAAATTAAAGAAACAAGGAATGAAAAACCTAATTTTCGATTTACAAGGAAATGGTGGTGGATTATTGTATGCTGCTAAATTTTTAGCAGATGAATTCCTAACAAAAGGTAAACTAATTGTTTATTCTGAAGGACGTGTTCAACCCCGTCAAGATTTAAAAACAGAGAAAAAAGGATTATTTGAAGAAGGTCGATTAGTTATTTTGACAGATGAATATTCTGCTTCTGCAAGTGAGATTCTTTCTGGAGCAATACAAGATTGGGACAGAGGATTGATTGTTGGAAGAAGAACTTTTGGGAAAGGATTGGTTCAACGCCCTATAGAAATGAGTAATGGAGCTCAATTGCGTTTAACAATTGCTCGATATTACACACCTAGTGGACGTTTCATTCAAAAACCTTACGATGATGTTGACGCTTACCATAATGATTTATTAAACAGATACAAGCATGGTGAATTCATGAATCAAGATTCTATTCAGTTTCCTGATTCTTTGAAACATCAAACGTTAATAAAAGGCAGAACCGTATATGGTGGTGGTGGAATCATGCCTGACATTTTTGTTCCTTTGGATACAACAGGAGTCAGCGATTACTTTTCAAACCTTGTTCGTGGCGGACATTTAAACGCATACACTTTATCTTATGTAAATGATAATCGTAAAAAGATCGAATCTACTTACCCTGCATTCTCTGATTTTAAACAAAATTTTGAAGTCAATGAAGATTTTATCAATAATCTAGCTGCTTATGCCGAAAAAGAAGATTCTACATTAACATTTGATCAAGAAGGATACGACGAAAGTGAGCAACTTTTAAAGTTACGTATCAAAGCTATGATTGCTCAAAACATTTGGGGATATCAAGAATTTTATGAAATTTACAATGAAACAAATGAAATTCTCCAACGTGCAATTGAAGCAATCGAATCAAAAGAATACAAACAAGCAGATTTAGATTAATTCTAAAAAATAGCTATTTTTACACTCAAAAAAACACCTATGCGTATTACGACTAAAATATTTATCTCTGCTTTTATCGTCTCTTTTATTCTATCTTCTTGTGATTCTACCGAGAAATTCGAAGTCAAAGATGGCGAAGTTGTTTCTACGATGGCTGCAGGATCCGAATCTGATGAAGAATTACAAGAGAAACTGAAAGAAATCGAAAAAAAAGAAAGTGAACGTTTACGTAAAATTAAAGAAAACTCAACTACGTTGTCATTTGACAAATTAACGTATGACTTTGGTAATGTCGCTGCTGAGACGGATGTTTCTACAGAATTTGTTGTAACAAATACAGGAGACAGACCTTTAATTATTGAAAACGTTAAAGCGAGTTGTGGTTGTACTATGCCTCAAAAACCAGAAAAGCCTATTTTACCAGGAGAATCAGATGTTATTGCTGTCACTTTCCATTCTAAACCTGGTCAGGTGAACGAAATCAAGAAAACGATAACTGTTACAGCGAATACAGAAGAGAAGATTCACATGTTGGAGATCAGGTGTTTTGTAAAGTAAAAGATTATTTTAATACGAACGATTTCCAATATATGAATTTCCATTACCATCAATAGCTGAAGAATACGAATGTTCTGACACTTGGATTTCTAAATTCAATAATAATTTGTACGAACAGAAAAGTTGGAGTAATAAAAAAGCAAATCCAAAAAATAATTTCAGTATAAGCTCTTTACTAATTTTAGATATATAGATTTAAAATTATGACTTGAATATGGGCGATACAATTCCTTTGCTTCAGACCTGCATTTGTCATAAGAATATTCTTTATTATAAATTAATTTATTTACACCTTTTTCATCACTAAACAATACCCCAACACCTTCTTTAATTTTCTCATAAGTCGGTTTTCTAGTATTACCAATAAATGGTATCTGTACACACAAATAATCAATATCTTTATTTGCTTCTTGTAAAGCGTAACTTTTATTTTCAGGGATAATAATACTTAAGCCAATTAAGTTATATTTCTTTATCAAAGAGTTCAATTCTTGTTTTAAACCAATGGAATCAAAACTACCTCTATAGTCAACATTAATATCATTACTCAACTCTTCAGCAACATTATCACTTGTATTTCCAATAAAAATCATAGGAACGGAGAAATCATCTATTAACCTTTTGTATTCCCTTGCCCCTTTACCTTCTGATAATTTTCCAATATAAATGAATCTTGTTTCTTTAGAAGAACTATAATCCTCAGTCTTAATCCCCTCTAGATTAGAAGAATAATAAATTAAATTTGCTTTCTCAAAATTTACCAAAAGATTAGGAGAGTTTACTATAACAGAATCACAATATTTTGAAGCGTATTTTTTTTCAAAATTAGAGAAGTGTTTTATAATCGATTTTTCAAATGTTTTTAGACCTGGAATTTTTTTAGACAATGCGTAAAAATGCAAATGAACATTATCATCTAAAGTTTCATAAATTACTTTTTTATTCAGTCCTTTAGCAAATTTCACAAGTGGTAACAGTTGTAAATCGTATACATGAACGATGTCAAACTCAATTATTCTTTTTTTAAAATTCGCAATACTTCTCTTTTTAAAATACTTTAACGAGATCAGATTTAAAAGTTCAAAAAGAAAACCTTCTTTGTTCTTTTGAGAACGGATTAATTCAACATCATACCCTTCGTCATTAAGTATTCGAAGTTGCATTTCAATTCTAGGATGAATTTTATCAACAGAATTTGTTGTAAATATGCCTACTTTAAGTTTCATTTCTTAGATACAATAAACATAAAATTCGGGTTATAATACCTTCTAAAAAAGATATAAAACGTTGAAAGAGCAATTACAGTTTTTTGTTTTAAATTCCCTCCTTTTCTATACTCCTTTAACCAAAAAAACTTTTTAGGTTCAAGATTTAGTCTTGAAAAAAGTTCTAATAAAACATACGGATCAAACATCATGGTATGTTCTTCATTTGTACCAGAACGTCCGTACAAAAATATTTCAATAATATATCTTATACCAAAAGTATTGGGTGTACAGATAATCATCTGTCCATCTTCTTTTAAAAATTGAGCATAAAAACTCAGGAATTGTCCAGGATCACTTACATGTTCAATTACATCCCCCATAACAATCACGTCATACTTTGCATCTACATCTTTTAATTCTTCAGGTGTAAACACTTCATAACCATTCTCCCGCAATTGTTTAATGCCAGTGGGCTCAATATCTGCACCCGTAAGTTTTTTTGCAACTTTTTTAATTCGGCCATGAAGCCATGCGTCATTATCAATATGCTTATCTTGTCCAACACAACCAACATCTAAAACATTTTTATCTGTACAATGTTCAATTATTGCAGAAAACTTATCCAGTTTCCCCGCATTTTTAAACGTATTAATCCATTTATTCTTATTCATATTTTATTACAATAAAAAATGTTTTTTTCTTTTTTAACAATCTATATACCTCTGCAAAAAAGTTATACAAACCATAAGAAAAGTAATTGCTTAGCTTTTTATGAGGGAAAAGTATTTCAACTTTACCATTTTTTTCGATTTCCTTTTTCAAGATAGCTAAATCCTTTTTTGTGTGAAGGTACCAAGAATCTTGACCATTTCCACTAAAATCAGTGTGTGATCGAATAATAAAAAATGATGTTTGATTTTTATCAATATTACGATCAACAAATCCTTTCAATGTTTTCAAAAATAATTCGTTGTCATTCGTATTGAATAATGAAAACCCAAAAGCAGTCACAATATTGAATTTTTCTTCAATATTTGTTGCATCTATTGCTTTAAATTCAATGGTTGAATTAGGGAATTTTTTCTTACAAACCTCGATAACATTCTCCGAAATATCAATTGCTAAAACTCTTTTACAATTCTCCGAAAATCCAGTTATTTTATTTCCTTTACCGCAGCCTAAATCTAATAACGAACTATCTTTTATCAAGAAGTTTCCAGGAAGAAGAAGTTTTCTAAATTTCTTATAAAGACGAACTTCTTTTAAATTAACTTGCGTTTCAATATTTTCATACCTTTTTTCATAGATATTTTTCAATTCATTCACTGTTCTCATTCGAAAAGATATTTTTCTATTAATTCACTTGGAGATACAGACTTAATACTCTTTTTATCTAAGTAATTTAAAGTGTTTTCAAAAACTTCAGGATAATCTTTGTACTTATAATTTGTAAAATGAGAATTATGCCACAAAATAGAAACTACAGCATTTTCACTATTCTCTTCTATAAAAGTTTGAATTCTATTTTTAGCTTCTTCACCTGTACAGTTCAAATATCGGCTAAAAGTACCGTCCATTAAGACTAAAGGAACTTCTATAAAATTTGCCTTTTTATTTCTTTTAAAATCAAATGGAGAAAAAGGTAAACTATACCCGTTTCGATACCCATACATGTCAGCATACCCCAAGCTTGCGTCTAATTTAACCGTTGATTCATTAACTTCAGTTATTAAATCTTCAAATCGATATTTTAGATAATGATATCGGTTTGAATCAATTCGAACAGGAAAGGATTCTACCTCCTCACTTAATGAACTAGCGCTAATGCTTTTATGAATTCCAATTGTTGCTCCTTCATTTTTAAGGTTTTCCAATTCATATCTCATCTTTGAAGAATGAATATCGTAATCAGCATTCTTCCCAATACCTGGGAAAACGTCTTGATTAACTAACCAGAAAAAAGTTGAACTTGCGTTGTATTTCCTTTCTAATTGTACAATTTCTTTAAAATTAAACCAAGTTGGTTGAGCGAAAACATGTCGAAATATGATTTTAGTGAACGCTAAGGGTTTCAATTGTATTAATGCACTTTTCCCATCTTCTTTCCACGCACTATAAACAGCGTCAATATCATGAGATATAAAAACGTTGGCTTTTTTTTGAGGTCGTTTAATGTTTAACTCGTTTAAAATAACATCAAACATGTTATTAACTTGTAAAAATGGCTTTTCATAACCAAAACTTGACCAAATTGAAGAGGAAAAAGAGCTTCTACCCCATTTATCAACTTTAAAATCATTTGTTCTTTCCCACAAACAATTTAAAAAATAAAATGCTGTTGCAAAAGAATCCTTTTTCTCTTTTTCTACACAGAAGTTATCGCTTAAAACCAATTTATATGAAAATTCATTCTTTCTCATTTTATTCCAAAAATCATCTAACAAATAAATGTCAGAGTCAATTTCACCACAAGAAAAATCTGCTTCTTTTTTTTGTGCTACAAATGAAAACTTTACATCAGCATACTGAGATAAAATAGAAAAAACCCATTCAACTCCTTCTCGAAAGGGAGATTCAATGAATATTTTTACTTTTTTTTTCATATTATTCTGAGTTTTTTCAAAACAAGATCTATAAACTGGTTAATTTCAGGGACTAATTTAAACAAATAAACAGGAAAGAGATATAGAATCACAGGAATCGAAAAATCAAAGAATAAATCAAGAAGAAAAATATTCGTACTTGGAATTATTGAACCAATAAGAAACATTCCAAGCGCAAGTACAATGATTTTCACCATTCTTGAGTCAAATGGATGGAGCTTGAAATAATAATAGTTTACAGACATTCTTGCTACATTAAAAAGTAATAAAACAACACAAGTAGCAATAGCAGCACCTTCACCTTGATATATTGGGATTAATAAATAATTAAGATAAAAAGTTATAAAAATTAAAGGCAAGGTTATCAATACTTCTTTTTTATACTTTTTCGAAGTCAAAAGAATATCACCATTAATCCCACCGATCGCATCAAACACCCGACCTATCATCAAGAATAAGAAAATGTATTTACCTTTAAGATATTCTTCCGGTAAAAAATAAAGTAAGTTATCGAACCCAAACCAAATAAAAGAAAAGAGCAAGAAAGTAATAAAGAAACCTATTCTTGAAATTCGATTATATAATTCGGATAGTGCTTTAGTATTGTTCTCTTTCCAATAAACGGAAACATAAGGTACCGATATTCTAATTAAAGAAACGTACGGAACAAAAGCAGCATTTGCTAAAAACACCATAACAACATATACACCAACAGCATTTAACCCAACAATAGATGCTAACATAAGTGTATCAGCCATCAGGATTAAATTACGCCCTAAGGAATTGAAATAAACAAAAATGCCATAACTGACCATCATTCTTTTCAATCGTTTTTGTATCGTAAAGTATTTCTTTTGAATAAATAATTTTTTAATTGAAAGAAGGTATATGAATAATACTACTGAAGAAATAAAGCTAATCGAAAAGAAAATGACAATAAATTGTTCGAAACTATAAAACTTAAAATAAAAGAAAATCAATGCAATTAAAACAAGGATTCGTTGGACAAAAACTTGAAGAAAAACAGAAATAATATTTTTAGACATCACCCTTAAGTAATGTTCAAATACAATGTAAAACGTACCTGCAATACCAATTGGAATGATCCAATAATAGTATTCTATTAGAAGTGGAGAATTCTCAATGTAATAACTAACAAACCAATCATGGCCAATAATCATAATCAATGACAGAAGAGAGAACCCTACGATTACAATAGAAAAAACTAAGCGTAAAACACCACCATACCCCTCCTCTTTATGTTTAAAAAAAGGAAAGAATCGTAACAATATCATTTCAGCACCTAAGCTTGAAAACTGAGAGAAAAAACCAGCCAATAAAACTACAATATTAGCAAGCCCAACTTCTGAAGCCGTAAATAAAAGTGGAAAAAGTAAGCCTTTATTGATATACCCTATGCCAATACCAATATAGGTAATTACTGTATTTTTTATTGAATCTTTCCGAACAACTCCCATCAAACACTATTCTGAAACTTCATCAACCAAACCGTTTTCTTTCTTTTCTTTCCAAAAAGAGAAGCCTAGAAATAATAAAACAATCGTACATAGAATAAAACTAATAATGTTAGCCGTATTGTAAGCAGACGAAGAGTAAATAAATTTAATATCATGTTCACCTTCAGGAATTTCAAGACCTCGGAGAAGGTAATCAACATTATAGATTTCCACTTCTTTATCGTCGATATATGCTTTCCAATTATTTTCATAATACACTTCTGAAAAGACAGCAAATTGTTTTTGATCAGTATTGGATACATACTCTAATTCCATGGGAGAATATTTTGTCAAATGTATTTCTCCTTCATTTGAAAACTTCTTGCCCTGTAAAGACCCTAAATTCTCTTTGGAAATTGAAGCCATTTTTTTAGAATCAAAATCATGTGTAACTTCAATACTCACTAATGATTTAAAAGACGATAGAGAATCTAGTTCAATTGTTTGAGCAGGGACTAAATTTGTAACTCCATTTGCATCCATTACGAAAGAAACTTTCATCCCTTCTTTCACTCCGTTGGGTAAATCAATTCTAAACGTATCACGATCTACAACATAAGAAAGAGACTCTGAACCATAAGTTCTTTTATTTTGAGTTACATTGTTATCAATTAACAAAATTCCTTTTCCTACGTTTTCAATTTCAAACTGTTGCCCCAAAGAACGAATCTCGTCATATCTTGAAGAATATTCTTTTAGTTCTGAAACAAACCAAACAGGACCATTAGCACCATAATTAGTTCTCAAAACCATTCCCTCATTCGAAGGTTGTACAAAATACTTTACATTCAGTAGATTAAAAATCTCAGGATTTGAATTTACAATATGAAATTCAAAAACATTTTGAATGACTCTCAATTTAGCACCATGATACCCACCTAATGATTTATGGTAATACGATGGTTTAGCTGAAGAGAAGCCTCCTGAGAAATCAAAAACACGGTAATTTGTATTCTGATTCAGTATTGCAAATCTTTCTTTTTCAATGATTCGTTTCTTTACAACTGTTTTTAAATCATGATCTCTTAATTCAGCTTTTTTTTCTTTCTCAGCTTCAGCAATCAAACTCCCTAACTCCGGATTAAGTTTCACCTCGTTATCTAGAATTTCAAAGTCAGTATTTGTTGGATGAAAAGGATATTTTTTCTCATTTTGATCAACCCAATATTTTTCATCTGTACTCAAATAATTCAGTGAAACCCCAAACATGTCTATCGCTATTACAACTCCAAATGCAGTCATAAAAATCAAACTATTTATAGAAGTATAAACAAATGCAATTAGTAAAATAATTCCAACTACAGTTATCATTAAACTTCTATTCATAGACGAATGAAAAACACTTTTTCGAACCTGTTTAACCCGACTGAAATCATCATCATACTTCGACATTTGAGCATCTATGAATTCATTCATTTGAACAGGGTTATTCACGTCTAAATTGTACTGTGTTTTAAGTACAATTGGATCAGTAGTCAATATTTGTTGTGTTATTTGTTGCTCAATTCTCCCCATTTGTTTACCATCAAATGACTGAGACGTATAACCATCATCAAGACCAACAAGTTTAACAATCAATAAAATTGCGAAGAAACCAACTGAAGAATAAATAATTTTATTCTTATTCAGCTTAACCTCTTCTCTATTCTTAATGATTAAATCGAGAAACAAAATTCCAATTAAAGGTATGATTAACTCAACCAGAACTAGAATAATTGTTACAGTTCTAAATTTATTATAGCCTGGTATATAATCTAACCAGAATTCTGTAAAGCCCATAAAGTTCTTTCCCCATGAAAGCATTAGAGCCAAAATACCAACAATCAATAAAGGCCATTTTATACCGTCCTTTATAAAAAACATTCCGACAAAAGCTAGAAAAAACATTATCACTCCCATGTAAAAGGGGCCTGCTGTCATTGGCTGTTCTCCCCAATAGGAAGGATATTGTAAAAGACTTTTTAACTCATCTCTTTTGTAATTATTCTCGCCAGCTACTTTTTCTGCAGTTTCGACGAAAGGACTATTACCAAAAGCTTCTGAGGCACCACCTTTAACATACGGAGACAAGAAAGTAAAAGATTCACCTTTTCCATAACTCCAAGTCGTTATATAGTCTTTATCTAAACCTCCATTTGTTTGTTTTACATCCTTTTCGCCTTGAGCATTCAACGCTAAATCATTTCCACCACGAATAGTTTTTTTTGCATACTCATTTGTCAGTGAAACATTCCCATAATTCACTGCTAAAGCTAAAAAGTACACAAACAACAAACCTCCACTCGTTTTAAAGAATCTTGATAATGTCTTTTTACTATATGACCGAATAAATTCAGAAAGCCCTACAAATAAAAGTAATATTCCAAGATAATAAGTAACTTGAAAATGATTAGAAGACAATTCAAATGTCATAAATAAAGCTGACAACCCTAAGCCTAGCCAAAATTTAGTTCGATAAGCCATATAAAACCCACCTAAAACCATTGGTAAAAATGCAACAGCAAGTGATTTAGAATTATGACCAGCTGCCAGAATTATGACTTCATACGTTGAAAAAGAAAAAGCAATTGCACCTATAAAAGCTAACCATTTATTCACTTTAAAACAAAGTAATAAAATGTAAAAACCGATTAAGTGAAGTAAAACCATTCCTCCTGGTGCAGGAAACCAATTGATAAAATTTATCACAGCTCTACCGATGTAATTCCCAGGATAGACTAAAGTAGTCTGTACCGTTGGCATACCTCCAAACATACTGTTTGACCAAAGTTGCTCTTGTCCAGTTACGTCTTTAAACCAGTAAGATTCATTTGCTGCTCCAATATACTGGGTAACATCTCCCTGATTAACACTCATCCCTGAGAATTGTGGGGAAAAGTAAACAAATATGATAATCATAAATAAAGACAACACAATCAAATGCTGGTAATTGGATTGAAAAAACTTTTTCATAAAAAGGTAAATAAAATTTTGCTTTGAAGTTACTAAAAAATTAATTATCTTCTCTTTATTTAGATAAAAAAAAACACCTATTCATAGACGAATAGGTGTAGTACAATTCTGTTGTTTTACTTTACAGTTTTCAATATAATTCTTTGAGAACCTTTTGTTATTTCGACAAAGTAAAAACCTTTAAACATACCTGAAGTGTTAACTTCTTGTTGCAGGTTTTCGATTCGCCCAGACAATACTATTTTACCATCTTGAGAATAAATATTATACGTACCTCCAACCATTTCGTCAGTAACAACTAAAGTTATTTCATCCAGAAATGGATTTGGATAAACTGAAAAATTATTATTCAAATCATTTTCATGGACAAGAAGTGTATTTGAACTATTACAAACTAAATTCATTTCATTTTGCGTCAATAATCTATCCCAAATTATCAATTGATCGAGGTCTCCATCAAAGAAAATTCCATTTGGAGCAGAATTATTCCCTATGTGAGATCCAATAGACGAACCTGAAGATGAATATGAAATTGTAGTCCCACCTGTTCCTGAATAAGTACCTTGCATTTTATTACAATCAATGTATAATTCCATGTCATTTGCAGAATGTATTATCGCCAAGACATGATACCACTGATTAGTTTGAATTTGCATATTTGCCACAAAACTTCTTCTGTTAGATGCATTAGCTCCGCCATTCCCTGCCGAAAAACTTATACCCATTTTCCCTGTAGGGGAACAGCCTAACCAATACCCATAGTAATTAGCAAATTCATTATCTGATGTAAACAAAACATTCGCATCCAAAAAACTATTAAACTTAACCCATACAGAAATCGTAATTGGAAAACTAACTTTAACCGAATTATCACTAAAATTTACTCCATTATTAATACCTGACAAACTTAATCCGTAAGTCGCTGCCCCATTTCGATCATTTGTATATAGAATATTATTTCCAATGCTAGATATTTGAGATGTAGAAATATCATCTAAATTATTATTGAAAGGAAAATGAGCTACCATTCCGTTTTCTATCTGAGAAGATGCGAAAAAAGAAAGGGTTAAAATTGAAACAAAAAGTAGAATATTTTTCATGTATAGCTTTTAATAGTTCGCATCAAATATAACATTATTATTCTACATCCTCAAAATCAACATCCTCAATATCTTCAGAATTTGATCTTTTTTTACCGAGAATTCTAATTTTACCTGAATTTTCTTTCGATTTTCGTTTTGCTTCATCAAATTTCCGACGGGAAGAGTTCATTTCACGTTCTTCTTCCATGTTTCTTTTTGCCATCATAAATTGACCTAAAAAACGCAACAGAAGCATTACTCCGACAATAATCAGAAGCATTCGAAATAAGCCTGTTACACTCGCTTCGACAATCATTATTTAGATAAATGCATATTTCTTTCAGAGAAAATTTTCAAGAAGAAAGGATCTTTCAATGTATCAATGAAACGAATAGCTTCACCTGTAGATTTCATTTCAGGACCTAATTCTTTCTTTACATCTGGAAATTTTTCATACGAAAATACTGGAATCTTAATTGCATATCCTTTTTTCTTCGGTGAAAAATTAAAGTCTTTTACTTTTTTCTCTCCCAACATTACTTTTGTTGCAAAATTCACATACGGTTCATCGTATGCTTTAGCAATAAATGGAACTGTTCGAGAAGCCCTTGGATTCGCTTCAATTACGTATACGATATCATCTTTAATGGCAAATTGGATATTCATTAACCCTACAGTTTTTAATTCAACTGCAATTTTACGTGTAATGTCTTCAATTTGTTGCATTACAAAATCCCCTAAATTATATGGAGGAAGTACCGCGTATGAATCACCAGAATGAATACCGGCAGGTTCAATGTGTTGCATTACACCAATAATGTAAACATCTTCACCATCACAAATTGCATCCGCTTCAGCTTCAATTGCACCACCTAAAAAGTGATCTAAAAGAATTTGATTGCCTGGCATTTCATTTAAGATATCAACTACGTGATGCTCTAAATCTTCTTTATTGATGACTATTTTCATTTTCTGTCCACCAAGTACATAAGAAGGACGAACCAATAAAGGGAATCCTAAATCATTTGATAATTCAATGGCCTGTTCTGCGCTTTCAACGATACCATATTTAGGAAAAGGAATGTTGTTTTTCTCTAAAACCTCTGAGAATCTACCTCTATCTTCTGCTAAATCTAACGCATCGAAGCTTGTTCCTAGAATTTTAATTCCATAACGCTCTAATTTCTCTGCTAATTTCAATGCCGTTTGACCACCCAACTGTACAATTACTCCGTACGGTTTTTCGTGTTGGATAATATCAAAAATATGTTCCCAAAAAACAGGTTCGAAGTACAATTTATCAGCCGTATCAAAATCTGTTGAAACCGTTTCGGGATTACAGTTAATCATGATCGTTTCAAAACCACATTCTTTTGCAGCCAAAACTCCATGCACACAACTGTAATCAAATTCAATTCCTTGTCCAATTCTGTTTGGTCCAGAACCAAGAACAATTATTTTTTTCTTATCCGAAACAATCGACTCATTTTCATGTTCGAAAGTTGAATAATAATAAGGTGTTTCTGCTGGGAATTCTGCAGCACACGTATCAACGATTTTATAAACTCTTTGAATATCTAATTCTTCCCGTTTTTTATACACTTCAGATTCCAAACACCTCAAAAGATGAGCAATTTGTCTATCTGCATAGCCTTTTTGTTTTGCTTCGAACATTAATTCTTTTGGAAGATTCTCTAAATGGAATTTTTCAATTCGACCTTCCATTTGAACCATTTCTTCAATTTGACGTAAAAACCAGTTATCGATTTTAGTCAATTTTTGAATTGTTTTAAACGGGATACCTAGTTTAATAGCATCGTAAATATGGAATAAACGATCATAACTCGGATGCTGTAAACTATGTAATATTTTATTTTGATCTGTCAATTCACGTCCATCAGCTCCTAATCCATTTCGGCCAATTTCAAGTGATTGACATGCTTTTTGTAATGCTTCTTGGAAAGAACGACCAATAGCCATCACTTCACCAACCGACTTCATTTGAATTCCAAGTTCAGTATTTGTCCCTGGGAATTTATTAAAATTCCACCGTGGTATTTTCACAATTACATAATCCAATGTTGGCTCAAATAAAGCCGATGTTGTTTTAGTAATTTGATTTTTTAATTCATCTAAATGATATCCAATCGCTAATTTAGCTGCTATCTTCGCAATAGGGTAACCTGTAGCTTTTGAAGCCAAAGCAGAAGATCTAGAAACACGTGGATTAATCTCAATTGCAATGATATCTTCATTTTCATCTGGAGAAACAGCAAACTGAACATTACATCCACCAGCAAAATTACCGATAGAACGCATCATTTTGATGGCCATATCTCTCATTTTCTGATAAGTAGTATCTGACAAAGTCATTGCAGGAGCAACTGTAATAGAATCTCCTGTATGCACGCCCATTGGGTCAAAATTCTCTATCGAACAAATAATAACAACATTATCATTTGCATCTCTCAATAATTCTAACTCATATTCTTTCCAACCTAAAAGTGCTTTATCAATCATCACCTCATGAATAGGAGACAACTGTAAACCTCTTTCTAATAATGTGTCAAATTCTTCAGCATCATGAACAATAGATGCTCCTGCTCCACCTAATGTATAGGAAGCACGAACACATAAAGGGAATCCATACTCTTGAGCAATCTCTTTTCCTTGCAAAAAAGACTTAGCAGCTTCTTGAGGAGCCATTGGAACACCAATTGACAGCATCAAATCACGAAAAGATTCTCTGTTTTCTGTGACTTCAATAGCTTGAATATCAACACCGATCATTTCAACGCCGTGATCTTCCCAAATTCCTAACTCATCACATTTTATACACAAATTCAATCCTGTTTGACCTCCCATTGTCGGTAAAACAGCATCAATGTCATGTTTTGCAAGAATTTCAAGAATACTTTCGGGCTCCAATGGTTTCAAATACACATTATCCGCTACAACTTTATCCGTCATAATGGTTGCTGGGTTTGAATTGATAAGAGTAACTTCGATTCCTTCTTCTCTCAAAGATTTTGCGGCTTGTGATCCAGAATAGTCAAATTCGCAGGCTTGACCTATCACAATTGGTCCAGATCCTAGGATCAAAATGGACTTAATTGAATTATTTTTCGGCATTATATGCTCTTATTATGAGGTTTTCAAAATACGCTAAATAAATAGCGTCAAATCGAGGACAAATTTAATTAACAAAATTGATTAAATGACTTTATCGGTATAGTTTTTTTTCAGATGTTGTTAACAATGTTTTTTTTTGAAGATTCTAACTTTAAAATATGCAAGTGCAGAAGTAATCACCCTTTAAAAAAATCACCCTTTTTTAGAAAAAAAAAACACTCGACCGTTACCAGTCGAGTATTTTTTTAAAAAAGAAATAATCCTTTATTTTATTCAAAGTCTTTATCGCTGACATCAGCGTTCACTTTCATTTCAATCGTTTTAAAAACAATATCCATTGGACCCATTTTAGATTTCATACTGTATGGAAACAATACTCCATCGACTTCTTTGTAATCACTAAACTCAACTGCTTGAGCAACAGAATTACCTTCAGCATCAACGTGATAATCTATTTTCATTACAATTAAACCAGATTTCTCATCAAAATAAACTTTAGAATCCTCCGTCTTAACAACGTAAGCATACACTCCATTTATTTGTTCCATACCAATCAGTTCTCCTTCTTCCAACAACGAAAAAACAGAGAATGGTGTAGTTTTTATTTTTCTAGCTTCCAATTCTTCACCTTCGATTGGAGATTTTTGTCCCCTTTGCTCATTGTAACCTGCAACACCATTAAAAACACTCTTCTGCATAACCATTCCCATCATCTCAATCACTAATGATTCACTGTGAGGTTTTTTCATTTTAATAGTCATTGTTAACTTTTGGCCTTGAATTTCTGCTTCCATCGTTTGAGAAACTGTAGTTACAGCTTCTACTTTTTCTTTCCCACCAATAGCGGTAATATATGATTCAACTACTGATTCAAGAGAAACAGACTGAGGAGCTTCTTTCATCAATTCAGGCTTATTCGTAGGATTTGCGAATTTATCAAAATAGTACACTTTATAAGGAAGTTCTTCCAAACCAGGAACAACATCAACCGCTTTTCCAACTACAACAATTCTAACATTATCATAGCCAAAGTATTTTTTTGATACTCGGAGAACATCATCAACTGTAACTTCGTTAATTTTTTGTAAGAATGTCGTATAGAAATCTTCCGGCAAATCATTTGTCTTAATATTAAGTGCATACCCTGCAATTGTAGAAGATTTTTCCATTGAACGAACAAAATCACCTACATAACTCGCCTTAACATCTTTTAAACGATCTTCATCAACTTTTTCAGTTCTAATTCGGTTGATTTCTTTCATTGTTTCTGTAACTGTACTATCTGTTACATTATTTCGAACAGAAACACCTGTAGAGAATAATCCTCCGTATTTATTCGTTGAAACTCTTGTACGAGCACCATACGTAAAACCGTGTTCCTCTCTTAAGTTCATATTCAAATAAGAATTAAAATCACCCCCTAAAATCTGATTAGCAACTAGTACAGCATGATAATCAGGGTCAGACATTTTCAATGTAATATTGTAAACAACTGAAACTTCAGATTGAACTGCATTAGGCATATTGATAAAATCAATTTCTGTTTTTTCAACATTCTTTGGAGATATAATTGATGGAGATACAATTGCTCCCGCTTCCCAATTTGCCAAAAACTTTTTCGCCATTTTTTTCACTTTCTTAAATGAAACATCCCCCATAACAACTAAATAAGCATTGTTTGGTTTAAAAGAAGAAGTATAAAATGATTTTACATCCTCTAAACTAATGTTTTGAACAGATTCTTCCGTTTCAAATTCACCATAAGGATGATTTTTACCATAAGCAACAGCGGCACGAACTCTACGCGCAATTGTAGCAACATTTTTTTCGTCTGAATTCAACGCTTCAACTGTTTGTTCAACAGCCTTATCAAATTCTTCTTGTGTAAAATTTGGATTTAAGAAAGCGTCTGTCATTAATTCAAACACTTCAGGGAAATATTTACTCAAAGTTTGAGCCCAAGCACCTGTACTGTAAAAATTAACATTTGCTCCTAAAAAATCAATCTGATCATCAAATTCAGTCTTTGAAACATTTGTAGAGCCTGTACCTAATAAACCACCCATCAAAGAAGAAAGTCCCGCTTTATCTCCTTCAAGAACTGGAGGATTATCGATACGTAAACTAACTGACACTGTTGGTAACTTATGATTTTCTACAACTAAAACTTGCAGTCCATTCTTTAACGTAAAAACGTTTGGGTTTTTAATATTGATTTCTGGAGCAGGACCTGGTTTAGGCTGCACACTTCTATCAATTTGTCCGTAGATAAAACTTGTAAAAACAAGAGTTATACTTAAAAATAATATCTTTTTCATTTTCATCCTTATTTATTCTCCTTCTACAGGAAGATATTTTAAAACCAATCGCTGATTCTTGTTTAAATATTTCTTAGCTACTTCCATGATTTCTTCTGGAGTAATGCTGTTATAAATCTCAATTTCATTATTAATTAGATTTATATCCCCAAAAAGCATATAATATTTCGCCAAAGAATTCGCTATACCTTCAACACTTGAATTTGAACTAACAAAATAGTTTTCAAATTTATTTTTTAATTTCTGTAATTCATGTGACGAAATTAAATCTGTTTTTAACTTTTCAATTTCAACATCAATATCAGAAACAAGCGTATCTAAAGGAGTATCTCCTAATGGCATTGCATAAATAATATACATTCCATAATCTTCTTCAGAATAATTGAAAGCGCCAACATTCAAAGCTTCT
This sequence comes from uncultured Fluviicola sp., assembly GCA_964387525.1. Taxonomy (GTDB): domain Bacteria; phylum Bacteroidota; class Bacteroidia; order Flavobacteriales_D; family Crocinitomicaceae; genus UBA4466. The sequence goes on from CAYLWS010000021.1 coordinate 43,583, forward strand.
TTTTTATTGTCAACCATTTTACGGTAAAGTCTTGAACTATTACCATCACTCAACAACGTTGAAATCATATCTAAAACATAAGCGTCTCTTGATTTCATCGACGGAGTTCTATACGCCGTTAAAATAGCTGGCAACTGAATATTTGGATCATGATATTCAGCATTTATCTGTTCAGTAATTGGTTTTTCAACAAACTCTTTTCGAACGATTGCTTCTCCTTTTGGAATATCACCAAAATAATCTTGAATCATTTTTTTAGTAGATTCTATGTCAAGATCACCTGCAACAACTAAAACTGCATTGTTCGGGATATAGAATTTTTTGTTAAATGCTTGAAACTCTTCCAATGTAGCAGCATCAAGATCATCCATTGAACCAATTGTAGTCCAACGGTATGGATGTTCTACAAAAAGATTTATTTTTATTTGCTCAATAAAATGTCCATAAGGAGAATTATCAACACGCAATCGTTTTTCTTCTTTTACAACTTCATTTTGCGTATCAACACCCTCTTGATTAATTACAGGGTGCAGCATTCTTTCTGACTCCATCCACAATCCTAACTCTAAATTATTAGATGGGAATACTTCGTAATAATAAGTCCTATCATCCGTCGTATTGGCATTGTTTGTTCCACCATTTGAACTTACGATTTTAAACCATTCTCCACGACCGATATTCTCGGTCCCTTCAAATAATAAATGTTCAAAAAAGTGAGCAAATCCAGTTCTACTTGGATCTTCATCTTTTGCACCAACATGATACATCACAGATGTAATCACAACTGGAGCAGAATTGTCTTGATGCAAAACAACATGTAAGCCGTTATCAAGATCATACTCAATAAAATCAACCTTTTGAGCGAACGAAAATGTCGACAAGAAGCTAACTAAAATAGCAATTTTTATTCTTTTCATTTTTATTAATTTTCATCAAAAATAATCTAATATATAAAATAGTCATCATTAAAATGTGTATTTATTTATCGATTTAGCTTATTCAATTAACTGAAAACTCTTTTCTATTCTAATTAAATCAAAAGAAAAAAAATATGATTGTTAATAACTATTAAAGTTATAACTCCTAGATTAAAATGCTAATGCAAGTTTTTTTAGTAAAAAGTTTCCCTCAGAT
>CAYLWS010000022.1:0-42463 GCA_964387525.1 uncultured Fluviicola sp.
TACTATGTTTAACCTAGAAAATAAAAAACTTGCATTAGCTAGTTGAATCTACCGAATAGTAAAAATAAAATTGAGATAGTTTTTTTCATGATTTTTTTGTTAAAATTAAAAAGTGAATTTAGTAGAAATTGTGTTGCCCTTTGAAGTAGAGGCATCGCATATTATAACTGTTCTGGTACCGTCTGTATTTTTTTGAATGTATATATGTTGGTCACTATTTATATAATCAGGGTTTCCGTCCCATCCTGTTCCTATTTGCACTTTAGCTTTGCATTCATATGGATTGACCTCAGGATAAGGCGATAGAAAATCAGTTTTGGTGTCATATTCACCAGTTATAGGATCCATTTTAAATTGAATATAAAGTGCATAACCATTAAAATATATTCGAAGTTCTTCTCCTTCAGAATTTGTAGACAAAAAGGCAGATGTATTACTAGTTGATGCTGTGGTGTTTTTGTATGAGATGATGTCATCAGAATTTGTACATGGTGGATTAACACTTGTAGCTGTAATGCTATCAATTTGTAAAACTTCACTTTCAGCAATACCGCCTTCATTCATGAACCATGCTTTAAAAAAATAGGTTCTATTGGGTGCAAATTGTTTTGGGTAGATATAAGAGAAGGATTTGTCTGAATTAGAACTTACAATAGTTTGGTTGGTACTAATCTTAAAATTAATTGAGTCACCAAAAGCAAAACCAACATAATCGCTTGGAATAAACTTTTCACCTTCGATATTGCAAGTTAGTTTTAGTCTTCCGTTATTTAATACTTCACTACTTATACTGAGTTTTGGGAAATAATCCTCGTAGTTTAATTTATTCTTTTTACAAGATAAAGAGATTAATAAAATGAGAATGAATGTATATGTTTTTTTCATAATTAAAATGTTATTCCAATACCTAATGTGTTATAATTCAACACAAAATTTTCAGCCCCCATAGAATAGGTTCTGTCTATTTCAAGAAATAAAATGTGGTCCTCAAGTTCAAATTCAATACCGGTTCGTCCTCTAAAACCAACATAAATAGAAGTAAGGGTTTCTCCACTGTTCACAATACCAGGAATATTAACTTCAATTCTACTCAAGTTTCCTCCAATTGGTACATCAAATCCTGCGTACCAAGAAAAAAGTCCTTTTTCCACTATTTTAATATCCATACCGCTTGAAAACTCTATGTTTGCAAACAACTTAATACTTTTTGTTCCTGAATGAACAGTTACTATATATGATTCTTCAACACCAGCTACATTAAAAGTGTTTTTTCTTGGGATGAAATATGCTAAGCTTCCAAGAAGCCTAATTCTCCATCTGTTTTCAAAATCATATAATCTACCAAATCGAAAACCTGGAGATTTATTAAGGTACACGCCGTAAATACCTGTAGGAGAGATGACTAGAGGTTGAATGGTGAATTGACTATAAACAGAAGGAAAAGTAATTAAAAAGAGAAAAGAAAGAATGATTCTTTTTAGCATAGATGTAGTGTTGGGCTACAATTATAATAATAAAAAACGAATAAATCGATTCTTTATAGTTTTATTCTCATTTACTTTTGATGGTTACGAGAATCAATGAGTAGAAAACGATTATATCAATTCTTTAATTTCTCCAATAATTCTTTCTGCAAAAGCATTCGCACTTTCCAAAGATTTACTTTCAGAATAAACCCGGATAATTGGTTCAGTGTTACTTTTTCGTAAATGCACCCATTCTTTTCCAATGTATATTTTCACACCATCTGTTGTATCGACTTCTTCGTTGGCGTATTTTTTTGCCATTGTTGCAAGAATATTATCCACATCGATTTCAGGTGTCAATTGAATTTTATTCTTCGATATTGTATATTTTGGGTAAGAATCTCTCAATGCTGAAACTTTCATATTCTTTTCAGCCAATAAAGACAAGAATAAAGCAATTCCAACCAAAGAATCGCGACCGTAATGCGATGCAGGGTAGATTATTCCTCCATTTCCTTCGCCACCAATTACAGCATTTTCTGCTTTCATTTTATTGACAACATTTACTTCGCCAACAGCAGAAGCGAAATAGTTTTGTCCTCTTTCTTCGGTAACATCTCTCAATGCACGCGTAGAAGAGAGGTTGGAAACACTTGCCCCTGGAGTTTTACTGATTACATAATCGCCAACAGCAACCAAGGTATATTCTTCTCCGAACATCGTTCCATCTTCACAAACCATTGCTAAACGGTCCACGTCAGGATCCACAGTGAAACCAACATCAGCACCAACTTCAAGAATATTTGCAGATAAATCAGTTAAATGTTCTGGTAATGGTTCTGGATTGTGAGGAAATTCTCCTGTTGGGTCGCAATATAATTCTGTGATGTTGTTTACTCCTAATGCTTTTAATAAAGCAGGAATAAAAATCCCTCCTGTAGAATTGACAGCATCAATAACTACAGAGAAATTGGCCGCTTTAATCGAATCGATATCCACTAACTCTAACGCCAAAACAGCGTCAATGTGTTTTTGTAAATAAGAATCGTCGTTGGTCAATTTTCCTAAATCATCTACTTCTGCAAAATCAAAAGATTCATCTTCTGCAATTTTTAGTACAATTGTTCCTTCTTCTCCAGAAATAAATTCTCCTTTTTCATTCAGAAGTTTCAATGCATTCCATTGTTTTGGATTATGACTAGCGGTTAGAATAATTCCTCCGTGTGCATTTTCCAGTGGAACGGCAATTTCAACCGTTGGAGTCGTGGAGAAGTTTAAGTTCACTACGTCAATGCCCAATCCGATGAGTGTTGATGCAACCAAATCTGAAATCATTTGTCCAGAGATACGAGCATCACGACCAATGACTACTTTCAGTTTATTTGTTGAATTATTTCGACTTTTCAGCCAAGTTCCATAAGCTGCAGCAAATTTCACAGCATCTAGTGGAGTTAGACCTTCGTTTACTTTTCCTCCGATAGTTCCTCGAATTCCGGAGATTGATTTTATTAATGTCATTTTAGAAAGATTTTTTTAGCGCAACCATTTTTAAACAAGCAATGGCGCATTCAATTCCTTTATTTCCGTGTTTTCCACCAGAACGATCGATGGATTGTTGAATGTGATTATCGGTAAGCAAACAAAACGCAACAGGAGTGTTGTATTTTAAGTTGACATCTTTAATGCCTTGTGTTGCGCCATCACATACAAAATCGAAATGTTTTGTTTCGCCTTGAATAACGACACCAATGGTAATTACTCCATCATATTTTCCTGTTTCACACATGAATTGTGCGCCCAAAGGAAGTTCAAAGGCACCCGGAACAAAACGAATGTCAATGTTTTCTTCTTTTACGCCGTTTTCTGTTAAAGCTTGTTTTGCCCCTTCTAAAAGGTTCAATGTGATTTGATCATTCCATTCAGAAACAACAATGCCGATCTTAAAATCGGCACCATTTGGAATTTCTTCCTTAATATATTCTGACAGATTGCGATGTGCAGTAGCCATAAACTAATTTTTTATTTTTTCACTTCTTTACTCGTACGAGCAATGTATTTTTCAATGTGTTTTTGATTTCCAAAAGCAGCGTATTCATCTCTGATTTCAGTATAACATTTTTCAGCTTCTTTAAAGTTTTTGATTTCTTCTAAACAAAGACCAGCTTTAAGTAAGTACATTGGTGTTGTAAATTCATTTGGAGACATTGCCGCTGCTTTCTTATACAAAGAAGCTGCTTCAGTATAATTCTCTAATTCAGAATAACAATCCGCTTGAAGTCCAATGTTCATGATGTGAACATAAGTATCAGATACATCAACTCCATTCAATTCTTTCAATGCAGCATCAAATTCTCCATTTGTCATTAACTGACGAGCTAAAAGAAATTGATCAACTTCTCCACCGATTTTACCATCGTATTTTTTTACTTGAACTGTCAATTCTTCAATTGCAAGATCTGTAGAGTCTTTTGCAATGTGATTCAAAGCAACCCATGTTGAATCTTTCGATTTTTCATTGGCAGGCTTCCACATGAATTGACGGTATGCGAAGTAACCTAAAATGATTACTAAAATCCCTCCAATGGCAAAAGCACCATTTCTTAGGTTCTTGTTTGATTTGAATTGTTCTTTAATCTTTTCTCCTGAAATATCTTCTAACATTATTGTTGTTATTATTGTTGTGTTTTAAGCGGAGCAAAAATAACTTTTTTTTTCAAGAAATACACGTTTCAAAGAAAGAATTCACACAATTGGATTAAATTTGTTCTCATGCATCTAAAAAATCTCCATCTTGTTAATTTTAAAAACTATGAAGACACTGAGTTTGAACTGACTTCAGGGATAAATTGTTTTGTTGGAATGAATGGTGTTGGAAAAACCAATATTTTAGATGCAGTCCATTATTTGAGTATTTGTAAATCGTATATGAATGTTATCGATCGGCAGAATATTCGCTTTGACCAACCCTTTTTTGTAATTCAAGGAGATTGGTATAAAGATGAGCAGACGATTAATATTCATTGTGCTGTTAAAAATGGTGCAAAGAAAGTTTTCCGAAGGAATAAAAAAGAATATGAAAAATTAGCCGATCATATTGGTCAATTTCCCGCAGTGATGATTTCTCCCTACGATAGAGATTTAATTTCTGAAGGAAGTGAGTTGCGAAGAAAATGGATGGATGGAATCATTGCTCAATTTGATAGAGAATATTTGTACCACATTCAGAAGTACGCAAAAGTCATTCAGCAACGCAATGCTTTATTAAAAAACATGGCGGAACACCGTATTTTTGACAGAGAATCCATTGAAGTGTGGAATGACCAAGTCGTTGAATTGGCTACAAAAATACATGCGAAGAGGCAAGAGTTTTTAGAAGAATTTATTCCTGTATTCCAAAAACATTATGATGCTATAGGAACGCCTGAAGAGGAAGTCCATTTATCGTATAAATCTCAATTGAATGAGTTTTCAATGGAGAAATTATTGGAATTGTATGAAAAGAAAGATGCTTTTTCTCGTTATTCTAATGCAGGAACCCATCGAGATGATTTAATATTTGAAATTAAAGGACATCCAGTTAAAAAATTCGGCTCACAAGGTCAGCAAAAATCGTTTATAATTGCTTTACGTTTGGCACAGTACGAATGGTTAAAAAGTCATTTAGGAGTTTTGCCTGTTTTACTTTTGGACGACATTTTCGATAAACTGGACCATTCTCGCGTAGAGAGGCTAATGCATTTAGTAGCAGATCAATTTTTCGGACAAGTATTAGTGACGGATACGGACGAAGAGAGAATAAAAACGATTTTCTCGGAAAGCGATTTAGAATATACTATCTTTAAGGTTGAATCCGGAAATGTAATCCAAGAATAAATGGCAAAGAAACCAAGTGAATTCAGTGACTTAAGACGTACGGCAAACGAAGCGCCTTTAAAAGAAGTGCTCGACCGTTGGATGAGAGCCTATGGTTTCGAGGAGCGTGCAAAACAATTAGAGGTTGTGGAAGCTTGGCCAGAATTAATGGGGAAAGCAGTTGCACATCGCACGAAAGAAATTAGAATTCAGAATAAGAAACTGTTTTTAAAAATAGATTCTTCCGTCATGCGAAATGAATTGGCAAACGGTAAAGAAATTATTATTATTCGAATCAATGAGTTTGCCGGGAAAGAAATTATAAATGATGTTTGGTTTGGATAATCTATTCCGTTTTATTTCGTCAATTAAATAAATTATTTACTCTTTCTTTTTTCTATATTTCCGAAAAATTATAAACAAAACAAATGAAAAACATTTTATTAAGTATCCTAGTTGTTTTCTTATCAATGCAACTGTTTAGTATTCAAGCACAAGTTAAGATTTCTGACGATTTTAGTTATTCAATAAGTGAACCGTACAAAGTAGTTGACGGATTGAAGGTTTATTTTAGTATAGGTGAAGAAGTTCTTTCTATCAAGTACCGTAGAGGAATGTTTTATTTCCAAAAGTTTTCCGGAGATAAATTGAATGAAGAAAAGAGAGTAGATCTTCCTAAGATGGAGCCAGGCTTTACTTTTGAAGAATTCGTTAAAATGGATGATAAAATTTATTTCTTTTATTCCAGATGGGATAGAGAGAACATTAAAGAACAACTATTTTGTAGAGAAGTTGATTTTGATGGATGCGGTTGGGCTGGAGAAGAGCAACTCATGTTTAAAGTTGATGGGAAAATCACAGGTGGTTTTTCAATATTCGGAGGAGGATCAGGTAAGTTCTCATTTTCACTTTCTTACGATGAACAAAAATTAATTGTTCAATATAGAAAAGTGCCAAAAGAAAAGAAAGATGCATTGAATAAAGATAAAATTGGAATGCATGTTTACGACAAGAATTTGAACGAACAATGGGCTGAAGTTATTGAAATGCCTTATACTGAGAAAAAGATGAATAACCTCGGGTATTCAATTGATGGTCTTGGGAATGCTTATTTATTAGCAGGTGTTTTTCGTTCAGAGTCAACACGAAAAATGATTAAAGGTAAAACAAATTACGATATTGAATTAATTAGAATTGATGCGGATGATCAATCTTTATCTCATACAAAAGTAATTTTTGAAGATAAATTAATATCGGCAATTAGTTTCTTTGAAGGAAAAGAAGGTGAAATTGTTCTTGCAGGTTATTATGGGAATAAATCATACAACTATATGGACGGTTTGTTTCTTGCTAAAGTTGATGCTGAAGGTGATATTACTGAAAAGAAAATCATTGAAGTGCCTGTTGAAGTGATGTCAATGTACATGTCTGAAAGAGCGCAAGCTAAAATGAAAAAGAAGGATGGAAAAAAGGATGTTTCAATGTCTAAAATGGTTTTAAGAGATCTTATTTACAATGCTGATGGTTCTGTCTCTATTTATGGTGAGAAGTATTATGTTGTATCTCGTACAGATCCAAATACGGGGAATACTTCTTATACGTATTACTATCAAGAAATATTGGTTGCTAACATTGATGCTGATGGAGAATTGGCTTGGATGACGAAATTACCAAAAAATCAAAGTGGAAAATCTGATACAGGAGGAATGGGATTCTATGTTATGTCGCATGGAGGATCTGAATATGTTTTGTTTTTAGACAATGTAAAGAACATTGAATTACCGATGGATAAGTCCCCAAAAGCACACAAAGATGGTCGTGGTGGTTTCTTAACAGGTTTTAAGATTGAAACTGAAACAGGCGACATTAAAAAAATATCTATTTTAAATACGTTGGATGCAAAAGGTACTCGTTTTTATCAATTCAAAATGGGTAGAATCATAAAATTATCAGATGGTAGTATTGCGATTGAAACATACATCAAGAAAAAACAAGATGTAATGTTACGCATTAAATTGAATGATTAATCAATAACTTAATTTCATAAAAAAAAGCCCATTCATTTCTGAATGGGCTTTTTTAGTTAATGAAGTCAAAGAAAAGTACAATTAATATGCTATTTACTATGTTTAGCCTTGTAAAAAGACTGTTATTAGTTTGTTTTGATCATTCTCGTTTTAATTATTCTTCCATTACGTCTGCTCCCAACGATTATAATAGTAGCTTTGCAAAAAAAAACTAATAAAAGTTAGATGAAAAGAGTGAACGCATATCGAAAACTGTTTGATGTAAAAGCTGATACAGATTTAAAACAATTGAAAAAAACGTACAGAAATCTTGTGAAAGAATGGCATCCAGACAAATTTCAAGAAGAGGATGATAAAATGGAGGAAGCGAAAGAAGTTAGTTTGAAAATCATTGATGCGTATCATTTTCTTGTAAGTATTGCTCCCGAAACAAAAGAAGCAAACAAAGAAGCTTACAATAAAACTATTTCGGAATCTGGGATTGATGATTTCAAACACAAAGGACTGTTATTGGAAATAACTTACTTGGATGGAACAACGTATGAATATTTTGGAGTATCTCCTAAGATTTTTTCAAGATTTGTAAACGCAAATAACCCTTACCGTTATTCAAAAAGAAATATTGCTCAATCTTTCCTATATAGAAAATCAAAAAAAGAATCTGAAGAGTAGAATCTTTATTTCATTAATTTGGAATTTTCAAAATAAATGAAATAAAAAAAGCCTGTTTATCAATGATAAACAGGCTTTTTAAATAAAGTACAAATATTAAACAACTTTTACGTCAACCGCATTAAGTCCTTTTTTACCTTCTTTTAAATCGAATTCTACTTCGTCACCTTCTTTAATCTCATCGATTAATCCTGTAACGTGTACAAAATGTTCTTTTCCTGATTCATCTTCAACTATGAAACCAAATCCTTTTGATTCGTTGAAAAATTTTACTGTTCCTTTGCTCATCGTAATATAATAATATAATTAAGTGCCAAAGATACTCTATATTTTTGATACCAAGTACTTTTTTATGTTTATTTCTTTTTTTTCTAATTATTTGTAATCCGAATGAGATCTACATTACCTTTGTAGTATATATTAATATACTATGAATTTTACAGATTTAGGCATACGAAAAGACTTTGTTGAAGCATTGACAGAAATGAACATTGTTGATCCATCGGATATTCAGCAGAAAATGATTCCTCTTTTGATCAATGGACAAACAGATGTTGTTGGTCAAGCTCAAACAGGTACTGGTAAAACTGCCGCTTTTGGTTTGCCTTTATTGGAGCAAATAGATGCTTCAAGTAAGGTCGTTCAGGGTTTAATTCTTTGCCCAACAAGAGAGCTTGGTAAGCAAGTTGCCAAACAACTGTTTAGATATACGAAATATTCAGAAAAAATATTTATTGAAGCAGTTTACGGTGGAGAATACATTGAAAAACAAATATCTTCACTTGCTAGACCTACGCATATTGTTGTGGCTACACCTGGTCGTTTGATTGATTTAGTCAATAGAAAAGCAGTTGATTTATCTCATGTGAAAACGGTTATTCTTGATGAAGCCGATGAAATGCTAAGTATGGGGTTTAAAAAAGAATTGGATGAAATTCTTAGCTTTCTTCCTAAGGTGGAAAACAAATGGCTTTTCTCAGCAACAATTCCTCGTGGAATTACAGATATTATTAATCACCATATGTCTGATGATGCTGTTCATGTTAAGATAAATCCAGATAATGTTGTCAATAAAAAAATTGACCATCAATATATTGTGTGTGAAGAAGATGCTAAATTATTTATTCTTCAAGAATTTTTAAAGCATCAACACAAAAATAGGGGAGTGATCTTTTGTAAAACGAAAGCAGCAACCAAAAAACTAGCAAAACAATTGATTTCGAAGAATATCTTAGCAGATGCAATTCATGGAGATCTACTTCAAAAAGAACGCGATAAGGTAATGCGTGCTTTTAAAGGAAAAAAATTACAAATATTAGTTTCTACTGACGTCGCAGCACGCGGAATCGATGTAGAGGGATTAACTTACGTTGTACATTACCAACTTCCAGAAAGTGATGAGTACTATTTACACCGTTCTGGTCGAACTGCAAGAGCAGGGAAAGAGGGTGTTTCTTTAGCGCTAATCAATACGAAAGAAGTTAAAGTAATTCGAAATTACGAAAGAACTCTTGGGATTGGTTTTAAACAAGTAAGGTAGATTTTATGTTAGAATACTTCTTTAAATAAAAAAACCGTCAACTATTTAGTTGACGGTTTTTTTTATAATTGAATTTTAAATAATACTAAATTCTTTAAAAAAAATTATTGTTTAATTAAGCGAAGTCCTGAGGTAATTGAACCTTTTTCTTCAATAATATTCATTAAGTAAATTCCAGGCTTTAATTCTTCTGTATTAAGGTTTAATATGTTTGTACCTGATGTTAATGATGCATCATGTTCAATTATTATTTTTCCCTCAATAGATATCACCTGTACATTTACTTTCATAGACTCTTTACTTTCTACTTCAATAATTGAATTTCCGTAAGTTGGATTTGGGTATATTTTAAAAGAAGCTATTTCTGATGAAATTGTATTGATACCAGCGTTTCCAACTTGGCGTTTAATTATTTTACCATTTACTCCAACTGCAATTCCTGTATTTTCATCAAAGAAAAATGAAGAATGCAACATTTCAGTAGTATTTGTTGATTCACTAATCCAAGTAGTACCGCCATCAATTGTTTTGAAAACAGTACTATTCGAACTTGTTCCTCCAACACCATATCCAATGTTTGCATCAATGAAATCAATATTGTAAATACTACCTAGGTAATTTGGAATAGTATTCTCAGTCCAATTACTCCCTCCATCAACTGTTTTCTTTATATAGACAGAATCAATTCCAGAATAGGTTGATCTTGATGAAAAACCAATTGTTGACGATGCAAAATCAGTTGAGAAAACCCAATATCCAGGACTGTTTGAAATTAAAGTTGGGTTAAATGTAGTTCCTCCATCAGTTGTTTGCATCCACGTCATTGCTCCAGGATTAATATTTCCGAAAACTGATTCATACATTCCAAAAAATCCTGTATTAGCATCTAAGAAATATAACCCTCCTAATGTTGCGTCATAATAAGAAGGGCCTGTAGAGCTCCATGTTGCACCAGCATCTGTCGATTTCCAAAGATAAGATGTAGTTGACTCTGCGCCACCACTTGCAAAAAGAGTATTATCATCTAATACGAAAAGATCTCGAATAGGATCTGGATTCCCCGAAAACATACTTGTCCAAGTTGTACCTCCATCAGTTGTTTTTAAAATGACACCATTTCCTGAAGGATTTGTTTGAGGGTCAGTTTCACCGACAACGTAACCAACATTTTCACTTGTAAAGTGGACATCCCAAAACCAATAACCTGCATATGAAGTTGTTGTTTCAGACCACGTAACTCCTTGGTCTGTTGTTTTTAAAATTGCTCCATTATCACCAACAGCATAACCAGTTGTTGAAGTGGACTCCTTTTAGATTACTAGTAGAACCGCTATTCATTGTGGTCCAATTTTGTGCATTTGAAATTGTAACCATTAAGGTTGCAATTAGAATTAAAGTAATTTTTTTCATATTTATTGTTTTTTAAAAGATCTACTTCAATTACAATTCAAGAATCCAAAAGTTGCCTTAAGAGTTATTATTTTTTGAATAAATCTCTTTTTTGTAAATAAAGAAGAATACAATGTGTTTAAATATGATTGTAAATTATCTATCTGTCTGTCGAAACTACTCGCAGATCCGTCCTTTGTTGTGACCGCTTCTGTATTGATCATCCAATTCCTGAATTTCATCTAATAATTCTGCTGAAGGTGGTGTGTTTTGTAATTTTGCTAAATCTGGTTGACCAGCGTCAATCCATGCAGTGTACCATACCGAACCAACAGTTGATATCGCAGATTGTAATCTTCGTTCCACCATTCCATTCATTCTTCTGTGGTATTCTTGAGAGAATTCATAAGAATAAACTCGTACTGTTGTAGCTCCACGCTGTTCAAAACTGTATTTTTTATCAGAACCAATATCATTTGTAACATCAATTTCCATTTGAAAAACAGAATCTAAAGCATAGTGTGAACCCATGACAACTTGCCACATTTTATCTTGTAAATGATCTACATATTCTGCTTTTCCAACAAAATAATTGTAGTTAGCATAATTAATTTCAACCAAGCGACTTTCCCACAATCCATGAATTCCTTTCTGGTCAGTTAATTGTCCATTGTAATTCTCAGTAGTGTGTAACGGTACGTGGGCATCTCCAATGTAATGGCCGATGTCCGCAGAATATTTGAGGATTAAATCTACATTTTTATGTTCAAATGCACGTTGAAGACGATATTTCATCACGATAACATGCCATGGAACAATGCCGTAGGCTTGTAAAGTATCTTCTGAAAATTTGGTTACGGCATCTTTCCATCTTTTTGGAACGACATCGAAAGGATCTTCTCCATGTTCCGAATAATGATCAATGTCAATGTAATGTCGCTGTGCTTCACCGTCCACGGCATACCGTCTTTTGTCAGGGTCAACAGCGTGTTCCGTTAAATATTCAATATGTTCTTTGTAGAAACCAAACATTTCAGGAGGAAGCGTAAAAGTGGCAATACGATTTATACGCTTATGACCAAAGAATCCCCATTTTACTTTGGAAACATCTTTTTCTCCAAACCCTAAAAATAAAGGAATACAAAGGATAAGTAAGATTTTATAATTTAACCAGTTTGCCATCTTTTAGTATTGGAATTACCGTTGTTTTATTAGGAGTTAAACAATATTTTATATCTTCATTCAAGTTTAAATTCTTTAAACGCCTTCTGTGTGAACTTGATTTAAGATATCCTAAAGAATTTTCCCACGCAGAAAGGTACAAATATTTTGCAGCAATTGAAGAATCTTCATTGGAAGTAAAATCTCCAGTCTGAATAAGCTGATCACATATTGCACCAGCACAAATTGTATCTTCTAAATTGAATTTATCTTGCCATCCTGAACAGAGACAAAGAATGTTTTTATCTTGAACTTTCAACCAGTCACACAAAGCGTCTATGTTATTTAAAGCGCCAACAACAACGGTTGGAGCATCTGCAGCAATACTTAACGCTTTTGTCCCATTTGTTGTAGATAAAACAACTTCTTTTCCTTTTAATTCATCTTTAATGTAAGAAAATGGAGAGTTTCCAAAATCAAAGCCTTCTACAATTTGACCTTTTCTTTCTGCGCCAACTAAGTAGCCTTTTTTCTGGTATTCTCTAGCTTCATCAATCGTTGCGACAGGAATGATGGATTTTATTCCATTTTGAAATGCAGCACAAATTGCAGAGGTAGCTCTTAGAACATCAATGACAACAACAATGTCATATTCTCCTTTGAAATATTCATATTCACCAGGAGTGAAACATACTTCAACACGTTTTCTTTCTTCCATTTTTATTTGAGTATATCTTGATTAGATTGATTCGTTTCCTTTATTAAAATCTGCCAAAAATTGCGCTAAGCCAGAAGTTGTTAGGGGGTGATTAGCCAAAGCTTTTATTGCCTTTAATGGACCAGTCATCACATCAGACCCTATTTCTGCACAGTGAATGATGTGCATTGGGTGACGTACAGAAGCTGCTAATATTTCAGTGTCAAATGCATAATTGTCATAAATTAAACGAATTTGTGCAACCAAGTCTAGGCCATTTGCAGAGATATCATCTAAACGTCCTAAGAAAGGAGAAATGTATGTTGCTCCAGCCTTTGCTGCAAGTAATGCTTGCCCAGCAGAAAATATAAGTGTGCAATTGGTTTTAATCCCTTTTTTTGAAAAGTGTTTTATGGCTTTTATTCCATCCAATACCATTGGGACTTTTACCACAATGTTTTTGTGAAGTGTCGCCAAATATTCGCCTTCTTTTACGATGCCTTCAAAATCGGTAGCGTTAACTTCAGCACTTACAGGACCATCTACAATATTACAAATTGAAATGTAATGATTCATGATGTTTTCTTCTCCTGTAATTCCTTCTTTTGCCATTAAGGAAGGGTTGGTTGTTACACCATCAAGAATTCCTAAATCATTGGCTTCTTTAATTTCGTCTAGGTTAGCAGTATCTATAAAAAACTTCATAGTTGATTCGTTTATTTAATGTAAAGTTAGCAAGTTTCTGAAATAATTTTTTTTTCTGTCTATTTATTCTAAAAATGTCATAAAAAAAGGTCTTCCAAGTGGAAAACCTTTTAAAATATGTTCAAATGGACGTTAATCAACGTGCATAAAATCTTTTTTCGCTAATAATTCATCCTCTGATTCTCTAAATTCCTCGTCATCGATACAGCAATCGACAGGACAAACTGCAGCACACTGTGGCTCATCATGGAAACCAACACATTCAGTACATTTATCAGGGACTATGTAATAAACATCCATATCTACGGGTTCATTGTCATCGTCAGCAACAACTTCTTCTCCATTTAATGTCGTAATCATTCCTTTTAGTGTAGTACCGTCAGAATATTTCCATTCTGCTCCACCTTCATAAATCGCGGTATTAGGACATTCTGGCTCGCAAGCTCCACAATTTATACATTCATCTGTGATAATTATTGCCATCTCTTTTCAATTTTGTGGTGCAAATATAAGGAGACTTATGCTTTTATTGAATTCTTTTTGAAAAAAATAGCTTGAGAATAGGAAATTGATGTGTCAAAAGATAATTTTGTAGCGTGAAACAACAAGAAATAATAAAAGGCTTCGTTCAATTAGGACGATTAATGTGCCAATTGGGAGAGAATAAAGAATGGACTGATTTTTCAATCGGTACAACGAAAGAAGAATATGAAAGTCTTCAAACGCTAATCAATCGACAAATGTCTTTCAATGGATGGTTTTCGAAAGAGAATGTAAGAAAAAGTCTTCTAGAACTAGGACTACGTTTGACGGATGTTGAATTAAATAATTGGTTAAGCAATTATTCATTTTCGAATTCACCAAAGAAAGTAGCTCTAATTATGGCTGGAAATATTCCATTGGTTGGATTCCATGATTTCTTGTGCGTACTTTCTGCTGGTCATACCGCAGTATGTAAACTAAGTTCTGATGATAAAACGTTATTGCCTGCATTGGGGAAACATTTAATTGAGTTTGTACCAGGTTTAAAAGAAAGAATTGTTTTTACAACAGGGAGAATAGGGGATATTGATGCTGTAATTGCTACGGGTAGTGATAACTCTTTAAAGTACTTCGAACAATATTTCGGGAAATACCCACATATTTTTAGAAAGAATAGAACTTCAGTTGCTGTTTTTAACGGAAATGAATCTGAAGACCAAATCAAAGCTCTTGGAAATGATATTTTTAGCTATTTTGGCTTAGGTTGCCGTAATGTTTCTCATTTAATTCTTCCAAAAGGGTTTGAATTGAAACGATTTTTTGAAGGAATATTTTCTTTCAGTGACGTTATTAACCATAATAAATACGGAAATAATTACGATTACAATAAAGCAGTTTATTTGTTGAATCAGCATGAACTCTTGGATAATAACTTTGTACTTCTTCGTGAATCGGATGATTTATTCTCACCACTTTCTATGATTCACTATCATTTCTACTCTTCTCAGAATGAAATAGATGACTACTTGAAAGAATACGATGAAAAAATACAAGTTGTTGTTGGTGAGGGATATACTCCTTTTGGTGGAGCGCAATGTCCAATGTTGGATGATTATGCCGATGGAGTAGATGTAATGCGTTTTTTAGGATTCCTATAATAGGTGTAAATTTAGCTTTTTTTTATATATAAAGCTTGGTAAATCGGTTTAGCTTTGGTTTTTTATAATAAATCATTTAAACTAAAAACTTTTAATTATGAGATTATTTTTACTTATTTTTACTTTTATTTTTACAATTTCTTCAGGATTGGTTGCTCAAGTTGGGAACTATGCTGTTGGTGATGTCGTTAGCGATTTCACAGTAACAGATGTTCACGGGAACACTCATTCTTTAAGCAGTATAACTGCAAGTGGGAAATGGGTCATTATTGATTTCTTTTTCGTTGCATGTGGGCCTTGCCAGGGAACAGTACCATTTTTTAGTGAATTACATGAAAAATATGGATGTAATGAAGGTGACATCTTTTGTATTTCTATTGATAACGGTGATAACAATGCAGATGTACTGGGATTTGAAGCAACTTATTCAACGTCTTCAGGACATAGTCCAGCACCAGCTGTATCTGGAACTGAAGGTGGGGGGAATGCAGTTGTTGCTGCTTTCGGAATTCCATCTTATCCAACATACTGTTTGATAGGACCTGATATGAAATTGAAAAATGGCGATATTTGGCCTGTGAATTCTATTGTTGAGTTAGAGGCTGGGTTAACGGGCGCTGGTCTTACAGCAACAGAAATGAGTTGTAATTCTTCATTGGTTGAACAGGAAGTAGTTGAGAATACAATCAAAGTACATCCTAATCCAGCTGCTGATAATGCAACAGTTTCTTTGGATCTTGAAGTAACATCAGAAGTTGTGGTAACTATTTACAATAGCATTGGAGAAATGATTACAGTTGAATCTTTTAATGGAGTAATAGGGAATAATACATTCATCCTAAATACTTCTAAGATCGAAAATGGACAATACATATTGAAAGTTTCTTTTGGAAAAGGTTCTCAAGCACAAGCTAGGTTAAGTGTTAATAATTAACGATTATGATAAGTACGTTCAATTGAACGTACTTATCATTTTTTTCTTATTATTTCTAAGTATTCATATGCCTTTTGAATTGTTATGAACTTCCCCTTAGCAATATCTTGTTGCTCTTTTGAAGCGTTGTGAAAACGATCTGGGTGATGAATTTTAACCAATTTCCGGTAAGCTTTTTTAATTTCCTTCATTGAAGCAGTAGTTGAAACACCGAGTATTTTACAATTAAGACTTTCCTTCGTTTCTCTTGGCTTCGGCCTTGATTTCGACGAAAAAGTAGATTTCCCTGAGGAATTAGTTTTTCTTGATGAACCTGTATTTCTCGATGACTTACTTTGAGAGCTTGTTTTTTGACGAGTTTCTTTCTGTCTTGTTTTTTGATGCGCTCTATTATTACTGCTGTACATTGCAACTATACTATCAAATTCCTTTGGGCTAAGTTTTATCTTTAAAGCAATTTCTTCCAGTCTATTGATTTCTAAGGTAGAAAACCGTCCATCAATGATGCAAAGACCGGCTAAAAAGTAAATAATTTGAGTTCTTTCATGTTTAGAACGCATAAACGCACGAATCCATGAGGTCACAGAATTAACCATGATTGGATTTTTGTATGCGTCAGAAAGTGTTTCTCTAAAATTATAATAGCTGTCAGGAAAATGTTTTTTGAAGTAACGATGAATATAATGGAGTTTTTCTTTAGATTGACCTCGATCACTTTTTAATATCTGAGCTGATAATAAAATGTATGCTTCGAGTAAATTATCATCATTGTAAGGGAGATGTTGATTGAATATAATCTTTTTATGTTTTCTTTTGAGGTAAATGTTAAAGTAATAATAAGTGATCGCAATGATAGAAGGGAGAAGGAAACAGGCTAAAATCAATAGTTCAGAACCATCATCACTTTTATCATCATCAGGAATATAGTATGAAGTATATAATATAAAGGAAAATAAATTCATTTGAAAATTGTTAAAATTGTAGTTTTTCCTTTAAACGATCGATCTTTTTACGGTAATTCATAAAAACACGACTCCTTTCTTTTTCTGAAGTTCCGCTAATAAGTGTTGATTTACTCATTAAATTCTTAACTGACTTTTCAAATCCATCAAAGAATTTTGTGCTATTTGTAACTAATGAATTTAAAGTCATATTAATAAGATAAACAGATTTTGAGTTTCCTGATTTAACTAATATTGCATCGTCTATGTAAAGTACATCATTGAAATATAAGGTGTAATTTGGGGAAGTTATTTCCGGTAGTTTCTGTTTCGGGTGAAATTTACAAGCATTGATCGCTTGATTTTCCATATGGTTAACAAGTTCAGTCATTTTATCACAGAGAACAATTGCATCTTTCCAGTTTTCAAAAAGCCCAGCAACACTGTAATACTCAATCTGGTTTAGTGTTACGTCAATGGTTCCTGGGTGAAAAATTTCAATGGATGGAATTCGAGTGTAAATATCACGAAGCTCTTTTGATACATTTTTTAATTGCTCATCAGGTTTTTCAAATACAAACTTTTTTTGCTGCATATTCTCATTGTTCAATACGGTCTTTTGCCAAACAAATGACTTGAATGCAGAAATCTCTGGAATTTGAAAAGTATGAAAAAAGGGAATATTATTGGCAATAAAAATAATTTCTTTATTGTCTTGTTTTTCAATTTTCTGAATGTTAGATAAAATCTTTTTTAAGTAATGAACAAAAGAAAAATTTTCTTCATCCATTTCTTGATAATGAAAAATAACGGTGTTTGTTTCGTTATTCATAATGGAATCAACAGAAATATTGAAGTGTTTTGAAATTAAATGAATCTCATTAAATGTTAATTCAGTTTCTCCGCGTAATCTTCGATACGCACTGTCTGCACTAATTGATAATATTTCAGAAACTTCATGAACTAAAGAAAGATTATCTTCTAATTGTTCTTTGATGTATTTGAAAAATACTTGTTGAAAATCCATAGTAGACATTTTGAATTAAATTTTTTAAATCTCGATAAATATACAAATAATCATTTAGTTATTTGTATAGAATGCAAAAGCGAATGTTTCTCGTTTGTTTTTTTATTGATATTTGCAAAAACAGAATGATTCACTCGAATATTCAATTTACGTGTTCTTTTAAGTCGGGCTAATTTTGGACTATAAATTTAAACACAACAGTTATGAAAAATGTAAAGCTTATTATTCTTGGATTATTAATTTCGTTCAATGGAACTGCACAACTAAATGAAGAGCCATTTGTTCGAAAATCAATCATTAAATATTCTCCACTTGATTTAATTGCTGGTGATTTGAAATTTTCTTTTGAACAACAATTATCCCGTCAATCAAGTATTGAAATAGAATTAGGACCAACTCTTTCAGAGGTGACAGGAGTAGAGTTGACACCTTTTGATCCTGATTTCTTAAGTGGCAATGTATACTCTCCTTCTGGGATTTTATCAGAAAGACAAACAGGGCTCGGGTTTCTTGCAAGTGTAGGTTTTCGTTATTATTTATTAGAAGGTTATGACCGATTGAATGGCTTCTATATTTCTCCAATTTTTAAACATAAAGTGTATAATACTACAGTTTCAGAAACCAATTACACCGATGTAACTGCAAAGTCAAGTAAAATGATTTCTAGTTTTCAGTTTAATTTTGGTGTACAAATAAAGACAAAAACAGCTTTTTCTGTAGAATTCCATGCCGGTTTTGGGTTAGGATACATGACAAAGAATAGTAGTGATCTGTATCAGTATGAGGATAACTTTGGAAATGAACAATTTGATTGGTATAAAACGAAGACAACGTCATTAATCCCTGCAGTTAATGTTGGAATTAAAATGGGCTTGGCAACACGGAAATAAAAGTGTGCAAAATAGTTCAGGTCGCATATAAAATCATACGGGTATAAAATAGTACGGGCAGGTGATGACCTGCCCGTACTATTAATAAATAAAATAAAATTTATTTCACTAATTCCATTTCTTCAACGATATGACCAGCTCCAAAGCATTTGTCAATCAACCAAAGTGTGTAGCGAATATCTAAAGAAATAGTACGTTGAATGTTTGGTTCAAAGTAAATATCTCCTGACATTGCTTCCCAGTTTCCGTCAAAGGCAGTACCAATTAAATGACCGTCTCCATTGATTACAGGTGAACCAGAATTTCCTCCAGTAATGTCATTGTTTGATAGAAAATTAACCGTTAGATTACCGTTTTCATCCGCATATTGACCATAATCTTTTTTCTCCCATGTTGCTTTGATTCTAGAATCAACAACAAATTCAGGAACTGCAGGATTTTCTTTTTGCATAACCCCATCAATTGTAGATACAAAATCATATTCAATAGCATCCTTTGGGCTGTAAGGTAAAACGTTACCATAAGTCAAACGTAATGTTGAATTTGCATTAGGGTAATAAATTTTAGATGGGTCCATATCTCTTAACCCTGCAATGAAATAACGATTTGCTTTATTCAAATCATCTTTCGCTGCTTTTAATTCATCCGTTCCAGTTGCTTTTGCGTAAGCAGTATTAATATCTTTAATTAAGATGTACAAAGGATCTTTTTCTAAAGATTTTAATGTTGGGTTTTCTTTAAAATCATCGTATTTTTCTTTGTTGAAGAACATTGATTTTTTCTGAATCAGTTTTGCATATTTTTCAACACCTTTTTTCCCTTTTGAAGAAATTTTCAATGAAATAGGTCCTTTTTGATTATCAGGAACATCATCCATGTACATGTGAAGAACAGTATGGATAATATCCATTTCAATATTCATATCAGCATTTTCAAAGTATTGATCTCCAAGCTCAGTTACTCTAGCTAGAATTCCATTTGCTCTTTCTTCATTTCCATCTTTCTTAGCTTGTGCCCAAAAATCAAAATAGAATGCCGTTAAATTAGATGAAACACTGTAAATAAATTCAGATTGATATACTTTAATATTCACCGTATTATTTGATAAGTCATAGTACTTTTTCATTGAGCCTAAAACATCAAATGACATTTTTTTATTCTTCAAGTAATTAGAATATTCAGTTTCAATAGCTTGTTTCTTCCCAATAACATCATTGTTTTTGACTTGCTCAGTTTGACCGATGAAATACTTCCAATAGTTGGCAACTTGCGCATACTTAGAAGAGTACTTTAATCGAACCGCAACATCTTTATCCATGTAAGACTTCATAATTTGAAGTTTTATCGCTCTAACATCAACTCTTTTTGGTTGCTCAAGTGTAACAGCTTGTTCAACACCATAAGAACTTAAATAACGATCAGTTGAACCCGGAAAACCAAGAATCATAGAGAAATCATCTTTCTTTACACCTTTCAAGGAAATAGGTAAAGAATGTTTTGGAGTATAAGGTTTGTTCGCTTCGTTGTAATCTGCAGGTTTGTTGTCTGCTCCAGCATAAATTCTAAACATAGAAAAATCAGCAGTGTGACGAGGCCACATCCAATTGTCAGTATCACCACCAAATTTTCCGGCAGATTGAGGAGGAGTTCCTACAAAACGAATATCATTGAAACGTTCTTTTAAAAATAAGTAAAACTCATTCCCTTCATAAAATGTCTCAACACTTGCTTTGTAATTGTTTCCTTCTTCAGCATCTTTTTGAAGAATTGCAATTACTTCTTTTATTTTAACATTTCGTTCATCTTCTGTCATTGAATCATTCAATTCTTTCAAAACAGTTTCAGTGACATCGTCAATTCGAACAATAAATGTGGCATGTAAACCAGGTACAGGAATTTCTTCAGCGTTATTCTTTGCCCAAAAACCATCGTCTAAATAATTGTGCTCAGTTGTAGAAGCTTCTGCGATTGCGTCATATCCACAATGATGATTTGTTAAAATCAACCCTTGTTTTGAAATGATTTCTCCTGTACAAAATCCACCAAAAGAAATGATCGCGTCTTTGATAGATGAATGATTGACTGAATATAATTCTTCTTGTGTTAAACGAAGTCCATGTTTCTTCATGTCTTCATAATTTTTTCCCAATAAGAATGGAAGCCACATTCCTTCGTCTGCACGGGCAATTGTACCAATTAAAAGTACAAAAGCAATAATACTAATCTTAAATTGTTTCATGTTCTCGTTTAATTTTCTTTAGTAAATAAGAGCTGCGAAATTACTAAAAATAGAGTATTTTATAGTGAGTTACGGATTTTTTAATTAAAAAAAGTTATTTCCTTTTTCTGAATTTAATAAAACATATCGTAAATTTGCGATATAAGATATGAAAAGAACAAAAGAAAATATCAATTACGAAGCTTCAACAGAGGAGTTAGCTGTATATGCAAAAGCACTTGGACATCCGACAAGAATTGCAATTCTTAAATTTTTAGAAAATCAATCATGTTCATGTACAAATGATTTGTTACATGTTATTCCTTTAGCTCAATCAACAATTTCTCAACACATGAAAGAGTTAAAGAATGCAGGCTTAATTGTAGGGGAGTTAGATCCTCCAAAAATTAATTATCGGATAAATCATAAAAATATGGATAGAGCTAGATTCTTATTTGATGAATTATTTTCAATGACTAATTCTTGTGAAAAGAATAAATGCTAAAAAGAAGAGAATAACAAAAAACTAAACAGTAATTAATATAAAAAAAGATAAAAATGAGTAAAATAATTAAAGTGTTAGGAACAGGTTGCCCGAAATGTAAAACAACTTTAAAGTTAGTTGAAGAGGTTATCGCTGAAAATAATATTGTTGCAGAAGTAATTAAAGTAGAAGATATTATGGAAATTATGCAGTATAATGTCTTGTCAACTCCAGTTTTAGTGATTGATGAAGATATTAAAATCAAAGGACGAGTTCCTTTAAAATCTGAAATTGAAGAACTTTTAAAATAAGAAAATGAAAGAAGCAAAAGAAATTTGTCCAACAACGACAAAAGGAAAGATAGAAGAAGGTGCATTAATCGTTGATGTAAGAGAAACTTTTGAAGTGAATGAATTAGCATTTGATGTCCCAAACATTGTAAATATTCCATTAAGTGATTTTGAAAATAGATTTCAAGAAATACCGAAAGACAAAGAAATCGTTATGGTTTGTAAAAGTGGAGCAAGAAGTTTAAGAACAACTTACTTCCTCATGAATAATGGATATGAGAATGTATTCAATATGCGTGATGGTATTGAAAAATGGGTAAAAAAAGGTTTTCCAACGAAAGGAAACGTGAATAGTATTGAAAATGGAGGTTCATCTTGTTGTGACGATTCTTCGAGTAGTTCTTGTTGCTAACAAATAAAAAATGTTCGATTGGATTCAAAATATAGCAGATTGGGTTGTTTTTGATGTTCTTCATCTTGAGAAAGGAGCGCATTTAACCGAAGCTTTAAACTTCTTCATTTACGATACGACTAAGATTTTAATCTTATTGTTTGTTATTATTTTTTTTATGGGAATAGTGAACAGTTATTTCCCTATTGATAAAGTAAGAAACTTTCTTTCTCGGAGAAAATTATATGGATTTGAATACCTAATGTCAAGCCTATTTGGTGTAGTAACTCCATTTTGCTCTTGTTCTTCAGTTCCTTTATTCATTGGTTTTGTGAAAGGAGGAATACCTCTCGGAGTAACTTTTGCATTCTTAATAACTTCGCCATTGGTGAATGAGGTTGCGATAGGTCTGTTTATTGGCCTTTTTGGTTTGAAAACAACAATTATTTATGTCATTAGTGGGATTTTATTAGGAACATTTTCTGGAATAATTCTCAGTAAATTGAAGTTGGAGAGGTTCTTAACTCCATGGGTTAAAGAGGTGTTGGCAAATGCACAACATGAGCAAGATATTTTTCAAGCAGAGCAACAAACTTTTATGCAACGTTTGCCAATTATTTGGGCAGAAGTTATTAAAATTCTCAAAGGAGTTATTCTTTATGTTGTGATTGGTATTGCTATCGGAGGTTTAATGCATGGTTATATTCCAGAAGGTTTTTTCGAACAATACATGAGTAAAGATAATTTCTTTGCGGTTCCAACAGCAACTATATTAGCAGTTCCAATGTATTCCAATGCATCAGGAATTCTACCAATTGTTCAGGTTCTAGTGGCGAAAGGTATCCCTATTGGAACGGCGATTGCCTTTATGATGGGGGTAGTTGGACTTTCTTTGCCTGAAGCAATGTTACTTAAGAAAGTGATGACGTTTAAATTAATTGGAATATTTTTCGGAGTGGTAACGCTTTGCATAATCATTTCAGGTTACTTATTTAATTTAATTCTATAATGAAAAATATAATTATACTATTAATTTCTCTTCCGACTTTATTCGCATGTAATTCTTCAGTGAGTGAAGATATCATAAAAGAGAATGTGATGGAAGAAATAATCTCGATTGAGGAAAATGAACCATCGATTAGGGTTGTAGATACAGATTTCTCAAAAGGACGTTTGGGCTTAGAACATGAAATCAATTTAATTGATTTAGAAAAGTTTCATGGTCATTTATGCGATGGATTAGTCGTTGGTTTCTTGGGAATTAAAGAAGGTTTAAAAGTATTGTATCCAGATGGGGTAATTGACCGAACAAATACACGAGTTGTGAGTAAAAGCTCTCCTTGTTTAACTGATGTTGCTGTTTATATTTCTGGTGGTAGATACCAATTCAATTCTTTTTATGTAGATAATTCTATTGAGAATGGTTTTTACATCATTCAAAGAATAGACAATGGAAAATCGGTTAAAGTAAGTTTGAATAAGGGAGTGAAACCATCCGGGATTAATGAGCTTGGAGCACTAGCAGTCAAAGGTGAATTAGAATCTTGCGATTTGGATAAGTTGAAAGAAATGGAAGATAGTTTTTCAGATAAATTGTTAAATGAAGATCCTTCGAACAACTTTACTGTTAAAGAAATAGAAAAGTTTGAATGGAACCCTGTTTTGAAAAGTGATTATACCAAAACGGACATCTTGAATAAAAATAAGTCGAAATGCAATCAATAAAAAATAAAATGAAAAAAATACTATCAATTCTGTCGCTCAGTTTACTTTTTATTTCATGTGGTGAAAAATCGTCAACCGTAGAGCCTAAATTAGGCGCGAATAATGACAAAGACAATTACATTGCTGTTTATGATTTTCATAATGAACACAGATGTGTAACTTGCTTGGCGATTGAAAAAGCAACAAAAGAAGTATTGAACGATACTTTTAAAAAGAATTTAGACGATGGAACAATTGTTTTTGAATTGTACAATTGTGAAGCACCTGAGAATCGAAAATTAGCAGAGGAATATTTTGCTTTCGGAACAACTTTAGCCATCACTGTTTTTAAAGATGGTGAAAAAGAAATCGATGATATCACTAATTGGGCTTTTGAAACTGTAAAAGGGGACAACTATAAAAAAGAATTGATAGAGAAACTGAATATTGCCTTAAAGAAATTAAAATAAATTTCTGATGAACGAATATTTCAATGAAATAGCAAATCATTCTGATTTTGCATTTTTAAGTGCACTGTTTTTGGGATTGCTGACCGCAATTAGCCCTTGTCCACTGGCAACGAACATAACGGCAACAGCTTTTATATCTAAAAACATTACCGATAAGCGAAAAGTTTTTCTGAGTGGTGTAGTATATACATTAGGGCGTGCAACGAGTTATACTTTCATTGGAATAATTCTTTATTTTGGGGCAAGTAAATTTAACGTAGCTTCATTATTGAGCCAAAATGGAGAAAAAATATTAGGTCCATTATTACTTATTATCGGTTTGATTATGTTGAATGTAATCAAACTCAATTTTCTAGGGAGATCAAATCTGCAAGAAAAGCTGAGTGATAAATTGAAAGATAAAGGTATGATTGGTTCTTATTTAATAGGAATCATCTTTGCTTTGGCTTTCTGTCCGTACAGTGGTGCTATGTATTTTGGCGTTTTGATTCCAATGACAATCACTGACGCGAGTGGATTGTATCTGCCGATTGTATTTGCCATTGGTACAGGATTGCCTGTAATATTTTTCACGTATCTTCTTGCATTTACCGTTGGGAAATTGGGCAAAGCTTTTGTAAAAGTTCAAAAGTTTGAAATATTCATGCGTAAAATTATCGCCTTTGTTTTTATCCTTACAGGATTGTTTTATATCGCTCTATTTTTAGGGTGGATATAGGAATCGAAAAGGGACTTACTATTTTTATTCATAATCATTCCTCAATAATAATAGTTTATTAAAACTATTCATCGTAATATTGCAATATAATAATTATGGGACTAACAAAAAAGAATTTATTTACCGACGAACAAAATGCAATTGCAACCATCGCAAAAGCGTTTGGACATCCAGCAAGAATTGCTATTCTACAACATTTACTAGAAACGAATGTCTGTGTCAATTCTGATTTGGTGCAAGAATTAGGTTTGGCCCAAGCGACCATTAGTCAGCATTTGAGAGAATTAAAAAACAATGGAATCATCCAAGGAACTATTTCTGGAACATCCATGAGTTATTGTATTGACCCAGTGAAATGGAAAGAAATCAAAGAGGTATTTAATAATTTATTCGATAAGCATGTTTGCTGTAACGGTAATGATTGCTGTTAAACTTTTAAAAATATAAAAATGAAATTATCAGAATTTAAAGAAATCATCAAAACAAAATTGACCATAGCATTTGAATTGCCGGATGGGAAATTAGTTCCCAGTCATTTTCACGTAACAGAAGTTGGAGAAATTACCAAAAAATTCATCGATTGTGGAGGTACTGTTAGAAATGAAAAGGTCGTTAATTTTCAATTATGGGAAGCTGACGATTATAATCATCGCTTGCATCCAGAAAAATTGTACAGCATTATTGAACTTTCAGAAAAAGTACTTAATTTGGAAGATCATGAAATAGAAGTAGAGTACCAAGGAGTTACCATCGGGAAATTTGGGTTGGAACACAATGGAGGAAACTTCTTGCTTACGACTAAAATGACAGATTGTTTAGCAAAAGATAAATGCGATATTCCTGAAGAAACAACTTCAAATGAAGGAGAATGTTGTTCGCCAAGTTCAGGTTGTTGTTAATTTTTAAAGAAAGAAAAATGTTTCCAAAAATTAAAGAAATTCTATCAAAAATAGAAATCGACAAAATTTCACCAGATAGAAAAGTTGATTTACATGTTTTGTCTCACTTTATTCAAAAGAAAGTCAATGCAAATGAACCTGTTTTATTAAATTTTATCTGTACACATAATTCGAGAAGAAGCCAATTTGCACAAGTTTGGGCAAAGGTCGTTTCAAAGTATTTTGGAATTGAAATTCAATCTTTTTCAGGCGGTGTAGAAGTTACAGCTTGTAATGAGAGAACAATTGCTTCATTGAAACGTTCTGGATTTCAAATTTCACATGAAGGAGAAGATAATCCTCGATATTTCATGAAATACGATGACAAGAATGAGGAAATTCAATTGTTCTCTAAATTGTATGACGATTTTGAAAATGCTCCCAGAGATTTTGCTGCAATTATGACTTGTGCTCATGCAGATGAGAATTGTCCAGTTGTCACAGGTTGTGAAGAAAGAATTACTATTCGTTACAATGATCCAAAAGAATTTGATGATACTCCCATAGAAGAAGAGAAATACGATGAGCGTTCTTTGGAAATAGCTACTGAAATGTTGTATGTTTTTTCTAAAATCATCAAATAATGAAAGAAAATTCTTTACCGAAAGAATTGATTGGAGAAGCGATTGGAACTTTTATTATTGTTTTCATTGGTTGTGGGACAGTCGCTTTAGAGATTCTTTTTGATTCCTTTGGTCATATTGTTCCCATCGCCACTTTATGGGGGATAGCGGTTGCAATTGCAATTTATTCTTCTAGAGGTATTTCTCCAGCACATTTAAACCCTGCTGTAACTGTTGCAATGTTTTTGAATAAAGATGTTCCTCTTTTCAAAATTCCATTGTATTGGATCGCTCAATTTATCGGTGCTTTTTTAGCGGCTGTTTTTCTTTTTGTAATTTTTAAAAACACACTATTTGATTTTGAGGAAGTGCAATCGGTGAATACTGCAAAAATGTTCGGAGAATATTATTCTGTTTCAACCTCTTCTGCTTTCCTGTTTGAAATGTTCGGAACAATGTTTTTAGTGTTCATGATTTTTGTTATTGTTACAAAAGTGAGAAACAATAATCTGATCCCAATTCTTATTGGTTCCGTAGTTACAATTGCAATAATTATTGTAGCGCCTCATACGCAGTGTGGTATCAACCCTGCACGTGACCTTGCTCCAAGAATTCTTTCTCATCTTTTTGGTTGGGATGAGGTGGCTTTTTCACAAGAAGCGATTTTGGTTTATGTTCTTGCTCCAATCTTTGGTGGTATCTTAGGATTTCTATCGTTCAAAGGATTGATCACTTTGTTTAAAAAAAGAGCTCAATAGAAGTATACTTTTTAGAGTTCATTTATGAAAAATAATATTTTACAGTATTTATAAGTTTTTCACAAAAGTTCACTTTCCTCGTGACTTTCTTTTTTACTCAGTTGTTCTCTGGAGATTTTTTTTAAAAACTCTTTTCAAATGATTACTTTTACATCATGGGAAAAATAGTTGCCATTGATTTTGGCTTGAAAAGGACAGGGATTGCGATTTCAGATGAAGCTAAAATGTTTGCTTTTGGTTTAGATACCGTAAACTCTGAAAAGCTAATGACTTTTTTGAATACATTGAATCAGAAAGAGAAATTAGAAGGTATTGTACTTGGATTACCCAAAACTCTTCGAAATGAAGATGCACACATCACCCAGAACGTACTCCTTCTTAAAGATGCTTTGGTAAAAGAATTTCCGTTGTTGAAAATTGATTTATTGGATGAGCGTTTTACTTCTAAAATGGCTTCTCAATCGATGCATTTTTCAGGAGCTACAAAGAAACAAAAAAAAGAAAAAGGCTTAGTAGATAAAGTAAGCGCGACCATTATTCTCCAAGATTATTTAGGTTAAATTTATTGTAAAATGACAAATTATTTTCCTTTAATTTCAACGAAAGAATTAGCCAGGATTATCGACAATGAAAATATTATCATTTTTGATGCAAGTAACGGAAAAGGAAGTAAAGAGCACTTCGATAAAGAACATATTTCTGGCGCAATTCACATAGATTTAGAAACCGAATTATCGGCAATTGAAAAAGACCCTAAAAATGGAGGTCGACATCCTTTGCCACATCCGAACGATTTTGCTGAAACACTTTCTCTCAAAGGATTAAAACCAAATGATCATGTTGTTATTTACGATGATAATAATGGTGGAATTGCAGCTGCTCGTTTTTGGTGGATGCTAAAATCGTATGGTCATGTAAACGTTCAAGTTTTAAATGGCGGTTTTACTGCTGCTAAGAAAAATGGAATTCCAATGGATTCTGAACGAATAAAAAGTATAAAATCCGATTATCCGATTTCAAATTGGAATTTACCAACGATTGACATGAATGAAGTTAAAATAGCATCTGAAAATGTGAATTCTCTCATTATTGATGTTAGAAATCCAGAAAGATACGGAGGGATATCTGAGCCCATTGATAAAAAAGCAGGACACATTCCTTCTGCAATAAATATCTATTATTTTAATAATATGGCAGAGGATGGCTTGTTTAAATCATCCGAAGAATTAGTGGAGATGTATCAGCGTACATTATTAAATAAAGAAGAAGTAATTCTACATTGTGGCTCAGGTGTAACCGCTTGTCACACTATTTTGGCGTTAAATATTGCTGGTTTTCCTTTTCCGAAACTCTACGTTGGTTCGTGGAGTGAATGGAGTAGGAGAGAAGATGAAAATCAATAAATTACCTCAAAACAATTTTTACAGAAACAGGAAGGTGGTCCGAATAACCAGCAAGGTATTTTCCACCGCCATATGTTCTGAAAGGGACAATGTTTCCTTTGTAGGTGGTCATTAGAAAATCAAAGCTACAAATTTGACCAGATTTCTTTTTGACATATATATCACGTTTTTTAGTAAAAGAAGATGTAATCATAATGTGATCTAATACATCCCATTCTCCTCTGTAATTGTGTGTTCCACTAAATTCTCCAGATTTCTGCGTAATCATTGGAGACAATTCTTTACTGATAATTTGTGGTGCTCTATTGTCTGGGTAATCGTTTAAATCTCCCATGAATACGATGTTCATTTTTGGGTCGGAAGTTAGAACAGAATCGGTAAATTCTTTTGCAGCATAAGCAGCGACAAGCCTTTTGGGTTCTGATTTAAGTTGACCACCCCAACGACTTGGCCAGTGGTTGACCATAGTGATGAACTCCGTATTTCCTTTCTTAAATTTAGCCCAAACAATATCTCGACTTGGGGTAGAAGGTGCAGGCATGTCAAAACGAATAATTCCAGAAGAAACAACAGTTAAGACAGAGCTGTCGTACATAATCGCATTGTCAATTCCTCTACGGTCCAAACTTTCATAATGAATGATGCCGTATTTCCCGTCTAAAGTTCCTCCTTTAATAATGTCGCGGACAACTGCTTTGTTTTCTATCTCACATAAACCAATGATTAATGGTGAGTTCATTTTTTCAATTACTTTATTGATGTGAGCAATTTTTTCAAAGTATTTCTGAGAATTCCATTCACGCTTTCCTTGGGGTAAAAATTCATTGTCGTTTTTATGTGGATCATCGATCGTATCAAATAAGTTTTCAACGTTGTAAAAAGCAATACTGCTTTCTTCTTGTGAAAAAGAATTGAACGTTACAAACAGAATGGTTAGAGATAAAAATAGATATTTCATGGTTTATTTTTTTGTAGAATTGGTTATCAAATTACGCGCCATTGGTCCTTCGCAAAATATAGCATCTAAAATGGATAAGCTTTTTTTATAGTTATTTTCTCCAGGAAATACCTGTATATATGGAGCAGGGGAAATTTCTTGAAAATTATTCTTACCAACTAAATCAGTTCGAAAATCATTTTCTTTCATTGGGTAGAATTCCTCCGTTGAATTAATTTTAATTTCTAAATCCAGCCAAGAAAGAATACGCTTAGTGATATTCAATTGATAAGTTAAGAAATTCTGTTCGTCATTCAGTAATAATTCTTTGACTTCTATTCCATAATAATCGAAGAAAGGCGCAGAATGATAGGCGCTATTGATTGCTCTCCAATGTCGTATTCTCCAATTCTCGTCATTGGAAAGGAGAATATCCTCTGTTGCCGTTTTTGAACCATTTTTTTTCTTCGTTGGAATAGATAGAGAGAGAATTCCATCACTTCCTACAATGTCACAACGATTGCGGTAGGTTTGCTTTGGGAAATGCTCCTTTGCTTCTATGCGAATAGCTTCATGTCTAGCAATTTCTTGATAGTAAGCAATGCTCCCAAAATAAGCAATTGGAAAAACAATCATTATTTAATCAAATTGAATAAACGATCCCAGCGTACTCCTTTGTATGGACTTTTAGAAAACCAAACCATGGAAGCTTTTCCAACAATATGATCTTCTGGAACAAATCCCCAGACACGTGAATCGGCTGAATTGTATCGATTATCACCCATCATCCAATAATAATTCATGGCAAAGGTGTATTTTTTCACTTTCTTCCCGTCAATGTATATTCCATCCTCTTTTTCAGATAAAGTATGACCTTCATACGCTGTGATAATTCTACGGAACCAAGCAATATTATCATTTGATAGATCTATTGTTTGACCTTTGAAAGGAATTTGGAATCGCGTAAAATCAGTCATTGTATTGTTTACATTCACATCTTTCGGGAAAGTATGTAAATTGGCTATTTTTTCAGAATTCGTTGGTGAATAATTCTCCGTATCTGAATATTGAGGATTCAAGTTAACTGTGAAAGTAGCATCCGAATTATCTTTCTTCAATAACTCAATTTGATGCTTCGTTAATTGCATAACGTAAGCGCCCGTTTCAGGGATTAAACGATAATCTCTACGAGGAAAATGATAATTTGGACCATAAGTATAAGCTTCTAATCCATACTTTGAATCCATTTCTTTAATACTCAATATTTTAACGTTAGTAACAGTATATTCAATATTTTGAAATTCAGAAACAAAAGCCGGCTTATCATTGATGTATAGAATAGAAGATTTAACTTCAACCCAATCTTTAGAAATCCCAACGCACCTCTTGATGTAATTCTCTCTTTTATCAACTGGTCTGTAAATCACTCCATAATGATTAATCATTGTTCCTGTCGATCTTTCAAATGCTTTTTTGTCAACTGCAAGAAGATGTCTTGCTTTGTTCTTCCAAATTTCAAGATTAGCAATGTATTTTCCGTAGATAAAATCCTGTGCTTTAACATTGACAAGATCCATTGATAAACGTTCGTCTGCAGGCAAAGAAATGTTTACCCTATTGATACTGTCGGTATAGAATTTCGTAGCGACTTGGTAATCGTTTCTTGTTTTTTGAGAATTTTCAAATAAACGTTGTGCTTCATTTAGAACTATTCCATGGTAATCGTGCCCCATTAATCCATTAGGCATTCTTGGATCATAGACAGCTGTATCTCCTGAAGGGTAGTTAAAAACGACAACATCGTTTCGGTTGACTTTAGAAAAACCAGGTAAACGTTGGTAATTCGATTTCTCAAATCCAACGTATGACTTCATGTCAACCCAAGGAACAGTATTGTGAACCAGTGGATAGGAAAGAGGTGTAACAGGTACTTTTGGACCGTAAGCCAATTTATTTACAAATAAGAAATCACCTACTAACAATGTTTTCTCCATTGAGCCAGTTGGAATTTGGAATGGTTCAAAAACATACGTTCTAATAATACTTGCCGCAATTAAAGCAAACATCAACGAATCTCCCCATTCTTTTACCTTTGTTTTTTCTCCTGGTTTATGTCGTGTAACAGCACTAATTCCAAGCGCTAATGCATGTCCAATTATTGGAAGTGTTAAAAATAAAGCCAAATGATCACCCCATTCTCTTTCTCCGATGTCTTTACTGTTCGCCCAATTGGTTGGAGGTAAAATATCTTTTTCTGATTGAGCTATTTTCGCCATAATGATGTATGGAAAGAAAACTCCTTGCAATGTATCTACTAGAGAATAGTACCCAAAACGTCGAATGTAAGATGTGTTGGCAATTGACCACATAGCGATATGGACACCTGGAAAAACAAGTAATAATGCCCACCACGGTTTTTTTGAACCTATTTTAAAAGCAACATAGTAGTTGTATCCGGGAATTAATGCTTCCCAAGATTTATGACCCGCATGTGGGAAACTTTTCCACCACAGTGCAATGTAAGGGTGTACTAATAATATCAGGTAAAAATATAAAACGTTCATTTAATTAGTTTTTTACGACATCATTCATTGTGAATATGCCTTTTTTATGTTGTACCCATTCTGCAGCGATAACTGCTCCCAAGGCAAAACCTTTACGAGTATGGGCGGTATGTGTTATTTCTAGCGTATCAATTTCTGAAGAGTATTCTATTTTATGCGTTCCCGGGACACCATCTTCTCTATGTGAAACAACACCAAATTGACTTTTAGCAGTTGTTGGGAGTGAATTCTCTTGATGCACCCATGAGTTTAAGTTTTCATTTTCTAAAAGAATGTCATTGGCTAAACTTTGAGCAGTACCACTTGGTGCATCGAGTTTTTGTAAATGATGAGTTTCATCAATGCGAAGTGAATATTCCCGATGGGGTGCCATCAATTCAGCTAGTTTTTTATTCAACTCAAAGAAAATATTTACACCGATACTAAAGTTTGAAGAGTAGAGTAGAGTACCTTCCTCTTCAATTACGAGGTCTTTAATGTAGGGCAGTTGCCCATCCCAAGAGGTTGTACCAACAACAATAGGTGTTTTCATTTTGGTGCAATACTCAATATGTTGTACTGCAAAATGTGGAGTTGTAAATTCAATTGCAACATCAATTTTTGAGAAATCAATTTCTTGTATAGAATGTTGACTGTTAGCACGAGCAACAATTTGATGACCTCTGGATAGGGCAATTTCTTCAATTGTTTTCCCCATTTTGCCGTAACCGATTAATGCAATATTCATAGTCAACAAAAATAGAATTTTAATAAGAGAAGGCAAGGGAAACGGTGATAAAAAATGGTAAAATTCAAAGATTAATGTCGTTATTTAAAACTCAACGCAAATCTTAGTCCTGCAGTTCTGAAATCCATCATTACTGGATCAATTTTAAGGGATAAATCTTCTGAAACATCAAAATTTACAAAATGCGCTTGTACTCCTGCATCAGCAACTTGAATGATGTAAACTAATCCGAGTGCTAGAATAGACATGTCTCTCCATTTTAAATTGTTCTGATAAAGAGTCAAGATACCTTCGTCGTCGTATGAAGACCATTTTGTAGAACCATTTCCAGTATCTAATCGGAGTTGATATTCAGCTCGGAATTCTTTTTGTTTTCTTTGGTTGGATATTAAAAAATAGGTAGTTACTCCTAATCCAGCGTAAATTAATGGGACTTTCCAAAATGCTTTTTTTTGCCCTTTCGGCATTGCTAAGTGATTGTAAACTTGTCCAGCACCAGGAATTATAGCGGAGTAAATTACTGCTTTTTTGACAGAGTGATGGTACGAGGTGTCGTCAACATCTACAATAGG
This sequence comes from uncultured Fluviicola sp., assembly GCA_964387525.1. GTDB lineage: Bacteria > Bacteroidota > Bacteroidia > Flavobacteriales_D > Crocinitomicaceae > UBA4466. The sequence goes on from CAYLWS010000022.1 coordinate 33,679, forward strand.
AATTTCTTCTAGGCCAGTTTCATCTTGTGCAGTAACTGCAAAAGAGAAGAATAGGAGAAGAAGAAGAAGAATTTTCATTTATTGATTCAATAAGTGCATGATTCTTCCTAGGTCATCTTCTGAATTAAATTCTAGGATAATTTTCCCGCTACCTTTGTTCGTTTTTTGAATCTTTACTTTCGTTGAAAGTGCATCACTCAAACGTTCTTTGTAAGCAACGTCCATTTCAGAAAGTATACCAGAAGGCTTTGTTACTTTCCCTTTTTTAACATTGGTTGGTTGTGTGATTTCTTCACCACGTAGAATTGATTCGATGTCTCTAACCGATAAATTTTCTGCAACTACTCGATTAAATAATTCTACTTGTGTATTCTCATCACCAGCAGAAACGAGTGCTCTTGCATGTCCCATCGTGATTTCGTTGGCCAATACTCCAGCTTGAATGTCTGCAGGAAGTTTCAATAAACGCATGTAGTTGGTAATACTAGATCTACTTTTTGAAATCTTTTGACTCAATTGTTCTTGCGTTAAATTACATTCTTCAATCAAACGTTTGTAAGATAAAGCAACTTCTATTGGGTTTAAATCTTCACGTTGTATGTTTTCTACCAATGCCATTTCTAGCATTGTTTGGTCATTCGCTATTCTAATGTATGCAGGAACTTCAGTCAGTCCAGCCAATTGAGAAGCACGAAAACGACGTTCGCCAGAAATCAATTGATAACGATCTCGACCTAGTTTACGAACAGTTAATGGCTGAATAATTCCATGTTCTGCAATGGAAGTACTTAATTCTTCTAAAGCTGATCTTTCAAAATTTGTACGAGGGTTAAATGGGTTAGCCTCAATACTTGAAATTGGAATTTCAGAAATTGAGCCAACACTAGCAGCTAAACCAGAGTTACTTGTGATATCGGTATCAGCACTTTCTAGTAAAGCACTTAATCCTTTTCCTAATGCAGATCTTTTTTTTGGCTTAGAGCTCATTATCGATGATATTATTTTTGTCTTCGTTGGTAATATTTGTCAAGTCATTTTTCTGTAGAATTTCTCTCGCTAAATTGAGGTAATTTACAGATCCTTTACTTGTTGCATCGTGCATGATGATTGTTTCTCCAAAACTTGGTGCTTCACCTAATTTTGTGTTTCGGTGAATAACTGTGTCAAAAACAATTTCTTGAAAATGCATTTTCACTTCTTCAACGACTTGATTGGCTAATCGTAAGCGAGTGTCGTACATTGTCAACAATATCCCTTCGATTTCTAGATCTTTATTCAATCGGCCTTGAACAATTTTAATTGTGTTCAATAACTTCCCAAGTCCTTCTAAAGCGTAATATTCACATTGTACAGGGATGATTACTGAATCACTTGCTGTAAGAGAATTAACCGTGATCAATCCTAAAGAAGGAGAGCAATCAATGATGATAAAATCATAATCGTCTTTGATTTTTGCTAGCGCAATTTTAAGCATGTATTCACGGTTGGGCAAATTAATCATTTCTAATTCTGCACCAACTAAATCAATATGGGAGGGGAGTATATCTAAATTAGGATTATCCGTTTTAATGATGAAGTCCCTAGGGTTTGCTTCATTAATAAGACAATCGTATATATTTTTCGTGTTTTTAGGATCTAACCCTACACCAGAAGTCGCATTTGCTTGTGGATCAGCATCGACAATTAGTGTTTTGTATTCTAAAACACCAAGACACCCACCTAAGTTAATCGATGTCGTTGTTTTTCCAACTCCACCTTTTTGATTCGCAATTGCTATTATTTTTCCCATATTCAAAAATTGAAAGATAAAGATACATTTAATGATGATAGAAAACACTAATTCTATACAGTAGTTATCAACGTTGATTGTTGAAATGATGTTAACAGTTGAGAATAGAGAAGAGAAGGCGTGTAAAAGTGTGTTTTAAAACTGATTCTTCAATACCTGTTTTCTTATTAAAAAAACGAAAACATACACGTAATTCAGTTCTTCCTTTATTCTTACTTTGCATGTACTCTCATCCGCCGTTCGTGTTTATATATTTACAATTGACGGTTTTTTATCCGCATTTTGAGTGACCACATCCTTTACAGTTCAAGCACCCTTCTTCGTAAACCAATGCTGGTTCGTTACAGCTAGGGCAAATGTTTTCTGCAGGTTTAGTTCCATCAGGAATAAAACGTTTCAACGAGCGTACAACACCTTTTTTCCATGTATTTAAATTCGCATCATCTAAATGGAGGTTGTCGACCATGTCTACAACGTAATTGATAGGCATTCCATGACGTAAGACACCTGAAATTAATTTTGCATAATTCCAATATTCTTTGTTGAATGTTCGAGATAAACCTTCAATTGTCGTTTTGTATCCATGACTGTCTTCGTATTGAAAATCATAACGTGTATTTCCGTCTTCAGATTTGTTTTTCAAAACCCAGCCGTTGGTTACTTTTGAAAGAATAGAAAAAGATTCTTCCGCCTTTCCTGTGAAAATTTCATAAGGACGACCATCCAATAAGCCAATAACAGCAATCCATTTGTCAAAATCATTGTTGAACTGGATGATTTCAGCTTCTAGTTTTTGTGGTCGAGTAGGGGCTGTTGTTTCTGAAAAAGAATTGACTTCTTTTTCTTCTTTCTTTTCGTCATTTGAAACCAATACACCACTTCTCGATCCATCTCTGTAAACTGTTATTCCTTTGCAACCTTCTTCCCATCCAGTTAAGTATATTTTACTTACTAAATCTTCCGTACATTCATTAGGAACATTAACTGTAACACTTATAGAATGATCAATCCATTTTTGTACAGCTCCTTGTAATCGAACTTTTTCTACCCAATCAACATCGTTTGCAGTTGCTTGAAAGTAAGGCGATTTTTGAATAATAACATCTAAGTCTTCAGTAGACATAGAAGTAACTTCATCTTTGTCAAAGCCATTTACTTCTAGCCAAGTGATGAATTTATGGTGGAATACATTGTATTCTTCCCAAGAATCACCAACCTCATCTACGAAATCAACACGTGAATTTTGATCGTTTGGATTTATTTTTTTTCTTCGTTTGTATGAAACCATGAAAACGGGTTCTATTCCTGAAGAAGTTTGCGTCATCATACTCGTTGTTCCTGTTGGAGCTATCGTTAATAAAGCAATATTTCTTCGGCCATATTTCACCATGTCATTGTACAGGTTCTCGTCTGCTTCCTTGATACGTTGTATCATTGGATTATTTACTTCTTTTTCTGCATTGTAAATAGTAAATGCTCCCCTGTCACGAGCCATGTCTACAGACGAACGGTAAGCTGAAAGTGCTAAGTTTTTATGTACTTCCACGGAAAACAATGTTGCTTCTGGTGTACCATATCTGTAACCTAATGCAGCAAGCATATCTCCTTCAGCAGTGATTCCTACACCAGTTCTTCTACCTTGTAGTGCTTTTTCTTTTATTTTAGTCCAAAGATTAACCTCTGTGTTTTTTATTTCTCTACTTTCTGGATCAGCTTCAATTTTGTCAATGATTTTATCAATCTTCTCAATTTCTAAATCAACGATATCGTCCATGATACGTTGTGCCATTTTAGAATGTTTGTCAAATAATTCAAAATCAAATGTAGCGTTACTCGAAAATGGCTGATTTACATAGCTGTATAAGTTGATTGCCAGTAATCTACAACTGTCGTATGGGCAAAGTGGTATCTCGCCACAAGGATTGGTCGAAACCGTTTCAAAACCTTGGTCGCTATAGCAATCTGGAATAGATTCATTGATTATTGTATCCCAAAAAAGGATACCAGGTTCAGCTGATTTCCATGCGTTATGAATGATTTTATCCCAAACACCTTTTGCATTGATTGTTTTTTTATGAGAAGGAGTCGATGAGTCTAGAGGGTATTGTTGCTGGTATTCTTCGTTGTTCTTAACGGCTTTCATGAAAGCATGGTCCAATTTTACCGAAACATTAGCGCCAGTTACTTTTGTTCCATCCATTTTTGCATCAATGAAATGTTCAGCATCTGGATGTTTGATAGACACAGAAAGCATTAATGCACCACGACGACCATCTTGAGCAACTTCTCTCGTAGAGTTCGAATATCTCTCCATAAAAGGAACAATTCCAGTAGAGGTGAGCGCACTATTTTTAACCGGACTCCCTTTTGGGCGGATATGTGATAAATCATGACCAACACCGCCACGTCTTTTCATCAATTGAACTTGTTCTTCGTCAATTTTTAAAATTCCACCGTAAGAATCAGATTTCCCTTCGTTTCCAATAACAAAGCAATTCGAAAGCGATCCAACTTGATGGTGATTCCCAATTCCGGTCATTGGTCCGCCTTGAGGAACAATGTATTTAAAGTCTTTTAGAACTGCGTATATTTCTTCTTCAGTATAAGGATTAGGGTGTTTTTGTTCAACTCGAGCAATTTCTTTCGCTAACCGATGGTGCATTTGATCAGGATTACTTTCGAAAAAATGACCCTCAGAATTTTTTAAAGCATACTTATTCATCCAAACTGTAGCTGCAAGTTCATCTCCATTGAAATATTTTGTAGCATTACTTAAAACTTCATCATAAGAATAGATTGTAGGGGCAAGATCATTCATGCTTGAATGTCGACTTTCTATAAAGTCTTGGATTACTTGATCGGTCTTGTCGCTCTGGTTCTTAATGTTTTCCATTGTGAAATTTTTAATTTGGTTGTACACCTATTGAATAAGTGTCTTAATTCTTCTACAAGTATAAAGCAGAAAAGGCGTTTTTGTATCATCTTTTAGAAGGTTAATTTATTAACAATTCGCTGTTCGAATAGAGTGGCTTTTCTCAGAGCTTTTGGCACAACTTATTAACATGTTGAAAAAAATAAGAAAGAATAAACGGTGTTTTGTTCTTGAATAAAAATTCTTAAACTATATTTGTTCCTCATAAATTAAATAAAGAAAATCCCATGAATACTTGGTTCACCGTTAAGGTAAAATATACGAAACAATTAGAGGATGGAGGATTTAAAAAGGTTTCTGAACCTTACCTTCTTGCTGCAATGACATTCACAGATGCTGAAGCTCGAATTTACGAAGAATTAGGAAGTATTATTCGTGGAGAATTTGTGGTTACAGGTATTTCTCGTACGGAAATTCATGATATTTTCATGTACGATGACATCGATATTTGGTACAAATGTAAAGTGACTTACGAGAATTTTGAGATTGATTCTGATAAAGGAAAAAAAGTTTCTCAAAACTTCTTAGTTTCTGCAGGTTCTGTAAAAGAAGCTTTCGAACGTATTTCTGAAAGTTTAAAAGACATGATGGTGGATATTCAAATTCCATCGATTATTCTTTCTCCAATTGTAGAGATTTTTCCTTATCCAGAAGATTTAGATAAAGAAATTTCAAGAAGACCTTTGGAAGAAACGGATGTTGTTGATCAAGAAACCGGTGCGGTAACTTCTACGGAAGAGGAAAGTAATGATGAAGAGAATTCAGGAGTTGTTTTTTCTGCGTCAGGTTCTGATGTTGATGATGAAGAGGAAGAAATTGAGTCTTAAATTGAATCAATGAGTTTAGAGGAAGTAAAGAGTTATATGAATTCCATTCGACGTGATTTTGCAGATCGACCGTTGAACGAGTCTTCTGTGAAAGAAAATCCTTTTGACCAATACGCTATTTGGTTTGAAGAGGCTGTTAATTCCCAAATTCTTGATCCCTACGCAATGAATATCTCAACGGCTGATAAAAAAGGAAGACCTTCGTCAAGAATTGTTTACTTACGTGATATTATTGAGGAAGGAATCGTTTTTTACACCAATTACAATAGTCAAAAAGGACGTAATATTGAAGAGAATCCATTCGCTAGTTCAACTATATTTTGGTCAGAATTAGAACGTCAAGTTCGTTTTGAAGGTAGGGTTGAAAAAGTCGATTCGAAAATTTCAGATGTTTATTTTGCTGCTCGCCCTAAACAAAGTAAAATTGGAGCATGGGCGTCGCGACAAAGTGATATTTTATCTGATCGAAAAGAATTGGAAGAACAGGTTCGCTTTTATTCTGAGAAATATAAACATACGGATGATGTTCCGCGCCCAGAGTTTTGGGGAGGATATCGCATCATCCCAACACGTATTGAGTTTTGGCAAGGAAGGCCATCTCGTTTACACGATCGAATTGTTTACCTTAAACATAAAGGTGAATGGTCTGTCGTTCGTGTCAATCCATAAAATATGATTGAAATAGATCCAATTATTTTCGAATTATCGAATGGTATTCGTGTTTGTTACCTTAAAACAGATGCTTTTGTTGCGCACTTAGGTGTGATGATTCAAGCTGGTTCTCGCTATGAACAAAAAAATGAAGAAGGTTTAGCTCATTTTTTAGAGCATTGTATCTTTAAAGGAACAACTAAAAGAAAAGCGGTTGATATTTTTTCGGATTTAGATTCTGTCGGTGGAGAATTAAATGCATACACAACGAAAGAAGAAATTTGTGTACATGCTTCTTTTCGAAAGAATCATTTTTCTATTGCTGCAGAATTATTGAGTGATATTGTTCAGAATGCATCATTTCCTGAAGATGAAATCGAAAAAGAAAAAGAAGTTGTTCTCGACGAAATAATATCCTATCTAGATTCTCCCGTTGAAAGAATTTACGATGATTTTGAAGCGTTAATATTTAAAGGTCATTCTTTAGGTTACAATACATTAGGAACAAAAGAAACAGTCAATTCATTTTCCAGAGATAATCTACTGGACTATATGCAACGTTATTTTACTCCTTCAAACATGGTAATTTCCTTTGTTGGTGGAGTTGATTTGAATGTGTTGAAAAAAGAATTGGAAGAATGTTTCGGTGATATGCCTCAGAAGAAATTTGAATTGTTCAATGCAGTTTTACCGCCTTTTGAGCCTTTTAAATTAAAAGAATTAAAGTCAAACTACCAGACACATACAGTAATTGGTGGACGAGCACCTTCATATAATGATCCTGACCGTAAAGCGATGACATTGTTGACAAATGTATTGGGTGGACCTGCTTTGAATTCACGTCTAACGCTTTCTATTCGAGAGAAATATGGCTATGCGTATAATGTAGAAGCTAATTTTACAACTTATTTTGACGCTGGTTTTTGGAGTGTCTATATGGGGACGGATAAAAAATATTTAAAAAAAGCAATCAATTTAATTTACAAAGAAATTGAATTGATTCGTAAAGTGGAATTGTCTTCAAGGGAGCTAGAACAAGCAAAAGAACAGTTGAAAGGACATATTGCTTTATCTTTAGATAATAATCTTGAATTGATGCTTAGTTTAGCACGTTCAATTCTCATTCATAATAAAATTGATAGCTTAGGAGAAGTGTATCAGAAAATTGACAGTATTTCATTGCCTGAATTAACTGAGGTAGCTAGAAAATATTTATCTGAAGATAATTTTGCAGAGTTGATATATGAATTTTAGTCAATAATATTATGTTTTTATACGGGAGATTTTTATCTTTGGGTGTATAGTATAAACCCAAAAAACATTATTATGAGTTATTACAAGACTATTGACGGAAACAAATACGATGGTGAATTAATTGAATTAGCTGATTCTTTAACTTCTGGTGGAGGAGACGGTAGAATTTCAATGGCAGATGCAGAAAAAATCTATGAAGCTGTTAAGGATGGAGCTTCGTACACTGATATTGAAAAAGATACAGTTAAATATTTGAGAGATAATTACAAGTGGACTGATGCTGCTGATGAGTGGTTTAGAACTGAAGTTCGTAAGTGGGCTGCTACGAAATAAGTGGTACAAAATTTTGTAAAACTAGAGAGGTGTATTTGATACACCTCTTTTTTTGTTAAATAACAGGAGGTGTTGTTGAATTTACTATGTAAAAATTTGTAACGTGTAATTTTTTTAGGGGGTAAATTAAATAAAAGTGTATTTATTTAATTTACCCCCTAAAAATAACGTACATTTGCCAAAACTTTTAATTTTTCAATAAAATGGCACAATTAAGACTAAATGCATTGGATGATGTTTTACATCGTAAACCAAAACACATGGAGGAAACGGATGAAAGAGTTTCTGATTATTTTGGGAGAAATACGTTTCACATACGTATTATGCGAGAATATCTTTCTGAAAAAGCATACAAAAGTGTTAAATCGGCAATAGAGAACGGAACGCAAGTTAGTCGAGATATTGCTGATCAAGTGGCTACTTCAATGAAAGATTGGGCAATCACAAAAGGTGCAACACATTATACACATTGGTTCCAGCCTTTAACAGGGACGACTGCTGAAAAGCACGATGGTTTTTTTAAGCCAATCGGACCAGGTGAAGCAATTGAACGTTTTGAAGGTGATGTTTTAGTTCAACAAGAGTCAGATGCGTCTTCTTTTCCAAATGGTGGAATTAGAAATACATTTGAAGCAAGAGGTTATACTGCTTGGGATCCTTCTTCTCCTGCATTTGTAATTGGTAAAACGTTGTGTATTCCGACCATTTTTATCGCTTATACAGGTGAGGCTTTGGATCATAAAATGCCTTTATTAAAAGCGTTGAATAAAGTTGAAAATGCTGCATTGGATGTGTGTCAATATTTTGATAAAAATGTAAAGAAAGTAGGTACAACGCTAGGATGGGAACAAGAGTATTTCTTGGTGGATTCTGCTTTGTTCAATGCTCGTCCTGATATTATGTTAACTGGTAGAGCTGTTTTTGGACATGCACCAGCGAAAGGACAACAATTAGATGATCATTATTTTGGTTCAATTCCAGAAAGAGCAACTGCTTTTA
>CAYLWS010000023.1:0-35337 GCA_964387525.1 uncultured Fluviicola sp.
AATTAATCCATAAGCGTGGTGGTTTCTCCATTAAAGAGATCATTTCACCAAGTACACGAGTTGCGTCAACCCTAGATTGAATGATTTCTTTCTTATTCTTTTCGGTATACCTGCAATCGACAGACTTCCCTGTTAAATTAATGACTACATCTGTATTCTCCATACTCTGGCACCAACTACCAAATTGTTTTCCATCCCAATTTACATAAGAAACACCATTTGTTATTCTTGAAACACCTCTAGTAAGCACAATTACTTCATCATTATTCCTTGTAAAATGTTCACATAAATAACTTCCTAAAAACCCGGTTCCACCGGCTATTATAACTTTCATCTTGGCAAGTATTGAGAATCAATTTTCACTTCAATTTCTGTTGATTTTTTTGATTTCTTTCTTCCTCGGAACAATAAATATAGGTTCATAAAAAGCATCATTCCAAGGTAAATCGAGAATCCTCCTACTTTTGACGATAACCTTTCAATTAAATCTTGATAACTATCGATTACACTAACCCCTGAATTGTTCATTTTTAAAATCATCAATGCAAAACCAATATTTAAAAGGTAAAACCCTATTTCAAAAAGTCGATTAGTTGCAAGTGCAATTTCTTCTTTGCCGTGAAATATTTCGAACATAAATGTTTTTGAATTTTTAAACAACACTTTTGCTACATAAAAAGTTAAGATTAATGCAATCGGCAAGTAGATTACATAAGCGATAATAATTAATTTGTTTTCCATAACATTTAGTTTTTTGCCTGTAATTTCACAGACTGATTTTTATTTATAATTTTTCTCCCTACTATTAAAGCGATGATATTTACGTGATGAAGAATTGCTAAAAGAAGTACGATTTGGCCTATATTGATCGTTGTTTCATTTAGCATTTCGCTTAAATTGACAACCGTTTTCCATTCGGTAATTTTCAGAATTGAATATCCAATGTTTAACAAAAAATACGCTGCTAAAAGAATGTTATTTACTGCATCTCCTGTTTTTTCTTCTTTGAAAATGGTGTGCATGAATATTTTTCCATTTTTATGACACCTTTCCCCCACAAAGAGTGTAATAAAAGTGGTGATTAATATATAAACGATATAGGCACCTGTATTATAATTCATATTTCTGTTAGTTCAAAACTTTCAGTATTTTGTGAAAGTTTTAGGTAAAAAATATATTACTTTATCATTTTCATTAAAATTTTCCAAAACCAATTTTCATCAGCGTTCACAGCTTTTGATAAAAATTTATTTGCACTTTGAGAGAGATCTTCAATTTTTTTCATTTGCCCTTTGAATTGTTCTACATCTTCTCTGTTTTTATCATGGCTCTCGATATTTTGCAATTCACTTAATACTCGAAGAACCGGTTCTAATTCTTGTCGTTGACGTACAGCAATAACTTTCTTGCCTACCTGCCACATATCTTTTTCGCCTCTAAAGAACTCTTTACGTTCCCCTTTTTTAGATTCTTTATACACCAACCCCCAATCTACAAGAGTACGAATATTCATATTGGCATTACCTCGAGAAATCTGTAGCGTGTCCATTACATCTTCGGCGGAAAGAAGTTCTTCTGAAATTAAAAATAAAGCATGAATTTGCGCCATCGTTTTGTTGATGCCCCAATTCGTTCCAAAGTTTCCCCAAGATTGAATAAATTTTTCTTTTGCTTCATTTAATTCCATACTGCAAATATAGATAAACTTTTTAAACTTTCAATAATATTTGAAAGTTTATATAAAATGACATTATTATTTTATATATTTTTCATCAAAAATTCTTAATATTGGCTTATGAATAAAAATGATCTCCACATACTCCGCATAACGCGAAAAAATATACTCGAATTATTAGACGATTGTACTTACGAACAAATTTGCCAAGTTCCACAAGGGTTTTCAAATTCTATTCTTTGGAACTTTGGACATATCGCTATTGTTCAACAACTTTTAATTTACGCTTTAAGCGGCAAAGAAATGCTCATCGATAAAGCAACGGTTGATCTTTTTAGAAAAGGACAAACTGGAAAAGAGATTATTCCAGAAGAAGAATACAATCGATTGAAGAACAAATTTATTTCTTTGGTGGATTCTTTAGAAAATGATTACGCTGATTTATCCAACAAAGAATACAGCGCATACACAACAAGCTACAACATTACGCTAAATAGTTTAGATGAAGCAATTGCTTTCAATAATACACATGAAGCTGTTCATTTTGGAATTATGATGGCGCAGAGAAAAATCATTCAATAAATTAAACGGATTTACAGTTTTAAAGGTTGTCGAGGCTTGATACATCAAGTCTCGACAGCCTTTAAAAAACATCTACAACTCATCTGCGTTAACCGTCATTACAGGAATACTGTATTCATTTTCGATCATTTCTCTAAGAAAAGAACTTGGTCGTGGCATTAATTTATCACTCGTATATGCCGCTGCAATAACATCTGCATCAACTTCTGCTGCATAATCTAGCAATTCTTCTTCGAAAGATTTTACTCTTGGAAGGTCAACAATAACATGCGGGATATCGTTTTCTTCTAACAACTTAACAATATTTCTTTTATTCAAATCAAATTGATCTTCATGTATTTCGTGTTTATCATGTGAACCGACAATGTGAATGCGTGCAAAAAACTTTTTCGCCATATCTCCTGCAAATCGAGATACCTGAAGACTTTCTCGGGTAAAACTAAAAGGCATCACAATATTTCTAATTTTATCTAAATCTTTCTTCCCTTGAGTTACTAATATTGGAGAAGAAGAATTTTGAAGAATTTTCTCCACATGACTTCCGAATACCTTCTGCATACCTTTCGCTCCTTTCGTTCCCATTACAACTAAGCTTGGACGTAAAACATCTGCTACTTTTCCAATATCTTCAAATGGGTTTCCAATAATAACATTTGCGAAAATAAGCGCTTGTTTATCTTCCTCTAACGTGCTTAATAATTGTCTAAATTTATCTCGAACGATTACTTTCTGTTTTTTGTTTTTAACAACATTCAATAAGTAAACAGAACCGTCATTGGCTTCTGCAAGGTCAAGAGATAGTTTTAATGCACTTTCTGAAATCTCACTGAAATCAAAGGGAACAAGATATAATGGATATTTAATCATGGTTGTGTATTTTCTATAAAAATAAAAAACCTATTGCCTTAAAAAAATGACTTCTATTAGTTTTTAAAAGAAACAAAAAAAGGTAATTTACTCAAAACCAAATGAATTATCCTTTTCTTTGCCAAAAACAAATTACTTTTAGAAATGAAATTCTGTTTTATAATCTTCTTTTTATTGATATCTATTCTTTCTTATGGACAAGAAACCAAAAAAGCCGATAATATATTAGGTACTTATAGAACTGCTAATAAAGATGCGAAGGTGAAAATCTTTAAAAAAAATGGAAACTACTATGGGAAAGTCATTTGGCTAAGAGATCCTTTAGATCAAAGCGGAAAACCAATTTTAGATAAAAACAACCCTATTCAATCCAAAAGAACAAAACCTCTTTTGAACTTAATTTTGATTTCTAACTTAAGCTATAAAAACGGAGAATGGGTCGGTGGAACAATCTATGACCCCAAAAATGGAAAATCTTACGATTGTATTCTATGGCTCGAAAATGGAGACCTCAAAGTACGCGGATACGTCGGTTGGTTTTTTGACACAAAAACTTGGAAGAAACTAAATTAAATCATTAATCCCTAATCGCCTTAATTCCAGGCAATTCTTTTCCTTCTAAAAATTCTAGCATTGCTCCACCTCCGGTAGAAACATAACTTACATCATCAGCTAAACCAAACTTATTAATTGCCGCAACAGAATCACCACCTCCAATTAAAGAGAAAGCTCCATTTTTAGTTGCTTCAACAATAGAATAAGCAATCGCCTTTGTACCTTTTTCGAAATTTTCCATTTCAAAAACACCCATTGGACCGTTCCAAAGAATTACTTTTGATTCGATTAAAATAGCATGACAATCCTTTATCGATTGTGCACCAACATCCAATCCCATCCATCGATCAGGAATAGTATCAATGCTAACCTCTTCAATATTTGCGTCGTTACTGAAATCATCTGCAATAAGTGTATCAACAGGAATATAAAGGTTTACCCCTTTTGTTTTCGCATCTACAATAATTTTACGAGCAACGTCTAAGTAATCATCTTCAACGAGAGAGTTTCCAACTTTTCCTCCTTGTGCTTTCACGAAAGTATACGCCATTCCACCACCAACGATAAGATTATCTACTGTAGAAAGTAGGCGCTCAATAATCGTAATCTTAGAAGAAACTTTTGCTCCACCAACAATTGCAGTTAGAGGTTTTGCAGTACTATTCAATACTTTATCCACTGATTCAATTTCCTTCTCCAATAAAAAACCAAACATTTTATCATTTGGAAAAAACTTAGCGACAACTGTTGTACTTGCATGGGCTCTGTGGGCTGTTCCAAACGCATCATTTACATAAACATCTCCATGTTGTGCCAATTGCTTAGCAAACTCTTCAGAACCTGCCGTTTCTTGTTTATAGTAGCGAACATTCTCCAAAAGCATCACTTCTCCTGCTTTTAAGTTTTTGCTCATTTCAATGGCAGTATCTCCAATGCAATCTCCACCAAACTTTACAGAATGACCAATTACTTTTTCTATTTCAGCTACAATATTCTTCAAAGAAAAACGAACTTCGTTATTTTCTCTCGGTCGTCCTAAGTGCGACATCAAAACAATAGAACCACCTTTTTCTAAGATATGCTTAATGGTTGGAACTGCTGCACGTATTCTAGTATTATCGGTAACTTCTAATGTTTCTTTGTTTAATGGAACATTGAAATCAACACGAATTAATGCGCGCTTGTTTGAAAAATTGTAAGTGTGAATACTTTGCATAAGTGTAAAATAAATCGTTTTAGAAAGGACAAAGATAGAGTTTTATTTTAAAAAATAATACTGTAAAACTACAAAGAGAATCACAAAGTAAAAAGAATGAAAATGATTCACTGAATAATTAAATTAGAAAGATTTAATGATTTTGTCAAGCGGAAATGTTTTATAACCTATTTTTATTCCTTATTTTGTAATGAATGAGTAATACACCTCTAATATTCTCTTTAAAACAAGTACTTTCTTCGATTAAGAAAACACTTGAAAATCGGTATGCCACAACGTACTGGGTGAAAGCGGAAATGCATAAATTGAACCTTTCCAAAAAAGGGCATTGTTATCCGGAGTTATTAGAAAAAGAGAACGGTAGAATTGTTGCCGAAATGCGCGGAATCATCTGGAAAACTCATTTTGATCGAATTAATAAACGTTTTATAGAGGTTGTAAAAGAACCTTTAAAGGATGATATCACATTGTTGTTGTTGGTTAAAATAGAATTCAGTGAAACCTTTGGATTAAGTTTAAATATCGTTGACATTGACCCGAATTATTCATTGGGAGAAATTCAGAAAGAACGGCAGGAAACACTAAAGAGATTACAGAAAGAAGGCATTATTAATGCAAATCAAAATCAACCATTTCCTCTTCTACCTAAACGAATTGCGATAATTTCTGCGGAAGGAACAAAAGGGTTGTCTGATTTTTTAAAAATATTGAATCAGAACTCTTGGGGATACAATTTTTTCACCATGCTTTTTCATGCGAGTATGCAAGGAGATTTCGCAACAGAAACTATTGTAGCACAATTGAGAAAAATTGAAAGAGTGAAAGAACATTTTGATCTCGTCGTAATTGTCAGAGGTGGCGGTGGTGAAGTCGGTCTTTCTTGCTACAATCAATACGATTTATGTGCTGAAATTGCTCGTTTTTCGTTGCCAATAATTACAGGAATAGGACATTCAACAAATTTTACGGTAGCAGAATTGGTGGCACATCGAAATGCAATTACCCCCACGGAACTAGGTAATTTCTTGATTCAATCTTTTCATGAATTTTCTGTTCCAGTGAATGATGCTGTGAAAACAATCAGAACCATCTCTTTCACTATTATTCAAGAAGAAAAAAATGAATTGAACAGTGTCTCTAGACTTTTCAAAAGTGTTGTAAAAGAGAATGTTTCGAAAAATAAGCAATTCGTTAACCAACAAAAAAGAGCTGTCGAAAATAACCTACGCTTTTTACTTTTGAATCGGAAAAATGACTTGAGGAAAAAGGAACAAAATGTTTACCAGAATGCTCATTTTTTATTGAGTAATCAGCAAAATATTTTAACGCAGTTGACACAACAAATTCCTAATAACGTTCAAAGATTGTTCACATTGAATGAAAATAATGTCAGTCTCCTTGAGAAATCCGTTTCATTAATGGATCCAATCCATGTTTTAAAACGTGGTTTTTCTATCACAACAATAAATGGGAAAAGTGTAAAAAACACTGATTTACTACAGAAAGGAGACGAAATAGAAACAAAAACAGCTAATTTTAGTATAAAATCAACTGTAAACGAAATAAAAAAAGAAAATGAGTGAAGAAATAAAATACACCGATGCCTTTGATGAATTACAAGAAATCGTCAACGATATTGAGGACGGAGAAATCTCTGTTGATGAGTTAAGTGTAAAAGTAAAACGCGCATCCGAATTGATTAAAATCTGTAAAAAGAAATTAACTTCTACAGAAGAAGATGTGAATCAGATTTTGAAGGAATTGGAGGAGTAGCTTCGACAAGCTCAGCTACCTAATTTAACAAGCTTGATACTTGATACCGATGCCTTATTCTTGATACCTGACGCTTAATGCCCAGTAATCAACAGTATACGTCCGGACATCGAGCTTGTCGAGATGCCGGTATTAATCTCTCAACCCATTAAAAAACACTTCAAGTAGTTCTTTTTGTTCGTTCGTTAACTTAGCATCACCATGCGTAATTGTGTAAGATTCCAAAGGCATTTCACCTTCTTCAACTTCCTCTACACATTCTTCTAATTTGTGGTCTGCTTTTTTAGCACTGTATTCTCCCCAAACAGAAAAATTCAATTCTTCACGACCTTCATTCACATGTTTTTTTGTCCACCAAGAAACTGGTGCGACATTAGAATACCAAGGATATTTTGTTTCAAAAGAATGACAATCATAACACGTATTGGTTAAAATTTCTTTTACTTCAGCAGAAGGGTTTGTTATGGTTATAAAGTCCTTCGATGCATCAATTTCTGGAGTAGATTTATCAATGCGGAAAAACTGCATGATTACAAAGATCACAATAAGGGCTAGAATGATTTTTTTACTTTTCTTCATGAGTGAATTATATTTAATATATGTTTAAAGGTACGTTTTTATTCTTCTTTCAAAAGTTTTCCGATATCAATCATTAAGGAATCGACAGAAGTCGGGCTTGTACCATCGTAATATCCACGAATTCGACGCTGTTTGTCAACCAAAACGAAATTATTGGTGTGGATAAAATCACTTCCAGCATCTCCAACATTTTCTGCTTCTGCAGGTTTTAACACAAAGAAAGATTTTCTTGCAAGTTCATACAATCGTTCTTTTTCTCCGGTTATGAAATACCAATTCGGACCAGCATTATGTTCCTCAGCATACTTCTTGATTTGTGCTACAGTATCAATTTCTGGATCAACAGAAAAACTTAAAATTCTAAAATCTTCTTGTGATTTATACTTTTCATGAACACGTTGCATTTGCTTATTCATTATTGGACAAATATTCGTGCACGTTGTAAAAAAATATTCTGCAACAAAAACTTTATCTTGAATAATCTGTTGCGTAACAATGGTACTGTCTTGATTTACCAACGTAAAATCGCCAATGGTATGCCCATAGCCTTTTCTCTCCATTAAAACTGTTGGATCAACCATTTCGGGAATAATATCCACCGGATTAATCACCGGTAACTTTTCTTCCTTTGGTTGGTTTTGAAGATAATATGTCAATGAAATTCCACCAACTATAATCGCCAATAAAAAAAGTTTATTTTTCATTCTACAAAGTTAGTTAACTCAAAAGGATTTTTAACTTTATGTTTTAAAATTATACTCAAATAATATGGCGATAAATACAGAATTACTCAATAAAATTTGCACAATTCCAGGTGCTCCAGGTTTCGAACAAAAAATACGCTCTTTCATTCTTTCTGAACTAAAAGACCTTGTGGATGAAGTTGAAGTTGATAACATGGGAAATGTTTACGCGATAAAACGAGGGAAAGAGAGTAAAAAAATCATGGTCGGTGCTCACATGGATGAAATTGGATTCATTGTAACGCACATTGACGACAATGGTTTTATTCGTTTCCATACATTGGGAGGATTTGACCCGAAAACATTGACTGCCCAACGTGTAATCATTCACGGAGAAAAAGATATTATCGGTGTAATGGCTTCTAAACCTATTCATGTTATGACACCTGAAGAGCGCAATAAAGTTGCAAAATTGAGTGATTATTTCATTGACACTGGTTTGCCTGTTGAAGAAGTAAAAAAATCCATAAACATTGGTGATTCTATCACTCGTGAACGAGAATTTATTGAAATGGGCGAATGTGTGAATGGTAAATCGTTGGACAATCGTTTGGCAGTCTTCATTCTCATTGAAACTTTGAAAAATTTAAAAGGAAAAGAAATACCTTACGATTTATACGGTGTTTTTACTGTCCAAGAAGAAGTTGGTATTCGTGGAGCAAATGTCTCGGCAATGCGCATAAATCCTGATTTTGGATTCGGTTTAGATACCACTATTGCTTTTGATTTACCTGGTGCAGCCGAACATGAGAAAATCACACGATTAGGTGAAGGAACAGCCATTAAATTGATGGATGCTGCAACCATTTGTGATTATAGAATGGTGAAATTCATGAAACAAACTGCAACGAAACATTCGATCAAATGGCAACCTGAAATTTTAACTGCTGGAGGAACAGATACTGCAGGAATTCAACGAATGACTGAAGGTGGATCTATTGCTGGTGCAGTTTCTATCCCAACTCGTCATTTGCACCAAGTAATTGAAATGGCACACAAAGATGATATTCAAGGAAGTATCGATTTATTAACCGCTTGCATCACTGATATTGCTGATTTTGATTGGTCATTTTAAAAAATAGTTAGCTTTAAAAAATAGTGAAATAAAATTTTCTTCGTTAAGGATATGAATTGTAAATCCTATTTTTAATGCTTAAATTCGTACTCACCCAAATACAAAAAAACAATGGATATTAACGACATTTTACAAAACGACACCGTAAAAAATTTACTTTCAAAAGTTGGTGTTTCTGATGAACAAGCAAAATCAATTGCTACCCAAGTGATGTCATCAATTCAATCTAAATTCTCTCAAAACCCTAAACAAATGTCAAGTCTTTTGTCAGAAAACGACAACACCGACGATGATATTAAGTTAGAAAAAGAAGTGGAAGATGATTTCGTTTCAAACTTGATTAATAAAGTTGGATTACCTGATAATATTGCTGATCAAATCAAAGGAGCAATTCCTGGAGTTATGAGTCAGTTTACTGGTAAATTATCTTCTGAAGGAAAGAATGATGAAGGAGGAATCGCAGGAATGTTCGGTAACATAACCGATCTTTTTGATGGAGATGATAAGGATGGTAAAGACGATGGGATCTCAGGGATGCTCAACAAATTCTTCTAAAATTCAATAGAATAAATATATGTCAGAAGTTCAAGAATTCAAAGACTTCATCAATAAAGGATATACTTTTAAAGGTGACTCTATCACACTTGGAGGGGCAATGTTGAATGGTGAGGCAATTAGTGATACCCATATCAAAGTCCCACTTAAGACGCTCAATCGACACGGTTTAATTTCAGGGGCGACAGGAACGGGTAAAACAAAATCTTTACAAGTCATAGCCGAACAACTTTCTTTGAAAGGAATCCCATCTCTTTTAATGGATATTAAAGGCGATTTAAGTGGTTTAGCAGCTTCGGGGAGTAATAATGACTTCATTGAAAAGCGACATAAAGCGATTAATTTGCCTTATGAACCGATGCCATTACCGGTAGAATTAATGACGCTTTCTGACGGAGATGGTGTAAAACTGAAGGCAACTGTAACAGAGTTTGGACCGGTGTTATTGTCTAAAATCCTTGGACTGAATGACACACAAAGCAGTGTGATTTCATTGATTTTTGTCTTTTGTGACACACAAGGTTTGCCGTTAATTGATTTAAAAGATTTGCGTAAAGTACTACAGTACGTTGCCAACGATGGAAAGGAAATTATTGCCGAAGAATATGGTGCAGTTGCCTCTTCTACTGTAAATACAATTATGCGAAAAGTAATTGAATTAGAGCAACAAGGTGCAGCAACATTCTTTGGTGAACGTTCTTTTGAACCTAATGATTTATTACGTAAAAATGCAGATGGACATGGAATAATTTCCATTGTTCGTTTGATGGACATCCAAAGTAAGCCTAAATTATTCTCTACATTTATGTTGAGTTTATTGGCAGAAATTTACGCTTCATTTCCAGAACAAGGAGACAGTGATCAACCAAAATTGTGTATTTTCATTGATGAAGCTCATTTAGTTTTTGAACAGGCATCGAAAGCCTTACTGGATCAATTGGAAGTCATTGTAAAACTCATTCGCTCGAAAGGTGTCGGTATTTTCTTCTGTACACAAAACCCTGTGGATGTTCCCGATGATATTTTAGCTCAATTAGGACTGAAAGTTCAACATGCTCTACGTGCATTTACAGAAAAAGATAGAAGAGCAATTAAAAAAGCAGCAGAGAATTACCCTATATCGCCTTATTATAAAACGGACGATTTAATTACGCAATTAGGCATAGGAGAAGCATTAATTACGGCTTTGAATGAAAAAGGAATTCCAACTCCACTGGCAGCAACAGTTTGTCGTGCACCACTTACTCGAATGGATATTCTAGATAAAGCCGAAGTAAAAATTCTTGTTGAAAATTCAGAATTGGTCCGTAAATACAATGAAGATATTGACCGAGAAAGTGCCTATGAAATTCTAACCGGAAAAATAAAAAAGGCAAATACGAAAGCACACCAAGAAAAAATTGAATCGGACAATGCAAAGGCCGAAGAAATGATTGTTGAGAAAGAAGCAAAGGCTCGAACAGCTGAATTGAAGAAACTAAAAACAGAAGAAGCGAGGCGAATAAAAGCCGAGGATAGAGAAATTACTCGACTGAAAAAAGCAAAAGTAGCGGCAGAAAAGAAAGCTGCTCGTAAAAGAGAAAAATTATGGAACAATCTTTCTGACGGAGTAATCAAAGGAGCGACAACCTCACGTGGTGGCGGACTTATTGGTAAAATTACGCGCGGATTACTCGGTGTTTTAGGATTAAAATAATGAAAATATTCACCTTTTTACTCACTTTTTTATTTCTCAGTAGTTGTGATACTATTGAAATTCAAGACAAATCAATTTATATGGATGATCATACAATGAAAACAAACAGATCAATTATTTTTTACAACGTTGAAAACTTATTTGACACAAAGCATGATCCTCATAAAAACGATGAAGACTTCACTCCTTCCGGTGAATACAATTGGGACGAAGAACGTTATCAAGATAAATTAGAGCATATATCGGATGCCATTAATATGATTGATGAAAAACCAATTCTAATTGGCTTAGCTGAAGTAGAGAATTATAAAGTACTGGAAGCATTAATTCGCACAGAGGGAATGACGAAAGTTAATTATAAATTCGTCCATTATGAATCTCCCGACAGAAGAGGGATTGATTGTGCTTTGTTATACGACGCCGATCAATTTAAAGTACTTCGTTCAGAAAAGATTGGTGTAAATATGCCCAATAATGATCATTTTGCGACCAGAGACATCTTACATGTTTTTGGAGAATTCAACGATGGTTCTAAAACACATATTTTTGTTAATCACTGGTCCTCAAGAAGGGAAGGACAAAAAGAAACTGAACCAAAACGACTTCGTGCAGCTGAAATTCTTCGAGCGAAAGTGGATGTCATTCTTAAAAATGATACTCATGCAAACATTATCATTATTGGTGATTTTAACGATTACCCTACCAATAAAAGTTTGCACGAAGTATTGCGAGCGAAAGAAGCTGGTTTTGAAAATGAAGATGATTTAATTAATCTACTTTACGACGAACAGATTGCTGGAGAAGGAACATCAGTTCACCGAAGAGAATGGGATGTTTTGGATCAAATTATTATTTCTCAATCAATTTACGATAAAAAATCAGGGATAGGAATTAAAAATAATGATGCTGAAATTCTTGATGATGATGAATTAATTTTCACATACAATGATGGTGGTTCTAAACCCAGTGCAACGTATGGTGGACGAAAATATTACGGAGGTTATTCTGATCATTTGCCCGTTTACATTGTTTTAAAATAAAAAATATGTCAAAACTATCGAAACATAATCCAAAGGGGAAGTTGAATTGGAAAAAGAAAGAAATTAAACAAAAAACAGAAGAAATTCTAGAAGAAATTGCCATTTACCATAGAAAACTATATGCAGAGGGAAAACAAAGTATTTTACTTGTTCTGCAGGGGATGGATGCGTCAGGAAAAGACGGTTTAACACGGGAATTATTCAAACGAGTATCACCTTCTTGGGTAAGTGTTCATTCTTTCAAGAAACCTTCAGAGGAAGAAATGGCGCATGATTATTTATGGAGAATTCATAAAAACACTCCTGAAAAAGGAATGATTAAAGTCTTTAATCGATCCCATTACGAAGACATTCTTGTGCCATCAGTTTATGGTTTTATAGATGCTAACAGTATTGACAAACGCTATGAACAGCTCAACCAATTCGAGAAACATTTAGAAGAAAATGGGACAAGAATTATCAAATGTTATTTGAATGTAAGCTTTGAGAAACAGGAAGAAAAATTAAAAGAAAGAATGACTAATCCTGAGAAATTCTGGAAACATAGTGATGGAGACTGGGCAACAAGAGAACATTGGAATGAATTTATGAATGTCTACGAAAAGATATTTGACCGTTGTAATGATGTTCCTTGGCATATTATTCCATGTGATAAGAATTGGACAAAGTTGTATACCGTTGCTGTAATTTTATTAAAAACATTGAAGGAAATGAATCCTCAACTACCTGAATTGGAAAGTGAACTGTAGACTGTAAGAAATACATTCTACTTAAAACTATTAATTCAAAAAAATGCAGCAATTCAAAAAAAACATCATTCAGAAATTAAGTAGTAATCAGCTTAAGATTGAATTTACTTTTTTATTTATATTTATTATCGGACTTCTTTTATTTGATAATCGAATCGATATAGGAGTAAGTTTAATCATTTTATCTCTAGGATCAATTGCAAATGTATATTTCTTTTTAGCCTTTCAGTTTAGTAATTCAAAAGAAGTAGGGAAAATATTTTTGAATAAACTAACTTATATTTCAATTACTATTTCAATCATTGGTATCATGTTTTCCATTTTAAATTGGCCTAACGCTCATAAGATGTTATTAGTAGGTCTATTTGCTTTGATTATTTCTTTGTTAGCGTCAATTATTCTACGATTAAAAAAGAAAGAAAAAATAATTGATATCGAAATTTTTAGGATGATTGTAGTAATTTCAATTGTTTTAAGTGTCTATTGATTAGACTACTAAACTAAGCACTTCTTCATGAAGGAAAGAAAATTTCGCATCATAGTTGAAGCAAGTTGATCAAAATGATTGCTTATTTACTCAATACTTTAGGTATTCTAAAATAATCAGAATCTTTTTGGGGTGCATTTCTCAATGCTTCTTCGTGTGTTACTGAATCTTTAGCAACGTCTTCACGCAAGTGATTAATTTCATTTGTCATGTAGATTAAAGGCTCAACACCTTCAGTGTCTACCTCTTGAAGAACGTCCATAAAAGTAACAATACGCTCTAAATCTTCTGTAATTGCTTCTTTTTTCTCTCCTTCAAATTCAAGTCGAGCCAAATGAGCGATGTGATCTACAATATCTTCTGTAATTTTCATAACGATGCAAAGGTAAAAAAAAAGCTATATTCACCAAGCTAATGCAAGTTTTTTGTACTTTTGATGATATCGTTTTACACTAAGTTAAAAGTAAAAATACTTCTATGAAATATATAGTTTTACCACTTATCATCATTCTTCATTCAATTGGGTTCTCCCAAAAATCTGAAGATTTAATTCCATCGGCAGCTAACTCCGTTTTTAGCATTAACAATGTCAACATTCTTCAAAAAATATCTTTGGATCAATTGATTCAATATGATTTTATGGAAGACATTCAGCAAGAATTATTTGATGGTTCAACCAATGGTAAGACATTAAAAGATTCAGGTATTGATTTTGGCCAACGATTCAATGTGTTTTTCGGAAAGAATGAACACTTTGAAGTATCAGGTCTCACATTCGGTGTAAAAGATGAAAATAAACTCTTCGAAGTTTTTGATGATTTCGACCAAGTTGAATGTTCTTATGAAGGGGTAGAGTTTTATAATTCTTATTACAATCACATTGCAATTATCGGAGAATTAGCAATTTTAATTCGTGTTACACCTGATTACGATAATGCAAATAACATTGCGGATTCTATTTGGATCGCACGTGGAAATTCTTCGATTCGCTATTCTGTATATGAGAACTATATGGATGAAGTTGTAGAAGAAGAAATTTATGAAACGGAAGAAAATACTTCAACACCAACTGAAGAAGATTTACCAGAAGCAGGTGAAAACCCAACAGAAATGAGTTTCTATGAAATTCTAGATTCAGTAGAAATGAGTTTAAGAAATAGGTACCTTAAAACGGTTTGCACCGATTTGTTTGATCAAAAAATAAATTTAATTAGCAGCTCAGAAGTTTTTAAAAATCAGTTAACACATCAGTCTGAAGGAATTTTCTACATCAACAATTCTGTGTTAATGCAACGAAATTCTTTTTCAATTCTTAACTTCTTATACCCACCGATTCTTCGAAACATTGATGGTTTATACGACAATAATGTTTTGGTTGGCGATTTAGTTGTCAATGACCAATCGGTTGATTTACTTTTTGACGCAAAATACAACGAAGAATTAGGAGCTATATACACACGGCTTACAGATGCAAAATTTGACAAGAATGTATTGAAATATATCCACAAAGACAACAGTACATTTTTCACCTATAACATAAACACTCGTGAAGCTTATGATGAAGCTTACAATGTAATTGTCCCTTTGTTGGAAAACAAAGAAGATGAAGAATCGACAATTAATTTACTCGTTTTTGAAATTTTCAATGAATGGGTGGACAAAGATGCTCTATTCAACACTTATAAAGGAAGTATGTTTGGTACATACAGTGGAATAAAAAAAGTGAAAACAGACAAAATAATCACTCATTACGACGAAGAGACGTTTGAATATACAGAAGAAAAAGTTGAGGCTGAAGAGGATATGCCAATTTTTACTATCGGATTTACCAGTGAAAAAATTGATTTTGCAGAACGTATTTTTACAATTATAGAACGACTCTCTAAAAAAGAAGTACACCGTGAAGGAGAGTATTGGGTCATCGATAATGGTGCAATGAAATCTGCTCCTTTATTCATTTTAATGAAAAATAATCTTTTGATTTTCACTAACGATGAAGATTTAGTAAAAAATCATTCGGACGGTTACGATGAGCTATCTATAGAAAAAGAGTTGGCGAAAAAGGCGAAGAAGAGTTCTTTCATTTATGCCTATTCTGACCTAGGAAAAACTGTTGAAGGTTTGCCAAGTTCAATTTTTAATGAGCAAGAAAATGCTTTAATCAATGTGTTAAAAGGGAAAAAAGGGAAATTTGAACTTTCTTCAACCGGACTAACTCAAGAAAAAGCCTCTTTTAAAATGACTTATTCTTTTGACGATGAAAATGAAGATGCCTTTATATACATTCTTGATTTAATCAACAGTTTGTACATCAATTCAAAATAGAATTCAATGTGGCGTAAATTATTACTCATTCTCCTTTTGGCAGGAGCATTTGCTGCTCTACTGTTCATAAAACCATGGAGATCGGTAGAAGTTATTCGTCCAAGAATTATTGATCGTTTACCTGTTTCAACAGTTATTGGTCAAAGTAATTTGCTCAATTTATCCAAAAATTTATCTCAAACTCTTTACTATTATCAAATCCCTTTTCGTGACGTCCTTTCTCCGAACATAATCCTAAGTCGAAGTAAAAAATACGGGGTAGATTCTCAAAATCCAGTTTATTTTTTCATCAATGACAGTATTTCTGGAAAGGATTGGGGAATACTTTTTTCTGTTTCGGATGAGCGTAAAATAGAATTAGGAATTCAAAGAATTGCAAAGAGTACAGAGATTAGAGATACTATTTTGAACACTAAAAAAATGGTTTACTCTCCAGAATTTAATATTTTCTTCGCCTATGAAAAAGATTGGTTATTAATTTACAAAGGTGATCATTGTACCCAAATTTTAGAGAGAATTACATCCTCAAAAATCAACGGAATTCACCCAAGATGGAGAAACTTTTTAACTGTTGCAAATTTCAAACACGACGATTTAATTGCAGAGATAAAGTCCGATGGATTAAAAAAGTTTGGATTAAAATCAACGTTAATTCGTTTAAATAATGACTCCACACATTTCATATTAAATACAATTGCTGAACATTATGACACCATTGCATTTCAATTAAAAGATGGTGGCAAAGGGTTTCCAAAACATGAATTCACACGACAATTGATTAACCTTAATCTTGATTTTAGTTATTTAAAAAGTCACCCCGATCATCCTTATAATTTTGTCCTCGATTCTATTGCTTCAAAAATTGGTTTTCCCGTGGATGATTTTTGGCAAAATTTTAATGGAAATATTGCATTTCGAAGAGGAGGCATAGAATACATTCGTGAAAAATACATTGTTTCAGAATTGGATGATGACTTCAATGTTACAGAGGTTAGCAAAACAAGAAGAGTAAAGATATCTAACTTTTCTTTATTTGTAAACACCAATAAATCCTCTGAAATATTATTCAACCATGTAAAAAGTAAAGGTATCATTTCAGAAGATGGAAAAAAATATCGATTTATATTCTCTCCTCCATTCAATCAACACCTTAGGGATAGTTCTATGACTTTTTACACAAGTCAATACGAACCTGTGGTCAACCCACTTCTAAACAATCAAATTCTTTGGACTTTTAACTACACACCTGTCCAATTTTACATTGATTCGACAGCCACGAAGACCGTCTATGGTAGAATTAGATTTCCACTAAAGAAATTCATTGACGATTATTTGAAATAAGAATCATTCTTAAAAAAACATTCTTCCATTGAACCAATCTTTATCGATTGTAGCCTTTTTTCGTAGATAAAAATCAATGGCTAATTCGTTCCAATTCAATATTTGCCAATCCATTCTCGCTACGCCTCTTCTCTTTGCTTCTTCGACAATTCTATCGAACAATAAAGATCCTGCTCCTGTGCCTCTTTCTTCGGGCACAACGAATAAGTCTTCTAAGTATAAGCAAGGGCCTTTCCAAGTAGAATAAGAAGTGTAAAACAAAGAAAATCCAATGATGTTTCCTTCTTTTTCTGCAACAAAAGCTTCGCAATACTTATGAATAAAAAGATCGTCGTGTAATTTCTCAGCAGTATTACTTACTCCATCTGGTTCATTTTCATAAACTGCCAAACCTTTGATTAAATCAAAGACATCACTTACATCCTTGGGTTGAACATTACGAATTTCCATTATTGAACACCTGCTAAATTGAATCTAAACCTTAAACCTACACTCATGTTTCCTGTCGGATATGAAGTAGCAATTTTAGGTGTATTCAACGTTTGATTATAGTACAACTGTACAGTTAAATATCGTGAAAGATTGTAATCTGCAGAAGCTTTGAAAGAAATTACTTTTTGACCAGCCGTTGCTTGATTTGTTTCTTCGACCACTTTTCGAATAACGGTTAAATTATCTCTGTAAGAGAAATCAAAACGAACATTGATTGGGCTTGCTTTAATTTTTTTGTGGAGAGTTATTTTCTTAAACTTATACCCTAATCCAACAACCCATTCTTCACCTAACACTTCTGTTACTTGATTGTTATTCAATGAAAGTATTGCGCTTTTATCCCGTTTGTATTCAAATTTAGTAATCAATCCTTGTCCTTTGATATTCCAAGTTGCATCGATACCTATAAGGGGAGAGAAACGCTCTGTGATTTGTACATTTTGAATCTGTATTCCACTAATAAAGTTATTACTTAAATCTCTTGCCACAGGGTTTCCATCAGCATCAAAAACTGCATTTAAATTAGA
Organism: uncultured Fluviicola sp.; assembly: GCA_964387525.1. Lineage (GTDB taxonomy): Bacteria > Bacteroidota > Bacteroidia > Flavobacteriales_D > Crocinitomicaceae > UBA4466. The sequence continues at coordinate 18,278 of CAYLWS010000023.1, forward strand.
TTGCATTCCTGAAATACTAACTGTTGAGCTATAAGCGTGACGAATAACGAAGTTTCTTACATGTTTTTTCATGAATTTATACTTCTTCAACCCATTGTAATTAATTGACCAATTTGGCAACGGCATATTCTTAATAGGGTTAATGTTTTTCTCACTAATATTTCTATTCGTATAGGATGTTAAAAATGCTCCAAGGACAACTTCTTGCTGAGTTCCACCATAACCGTTGTAGAAACCAGAAGTGTTTTGTGTAGAATTTGGATTTTGTGCGCCTAGTATTTGTGAAATTTCTTTTCGGTTTGTCAACATTTGATCAAAAACAGCAGATTGATATTGTTTTCCGAGTTTTACAAACGCGCTACCAATGGAGACATTAGAATAGGTCACCGTAGAAACATCAACTCTACTTTGACTTTCAAATTGTGTTGTCGCATTATTCCAACGGTAGAATTCCAATGAGTTTTTACTGTATGTTCTCGCCCATGTTAACTCAACTGAAACGTCTTTAAAGGGTTCTAATGTTGCCCTAAAATTCAGATTTTTAGAATGAGTATTTGAGAATTGTTTATTCAAGTTTTCATTCTGAACCAACCAGCCATTGTCCCGAGAAATTTCAGCAGGATTGTAATTTGTTTCTTTCCCAAAAACACTGTAGCGTTGTTGTCCAAAAATGAAACCACTTAAACCTGTATTGAAGCTTGGATTAAATCCTAACAGTCCAACTTCTTGGTTATAACCTGGTAACAATGTACCATCAGTTACGGCATAAGTTCCTGAAACACTACGAACAGTCATAACCATTCGGGCTAAGAAACCATACACAGGAGGAACTGCATCTTTCTTTTTCTTTTCCTTTTCTTCTTCTCTCTTCTCTTTGCGTTCTTTTCTTCTCTTTTGACGCAATTGTTTTCGCGTCATGTCCTCTTCAGGAATTTCATCTTCCTCAGCATTCGGTTTTTTACCATCGCCATCACCGGGTGTTTTCCTTGAAGAAATCGCACTTCCTCTTCCTGGTTTTCTACCTCCTTGGTTCACTTTCTTAAAGAATGGAATCTTGTTGTAAAGATTCGTCATATTCAATTGTGCCGTTGTATTGATATTACGACTGTTTTGAATAATATTTCCATATTCAGATTGACCTAAAGGAGATCTTTGCCAATTGTAAGCAGAGGAATATTTCACATTTGCAGAAACCCAATCTAGCGCAGGAATTTTATCCAAAGGCAAGGTATAACTCAAGCTATAGTTATGTGAATAATCCATTGCTTTACCAAGTGTTCCTAATTGACGTCCAATTGTATCTTTAAAAGCTTGGTAACCATTTGGGTCAGCTTTTCTATCTACTCTTCCATCACCCTCTTCAAAGATAGAGCGATTAGTTGCGTCGAATTTGAATTTCAATTTACGTGTAATGTCGTATTGAATTCCATACGTTCTATTCCAGTTGAATCTTTTAACATAAACTGGTCGAAATTCATAATCAGGAACAATATTATTCCTCACTTGTCTTTCATTATAGCTTCTCAAAACATCTGTACTGAAAGAAATGTTTTTTGGCTTTAAGTAAATATTTGCATCTCTTATTAAAGCCAACCATTTTGATTTTTTCAACTTTTTAGCGTTGGAAAAAGGCATATACGGTTTTGAATTGAATGCATAATTATAACTCAACCCACCTGTCCATACTTTCGTTCTGTCGTAATTTGTATTAAAATCTCTGTGCAAGTCTTCCGCATAAGCATAATTTGCGGACCAATTGGAAACTCTCCAAATTCGAGGCTTAACACCCGCTTTCATTTCTTTACGAACATTCGTGAAATTGTATGATTTCCGTTCTGTAAAATCTTGACCTTGTTTCCTTTTTTCAGTTCTTTCTGCAGCAGAATAATCGTTCAAGCGAATATCTGGATTATAAGGATCGTATTCTGGGTTAATAATTCCTAAAGAATAACCGAAGAAAAACGGCACAGAAACTTTAGCTCTTTTACCAAAGAATTGTCCCAATTGCATGTTCGTATTCATATCGAAACCAATTCTTTCGTCACGTTGCCTTTCAGAAACACGACTCTCTACAGATCCCCAATTTAATCCCGAATAATTCCCTGACATATTCAAGTTTGCAAAATCTGCAAGCTGTACTTTCATTTGAGCTACTGCTGCAGAACCACCTTCACTTACAAAATCTGTTAAGCGTAATTCATTCACCCAAATAATACCGCATTTTGGTTGACCATCTTCATTCCACGAATCGATTGTATGCGTATTTTTATGTGGATTTCTAATCCCAATCATGATTGTTTTTACTCCTTGTAAGTTAGGACTACCTTTAACGCGCAAGATTCGATTCGAATTTTTTGGATCTACTTCAGAAAATAGAGTAACGTAAGAAATAGAAGAATTACCTCCATTAATTAAGCTGTTCCGTTTCATTTTCAATTTCAATAAATCATCAAAAACGATTTCAATAAAATTCTCTTCTGGCCAAATTGATGTTTCTGAACTCGTTCCCCAAGGAGTCGTATTCAATGGCATTTCATATTCATAATAATTGTCTGTGAAATCTGTACCTAAACGAACATAAATCGTTAAATCTTCATCGTTCAATGGTTTAGCAGGATCCACTTCTTCAGCATGTACAAACATTTTAAGTTTCTTGTATGAACGAACATCAAACTGAACATTTTTGTATGCTGCTCTAGAATCACCGTCTGGTAAATCACACACTTCTAAACTTAATGATTGCTCATTCAACTGACGTTGCTGAGTTTGTGAAGGGTCAATTTCTTGTTGAATTCCCGGAGGAACAACATAATTAATTGGTTGTCTATCGTTATTCTCCTGAATGTTAACTGCACCAATATTGAAAGTTGTAAGATTTGGATCAAATACAACACCCTCTCCCGGCTCTGTTAAATCCAATAAATACCTTCTCCATTCTCCACGGATAAATTCCAAACGAGCAAACCTTAACACGACTTCTTCATCAAAATCTTTCATGAACATTCGCATAAACCGAATTGATCTGAAATCTGTAATCCCATTTACCTTAAGGTCGTAATCAGCAACTGGTACTTTAAATTGAATCCACTTTTCTTTATCTCCATTTCCTTTCGTGTACGTTTGAATACTTGTAATGTAATTTTTACCTACAACTAAATCACTTGGTCTTAAACTTACTTTATATTGGAAATAAGCCTCAGATTCAGACAAATTATTATCCCGATTTATATCTTCAATATCTGGAGAATTATTACTGATTGTTGGATATCCATCACCGTTCATAGTGTCAGACATTTCGGTTGTTGGAGAATTCCCTTCCATTCCGTTGTATCTTTTATAACGGTTCAGAATGTTCAATTGCGCATTATCATAATTATCATCTCTGTAATAATTATAATCATCATTGGATGGATCAGCAATCATTCTTGACTTTGCGGCTGCATCAAGTGTTCCATTGTTATTTACCCAATTCACGAAGCTGGTGTAATTCAATCGTTCATCAACATTATTCCAACCGTCAAGACCAATATCTTGATTTACACGGGCACTTGGTTCATTGTCAAAAGCATTTACAACAATTTGTTGCGTAGAAACTCTTGCCCAGACCGTTGTGTCTAAATCATCAACAATCGAAGTCCCAGTTGGTGGAAGACCATTTTCAAAACTTTTTCTAGAATCGGGTAGAATATCTTCAGAAACGTTACCAAGGTTGAAGTATAAGTCCCCACCATTGTGTGTTGAATTAGGGTTTACAGCCTCTGCATCAATATTAAAAGGATCCAACATCCAGAATTGAATGTATTCTATATTTGCTTGTTCAAAATCTGTTGTAGAAAGAGCCCTCATAATACCACCCCATCTATTTTCTGGATTGATAAAAGTTCCATCAGCATTCACTGTATTCGTCGTATCGTAGTTATACATACCACGTTCAGTCGGGTAATACGCCAAATCCAGAACTGTTACATTTTGAATAGAACCGTATTGAGGATCAAAATTTGGCCAAATATCTGTTTGATTCACCAAACGCATTCTACTGTCAGCAAGTTGCGCAGGGTCATTTACAATATGTTGTGGTGTTAAATTACTGCTTTGAAAAAACAAAGGATCAATTACATACCATGCAATTTTAGAACGTTTAAATCCAGCAGAAAGATCATGATTTGAAGCCTCTGGAAATAAACCGGGCTGACCTTGTGGAACAGAAGCTAATTTCCACGCTTGCAATGATTTCAAATCTATCGTACTTTGAGAACCTTCGAAATCATCAATATAAGATGTACCGTTTTTATTAATCGCTTTTGGTTGACCGGGAATTAAGTGAGCAAACTCACCCGTTAAAGAAAATGTAGACGCTTCTTTGGTTGAAATAACGGGAAGTGCATCTACTAATTTCGTTAAAAAAGGAACATCTGTTCTGTAAGCAAAATCAAAGCCGATGATATTATTTTTAAATGGTTCACTCCCTAAATCTACTTTCTGAGTAACGGGTCTTTCCATCATTCTCATCCATGTAGCTCCAATATTTAATTTATCCCCAAATCGATGAGCTACCCGAGCCCCAAGTAATGATTTAGATTGAAATCCAAAGACAGAATTACTTTCAATATTAATTTTAATTGGTGTATTCGATTCTAAGATCCCAGTATTCAATATTTTCACTCTTCCAAGGTTGTAATCTACCGTAAAATCAACCCCTTCAATCAATTTTATTCCACCAGCTGTAACCGTCACTGCCCCTTCAGGTACATTCAATGTATTTAAAGGAATATCAGAACTAATTGAAGATTGGTATTCCCCTTTAAAGCTGAATCTATTTTTACTCGGAATTTGTTGTGCAGCAGTTTTGGTTGAATCGTACAATTCTGTATACACAACTTGATCAATGATAGTTTGTGATACACTAGCTGCAGCTAATTTGTCTGCAAGTGTTTTTCCAAAAGGTTCAATGGTAGAAAAATATACCCGTCCATTTCTTGTATTAATTGTACCTCCATTCTCTGCCCTACTTCCATTGAATTGAATTGGGACAAAATCGAAAACACCGTCAGAAAATGGTTGATTGTTCTGATTAATTTTATCCATCTCTAACAACGTAACAAGTTGTTGGTCATCAATCCCTTGAATGTTATTCCCTAAATTGTCTGCAGGAAAGAAAGGAACTTGTAAAGATGTCGCTGGATTATTGTACAAAAGATCTAACCTAAATCCAACTTGATCAACTTGGTAAGCACCAATTGAATAAACATTCTTCATCATTAAATCCCATAATTTGTTGTTTGGATTTGTAATGGTTGGCTTAAGTAATTTAAGAATTAATGCATTTTGACCTGTAACACCATCCGTCGAAAATTCACCAACTTGGTACGTTTGTCCACGGTACGTATATTCATATGCAACTCCTAAAACTTCATCTGTATTTAAAGGAAGATTTAAAGAGATGAATCCCAATTGTGCATTGTAAGTAAATTCTCGCTCAGTAAGTTTACGTGCATTTTCTACTTTTTCATAATCAACCGCTTGTTCAAATGGTCCAGGGGTTGCTACTTGAGAGGATAATGCTTGCACTGCATTTGAGAATCCACGTACCAAAGGTTGAGTAGATGCCCATGCATACAAACCATTTCCATTATTATCTGGAATATCTTGGGAAGCAAAATTTCCTGGATTTCCTTGACAATTTGCAGGATCAGCTTCACCTAAATCGGTAAAAGCAATGATATTTCTCGTATTCTCAGTATTGTTCGTTTTATTGGTCAACCATACTTCAATTCTAGTGATATTAATCGTAGAGTTTACAATTGGTAGAGTCGACATACCTTTGTCATAATTATCATGGTGATAAAGGTTCATGAAATAATGTCGATTTGCTTCGTAATTATCAGCACCTAATTCAAATGTTTGCACTTGTGCTTTACCGGTAACGTTTATTTCTTTTCTTTTTCCTTTTGAAGAAGCAGCAATAAGGTCAACAGTTGTGTTTCCAAATTTCATTTGAGTAGCAACACCAAATAAAGTTTGAGAACCTTGAATTAAAGACGTTGGTAAATCCATTGAAACATTCCCTAATGCAATTTTCTGCATGATTTGATCTTCATTTCCTGTATATTCTAATTTGGAAACATTGTCAAAATCAAAAGCTGCTTGAGTATTGTAACTTACCCCTAATTTTAATTTAGTTCCAATTTGACCAACTAGGTTTAAATTGATTTGTTGATCGAAGTCGAAACGCGTAATTTTTCGTTGTTTTTCAGGAATTAGAGGATTATCATAACGAGAAGAGTTTACACCAAATGAAAGTTCAACACTACCTTGAGGTCGTATTGTAATTTGATCTGATCCAAAAAAGTTTTCAAATAGTTTACTTGGTATTTTAATCGGAAATTCTATCGGTTGATTTTCTGCAGTTTGTTGGTCTATCTTGTCTTTCCAATTTTCTTGCATTGCTTTTTTCTGCTCATAATCCAAATATTCTTCGAGCGTCATCATAGAAGGATTCCTATAATTCAAGCCTGTATTACCAATTGTTTCTTTAAAAACATAAGTCCCTGTGATTGGGTCATACACAATTGTTTGTTGTACAGACGAAGGATCTCCTAAATCAAAACTTTGAGTTTGTGTTTGAGTGGGATCCACATTGTTTTCAATAGGGAACACCAAAGTATCTTGCCCAAAAGACCAACCAGCAGTTAAAAACAGTATAAGAACTGTTTGTTTTATATGTAGTAAATTTATGTTTCTCAACTTATAGTATTTTCAATGCACCTTTTATCAATTCTTCTACAGACTCATCACCAGTAGCAATTTTATCAATTGCTTTTTCAGCTGCTTTCTTATCAAAACCTAAAGATACCAATGCAGTTAACGCATCAAATTGGTTCGTATTGTCTGCATTGAAAATATTTTCACTAGAAAATGCCATTTTTAACATTTTGTCCTTCAAGTCAATAATAACTCTTTGGGCTGTTTTGGCTCCAATACCTTTTATACTCTGTATTGTTTTAGCATCTTCACTTGTAATCGCATTTGCAATTTCACCAGGCACCATCGAAGAAAGCATGATCATACCGGTGCTCGGTCCAATTCCTGAAACAGAAATTAAATGATTAAACATTTCTCGTTCTATTTTATCTGCAAACCCGTACAGAATCTGTGCATCTTCACGAACGATAAGCTTTGTAAAAACAGTTACATTCTCTTTTGATCCAATTGAACTAAAAGTATTCAATGAAATTTTCACCTCATAACCTACCCCGTTACAATCAACCACAAGATCTGTAGGATTTTTCTCTACCAGTTTACCATTTAATTGTGCGATCATATTTTATTTATTTTGTGCGTCAACAACTGCAACTTTTACCATATTTATAACTTCCCTTACTGATGAACCTAATTGTAGAATGTGGATTGACTTTTTCAATCCTACGACAACTGGTCCAATAGCATCTCCTTCAGTCATTTCTTGCAATAACTTATAAGCGATATTACCTGAAGAAAGGTTCGGGAAAATTAATGTATTCACCTTCTTATTCGCAAGTGTTGAAAAAGAAAATTGCTCATTCATTAATTCACTATTCAGTGCAAAATTTGCTTGAACTTCTCCATCAACCACTAAATGAGGATCTGATTCTCGAAGAATTTCGACTGCTTTTGACATTTTCTTCGCATCATTTCCAATAGAAGAGCCAAAGTTTGAATAACTCAACAAAGCAACTTTTGGTGTTACTTTAAACTTACGAATTGTTTTCGCGACATTAGAAGTTATTTCAGCAATATCTTCTGCAGAAGGATCTAAATTAATCGTAGTATCTGCTAAGAATAAAGGACCTCTTTTGGTATTTAAAATATACATTCCTGCAATTTTCGTTACCCCTTTTTGCAAACCAACAGTTTGGAGTGCTGGACGAATAACGTCTCTGTAGTTTCGTGTTATACCAGAAACCATTGCATCAGCATCACCTGACTCAACCATCATAGCGCCAAAATGATTTCTTTCACGCATTATTTGGATGGCTTCAAATTCAGTTACACCTTTACGCATTCTTTTTTCAAAAAACGCTTTACCGTATTCAATTCTTCGTTCTTTTTCTTCGTCACATTTAGGATCAATAAAAATTGCATCATTCAATTCAATGTTGAATTCTTCAATCAATGCATCAATTTTATGTTTTTTACCTAAAAGAATTGGAAATGCAACCCCTTCCTCAGATGCTGTTTGCGCAGCTTTCAATATTGTAATATTATCTGCTTCAGCAAAAACAACGCGTTTAGGAGATCGTTGACCTTTTTCAGTGAGGTTACGAATCAGTTTATTATCTAAACCAAGGCGGTTTTTAAGTATCATTTCGTAAGCGTCCCAATCCGTAATAGGTTCTTTAGCTATACCTGAATCCATTGCAGCTTTTGCAACAGCTGGGGCAACATAGTAAATTAAGCGAGGATCAATCGGTTTTGGAATAAATTGCTCTCTACCAAAAGAGATGTTTTTCTCACCGTAAGCTTCTATTACTTCTTCTGGAATAGTTTCTTTGGCCAGCGAAGAAATTGCTTTAACAGCAGCCAGTTTCATAGCTTCATTAATCCCTGTTGCTCTAACGTCAAGGGCTCCACGGAAAATAAAAGGGAAACCGATTACATTATTCACTTGATTAGGATGATCAGATCGCCCAGTTGCCATGATAATATCTTTACGCGTGCTCATTGCATCTTTGTAGGATATTTCGGGTTCTGGATTTGCTAATGCAAAAACAATCGGATCTTTCGCCATTACTTTTATCATGTCTTTCGAAACAATCCCTCCTTTAGACAGCCCAATAAAAACATCTGCTTTTGCGAAAACATCATCAAAAGAAATATCTTTTTTATGGCTTGAGAATAATTTTTTATTCTCATCAATATTTTCTCGTCCGTCATGAATTAATCCTTTAGAATCAAACATGAAGATATTCTCCACTTTTGCTCCTAGAGCAATGTATAATTTTGCGCATGATTGTGCAGCTGCTCCAGCTCCTGAAACTATTATTTTAACTTTTCCAATTTTTTTATTGGCCAATTCTAATGCATTCAGTAAACCTGCTGAAGATATTATTGCAGTCCCGTGCTGATCATCATGCATCAAAGGAATATCTAATTCTTCTTTTAACCTTCTTTCTATCTCAAAAGCTTCTGGTGCTTTAATATCTTCAAGGTTAATACCACCAAAAGTTGGCGCCATTGCTTTAACAGTTTGAATAAACAATTCTGGATCAGAAGCGTCTAACTCAATATCAAAAACATCAATATCAGCAAATATTTTAAACAAAAGACCTTTTCCTTCCATTACAGGTTTTGATGCTTCCGGTCCGATATCTCCTAAACCTAGAACTGCAGTTCCGTTAGAAATAACGGCAACTAAATTTCCTTTACTCGTGTATTTATAAGCATTTTCTTTGTCTTTTGCTATTTCCAAACAAGGCTCTGCAACCCCAGGTGAATAAGCCAAAGACAAATCTCTTTGCGATGAATAAGGCTTTGTTGGTACTACTTCAATCTTTCCGGGTTTACCAGAAGAATGGTAGTCTAATGCGTCTTGTTTTCTAATTTTTGCCATAGTACTAATTTGAAGCTGATAAAGATACAAAAACAGTTGAGAAGACATGAGGAAAAACAAAAAAAGCCATCTCGAATAAACGAGATGGCTTTCTAATATATTTAAATAGTTCTTTCGAACTAAAAATACTTATTTGATTACAACATTCTGTACAGTTGAAGCTCCATTAGAAGAAACTCTAACTAAGTAAGATCCTTTCGCTAAGTTAGCTACAGGAATAGAAACAGTTTGTTGTCCTGAAACGTTATTTACATTAGCTGAAGCAACTGTTCTACCTTGTAAATCAATCACAGCGATTGAGTACTCAGAAGAATTTGCATCAAAACTAACGTTTAATACGTTTGTAGCAGGGTTTGGAAAAACCACTACGTTTTCAACATTTAATTCATTGATACCAACTTCACCAATTGCAACTTCCTCAGCAGTAACAATCTGACCATTTGTTTGGTCAATTAAAACAGCAACAGCATGCATTCTCCAACGCTCACTTGTTGCAGGTACTGTATAAGTAAATTGTTGAACAACAGCTTGTCCGTCAGTAATAACAGCAGGAACTGAACCAGCTTGTCCACCGTAACCACCTAACACAGCACGACCAACGTGATTATAAACCATATCAGCAGCAGGTACTGGATCTGCAAGGCTTTCAAAACCACCCATTGCACCATTTCCACCACCAGCATAATAATTTGTTTGGTTGTAACCAGAAGCTGTACCAGTAACTCCATTTTCAACAATGATAACACCTAAACGGTAGTTAGCAGCAGCAAAAGGAGTATAAAAAGTAGCAGTAACATCTAAAACAACGTTAGCACCAGTTCCAGAAGAAGCAACAGCGATTGCTGCAGGAACGATCATGTCTTTACGGTCATTGTAATAACCTTCAAAGTTAGACACTCCAACAGTTCCTCCTAAGATTTCACGATCAACGTTAGCTCCAGGGAAACCAGAAAAAGCAGCACCAGCATCGTACTCAGCTACAGTCATTGGGTCACCATTATGAACAGCTACACCGATGAATTGGTCTGGGTAAGTTGTTGACATATGATCCATCGCAACCGCACCACGAGGACACCACCCACACCATGTACCAGTACCTTCTTCAATAACAACTTTTTTAGTTGCAAGTTGAGACACTGTATTATGTAAAGCAGAAGCAGTATTATTAGAAGGATCTGAATCAGCTCCACCATTTACTTGAGTAATCGTAACATTGATATTCTTTTCAACAGCTGTTGCATAAGTTACCATATCCGGATGATTAACCATCACAGTTGCTCCAGGAGCGATACTAACAGTAATTGTTTGCGAATGTGCAGCTCCATCATTCCAATCAATATCTAAAGAAGTAATTGCAGTAGAACCTTCATTAATAACCTCAATACCTAATTGATTATTTGTAGAAACCGCAGAGTATCTCATTAAAGATAAGCTATTAACTTTAGCATTATTCGGCAACAAAGATTTCACATAAACTTCATCAATATTCATTCTAAACTGATCTGTAACATTATGATGTCTAAAAGCAACATAAATCGTTTGACCAATAAAAGCAGAAAGATCTAAAGAACGATCCATAAATCCTGCAGAAGTTGTTAAAACTTCCGTAAAGGTAGTAGTTGAAGCACCTAAAGTTGCAATATCACTTGCAGTTGCAACGTATACAGTATAATTTTCAGCTGTCCACGCTTGATCTTGTGCATACACTTTCCATTTTAAAAAAGCATTTGGAGCTCCTCCAGGAATAGATATCGCAGAAGAAACTACCCAATTATCAGGAGTCAATGGATTTGTATTCCAAGAAGCAGAGGTCATACAATCACCAAAAGCATCATTAGGAGCTTGACTTGTGAATACAGCCCAATCATTTCCATCGGCATCAGAATCTGTTAAAGTCCAACCACCTAAGCCAGTTGAAAAATCTTCAGAGAAATAAGTTTGCGCAGAAAGATCCATTGATATCATTAATGCAGAAACAGGAAGTAAAATTTTTTTCATGTTTTATATTTTTAATTTAGTATTATGTCTTTCAAATTTAATACTAATCAAAATAGCAACGCTAAAAAAACAGAACAACATTCCGTTAAAAATAGAGAATTATTGTAATCCTAAATAGAAAATCTTACTTTTTCTTGATACTTTTCACAAAGTTTTCAATAGCACCAGTCATTGAAGGTGCGTTCGGTTGAGGTGCGTGAAGATCTAAACGAAGTTTGTTCTTAACTATTGCATTGGCTGTTGTAGGTCCAAAAGCTGCAATAACTGTGTCATTTTGTTTATAATCTGGGAAATTTTTCAATAAAGATTCAATTCCACCAGGACTATAAAACACAAGCATGTCATAAAACACATTTTCCAAATCAGATAAATCAGAGGCAACTGTACGGTAGAGTACAGCTTTTGTAAAATTAATGTTATTATCATTCAATGTCGTAGGAATACGATCCCTTAATATATCCGTACAAGGCAAGATGAAATTCTCTTTCTTGTGCTTTTTCAACGTATCAACCAAATCAACAATAGTTTGTCTGCCGTGAAATATTTTACGTTTTCTGTAAGGAACATATTTTTGCAAATAATAAGCGATTGCTTCAGAAATACAAAAGTACTTCATACTGTCAGGAACAGAGAACCTCATTTCTTCAGCAATTCTAAAATAATGATCAACAGCAGTTTTAGAAGTAAGAATAACTGCAGAATGATCATTTAAATCAATCTTTTGCTCCCTAAACTCTTGAGCATCAATACCTTCAACATGAATAAAGCTTCTAAAGTCAATTTTTAGATTGTACTTTTCTGCTAAATCAAAATAAGGTGATTTATCACTAGATGGCTTTGGTTGGGATACGAGAATTGTTTTTATGCTCAATTTGTCAAGTATTAAATTAGTAGTTAACCTAACTTGAATACACCTTTATATAGTAAAACAAAACCATTAAGGGGAGTGTTTCAAGGGTGCAAAAGTACAAAATAATATAATACCATGGTGTTTTTTTCTGTAAAACAGATAATACTCCTTTCATAATTCGTAATAAAAACTCCAAAACTGTAACGACCACTACAACAAGTAAGAAGGTGTGAATAGATTGATTTGTGAACAACCATATTACTCCTAATAGCATAAAGAGAATTCCAAGATGTTGCACTCCTATAACTCTAAAAAACATCAGTTGACGTACAGTTCTATACTCTCCAAAGAGTAAGGAAGCAAATAAAATAGTGAATACAGAGAAAAAGAAAAGAGAAATAGGAAAAAGGACGACAAAGAGAAATTTAGGATTTAAACCTACTTCTGGAAAATCAAACAAAATATACAGAATTAACCCACTCGAAACAAAAAAGTTAAGTATCAGAAGGAAAGATTCTGGTCTATTTAACGCATAATTTTCTTTTAAAAAAACATTGATAGTTTTTATTTTAAAATTTGAAAAAAAAAGCATTCGATAAACATCTGACTTAAAAAGTTTAGCCACAGCAATAAAGACAAAAGAAGTAAATAATCCATAACCAATAATTGCGGAAGTAGAAAAATCTCTTGGAGTTAATTCTTCAGGTACAATATAAAGATTTGAAAAAAATAGTATTAAAAACGTCATTTGTTATACTCGTATGATGTCGAATATAACAAAGTTAATCCTTAAATCGATATTTTTTATCTCTCTTAGTAAAAAAAAGCATTAAATTTGTGGACAATTCTTAAAAAAACAACATGAGAACTGATTTATATACACATCCAGATTATTTCAATATGGATGATTTGCTATCTGACGAACACAAAATGGTTCGTGATGCAGCAAGAGCTTGGGTGAAAAAAGAAGTTTCACCAATTATTGATGAGCATTATGAAAATGCAACTTTTCCAAATCACATTTTACCAGGTTTAGGTGAAATTGGCGCATTCGGACCTTACATACCAGAAGAATATGGTGGCCCAGGATTAGATCAGATTTCTTATGGTTTAATTATGCAAGAATTAGAGAGATGTGATTCTGGATTGAGATCAACAGCGTCTGTTCAGAGTTCATTAGTAATGTATCCTATATGGAAATATGGATCAGAAGAACAAAAGAAAAAATACTTACCAAAGCTTGCAACTGGTGAAATGATTGGATGTTTTGGTTTAACAGAACCGGATCACGGATCAAACCCTAGCGGAATGTTATCTAACTTCAAAGATGCTGGAGACCATGTAGTACTTAACGGTGCTAAGATGTGGATTTCTAATGCTCCATTTGCTGATATTGCAGTTGTTTGGGCTAAAGATGAAACAGGTAGAATCCATGGGATGATTGTAGAAAGAGGAATGGAAGGTTTTTCTACTCCTGAAATGCATGGAAAACTTTCTTTGAGAGCTTCTTCAACTGGAGAATTAATTTTTGTTGACGTAAAAGTTCCTAAGGAAAACATTTTACCAGGAAAATCTGGATTAGGTGCGCCACTTGGCTGTTTAGATTCAGCTCGATTTGGAATTGCATGGGGAGCACTTGGTGCTGCAATGGATTGCTACGATCAAGCATTGAGATATTCTAAAGAAAGAACGCAATTTGGTGTTCCAATCGGTGGATTTCAATTGATTCAGAAAAAATTGGCTGAGATGATTACTGAAATCACAAAAGCACAATTGTTAACTTTTAGATTAGGTCAATTGAGAAATGAAGGAAGAGCAACTTCTGCACAAATTTCAATGGCAAAAAGAAATAATGTTGAAATCGCATTGAACATAGCACGTGAAGCAAGACAAATTCATGGAGCAATGGGTATTACAAGTGAATACTCAATCATGCGACACATGGCAAATCTAGAATCGGTTCTTACTTATGAAGGAACGCATGATATTCATTTGTTGATTACAGGTATGGATATTACAGGTATTCCGGCATTTACGAGAGAGATGCCGAGTAAATAGTTTATTATATCATTGAAAAATAGGGGGCTTGTCATAACAAGTCCCCTATTTTTTTTGACAAAATTCTTTTAACCATTTATAGGCTAAAGTTTATATTTATAGAGCACTACATCTTTAAACTTTTTAACATGATGCACACGGTTTAACACGATGTAGTAATTCTCTCCGTCCTTGAAAGAAAAATCAGAATTATATTTCGCTTTTAAAAAATCTCCATCAGGTGTTTTAACCGCTTTAATTCTACAAGCACCTGTCTTTTTAGAAATCATCATCGTGGAATAAACCCTCCCTCCCCTGGTTCCTAAAGCAAAAGTAGAAATATTCTTAGGGTACATGAAATTATTGTCGGCATCAAAACTGCTATAGAGTAAACTTTCTAAGAAAAAGAAGTATTCATTCTTCGTTTCTTTTGCTAATTTTATTTCTCCTACAGACGACATCGATGCATACCCTATAATTACATTCCACCAGTTTATTTTTCGAGAATTAAGGTCTATTTGAAGGAGTTGAGGCCTGTAATAAAAAGTAGCACAATTAGAACAGTTGAAATCAGTTGGATAATAACTACCACCATCCATTAGAGTCATTTCAATAATTTTCAATAGTAGAAAACCTTCTTCATCAATGTTAACATCAAATATAGCAAGGTCACAAAATCTTGCTAATTTAGTTCTCTTCTTGGGTTTATTTGTGTTATTATATTTGTTTGTTTTCTTGATGTTTTCTTTTAAAAAAGGACCCCAAGCGCTTTCTGTTACAAATTCTTTATGAGTAATCATTATATTATTTACAACCTCTAAATCATTTTCTATTTCATACGTTTTTATTGTATAAGCAGACAAAATGTTCGTCTGTTTATCAAATACCAAATTAGAAATAAGCAGTTTCCTTTTAGAAAAACATGCTGCAAAAGACCTGTTATAAACATCTCCTTCTTTCGTTAATTTTTTAAACATAATCCCAAAATCATAACTTGAAACAACAGCAAAAGCTTCAATTGCTTGCGGGTTTTTAGAAGCTCTAGAATTAATCAACGAACTAGGTTCAGACGAATATATAGGCAAGTAACTTTGATATAGAATTGATATATTCAAATTATCATCTATGTCTATATCATTTATAGTTAATCCATTAATTGTTGGAAAACTAATTGAATATAAAGCTGTAGCATTTTCTTTAAAACTGTAATGAAGCGACCTTATTTTAATATGTTTTACATATTCAATTGAATTTATAAAGATAATTCCACTTACTGAATAATGACAATTCTCAAAATTATTTGATTTATTATTTGCTTTTTCAGAGTAAATCTCTTCTGAATCAAATTTTTCTAACTGCAAATTATATTTATCAATCCTAATCAAATGTTGGCCACTTTGGTTATCTCCGATTACAACATTTAAAATACCATCCTTATAAAATATAGCATAGAGATTTTGCTCACCTCTTTCTTTCCAAACTTCGATCGATTTTACCAGTTTTCCATCAGAAACCATTTCTATAAGAGGGATACTTTCTGTGGTATTGAAATAGTGAGTGTTTCCATCAGAATAAATATGAGCTGGCTGTCTTCCTTCAAGTGCAAATTTTTCAATCTCTTGAGAGAAAACAAAATGGTTAGAAAACAAAATAGTTGCAAAACAAAATAGTCTTAAAAAATTCATCGCTTTATAATTAAAATTATTACTCAAAAGTACTCATTACGCTTCTTTAATCGCTGTCATTACAAAAGAACTTTGCACATTTCCAATATATGGTATTGCCGTTAATTTGTGTTTTAAGAAATTTTCATATTCCTCCATACTACCTATTTCAATTAAAAGTGCGTAATCGTAATTACCTGCAATGTGATAACAAGTAGAAACTTCAGAAAAATTAACGATTTCCTCTTCAAAAACAGTCAATAAATCAAGGTTATGCTCTTTAAGTGACACTTGACAGAACACTTGAAGTTGTTTTCCAATTTTTTGCTTATTTATTCGAATTGAATAACCTTCAATCACTCCCAATCTCTCCATTTTCTTAATCCTTTCATAAGTAGGGGTAATGGTCAAGCCAATTTTGGAAGCAATTTCTTTATTACCTTGTTTTGAATTGCTTTTGAGTAATTCAAGTATTTTAAAATCAATATCGTCAAGACCTTCTTGCATAGTTTAAATATTTTTGGTCAAAAATAGAATAAAAAAGAAATATAATCTACAGCAACTCTACTATTTAGATAAAAAAACTAAAAATTAATAAAATCTTAAATTCACAATAAAAATGATTACAGGATCTAAATTAATATTGCTAACAATAAGAGAGTAAGAACATATTACTTTAATGAAAAAGGTTTAACATTGCACTTGAAAAGACAAAATCTAAAATGAATGGGGACATTAAAATTTTCTTTTAAGAATTTTCTTGAAAAAATACACTCTTATAAGCAGTTCATTTTAAAACAGTTTATAATTTTCTTCTTATGTACAATTACACCTAGTGTTTTTTCTCAAAACAGTGAAATTCAGCAAGCACAAATTTTGCTAAATGAATCACTCACCTATCAAAGAAATCATGACTTTCCAA
>CAYLWS010000023.1:35347-42286 GCA_964387525.1 uncultured Fluviicola sp.
CAGACAATAGAAGAAGCTATATCAATCGCAGAAAAAGAGAAATCTTCTGATTTAACATTTAATACAAGTTATCGTTTAGTTTCAATATTAATTGAAATGAAAGAATTTACACGAGCGAAATTAATCATAGATGAGACTGAAAAGAGAGGTGTAATTAATGAAGACCAAGAATATGGAATCAACACATTAAAAAGCAATCTTTTTAATGTGATGGGCTTTCCAGAAAAAGCTTTACAGTATAAATTAAATTGTGTACACATAAAAAGAAACTATCAAACAGTCGTAGATGTAGCTCGTTTATATTTAAAACTAGACAAAACAGACAGTGCTATATACTACTTCAAGCTTCAACTTCAAATCGCAGACTCTCTTGAAGAAACAATTTTAAAAATACGTGGAAACAACAACATTGGATTTGGTTTTTTCATTCTAAAAGACTTGGATTCTGCAATTTTTTACTACCAGAAAGCAATTGATCTATACACCAAACATGATTTTAAAAAAGAATTGGGGTATCCACTTTATGCAACAATAAATGGAAACCTTGGTCAAATAGCATTTATCAAAAAAGAATATGATAAGGCTATAGAATACTTATTAATAGATTTTGAATTCAACCTCAATTCAAAACAATATGAAAATAGTATTATTCTAGGAAAAACACTCTGTAAATCGTACTATAAAACTGGGAAGTTTAAAGAAATTAGAGATATTCTTGAGAAATTATCAAATTATAAATATACAATCTCAAGACAGAGTTTTCTAATGCTCTCTAATTTAAAAATAAAATATTACAATTACTTAAAAAACCCTATGCCACTGGATGAAATAATTCAAATAAATACGGATTCACTTAATTTATATGTACAATTTTTAAAACGTGAAATAAAAGAAGTTTCTATCATCAATGCTAAATTTCAATCCAAACAAAACAACCTTGAATTATCAATTGAAATAACAGAATTAAAAGCAGAAAAACAAAGTGCAATTGAAGATGAAAGATATAATCGAATTAAAATCATCTTTTTATCTTCGATTTCAGTATTGATAATTGCCCTTGGAATAATTTGGTATCAATTCCGAAAAAAACAATATCAAAATGAAGAACTTATTCTGAAGAATGAAAAAATAGAATTAAATCATGAGTTAATAAATAAAAAAAGTGATTTAACTGATCTAGCAATCCACATCACCAGAAATAAAGAGTTTAATACTGAGATTTTAGACCTATTAGCTCATTTAAAAAATGCCAATAAAGAGAATTATAAAAATCAAATTACAAATATTTCAAACTTTATAAAACAACAATTAAACAATGTTGAAACAATTAATATCGAGTTCTTTAAAAAACTTGAATTAAAGCACCCAGGTTTAACAAAGAATGAAAAAGAAATATGTGGTTTAATCAGGTTGAATCTTTCAAATAAAGAGATTGCAAATATCAAAAACATCTCTGTTCAATCATCTAGAACTGCAAGATATCGATTAAAGAAAAAGATGGACGTCAGTACTGAAACAGATTTACCCGACTACTTAAAAACATTCTAAACACTGACAATCAACCAACTAAATATTAGAGTACACTTTGTCTATGTTATAAACAGCGACGATATAAGTAGTTGTAATAATTTTACCCTTTTAAATAATAAAATTATTACAAATATAAATTATCATGATTTTCAAATCAGAATCTTTTTTTCTTACATCAAAAAACAAAGCGACTATCTTACTTTGTTTTTTCTTTTTGTTTCTTAATTCAATCAATAGTTACGGACAATCACTACCGCAAAACATAACAATAAGTGTCCCCCGTGGAGATGATGGCGGATTAGTAACGATGGTTCTTGAAAAATATTCAATAAGGGATCCTAATTTTTGTAAGTATTTTGTCGACGATCAAACATATACGACAAATCAAACCGCTTCAGCTCAGGCAGCAAACACGTTAAACTTTACAGAATATATACTTGACGAAAGCCTTTTTCCTGTACGTACGTATAGAGGCCGTATATTAGAAGAACCTAACAGTACAGTTATTGCAACAATTTGGCCTGGAAACAATTCAATTACAGCGTATATCCATGAGGGGCAAAGATATTTATGGGACATAGAAAGGCTTCCTATAAGTTTAAATCTAAGTAATGGTTCCGCAATTATATCTGTAACCGAAACACAATCTTATAATTATTCTCAAATAAACTCAAAATCAACCGATTGGGTTCCTACATTTGGAAATTCAACCTACCCAACAGCTCAACAAGGATCTGGCCCAGTACAGAATGGACAAAGTGATCATGGCTGGAACTTAATCCCTACAAGTAATCTAAAAAAAATGCAGATCGCATTTGATGTTCAACCCGAAGTTACTGTAGGAATGACAAACGCCGAAGTAATTGCACAAATTGAACATGGAACAAATCTTTTAGATTTACAATACGTTAGAGACTTAGGGATACAATACAGAGTGACTGGAATTGTAAGAAGAATTGATACTGATGCGCTTGACAATAAAAATGATGCCGTAAAGATTTGGAGAGATCGAGGTTTAATGGACAATCCTGGTTCAAGTAATGTAACACCCAATTCTATACCTGCACAGCAAATAGTTTACTCACAAAAAGGGGAAGGTAATCCTGTAGCTTACAAATCACTTCAACCGCTAGCAGGTGGGAATTTTGTAAGTATTGAAGTCAGTGATGATGACAATGGTGGTTTTTTACATGAAATATCCCATACATGGGGTGGAGCACACTTTGTATATCCTCGAGATATAATGTCAGGTGGTGGTTCTTGGTTTGGACCGACAACAAATCAACGTCATATTTTGGTTAGAAATAATCCTGCAATAACAGCTGGATTGCAAACAGCAACGAGTGTACAATACAACTATAACGTTCATCCATATGCTACGCCAGATTTAATGAGAACATTCATTAACCAAAGTGCAATCATCGAAGTTTTAAAAAATGATTTTGATAGTAACGGAGATGATATTCATATTGCAGACCATGATCAAAACAGTGAAAATGGTGGAACTATTTCAATGAATCAAGGAAATTTGATTTACACTCCACCAACAGATTTTATTGGTCGTGATCAATTCAAATACCTAATTACTGATGGTGAATTATTTAACGAAACATGGGTGCAAGTTGATGTTTCAAATGGTGGTTTAGAATTGAGGTATGATTTTGAAACTGGTGGACAAACAATTTTTGATCAATCAGGAGCAGGATTAAATGGAAATACGGAAAATTTTACGCCAACTTTAGGCAATGGTTTAGACAATTCAAATTCTTGGATTTTCCCAGATCTAGGTGGTATAGCCCAAACTTCAGATAATAATCGACCTTTTATAAACTTTGGTGATGTATCCGATCCTTTCAACGGAAGTCATTCTGTTTCAATTTGGTTTAAAATAAAACCAGCTGTTTTGACTGGAACAAAAAATTGTCACATCGTTTCTAATTCATCAACAGCAATAAATAAGTTAATCTCAGGATACAATATTTACATCGATAAATCTAGTAAAAGATTAACATTTGAAGTGATTGAGATGTTAGATGAAAACTCTACTTCAGTCAATGGTGATTTATTATCAATAACTGGGAATCAAGTTCAAGCGAATGTTTGGATTCATGCAGTCATGGTTATTAATAGAGATAACCATACAATTAAAGCTTATATGGATGGAAATCAAGTTGGCACATCAGTGAATTTGAACCCGAATGGAATTATTAAAGGTAAGCCAAACGGTGACAGATATACATCAGCTGCTTTAGGGATTTGCACATATAAACCTAAAAAATACACTCCTTTTATTGGGAAAATGGATGAATTTCGAATTTATGGTCGTCCACTTACACCAAGTGAAATAGATTCACTTAATGAAAACCCTACATCACCGTTAGACGTCATAACCGTAACAAATTCACCAGCTGATATTCAATTATTTTGTGGTACATCTACATCCCCATCTGTGACAGGTCAATATATAGCTACATCTCCTTGTATTAATTCTACATCTATTACCTATGCAGATGTTGTTGCTGCTAATGGAAATATAACAAGAACGTGGTCTGCTTCAGACAATTGTGGAAATACAACTAACTATATTCAAATAATCACTATAGAACCAGATAACTCAGACCCAGTTCCTGCGATTAGTTCTTTAGCGAATGTGAATGCAGAATGTACTGTAAACTCAATTGTTACTCCAACAGCAAACGATAATTGTGCTGGAACAATTACAGCAACGACAAACGCAACCTTCCCTATAACTGCACAAGGAACAACTGTTGTAACGTGGACATACGATGATGGAAATGGAAACACTGCCACACAAACGCAAAATGTTATAATCAATGACAATACTGACCCAGTTCCTGCGGTTAGTTCTTTGGCAAATGTGAACGCAGAATGTACTGTAAACTCAATCGTTGCTCCAATGGCGAATGACAACTGTACAGGAACAATCACTGCAACGACAAACGCAACTTTCCCTATAACTGCACAAGGAACAACTGTTGTAACGTGGACATACGATGATGGAAATGGAAACACTGCCACACAAACGCAAAATGTTATAATCAATGACAATACTGACCCAGTTCCTGCGGTTAGTTCTTTGGCAAATGTGAACGCAGAATGTACTGTAAACTCAATCGTTGCTCCAACAGCAAACGATAACTGTACCGGAACAATCACTGCAACGACAAACGCAACTTTCCCTATAACTGCACAAGGGACAACTGTTGTAACATGGACATACAATGATGGGAATGGAAATACTGTCACACAAACGCAAAATGTTGTAATCAATGACAATACTGACCCAGTTCCTGCGGTTAGTTCATTGACGAATCTAAATGCAGAATGTACTGTAAACTCAATTGTTTCTCCAATGGCGAATGACAACTGTACAGGAACAATCACTGCAACGACAAATGCAACTTTCCCTATAACTTCACAAGGAACAACTGTTGTAACATGGACGTACAATGATGGAAATGGAAATACTGCAATGCAAACTCAAAATGTCATAATCAATGGTGTTGAAAGTAATGTACTCACCTCAGATGATGGTGTGACACTTACAGTTGAGAATCCGGGCACATTAACATTCCAATGGATAGATTGTAGTACTAACATGGAAATTCAGGGCGAAACTCAATCTACTTTTTCAGCAACATCAAATGGAAACTTTGCAGTTGTAATAGACAATGGAAATTGTAGTGACACTTCAGATTGTATAATGATACATCAAGTTGGAATGAATACCGTTTATAAAAACAATATTAAACTGTATCCAAATCCAACAAACTCAACAAGTGTTATCGAATTAGACTTACCACAAACAGGAACGTTAGAAATAATCACTTTAGAAGGACGAAAGATTAAAAAACTAAGCTTTAACAATCAAAAAGAAATAAAATTTGGAGGTAGAATTGTGTCTGGAAATTATATAATCATTTTAACCTTAAATGATTTCACAACTTATAAACTCAAATGGATTAAAATTTAATTTGGAATAAATTCACAGTAATAAAATCTATTTAAGATTAACCACCTTACTTTAAATAGAAATATAAACTTAATAAAACTAATTTTACAGTAAAATATGCTGCTAGATTAGTTTTATTTAGACTTTTTGTAATTTTGTATAAAAGCTAAATTATGAATGATAAAAGTTTACACCCCGAAAGTTTAATGATGAGTTATGGTTATTCACCATCGCTTTCTGAAGGATCAATTAAGTGTCCTATTTTTCAAACATCTACATTTGTATTCAAGAATGCAATGGAAGGGAAAAAATTCTTCGAAATTGCCTATGGAATTCGTAAGCAAGAAGAAGGAGAAGAATTAGGTCTAATCTATAGTCGATTAAACAATCCGAATCTCGAAATTTTAGAAAATAGACTTTGTTTGTGGGATGGTGCTGAAGAATCAGCTGTTTTTGAAAGTGGAATGTCAGCAATCACAACAGCCATGTTAGAGATTATGTCTCCTGGAGATTTGTTGTTATTCAGCCACCCAGTTTATGGCGGAACAGATCATTTCATTCATAATTATTTAAAAAAATTAAACATTGAAAGTGTTGGTTTTCTAGCAAATGAATCGAAGGAAGAGATTATAGCTAAAATAGAAAAAACAGGTCGTGCAGATAAGTTGACAATGATTCACATTGAAACACCTGGCAATCCAACCAATGCGTTGATTGACATTGAAATGTGTGCAGAGATTAAAAATCACTTTGAAACTGATGAAAAACCAGTTGTTCTATCTGTCGATAATACCTTTATGGGTCCATTATGGCAGCATCCATTAAAACATGGTGCTGATTTGGTTTTATATTCCGCAACAAAATACATCGGTGGACATTCTGATGTAGTAGCAGGAGCCTGCCTAGGAAGCAAAGAATTGATGCAAAGAATAAAAGGTCTGAGAACATTTCTTGGTGGAATGACTGGACCTTGGACCGCTTGGTTATTGATGAGAAGTTTAGAAACTCTAAAAGTTAGAATGGATCAACAAGCGAAAAATGCAGAAAAAGTTGCTGAATATTTGAACAAGCATCCTATGGTGGAAAAAGTGAATTATTTAGGTAATACAGCAAAATTTGGTACAGAAGCAGATAAAAAAATTATAAAAAATCAATTTTCTTCTTTCGGGGCAATGATATCTTTTGACATAAAAGGGGGAGAAAAAGAAGCTTTCCAATTTTTAGATAATTTAAAATTAATTCGCTTAGCCGTTTCTCTTGGTGGAACAGAATCATTGGCAGAGCATCCTCAAACGATGACGCATGCAGATGTTTCTGAAGAAGATAAAGAAATGATGGGTATCACAGCAAAATTAGTTCGAATTTCTGTTGGAGTTGAGAATTACGAAGACATTATCAACGATATTAATAATGCATTTGATAAAATGTAATTTTCA
>CAYLWS010000024.1:0-41314 GCA_964387525.1 uncultured Fluviicola sp.
TATGTTTAACCTAGAAAATAAAAAACTTGCATTAGCTAGTTGAATCTACCAATGACAACTTAATCGGGAACGAATGATTATCAAAACTAATATCCTTACTTTCGTTCAATAACTTTCATTCCAAATGATAAAATCATCTCTTCCAAAAAATCAAATACGCACGGTCAACAATTTTAAAGATCTTGTCTCCATTCCTTTTCAGGGAGGTGTGAATGCAATGTGTTGGTCGCGAAATCTTACAGGAGATTTTGCGGAAATTGTTAGAAAGGTGGAGTTTAAGGAGAACATAAAAGAACTCAGTGTTGAGGAGCTTTCTGGACTTAAATTGAGTGAAATGGGGAAACTTGCTCGAGAGGTTTTATTGAATGATTTAAAATTACTGAAGGCCCATGGAGCGTCTCCTGTTTTAAATATCATTAAGTATTATGATAGAGATGATATTTTTCCATTCTTACCGACGGATGTTTATTCTTTTCACGTTGATCGTTCTCCAATTCCAGTGGATACTTTTTTATGTACCTACCATGGGGAATCGAGTGAAATTATACCCAATACCCAAGTTGAACAAAAAATACTTATTCCAGATATACGCAATGAACTCAAAAAATTACACAAAGGAGAAGAAGGTGATTTTGAATCTTTTTTAAGTGAATATTTTTTTGATTTACACTATCAAGAAAAACCGAATGCTCAACCAATTAGTTTAGGTCTTGGTCATTTGTGGAGATTGGTTACAGATCATCCGGAAAAAATAGTTCCACCATGTGTGCATCGAGCACCAAAAGAAAAAGAAGGGGAGAGCAGGTTAATGATTATTTGCTGAATGTATAGTTGTCATAAATACGGCATCTTTTTTGATAATATGGTGAAAATTTGAAGCAAATTAATGAACTTTTATTTATGAGAAAAATTGTAAAATTTAAAGGTATACTTTTCATTTCTGTCATTCTATTCAATATTCTTTCTTGTCAATCTCAAGAAAAAAAAGCTAATTCAACTGAAATCGAAAGTTATTCTGCAAGATTTGAAAGGCTGAAGAAAGAAAGTATTTCTAAAGGAAGTGTTTCAAACGGAACATTGATTAATGGAGTTTTATTTCCATTTTCAGGTGTTAACTTCCAATATTTTGATACAACTAGTTATGTCAGTGGACGAGCTTTTCTAAATTCAAGAATTGAAAATAGTACAATAGAAACGTATCAAGAATTTGAGAAACTTGCTCCAAATAGATTCTTTTATATAATGGAGTGCTCCAATCAACACGGTGGAAAAATGCATCCTCATAGAACTCATCAGAATGGATTAAGTGTAGATTTTATGATGCCGTTAATTAAAAATAATTTACCCTTTTATGAATTAGATGTACTTGGAAAAGATCATTATTTATTGACATTTGATAATGACGGGCGTTATTCTGAAGATAAGTCTATTAGTGTAGATTTTGATTTGATTGCACATCATATATTGGTGCTTAATGAAAAAGCAAAAAAACATGGATATAAAATTTCAAAAGTGATTATTAAAATTGAGTTTAAAGATAAATTATTTAATTCAAAATATGGGAAAGAATTAAAAGAAAGTGGAATTTATATCGTAAAAGGCTTGTCTCCCTTAATTAACTCCTTACATGATGAGCATTATCATGTAGATTTTGTAAAGTTGTAATCAAAATTCTCTCTACACCTTTGTCTCCTCAATTGCTTCTAAAATAATCTTCCCTGCTAGTCTAATTTCTTCTTCTGAAATATTCAACGGCGGCGACAATCTGAAACTGTGCGGATGTGATAAAAACCAGAAAGAAATTAATCCTTTCTCAAGGCAACGATTGACCACTTTTTCTACACGCTCAAAAGAAGACATATCAAAAGCGAATAGCATTCCAATACGTCGAATTTCAGTGATTTCATCGTTTTTTGAGATGATATTCTCCAATAATTGTCCCAATCGTTCAACTTCCTCAAAATTAATTTCGGTTTGCATAACTTCCAAGCATGCATTTGCAGCCGCAGAAATTACCGGATGTCCACCAAATGTGGTAATGTGCCCCAACATCGGATCAAAAGTGAATTTATTCAGGTATTCTCCCGAAGAAACCAATGCGCCAATTGGCATTCCGCCTCCTAGTGCTTTTCCCAATGTTAAAACATCCGGAACAACATCGAAATGTTCAAAAGCAAATAATTTACCGGTTCTGCCAATACCACATTGGATTTCATCAAAAATTAAAAGTGCTCCTACTTCTGTACATCTTTCTCTTAATGCGACCATATATTTTTGGGAAGGAATACGGACTCCTGCATCTCCTTGAATTGTTTCAATCACAACCCCAGCAGTTTTTTTGGTGATGTGCACCAAATCTTCCATTTCATTGAAATGAATGAATCGAACGTCGGGAAGTAAAGGTCGAAAGGCTTGTTTTTTCGTTTCGTTTCCTGAAATACTCATTGAACCGTGTGTTGATCCATGGTAAGAACCTCGAAAAGAAATCATTTCTGTTCTCCCAGTTACTCTTTTTGCCAATTTTATAGCGGCTTCATTGGCTTCTGTTCCTGAATTAACCGTATAAACTTGATTCAAAGATTTGGGGAGAAGTGAGGTCAAACGTTTACTGAAAGCGAGAGGAGCATCTTGTACATATTCTCCATAAACCATTACGTGAAGGTGCTTGTCAATTTGTGTTTTCAACGCTTCAACAACTTTTGGATGATTGTGGCCAATATTATTCACCGCAACTCCTGCAATCATATCCATGTAGGCTTTTCCTGATTTATCGTAAATAAAAATTCCCCTCGCATTTTTAACTTCAATTAAAAATGGAGAAGGATTCGTTTGTCCTTGATAAGTTAAAAAATCACGTTGTTTTTGGTTATTATTGCTCATCGATTATTTTTTTGATACTTCAAAAGTAGTGAAATGTGGTTTAATAGAATAAAAAAACTCCCTTTCAAACAAATGAAAAGGAGCTATTGATTGATCTGATAAATTTATTTTCGTTTCAAAACTTTTAATGCAGCTGCAATAACATCCGGCGTATCAATGTGATATTTTGTTAAAAGTTGATCTGGCGTTCCACTTTCTCCAAAAGTATCATTCACAGCAACAAATTCTTGAGGTGTTGGGTTGTTCATTGCTAAAACTCGCGCAATTGACTCTCCTAATCCTCCATTGTACATGTGTTCTTCTGCTGTAACAACACAACCTGTTTTGGCTACAGAAGATAAGACTGCTTTCTTGTCCAAAGGTTTAATCGTGTGCATATTTATTACTTCAGCAGAGATTCCTTGCTTCTCTAATTCTTGTGCAGCTTCAATTGATTTCCAAACTAAATGACCGCAAGCAATGATTGTTACATCAGTACCGTCAACAACAACATCCGCTTTTCCAATTTCAAATTTGGCATCTTCTTTTACGAAAATAGGAACAGATGGTCGACCAAAACGTAAATAAACAGGTCCTTCTAGTTCTGCAATAGCAATGGTTGCTTGTTTCGTTTGGTTAAAATCAGCAGGAACAATAACCGTCATGTTTGGAAGCATTTTCATCATTCCAACATCTTCCAATGTTTGATGTGTAGCACCATCTTCGCCCAAAGTTAATCCAGCGTGAGAAGCACATATTTTTACATTTTTTTTAGAATAAGCAACCGATTGGCGAATCTGGTCATATACACGCGCTGTAGAAAAATTAGCGAAAGTTCCTGTGTAAGGAATTTTTGAACCAATTGTCATTCCTGCAGCCATTCCAATCATGTTTGCTTCAGATATTCCAACTTGAAAAAAACGTTCAGGAAATTCATTCTCAAACGCATTCATTTTTAATGAACCAGTAAGGTCAGCACAAAGAGCAACAACATCGGAATTCTTTTTTCCAACTTCCAATAAACCTTCACCAAATCCAGATCTTGTGTCTTTCTTGCCTAATACTTCAATTTCTGATGCTTTCATAATTTTAACGATATCGTTTTGTTTGAGTTAATTCTAAATTCTTTTTCCATCGTGTATGATGAAGATTTTAATTTTTTCTGTCGATAGACTATTCTGTATAGTCCGGGTTGTAATTGCCAATTTCCATAGGATGAATTGTCTTTTAAATTACACACCCAATCCCAAGTCCCATCACTATTTTTTGTAAATATCTGTCCTACAAGAGTGCTTCCAGCAGAGTATTTCATAAATCCGGGAGCTTTGATATCAATATAACTTGTAGAGCTCTGATTTACTCGAAGTGTAATGTATATTCGCGGAAGAGTAAGTATCTCAATGTTATATATTCCTACAAGATATTTGTCCGATGCGCTTATTTTTTGTGTGTTTAGAGTTTTCTTTTTACCCATTTCCATTATACGCAGATCAATCTGGTAAGGCTTACTTGCGTTAAGAAAACGAGCTTTGATAAATCCTTGAGGACAATCAACGACAATTGTATTGTGTGTATTTCGTTGAATTACAATTCCTTTCATATAGACGCGGGGAGTTGTGTTTACGACTAAATCGTATTTGTTTCCTGGATCAATAATTAATGTGTCAGGATTGCCGTGTTTATTTATGGTGTGTGTAAAAGTGTAAAGTAATTCATTGCTGTTTTCTTTGTACAAGAACATTGTAACATCCGTTTCCATCGGTTGGTGATTGATGTTGTTCAAGTTGATCTGAACAGTCGTGTTTAGCAATGCTTTATTAACGACGTTTTGCAATACTTTCGCAAAAGCATCTTTAGTTTCGGCATCGGAATAACTCCCAATGCATTTGAACTTCTCTAAATAAGATAAATCCATACCGAGACCAATTACAAAAGGAGTCACTTTTACACCTTTGTCGTGCAGTTTTTTCGCAATGACGCAAGGGTCATTATCGCAAGCTTCCAATCCGTCCGTGATAAGAATAATAATGTTTCTAGAAGTTTGATCGGGAAAATCACCTGCCGCAGCCTCTAAAGAACGTGCAATTGGAGTTGTTCCTTTGGCGTAAATAGATTTTATCCTTGTTTTGACTTGCGAAAAGTTATTTGGAGCAAATGGAACCTCTAGTTTTGTGTCATTACAATCTTGAAAAGTTGCTGTAATTGGTGATTGATGCCCATAAACCCTTAATCCAATTTCAAGATTAGGTACATCTCTTAGTTCGTCCACTGTTTTTGCTAATAATTCTTTTGCTGCTTCTATTCTAGTTTGATCTCCCCAACGAGCATTCATACTGTTGGAAGCGTCAAGAATAAAAAGTATACGCGTTAAAGAATCTTGCCCATAGCTATATGACGCAAAGAATAAAAGCGATATGAAAAATAAATTCTTCAATTAATAATCTCCCAATGTTTCTTCAAGTTGTCCTAGTGCATCAATTAATTGCTCAGGATTTGGCGTGCTTCCATGCCATTTGTGCGTTCCCATCATGTAGTCAACACCTTGACCCATTTCAGTTTTCATCACAATCATGATTGGCTTTCCGTTTCCTGTTAATTTTTTTGCTTTTGCAAAAGTCGCTTTGATTTCGTTGATGTTATGTCCATCCATTTCAAGTACCTCCCATCCAAAAGCTTGCCACTTTTGAGGTAGATTACCCATTGAGATGACATCCTCAAGATCACCATCAATTTGACGGCCATTGTAATCAATTGTTGCAATAAGATTATCTATTTTATTTGCCGCAGCATATAAAGCAGCTTCCCAGATTTGGCCTTCTTGTAATTCGCCATCACCATGAAGTGTGTAAACGATAGAATCGTCACCAGTTAGTTTTTTTATCTCAGCAGTACCAATAGCACAAGATAAACCTTGACCTAAAGATCCAGATGCCATTCTAATACCTGGTAAACCTTTGTCTGTAGATGGGTGACCTTGTAAACGTGCGCCAAGTTTTCTAAATGTACTTAATTCAGAAACAGGGAAATAGCCAGATCGAGCTAGAACACTGTACCAAACGGGAGAAATATGTCCGTTAGAAAGATAGAAAACATCTTCATTCTTTGCGTCCATATCAAATTTAGCAGAATTGTGCTTCATTTGATCGAAATATAATGTAGTTAAAAAGTCAGCACAACCAAGAGAACCACCTGGGTGACCAGAGTTACATTCGCATACCATTCTTACAATATCTCTCCTTACTTGAGATGCAATTCTTTCTAACTCTTTTGTTTCCATTTTATATTGGTTTTGTTCTGACAATTAATAGTGCAAAATTAAGTTTATTTATTAATTTTGGAACATCAACTAAAACCTTTTATCATCATTACGCAACTTTTTGTCAACAATGTGCGTTTTAGTTAAAAGATACATTAAATTAGAACTTATGAAAAAAAACTTAATTCTCCTTTTTTCTTTATTTCTTGTTAGCCAAATAGGCTTTTCTCAAGAAAAAGAAATCAACCCTCAGTTGCTAAGTGTTTATACTGAGACTGAACTGAATCAAATGATTCAAAATAATCCTGAAAAGTATGATTTGTTGATCTATGCAATAGATAATGCAATTTATACAGCAGATTATCCAACTGAAAAAAAAGTAGACATTTCTAAAGAAATTTCGATTCCTCAGGATGAGTATACATATTTAGATTTAGGAATTAAAATAGAAGATTTGAATCAGTTTTATAAAATAAAGGGAACGAACAAAATATTGGTTGTGAAATCTTTTTATGTGTTGAATAATGAAATTAAAATGAAAAGATAATGAAAAATATATTTATAACTGTAATTAGTTTATTCAGTCTATCTTCTTTATTTGCGCAAAATGTGACAATGGGTGATGTTGGTTTTCTAGAAACTAATCCTGTAGATTGTGGAGCTTTTGGAGTTGCGAGTCCCAATTTTACAGATGATGGAGGTGCTGGAAATTATTCGGCTAACTTTAATGATACGACTGTGTTTTGTCCAGACTTGAGCACAGGAACAAAAATGACTTTAACTTGGGCTATCAACGCTGGGTTTGAGTTTGATGTAGATGGAAGTGATTCTATTTACATTTATGATGGACCAGATGCTAATTCTCCTTTATTGGGGACTCATAATTCAGTAACAGACGCAAATGGCTTTGCACACACTGCAACTTGGAATAATCCATCAGGATGTTTGACTGTTGTTTTTATCTCTGACGGAGCGAATGAAGGGACTGGATGGATCGCTAATGCTTCTTGCGGGAACCAATTCCAACCATTTGAACCACATATTGTAGCGTATGTGAATGGTATTGGTGCAGATGCTTTAAATCCAAGTGATACAGGGTTTGTAGATGTTTGTTTTGGTGATAGTATTTTATTTGTCGCAAAACCTATTTTTCCTCATTCTTCTGAAAACAATAATGGTAATGGTTATTCTCAAACAGTAAATAATGTAAATTATAACTGGTATATTACAGATGGAGCAAATTATCCTAATAATGATTCGGTATGGTTTACACCACCTCAGCGAAATGGTTATTTAATTGATTTAAAAATAACAGATGCTTTTCCTCAGATTCAAAGAATGCTGTGTAAAGTAAGAGTTTCTCAGCAGCCATTATTTACAGGGACAGGACCTTTTGAAGATTCAGTTTGTTTAGGAGAAAATACATATTTGGTTGGAGGTCATACGTCAACAGATACCGTTGGTATTGATATTCCTAATGGTAATTTTCAATTAGGTGGTTCTTTTGCTGGTTTAACTTATTTGCCAGATGGTTCTGGTCAGAATTATGAGGCGCCAATAGAAATTGGAGGTTTTCCTAGTGGTTCAACGATTCAGAATTCACAAGATTTAAACCAAGTATGTATTACTATGGAGCATTCTTATTTAGGGGATTTAGAGATAGCGTTAGAGTGTCCAAATGGTACACAGGTGACATTGCTGAATTCATACACGCCAGCATCAGGTATGATACCTGGGGGTGTAAGTGGTGGTGGTACTTTTATGGGTGATCCTATTGATGATATAGGTGGTGGAGGACCAGGTGAAGGTTGGGAGTATTGTTTTAGCTCAGCGTTTGCTACTTGGGGAGATTATCCTACTGAATTTGGCGCTGGAAATACTATTCCTGCCCCTAATTTTGGTAATGGAAATCCTTCGATGAATCCCAATGGTGTGTATTTGCCAGAAACAGACTTTAATACTTTTGCTGGTTGTCCTGTGAATGGAGAATGGAAAATTATTGTAAGAGATAATTTAGGTGATGATGATGGTTATATTTTCGAATGGGGATTATTTTTTGACCCTTCTTTTTTTCCAAACCTAAGTGGTTACCAAAATACGGTAGTTTCCTCTGCGTGGTTAGATGATCCAACAATTATTTCTGGTCAAGATGATACTGTGTTAGTTGTGCAACCAAATACTACTGGGGTTACGAATTACACTTTTACTGTAACAGATGATTTTGGATGTGATTATGATACAACTGTTGTTCTTTTTGTAATGGAGCAACCACAAATTTTTAATGATACAATTGCTTGTAACTACGGGTTTCAAGTTTCAAATACACAGTCGTTTGCCGGAGGTATTTGGACAGCTTCAGATACATCTGTACATTTTACACCAAATAATACGGTAGAGAATCCAATTATATACACTACAAATCAGTCGGGTGCAATGTATACTATTACATACACTGATAATCGGTGTAATTCTGTTGTAACAGCGGAAGTTGATTTTCCGCCGTACCCATGGACCTATTTAGCGGATACTGTATTGTGTCAAGGGGTTGTCTTTGACTTAAATGCTCCTAATGAAAATACTTATCCAACTACCTATGAATGGAATACTGGTACTACTGGAGAGGCTATTTCCATCTCTTCACCAGGAACGTATTCTGTTGTTTTGACGAATGTTTGTCATCAAAATTATGATACAGTTGTGATTGATTATAAAATCTGTGACATTGCTGCTCCAAATGTAATTTCATTGGCGCCTGGGTCTCAAAACACAACGTGGTATGTTGACGCGAGTGGACTTGAAGAGTTCCATATTGTTATTACAAACAGATGGGGTAATGTTATTTATGAATGTGATGAGCCAAATGGAAATTGTGTATGGGATGGTCGTGACCGTTCTGGTAACCTAGTTGGTGAAGGTACTTATTTCTATTTTATCGATGCTAAGATAGAAGGTGGTGAAGAGCTTCAGAAACATGGTTTCATACAAGTGATAGATTAATCATTTAAACGATTTAATAAAATTAAAAAGGGTAATCTTCGGGTTACCCTTTTTTTGTACAAAAATCTTTATTAACTTAATGGTCTGAATTGAAAAAAAGAGAGATAAGATGAAAATAATTGGTGTAAATGGTTTTGGAAGAATAGGTCGATATTTCACGAGAATGAGTTTGGAAAATCAAGAAGTTGATGTTGCTGTCGTAAATGATTTAGCAGATATTAATACACTGGCTCATTTGTTAAAATACGATAGTGTTCACCGTAAAATTAAACAAGAATTTTTGGTAGAAGGAAATAAAATTGTCTTTGAAAACGGAAAAGAGATTGTTTTTATTTCAGAAAAAAATCCTGAAAACATTCAATGGAGTGATTATGGAGTTGATTTTGTCTTAGAGGCTACGGGTATTTTTCGTACAACAGAATCTGCTTCTAAGCATTTAATTGGTGGAGCAAAGAAAGTAATTCTTTCTGCGCCATCGAAGGATGCAATAACAAGAACAGTTGTGTTAGGAGTGAATGATGATTTATTGCAAGATTCAGACATTATTGTGTCAAATGCTTCATGTACTACAAATTCAGCTGCTCCTGTGGTTAAGGTGATGAAAGAATTTTGTGAAATTGAAAGTATTTTTATCAGTACAATCCATAGCTATACTTCTGATCAACGATTGCATGATGCACCTCATTCTGATTTAAGAAGAGCGAGAGCTGCTGCAGAATCAATTGTGCCTACTACAACAGGTGCAGCAAAAGCATTGGCTAAAATTTTCCCGGAATTAGAAGGGCAAATTGGCGGTTGCGGAATTCGAGTTCCTGTTCCTGACGGTTCAATGACAGATCTTACTTTTATTGTGAAAAGTCCACCGTCAATTGAAACAATTACATCTGCAATGAAGTCTGCTGCAGAGAATGAGTTAAAAGGAATTCTCGGTTATACAGAAGATCCAATTGTCTCTTCTGATGTCATTGGTGATCCACGAAGTTGTTTGTTTGATGCAAAACTAACAAGTGTTGTTGGTAATATGGTTAAAGTGGTCGCTTGGTACGATAATGAAGCTGGTTATTCAAACAGGTTAATTGATCTGATTGTTAAAATGAAAGTGTAAAAGCACATGTTATTATATTTTGAAATCGAGTTTTTTTAAAAAAGACTCGATTTTTTTTATTCTTTTTTATGGAAAGTCAACTCATGTTGCATCCTTTAGGTGAATTTAAATATATAATGATATGAAAAAGACAATGACATTACTGATGGGAATCTTCCTGTCTTTTGGGACTTTTAGTCAAGGTGCACTAGGAGAAGTTAAAGGTACTGTTCTCGAAGGAGAAAGTGATAAAACTGCATTCGGAGCACATGTGTTTATTGTAAGTGGAGGACAGCAATACAATGCACGTACAGATGACAGGGGAAGTTTCCGTATAAGTGGAATTCCAGCAGGGAAATATGTTCTAAATGTAAGCTACCTAGGAGATACTATGAGAAACATTATGGTTAATGTCCCAATGGATGGTATTTATCAGGCGGGAGATATTCACTTTACTTCTGAGATTTTGACCTTAGTTGTAATGGATGCGGTATATAATAAAGATGCATTGAAACTAATCGACGGAGATTTACCGGTAACTCGATTGACAGCCGAAGAAATAGCTCGTTCTCCAGTGAAGACAGACATTAAATCTTTAATCAACTCAATGTCCTCAGATGTAAGAATGACAAATGATGGAGAATTAGTGTTCCGTGGAGCAAGAAAAGGGGATATGCTTTACTTGATTGATGGTGTTAAAACAGCATCTGTTGGAAATATTCCAAGTGCATCAATTGGACGAATGATGATTTTTACAGGAGGTTTACCCGCGAAATATGGCGATACGCTTGGTGGAGTAGTGGTGATGGAAACAAAAAGCTATTTTGATTTGTACCGAGCATGGGAGTCCGAGCAAATACGATTAGGTAATATTCAATAAAATAGATTTTGTACGGGCAGGTCGCGACCTGCCCGTACAAAATCTATTTTATTTTCTTCAAGAATTCTTTTAATTTCTGCTCATTTTCTTTTCTGAGAATCATCAATTTATCATCCGATTGAATGATAATATATCCATCAAGACCATCAATTAGTGCCGTTTTTCCATCGGGTATATTGACGATGCAATTCGAAGAATTAAATGCAGTTACTTTATCTCCCACAATCGCATTATTGGAATCATCTTTCTTTAAATGATCGTCTAAGCTTCCCCATGTTCCTAAGTCAGACCAATCAAAATCAGCAACAATTACATCAATGTTTTGTGCATGTTCCATGATTGCAAAATCCACTGAAATGTCTTCGCAAGTTTGAAATGCATGATTTACAAACGTTTGTTCATTCTTTGTATTATAAGAGGTTAAGTCTTTGGTAAACAAATCGTGTAAGTCTGGTTGAAAATTCTTTAACGCTTCAATTACTGTCGCTGCTTTCCAAATGAATATTCCTGAATTCCAAAAGAAATTCCCAGCCTGAAGAAACGATTTTGCTGTTTCTAAATCCGGTTTTTCTCTGAATTGTTCAACTTCGAAAGTTGCATTTGGTTGACTTTCATTTTTAGCATCAACTTCGATATACCCATAACCTGTGTCTGGTCTAGAAGGAGCAATACCTATGGTTGCAATGCGACCATTTTCAGCAGATTCTAAAGCTGTTTCTATCGTTTTTGCAAAACCATCTGCTTGAATTATTAAATGATCAGCAGGGGAAATGATGAGGTTTGCATTCGGATTGATGGATTGTATTTTTCCTGCCGCATAAGCAATACAGGGAGCAGTATTTTTTCTTTCTGGCTCAGTTAATACTTGATCTGGAGATAAATTTGGAAGTTGCTCCAAAACTTTCTCTTTGTATTGTTCGTTGGTGAGAATGTAAATATTTTCATTTGGTGAAATGTGCAACAATCGTTCGTAGGTCATTTGGATCAGTGATTTCCCAATGCCTAAAACATCTAAAAATTGTTTTGGATTTTCTGGAGTAGAAAGTGGCCAAAAACGACTTCCAATTCCGCCGGCCATAATTATGGAGTAATTATTATTCATATTTATTAATTGACAATTTTACTTTCGCAAGTGCGTGTATTAAATATTCTTTTTTAGATTCGATTCTTTGACAAAGAAAACGTGTTCTTCTCAGGTCGCCTTTCTTGTATTGTTTATTGTTGAGAGTAAAAATAGTGTTTTTATCCAACTCTTCGAGAAGAAGTTGGTCGTTTTGTTGAATGTCGTACTTCATAAGAATACGTTGCAATTCAACATCGGAGCATGATGATGCTTTTACTTTGACCAAAGAATTCAACAAAACACGCTCGATATCTGCGGGTAATTGCTTCATTTCAATGATTGGAAAAATCAATTTTGAATATTCATTTTTCCATTCAACTCCATGAGCAGCCGCTTTTCTTCCAAATTTATTGTGCGTGATTAAATGTGCAAACTCATGAACTGTCGTAATGAGGAAAGAATAAGGGTTCAAGTCATTATTGATAGTGATTTGAGGCTTTTCGTCCTTGATTCCTGAACGAAAATCACCTAGTTTAGTTTTTCGAGGTTTAACAATTCTAAAACGAACAGGATTATTCAAAAACAAGTGCACCACATATTCTACATATTCTTTTGGGATATGTTTTTGAAAAAAAATACGGTACTTCTGGTGATTCATAAAGGTAAAATTAACTTTTTAACCGTATTTGGTGACTTATTTTTTGCGAATAAATTGCATGCAAAAAAAATAGGATTAACTTTACGACTGTTGAAAAATATAGTTTTAAATATCGGTAAATACATACAAATGCTTTGGGTGGTGTTCTCACGACCTGAAAAATGGGGTGTTTTCCGGAAAAAATTTTTCGAAGAAATTCAGACTATTGGTATAAATTCTATTCCAATAGTTGCATTAATGTCTACTTTTATGGGGGCAGTTATTGCAATGCAAACGGCATCTAATATGGATTCACCATTATTGCCGGCGTATACAATTGGTTTTATAACACGTTCTAGTACAATTTTAGAGTTCTCACCGACAATTATTTCTTTAATTCTTGCAGGTAAAGTTGGTTCTAATGTAGCTTCTGAAATTGGTACAATGAAAACGACAGAACAGATAGATGCTCTCGAAATCATGGGAGTAAACAGTTTAGCTTATTTGGTTTTACCGAAAGTCCTTGCTGCAATTATATTTTTCCCGATATTGATTATTTTTTCGATGGGATTAAGTCTTGTCGGAGGATGGTTGTCACTTATTCTATCGGGACTTTCTGATACAGAGACTTATATTTATGGTATTCGTTACTATTTTATGTTTTCAAATGTAGTTTATGCATTAACGAAAACGGTCGTTTTTGGATTTTTAATCGTTTCTATTGCTTCATTCTATGGCTATTATACGAAAGGTGGGGCTCTAGATGTTGGAGCTTCTGCAACAAAAGCTGTTGTTTCAAGTAGTGTAGCTATCCTTGTTGCTAACTTTATCTTAACTCAATTGATTCTGTTATGATAGAGGTAAAAGACATCAACAAATCTTTTGGAGACAATCATGTTTTACATGATATTAATGTCGAATTTCAAAAAGGTAAAGTGAATTTGATTATCGGTCAATCTGGTCAAGGGAAATCTGTTTTAACAAAATGTATTGTCGGTTTGCACGAGCCAGATACAGGTGGTATTTTTTACGATGGTAGAAATTTTACCGAAATGAATCGAAACGATAAAAAAGATATCCGAAAAGAAATTGGAATGCTTTTTCAAGGGTCAGCGCTTTTTGATTCAATGACGGTGGAAGAAAATGTTATGTTTCCATTGACAATGTTTACAAACATGACCAAAGAAGAGAAATTGGATCGGGTTAACTTCTGTCTAGATCGAGTGAATCTTGCAGGAAGAAATAAATTATTGCCTGCAGAATGCTCGGGTGGGATGCAGAAACGAATTGCAATTGCGCGTGCCATTTCAATGAATCCAAAATATTTATTCTGTGATGAACCGAATTCGGGTTTGGATCCTCAAACAGCCATTGTAATTGATAATCTTATTCGTGAAATAACTTACGAATATGATATTACTACCGTCGTTATTACCCATGATATGAATTCTGTAATTGAAATTGGAGATACGATTCTTTTTATTCACAATGGCGAAAATTGGTGGCAAGGCGATCGCAAAGAGATTATAACAACTGAGAATAAAGAAATTCTTGATTTTGTTTATGCTTCCGAATTCATGAAAGAAATTAGATTTTCAATGAAAGAAAGTAGAAAGTAATCTACTTCTATCCTATTTTTATTGAATAATTCCCAGTTTTCGACTTTCATATTTTATTCTTTTTCGTATTTTTAATAAAATTGAATATTATGACGACTATACTTTTGATTATTTTAATACTTCTTGTTCTGTTGAATATTGCACTTGGTTTTCGTACGAAACAAGAGGTTGATTTAAGCAATGATTTTAGAAAAATCGAGGAATCTATTCATTCAAAGTTAACAAATGCACTTGACAGAACTGAAAAATCCATTAAAGATGATTTACAAAGAAATCGAATTGAAACAGGTGACCAATTAAAAATAAACCGGGAGGAGTTACTGTCAACACAAGTTTCATCACGTGAAGAGTTGGGTAAATCCTTGAAATCTTTTGAAGATAAATTTTCAGAAAATATCAAAGAATTGAATGCTTTATTGAAAGATAATTTCGGTAATTTTAACAAACAACAACTTGATTTAAGTAAATTATCTTCAGAGAACATTAAAAACATTGAGAAAACGATTGACAATAATTTAAAAGCAATACGAGAAGACAATACCAAACAATTGAATGAAATGCGTGTTACGGTTGATGAGAAATTGCAAACTACCTTGGAGAAAAGGTTAGGCGAATCGTTTAAGCAGGTCAGTGATCGTTTAGAGCAAGTTCACAAAGGTTTGGGTGAAATGCAAAATATAGCAACAGGTGTAGGTGATTTGAAAAGAGTTCTTACGAATGTGAAAACAAGAGGTGTTCTAGGTGAATACCAATTGGAGAATATTTTAGAGCAGATTCTTACTCCTGATCAATATGCGAAAAATGTTGCAACGAAGAAAGGCAGTCAATCGAATGTTGAATTTGCTTTAAGGCTTCCAGGGAGAGATTCGGACAAAGAAGTTTGGATGCCTATTGATTCTAAGTTTCCAATTGAGGATTATCACT
Source organism: uncultured Fluviicola sp. (assembly GCA_964387525.1). Classification (GTDB taxonomy): domain Bacteria; phylum Bacteroidota; class Bacteroidia; order Flavobacteriales_D; family Crocinitomicaceae; genus UBA4466. The sequence goes on from CAYLWS010000024.1 coordinate 15,320, forward strand.
CTTTGTTGGATGCTTTCGAAATAGGAGATAAATCGGGTATTGAAGCTGCACAGAAAGTCTTGATTAAGAAAATTGAGCTTTTCGCTAAAACGATCAGCGAGAAATACATTGATCCACCACATACTACAGATTTTGGAATAATGTTTTTACCTGTTGAAAGTTTGTATGCCGAAGTATTAAGACATCCTGGGTTGTTTGAGGTTTTACAACGAAAATATAAAATAACGGTAACGGGACCAACAACTCTCTCGGCACTGTTAAATAGTTTGCAAATGGGATTTAGAACATTGGCAGTTCAGAAAAGAAGCAGTGAGGTTTGGGATATCTTAAAAGCTGTGAAACATGAATTTAGTGAATTTTCAGGGGTTTTAGATAAGGTACACAAACAACTTTCTACAGCGACGGGAACCTTAGATAAATTGAGAACCACTCGTACGAATGTTTTGGAAAGAAAATTAAAGGATGTTGAAACATTTACAGCGTTAGAGTCTAAAGAAATTCTTGATTTACCTGAGTCAACGGATGAGGCAGATGAAGATGAGTAGAGTTAAAAGTAAACGATGTATCCAAAATGTATTTTACTGTTGCTAAACTGAATTGGATTAGAGAATTGTTTTCCCAGTGCATACGAGATGGAAAACACTCCAAAATTAGTACTGAATGAAAACCCAGCCCCAAATCCGTATGGACTATCGTTAAAATATCCGTTCGAAATGTTTTCATACCAGCTTTGGTCGTAAAAAGCAAAAACGTGTGAATTCTGATCCAACAAGTAACGGTATTCGATGGTTGTCGTATTTTTCGTTGTAGAAAGTAGTTCGTCTTCATTGAAACCGCGTTGTTCGTTTAGTCCTCCAAATCGGTACAATTCATTTTGAAAAATTTCGGGAGCTGAATAATACTCTGTTCGGTTTGAGAATCTTAAAACATGTCTTTTTGCTAATGGTAAATAATATTCTAAAATCGCTTCACCTCTAAATGTTAATGATTTAATTTCAAGTGTTGTGTCATTGATTTGTGATTTTCTACTACCCGCAGAGGTTTTCATAGAAATGACATATCCTTTTGAAGGATTAGGAATGTAGTCCAACTGTTTTGAAGTAAATGCGATTCCGTAGTTGTTTGAGCGAGAGTTTCCCAATGAAGAATAAGTAGGGTTATTTAGTCCACCAGATAAAACGCTGGATGAAATGTTTTGATAGAATACTTTTAAAACGGCTCCTTTTTTTAAATAGTAATCAATTCCAATTGAAGAATTTAATTCGAGGAAAGATGTATCTCTTTTGTACAATTGAAACGTAGCATCAATTCCGAACGATGTATTGAATAAAAAAGGGTAATTAAAATGAGCATCCAAAGATTGGGTTTGAGCTTGTATGCTTCGCCATTTGATATTGAGTAACTCTCCTCTTTTTAGAACATTTTGAAGTTTTAAATCTAATTCCCCCGTAACGGTTAATTTTCCACTCAATGGATTGGGTTGGAAACCGATAATCCCGTTGATAGAACTTATTGGAATTGATTTTAAGTAGACGAATAATTCTGCCCCTTTTTTCGTGAATAGAAGTTCCGAGGATTTTATTTCCTCTAAAAATGGAACCTGTTTAATTCTATTGCTTATTTTTTTTGGTTCAGACTCCCTGTAAACTTCTCCCTTTCTGATGTTTAATAAATTTGAAATGTATTTTACAGAAATACTACTGTCTCCTTTTACATTTATTCTTGTCCAAGTAACATAAGGACCTCTGATAATTTCTAAATCAGCTTCTATATTTTTGTCATTTAAGATTGTTTTTTTTAATCCAATAGAAACAAAAGGGTAGCCATTCTCCAAAAAGGCATTTTGAACCTTGTTTAAAATGGCTGCATAAGAATTAGGAGTAAATGGAATATGGGCAATTAGTTTTTCAGAAACAGTAGAGTTTTTACGTAGAAAAGAAAGATCGTCAGGTGTTATATTTAAACTAATCTCCCCAAATTTATCCCCAGTATAAAAATATACAACAGCATTCTTATTGTAGTATTGAATCGAATCTACTGATGCTAAAATATATCCTTTTGAGATTGCTTTGTGTTGAACATCAGAGATGTAATTCATCGCTGAAAGACTGTCTTTGAAGAATTGTTTTGGTTTCTTTACAAAAAAATGATGGTCTGTTGCTGAAAAAGTTATTTCATAGCTTTTTTGTCCATAAATATATGGACTAATTAAAAGAGCTAATATGAAGTAAAACCGTACGATAAAAGACATAAACGTTGTTGAAATTACTTTATTTCATTCTATTCAAAGTGAATTGTTAATAATTATTTTTTTAAAAGTATGTAATTTATTGTATGTTTGCCGTTATTGTACAACAAACTAGAACTTTAAAATAATTAAACATGAAGAAATTTTTGACCTTAGCATTAGTAGGATTAGTATTATCAGTTGTTTTCGCTTCATGTGGATCTTCTCAAGGTGGACATTGTGACGCTTATGGATCTATTGACCAAGTTGAAAATAATGATTTAGCATCTAATTAATTATAGATACTTTTATCTATGTCTAAGGTCATCTTTTGGTGACCTTTTTTTTGTGCCTTATTTTTAGATGAGATTCACCGTAGTTTTTGTGTTGTTTACTTTTTTTCGATTGTTGGTGTGAATAAGGTTTATTAAATTCATAGAATATTAATCTATAAATTTATTGTATGAAAATTTTATCTTTTATTGCGTTAGGTACATCGTTATTTGGAATGATATCTGGACTTTATTGTCAATTCAAATTGGTTCCATTGGCTGAAGGATGTATAGATGCAGACATCTGCTATTTATATTCCGAAAGAGTGATTGAGTCTGGTACTGAAGCACTTCTTATTGGTGGGGTAGGTTTGTTGTTATCTATTTATCCCTCAATTAAGAAATCAAAAATTGGGTATATGGCATTAATGTTTGGTTTAATCTCCGTTTTCTTAGGTTTGACGCAAGCTACTCATCTTTTTAGTTAATTTTAGTCTATGAATAGATCCTTGCCCAAACCTATAAACAGAAGCTTGCTTAGACAATTGTTGGGCAAGGAGTTTTTTATTCTCAAAAGAAAGTGGAAATGGAAGATGGATGGAGATCGTTATAGCCGTAAGCGGAGTAATAATCGTTTGAAAGAAATTAAGGCATCTGTTTTTCGCCATAAATCGATGATTTTACGACCACTTCAGGGAGTAGATATGCAACTTCAAATAAATAAGCGAACCAACTTAGAATTGGCTTTAAAACACATCGATGGTACTGTGATTCAACCTGGAGAAACATTCTCTATTTGGAAATTGGTTGGCCGACCGACAAAAAGAAAAGGATATTTGGATGGATTAGTATTGAAGAAAGGTCAAATCACAAAAGGTACTGGAGGTGGGTTATGTCAATTAGGAAATCTTCTTTTTTGGATTTTTGCGCACTCGCCTTTAGAAATTACAGAAAGATTCAGGCATGGTTACGATGTTTTTCCTGATGTAAATAGAAAAGTTCCTTTTGGGGCTGGTGCAACTTTGTCATATAATTATATTGACTTACAGGTTGTTAATAATTCTGAACAATCTTATCGATTGTCTTTATGGATTGACGACACCCATTTAAATGGAGAGTTATTCTCAGAAAATGAACTCAGTGAAAAATATAGGATTGAGGAAAGGAATCATCGTATTGATCAACAGATTTGGGGTGGTTACTCTAGGCACAATCAAATTTTTAAATTGACTGAAGACAAAGGTGAGGTGGATGAAATTCTTCTTGTTGAAAATCACGCAATAATGATGTATGAGCCTTTTTTAGAATAGTTTAGGTAAAAAAAACACCCCAATTCAAAAGTGAAAAGGGATGTAAAAAAAAGGTTTTATCTATATTTCTTTTACAGAAGGTAAGTAAAGTACAGTGTAACTGATTGGGAATTTTTTTACTAAAACCCAGTTTTCAACGAAGACACTTTGGTCGCAATCCTTACAAGTTGTTGCATCAACAGAATAACGTACAATTCCATTTAATTCGTCTTTTGAAATGTTTCGTACAAATTCAGTTTCACATTTAACAGTCATTGGAATTGAACTTACGTAGTATGAGTTCCAATCGATAGCAACTCTTGTAACACCTCCATCATAACTGACTTGAAAAAGATCAGCAGGAGTACTTACTCCATCAAAAAGTTGAGTATTATAGCTACTAGTCAATGATGCTCCAGATGGGTATATAATTGCATCACTAACAATTTCTCCAGTGTTTGTGTCGTCATCACTAACTTTGCACTTTTTACATGAATTTGATAAGAATAGGAATGAAATAGCTGTTAAGCTAAGTAGTAATGTTTTCTTTAGTTGCATAATGTTAATGTTTTCAATTGGTTATAATGACAAAAATATCACTTTTTTGTTCTTAAAAAAATTATTTCTTCCTTAATTCGAAATTTTGACCTAAGTACACCTTTCTAACTTGTTCATCTGCGGCAAGTTCTTCGGCAGTTCCTGATTTTAAAATAGCTCCTTCAAAAAGCAAATATGCTCGATCGGTAATTGAAAGTGTTTCTTGTACATTGTGATCGGTAATGAGTATTCCAATATTTCTTTTCTTCAATTCTGAAATGATACTTTGTATGTCTTCCACTGCAATTGGATCAACTCCTGCAAAAGGTTCGTCCAATAAAACAAACTTAGGGTCAGTAGCAAGCGCTCTTGCAATCTCAGTTCTTCTTTTCTCTCCTCCAGATAAGCGATTCCCAAGATTTTTCCGAACGTGACCTAAACTGAACTCACTGATCAATTGTTCTAATCGAGCTTCTCTTTCCGGTTTTTTAAGATCTGTCATTTCTAAGATGGCCATAATATTGTCTTCGACACTCAGTTTTCGAAAAACAGAGACCTCTTGAGGTAGGTAGCCAATGCCCATTTGAGATCTTTTGTACATCGGCATTTTTGTAATTTCTTTGTCATCAAGAAAAACTTTGCCTGAGTCCGGTTTTACTAAACCAACAATCATGTAAAAAGACGTTGTTTTCCCTGCTCCATTCGGACCAAGTAAACCAACAATTTCACCTTGATTTACTTCAACAGTAATGCCTTTTACAACATTTCTTTTTTTATAGGATTTCTTTATTCCTTGTGTGTGTAACTTCATAGTTAGAAATTTATGACATATTTTGCTCTAATTCCAAACGCTTCAATGTCGCCAACTTGGATACCTGGTTCTAGATGTGACAACCTCCAAAAAACATCTACTCTAATCAGTTTGAAAATATTTTCAATTCCCATTGATACTTCCATATAAGGTGTGTCCCTAAATTGTTTAGAAAATGTTGGTATACGAATTAGTTCGCCATGTTTCGGAGAGATTGTACCGTAAGCCAATCTTGCGCCAGTAACCAATCTTAATTTCATTTTTTTATTGAAAGGAAGTATTCTGTCAAAAAAGAAGCCGTCCCAATGGTTTTCAAGAGTAGCTTCGATGTATTGATCTGAAATAAATTCGAAAAAACTCATTTTATTGAATGCATTGTCCATTAACCATATAGATTGATTACCGGTATGTACTTTTAAGAATGGATAAGCTGCTTTCCCAAAAATCTTCCCAATATTAACGCCATATACAATTCTTCCTAATGCACCAATGTGAACGTTTTGTTGAATGAATACATCTACCTTTTGGTAATTGTAATCTGCTCCAAATAAATCTTTTACACCAAAAATGGCTTGAATTGAAAAAATCGGATATTTCGTGCGCAATGTTTTTCGATCAAATGCTCCGGACAGAAATTCTTCGTCTTTTGCCCAACGAAAGCGTGCTGTAAATTCTGTTGTTTGAATTCGAGTGATTGTATCGTCAATACCAGAAACTGGGTTAGGTTTGAGGTAGTTTGCTAAACCAACGGCAGTGTATTCTTTCCACTCAAATCCACCATATAAAATGATATCCTTCCTGAAATCCTTTTCTAAGTTAATGCCAATTTTCTCAACAAAGGTTAGTTTATCTAACGGCCCCGTTCTGAATAAAGTTCCAAAAGTAGATCCTACGGCTGCAGCTGTTGGAGATTGACCAATTTGTTCTAAATCATAATTGTAATAAAGTGAAAGCATCCCTCTTTTCTTTGGAGTGATGTTGTAGCGAATCGTTGCTCCATATTTGAATTTTTCATCACCAAACCCATACGCTAATCGTCCACCGAATTCTAGCCTTTTACTGAAATTATTGGAAGTTCTTAAAGCTAAACCTAAACGAAAAGTTTCCACTTGATTAAAACTAAATAAAGAAAAAGCATCCCCAATTTCGAGTTTGTTTACGGGGAAATAACCTGTTGTTGCAAAGTAAAGACCATTTTTAAGAAATTTAAAAAAAGGTAAATTATTCAATGAATCCACCATGTTATCGATTCCTTGTTCTTGTTTTGCTAGGGGGATGTGTCTAATATTTGCCCAATAGGCGTCCGATCTTAATTCTGCACTGTCTTGAATGATAACGGTACTTTTTACATTGTAAAAATCATTAGGACGGTCGGTGTTGATTTTATAGTTTTTCCGTGAAGAATGTCTTCGTCCGTAAAAGCCGTAAACATTTGTTTTTTTTGTGATTTTTAAATCAGCAATCATTTTCTCACTGGTCAACATCCATACTTCATCTTCTACTTGCTCAAAATTGTGTTCGATGTATAAACCCTGGACATAATTAATGTTTACCCATGGAGCTACATCCATTTGGATTTGTTTTACCGCGTAGGTAGTGTCGTGGATCCACATTTCACCTTCAAAGGTCATGTCTCCCGTTCTTTTTGGCTTAAACTTTAATTGATAACACCAATAGTTATCAATAAACATTGAATCTTCTAAATAAAAGCGATAGTAAGAACGAGCAAAATTTGAGACGGGGCTAATGAATGATTTATTAAAAATGTGTAAAGTGTTATCGTAAACATTGACATCAAGATACATATCCCCCATGAATTGATTCAAATCGAGGTTTTCAATTCCACTTATTTTGGAAGCTTTTACAACTTCCATTTTCTTTTTGGGAGATTTTTTATAATAATAATCTGAAACGGATTCACTTAGAATTACAGGTAAATAACTTTTACCATCATCTTCTTCGTCTAAATAATCCATGATTAAATCTAAACGTTTCACAACCGCTCTTTCTTTAAAACTAGAATCTATGTTGTTTAAATCCAGTTGAATTTTATTGTATACTTCATATTCATATGAGTCTAACTTCTCTTTATTGTTTATTTTTTTATTTGCAATAACTTTTTTGTGAAGAATAGTAGAAGGTAATTCATCTGGTGCACGAGCAACGACCTCTTCAAATTCTGTAGTCAATACAGGAAGTGTGATGTCAATGGATTGAGTTGCATCAAGTTCAATAAAATGAGAAACTTTCAAATATCCGGAGAAAGAAAAAGTGATGGAATCAGATGCGTAATATGTTTCAAGTAAATAATGCCCCAGAGTATCTGTCAGTGTACCTATTTTTGTGTTCTGAAAACGAACCGTAACAAAAGGCATGGGTTCTCCCGTTACTTGATCTGTAACAATTCCCTCGACTTTAGTTTTCTGTCCTATAGAATAAGAAGATAGAAGAAGTATAAGAAATAGTAAACGTGTTTTCATTAAGTATTTTAGATATTTTTAAAAGTAGGAAACTAAAACGAGACTAAGTCTTACTTTGTTGTTCAATTTTCAACTTTTTTTCAACACGAGCAGAAACGAGGATACTTGTTTCATAGAGTATTGCGATGGGAATACCAACAATTATTTGACTAATTAGGTCCGGAGGTGTGATAACGGCAGAAAGAATTAATATCCCAATAATTGCGTGTTTTCTGTATTTTCTTAGAAAAGCAGGTGTTAGAACTCCAAGTTTTGTGAAAAGATAGGCAAGAACTGGCAGTAGAAATAACATTCCGGAATAGAATATTGTAGACAATATCATACTCATATAAGAGGTAATTGTAAAAATATTCTGTAACTGGTCAGAGATTTGATACGAACCAAAAAACTGAACACACAATGGAGCAACGATGAAGTACCCAAAAGAAATCCCGAGAAAGAATAATATACTAACGTAGAAAACAATTCCTTTTGAGATGGTTTTTTCATTTTTCTTGAGCCCTGGTCTGATGAATGCCCATACTTGATAGAAAATAAAAGGGAAGGCTAATACAACACCCCCCAAGACACTCATCATAAGCGCGTAAGAAAATTGCCCAGTCATTGTCATACTTTGCATTTGTAGTGGGATCTCTTCTACACAAATGCCAAAGAATTGACACATCAATTGAAATGTGATAAAGTCGGGTTCTTTCATGGATAGGAAAAGATTCTCCATAATCCAACCTTGAAAAAACCACAAGCCAATTCCTAAAATTAGAACGACTAGGGCTACTTTAATCAATCTCTTCCTCAATTCTTCGAGGTGATTGATAAACGTCATATTTTGATCTTCTTCCATATATTCTATGCAAAAATAATTATTCTGCGCTAATTCGTTCCGAAAATTAAAAATGAATGTTGGAAATGTTGTGATTCCTATATTTATTTCATTTTTCTTGAGAAAGTTATTCTAAAAAAGTGTTTGGTTAAAGATTTTTAGTATTTTTAGATAAGAATTACACGATTAGATTCAATATGGTAAAGACGGATATTAAAGGAGCATTAAAAACATTCTTTGGTTTTGATAGTTTTAAAGGAGATCAGGAAAGCGTTATTAAGAATGTTCTTGATGGAAACAACACTTTTGTAATAATGCCAACGGGCGGAGGGAAGTCAATGTGCTACCAACTCCCAGCATTAATGTCAGCAGGAACAGCGATCATTGTTTCTCCTCTAATTGCTTTGATGAAAAATCAAGTAGATGCAATTCGTAGTGTGAGTGACAATGAGGAAGTTGCTCATTTTCTGAACTCTTCGTTGAATAAAGGGGAAGCTGCAAAAGTTAAAAGTGACATTACCGAAGGGAAAACAAAACTACTTTATGTAGCACCAGAATCTTTAACCAAAGAAGAGAATGTCTTATTCTTTAAAGGGATAAATATTTCATTCTTTGCAATTGATGAGGCGCATTGTATCTCTGAATGGGGACATGATTTTAGACCTGAATATAGACGATTAAGAGAAATATTTGAAGAAATCACCAGTGTTCCTATCATTGCATTGACTGCTACTGCTACTCCAAAAGTTCAATATGATATTCAGAAAAACTTGAATATGTTGGATGCAAAAGTTTACAAGTCATCATTTAATCGTGATAACCTATACTATCAAATTTTCCCAAAAAAAGAAGTTGAAAAACAAATTATAAAATACATTCGTACCAAAGAAGGTAAAAGTGGAATAATTTATTGCTTAAGTAGAAAGAAAGTTGAAGAGCTTGCAGAATTACTTCAAGTGAATGGAGTTAAAGCTTTACCATATCATGCAGGATTAGATGCAGGTACACGAGCAAGACATCAAGATATGTTCTTGATGGAAGATACAGATGTTATTGTTGCTACAATTGCTTTTGGAATGGGAATAGATAAACCGGATGTTCGTTTTGTCATTCACCATGATATTCCAAAATCTTTGGAAAGTTATTACCAAGAAACAGGTCGAGCCGGACGTGATGGTGGAGAAGGAGAGTGTATTTCTTTTTACCAATACAAAGATATTGAAAAATTGGAAAAATTTCTTCAAGGCAAACCTGTTGCAGAACAAGAAATCGGTCGACAGTTATTGAATGAAATGTCTGCATATGCAGAAACGTCTGTTTGTCGAAGAAAAATGATTTTGTATTACTTTGGCGAAGAGTTTGATGAAAAAAGATGCAACAGTATGTGTGACAATTGTCGCCATCCAAAGGAAAAGCATGAAGGAAAAGATCGTGTACTGAATCTATTAGAGGCGGTGAGTGTTTTGAAAGAAACGCAAAGGTCAAAGCATTATTGCTTATTTTTAGCAGGTGTGAATAAATCAGATATACAAGCATACAAACACGATAAGCTTCCAAACTTCGGAATAGGAAGTGATAAAGATGTTAATTTTTGGAATGCTGTTATTCGACAAACTGTAGTTGCAGGACTTCTTTCTAAAGATATTGAGTCATATGGTGTGTTGAAAATAACAAAAGCAGGCCGTAAATTTATGGAGAACCCAACTTCATTTATGCTAATTAAAGAGCATGATTACCTTGTGTCGGATGATGATAGTGTTATTACAAATACTGGTGGAGCTGCTTTTGATCAAGTTTTGTACGATCAATTGGCTGATTTAAGAAAAAGTATATCTAAGCAAAAAGATATCCCACCTTTTGTGATTTTTCAAGAACCGTCTCTCAAGGATATGTGTTTTCAATATCCTATAACTTTGGAAGAATTAACGAATGTTCAAGGAGTTGGACATGGAAAAGCAACTCGTTATGGTGCTCCATTCGTAGCTCTAATTAGCCGCTATGTTGATGACAATGATATTGAACGTCCACAAGATATGGTGGTTAAATCGATTGTTAAAAAATCAGGTTTAAAAGTTCAGTTGATTCAGAATATTGACAGAAAATTACCACTGGAAGATATCGGAAATGCTCAAGGAAAAGGAATTGATGAAGTAATCAATGAAATTGAGCAAATTGTTACTTCTGGAACTAGAGTGAATATCAATTATTACATAGACGATATTCTTGATTCAGATTCTCAAGAAGATATTTATGAATATTTTTCAGAAGCAGAAACGGATGACTTAAAAGCTGCTTATGATGAATTTGATGGAGACTTCTCAGAAGAGGAATTAAGGTTAATGAGGATAAAATTCATGAGTGAAATGGGGAATTAAAGCCATTCCATTGCCTTCCATTCTTGTTCGAATTACTTTTTTTAGGTAAATAGACTTGTTATTTTTCTAAAACAAAATGATGAACACCAAATTCGTCTTGGATTAACATTTTCATTTGCTCTTTATTGATCAAAAGAATTCTATTTTTGAGAAATGTTGAAATTGTCCCGTCAGAATTAGACCTGTTAATCGTAAAATGTTCGCCGTCTTTTTCAACTTTGTATTCTCCAAGATCATGTTTCGCAATGTTTTGTCCGGATTTCGTAAAGGTCATGTCTAGCTCATAGCCACAAAATTCGTTGCCACAGTTTTCAAATCGTAATATTCCTTTTGCATCATAGTTATAGGACAGTCCATTGTTCTCTTGAAAAGTGTAAGAGTATATGTTCCATTCTCCTGTAAGTTTTTTTACAATACTTTTTTGTTTGTTGCATGCGGCAAGTAGGAGGAATAGAAAAAGGAAAGCGAATAATTTATTTTTCATGATCAAAGTGGATTATGAGGTGTTTTTTTGTAATCATCATACGTCTAAAAATAGTTCGAGTATTTATGAACGCTTTTTGTTCTAAGTTTAATTTTTTTGCATTCTTTTTTAATTTTATGCTAGCCAGTTCTAATAATTCTTTCTTTTCTAAATCAGTCCAACTTCCCTTTTCAGTAAAAACTTCTGTTTTTGAAGGGGATAGAATTACGTCAATAATTTCAGGTTCTGGAAGGTGAACCCAAACAGTATCTTTATTTTGGTGTATTGAATAATTTCCATCGGATAAGTTTACACCATATTTGACTTCTCCATGAACAATTAAAGTCAATCGGCGTTCTATGTTTCGGTTGTACATTTGGTACAAATCAACAGGATTATAATAACTAAAATCAGTGTCCGAGTTGTACATTTCAATACTATCTACGACTATCTCATCTTTATAACTCACAACACTAATTTCAGCGATAGATCTAATTTCATCGATGTGAATAGGTGTGTCATCAATTGTTAAAGCATTTTTCTCTTCTCCAAAGAAATGAATGTATGTGAAATACCCAATAATTGAAATTATCACAGCAACTATGAGGTTTTTTATGAGGCGTATAATTTCAGTCTTCATAAAATTTTGTTGAGTGGATTACGGTTACTTTTTCAAACCCCATTTTTTGATAAAATTCGATTAAAAAAATATCTGCACTTTTGTTCGCGTCTTCAATTATTCCAGTTTCTGGTAATTCTTCTCTTATGGCTAATTCTCCTTGTTTTAAAAAAATACTTTTTTCTTTCTGTGTAAAATCATCCCTGAAACCATTAATTTCTTCCATTTCAGTAATGACCTGATTGGGGTCAATGTGGAAAGAAATAATCTTGACAGGAGGTAATTTAATGGTTATTTTTTGACCAACAACCATTATGTCACCTTCTTCAATTTGATTCAAATCAATTCCAGCTTTTACTTTTGCTTTACAACTGATTAAAATTCTTCGTTCACCATACTTATACCATTCTTCGGATTGATCTTCCAGTTTTATGATTTTACCAATTGTATATTCTGTTGTTGCAAGTTCGCCTATGTTTTTAACTTCATAAACGTTGGCTTCTTGAAGTGAGTTTTCATCTCCGCAAGCTTGAAGAGTTACCAATGAAATTAGAATGAGAAAAAAAGGTTTCATAGTATAGTTTTAGGAAAAAACGGATAAACACATCGTTTGCATCCCTACTTTTAAAGCTTCATCATCAATATTGAACTTGGAAGTGTGAACTCCATGAGTAATTCCTTTTTCTTCATTTCGAACACCTAATCTAAAAAAGCAAACCGGTACTATTTGAGAGTAGAACGAGAAGTCTTCGGCAGTTAGGCGGATAGGTAATTCAACTACATTTTCCTTTCCGAATAAATCAATAGATTTTTTGCGTAATGATTGTGTTAATTTAGGATTGTTCTCTAAATAAGGGTAACCTCTACTTATGTTAACTTCAGCAGTTCCGCCGCTAGTTATTGCAATTAATTCAGCATTCTGTTTGATTAATGTCAACGCTTCTTCTCGCCACTCTTCATTCATCGTTCTAAATGTACCTTTTAAGTAAGCTTTTTCTGGGATGACATTGGTCGCACCAATAGCTTCAAAATGTCCAAAAGAAAGAACGCATGGAATTTTAGGGTCACATTTACGACTGACAATTTGTTGTAAATTCAAAATCAAAGATGAACCAATTATTATGGGGTCAACACACTGATGAGGCAATGCACCGTGACCTCCTTTCCCGTGAATGGTAATGTAAATTTCATCACACGACGCCATGTAAATCCCTTCTTTGAATCCAACCTTTCCAACTTCTAAATCTGGAAATACATGCAATGCATACATTTCTTTTACTTTAGGGTTTTCCATTACGCCATCTGCAATCATAAATGTTGCTCCTCCTGGGTTTTGTTCTTCCCCTGGTTGAAATATTAATTTGACGGGATGAGGCAATTGATTTCGTAATTCATACAGGATTTCTGCAGTTCCTAATAAGATAGATGTGTGCACGTCATGTCCACAAGCGTGCATAATACCATCTTTTTTAGATTTAAAATCTAATTCATTCTCTTCTTGAATAGGCAAAGCATCCAAATCGGCTCTTAATCCAATGCATTCATCAATTTCTTGGTGATGATTTCCACGTATGATTGCTACGACACCTGTTTTTCCTACTTCTGTTTGATGAGGTATTCCAATTCTACTCAATTCATTTGAAACAAAATTCATTGTCTCAAATTCTTGGTAAGAAAGTTCTGGATTAGCATGAATATGTTCTCGAATTCTTTTTACATTTTGAAAAAGCGTCTCGGATTTATTTCGGATGATATTTTTTATTTCAAGATTCATTGGATAGTCCATTTATGCCAGAAAGTAGAAGTTTTATAGATACAACGGCCATTATTCCACCGAATATTAGTTTAACTACTGAAGGGTGTATTTTTAAAGCGAGTTTTGAACCAATATAACCACCAACAACAAACGTTAAGGCGATGATTAATCCAAACTTCCAATTCATTTGTCCACTTTTTGAATAGTTCATGACGGCAAGAATACCGACAGGTAGTAATAGTACAAAAAGACTCGTTCCTTGTGCTTCATGCTGAGACATCCCCAGGAAATAAACAAGTGCAGGAACAATTAATATTCCTCCACCGACACCAACAAAACCGCTAAGAACTCCTGCGAGAATTCCAATTAAAACTAAAACGATGATGGTTTGTGTTGTCATATTTAAGATAAAGATAATTAATTCTATGTATTCTACGAAAATCTTATTGAACAAGTAAATTGCAACCCCTCACGTCAGAATGATCAAAACGCCCCATGATTTTAAAACCATTTTCTGTTTTTTTACCTAAGTCTTGAGTGGCAATGAATGAACAACTGTATAAATTGCATAAATCAATAACGTTAATCCCACCTGTTTTTCCTTCTTGCACATATGAGAATGGATCATTTGTTTCTCGGATTAAAACTTTCATCAACGGGCTTGATTTAAAAATTTCGTTAGAAGTACTATAGGCTTGCGAGAGTAATTCTGTCATTCCATATTCAGAATAGATTGTGGAGGTATTTAGCCCTTTCCGAAGAATTTGGTGTAACTCAGCTTTGGTAATTTCTTTTCGCTGACCTTTCATGCCTCCTGTTTCTATAACAGTAGCTTTAGGAAAGAAATATTTTGATTCAGCTAAATCAATTAAAGCATAGGAAACGCCAAATAAAATGACATTTTTTCCCTTTTCAATTGCTTTAGAATATTTGGTGTGTAATTCTTTAAAATCATTAAGTATAAATCCTGACAAGTCATCATTCGATTGTTGGATAAAATCATTGACCATATAAACTAAACTTGAGTCGCCTTGTTCTATGTAGTTGGGAAGTAATGCTAAAACTACTGTATCTTTAAAATCGCCTATAATTTTTTCAAAATGATACCGAAATGAACGTTCATACAACTTTTTTTCTGCAACATAGTGTTTGGATCTAGTTCCGCCTGTTCCGCTAGATTTGAATGTTATCTCAGCTTTTTTTTCGATCGAAATTATTTCATGTGTTTTGAAAAAATCGATGGGGAGAAAAGGTATTTCACTTGATTTTGTTGGAGATGGCCAATCTAAATATTGAACATAGTCACGGTAAACAACGCAGTTCTTGATTTGGTAATGGAAAACTTCCAGTGCTCTTTTTTCAAATTCTTCTTCAGAATTAATGGAGAAAATTTGATCGATTAACTTCATTAGTGTTTAACTTCTAATTCTTCGTTTGGATTGTGCTTGTATTTGAATACAAAAGCAAAAACAAGCATTACAATGAATGAATAACCTGCGAATATGTACCAGATATTTGTCCAATCTCTTACGCCATTCACGGTGAATAAATCGACAATATAACCACTTCCGTATGCTCCGATAATTGCTCCTAGTCCATTTGTCATGAGCATAAACAATCCTTGTGAGCTTGAACGAATTGATTTATCCGATTCTTTTTCGATAAAAAGAGAACCTGAAATGTTAAAGAAGTCGAATGCCATTCCATAAACAATCATTGAAAGAGTAAGGAATATCGCGCCTGTTCCAGGATCGCCAATTCCAAATAAAGCAAAACGCAATACCCAAGCAATCATACTCATGAGCATTACTTTTTTAATACCGAATTTCTTGAGAAAGAAAGGAATTGTAAGAATGAAAAGAGTTTCTGAAATCATAGATAAACTGATGAACATTAGTGGTTTTTCTACAATAAAATAACCAGCATAATTACCCGTAAAATCTCTTAAGAAACCATCTCCCCACATGTTGGATATTTGAAGAACACAACCTAAAAGCATTGAAAATACAAGGAAAATTGCCACTTTTTTCTTCTTGAATAAAACAAATGCATCTAATCCAAATTGTTGTGCTATTGTTTTCTTCTCAGAAGAACCCGATGGTTTAACTGCAGGTAGGGTAAAAGCAAATATACCAAGGGCAATTGATGCAGCAGCGCTAACAATGAATTGGTAGTGTGTTTCTCCGAAATCGAGGATGTCTACCGTCCATACTGCTAGAATAAACCCTACCGTTCCCCAAACTCTTATTTTTGGAAACACTTTAACAATGTCAAAATTATTTTTTTCAAGTATAGCATATGAAATTGAGTTATCAAGTGCAATTGTTGGCATGTAAAACATGGAGACTAGGAATACAATTGGGTAGAAAGTTTCAAAATCTGTTAGCGTAGAAAGTAGAATTAGAAAACCACCCAGTATAATGTGACTTAATCCTAAAACCCTTTCTGCATTCATCCATTTATCTGCAACTATACCAAGTAAAGCGGGCATAAATAATGAAGCAAACCCCATTGTGCCATAAACAGCTCCAATTTGTATTCCAGAAAAATGTAAGGTACTATACATATAAGAACCTGCAGAAAGTAACCATGCTCCCCATGCAAAGAATTGAAGAAAATTTAAGATTGTAAGTCTGAGTTTGATTCCCATGATGTGTAGTTTAATTAGTATAGTTATTGGTCTTTCTCTCGTTTTTGTATTTCGTCTCTAATTTTAGAAGCGAGTTCATAATCTTCGTTTTCAATTGCGATATTTAATTCACTTTTCAGATCTTCTGTACTTTTTGAATCTATGGTGTCGTTTTTAACTTCATCAATAGCTTCACTTATAATGTCATCATCTTCTGGTGTTTCATCCAATAGTATTCCTGCACTTGAGAGAATCTCTTCTGTTGTAAAAATAGGAGCGTCAAAACGAACGCCTATTGCTATTGCGTCTGATGTTCTAGCGTCTATTTCAACTATTTCTTCGCCTTTTGAGCAAATTAGCTTCGAAAAGAATACGCCTTCACTTAAGTTGTGAATCATAATCTCTTTGATGTTTATTTTAAAAGCTGTTGAGAAAGTTTTAAATAAATCATGCGTTAATGGACGAGAAGGAGTCATTTTTTCAAGTTCTACAGCAATTGCTTGAGCTTCAAATCCACCAATAATAATGGGTAGCCTTCTGTCTCCATTCTTTTCAGAAAGAATTAATGCGTATGCGCCAGATTGTGTTTGACTGTATGAAAGTCCAATTATTTTAAGTTCAATTCTATCCATTGTATCAGTTTCGGTCGATAAAAAGAAAAAGGAAGCAAAAAGTTTTGCTTCCTTCAATCAAAATCTCTTGAGGATAAAATTAATATTATTCCTCAATAATTCTTAGTTTGATGCTTTGAATTTTTTAATTGCTTCAGTTAATTTAGGAATTACTTCAAAAGCATCGCCTAAAACACCATAATCTGCAGCTTTAAAGAAAGGTGCTTCTTCGTCGGTATTTATGACTACAATTACTTTAGAACCATTCACACCAGCAAGATGTTGAATCGCACCAGAGATTCCTGCAGCAATGTATAAATTCGGACGAATTGCAACTCCTGTTTGACCAACGTGTTCATGGTGAGGTCTCCATCCAATATCAGCTACTGGTCTAGAGCAAGCTGTTGCTGCATTTAATTCTTTGGCTAAATCTTCAATCATTCCCCAGTTTTCAGGGCCTTTTAATCCACGTCCTGCAGAAACAACAATCTCTGCTTCTGGCAAAGGAATTTCGCCTTCTGGTTTTTTTGTTTCAATTAAAGTAATTTTTGCATCACCGGCATTTCCATTGAATTCTTCTACAGTACACGCAGAACCATTTTTTTCTGGTTGAAAACTGTTTGGAAGTAATGATATAATTTTCTTGTCAGAATTTATTTTAACGTTACCAAAAGCTTTTCCAGAAAAGACGTTAATCCTTACTGTGTCGCCTTGTGGTACATCAATTGCTCCAGATATAAGTCCAGCTTTTAGACGAACAGATAATCTTGGTGCAACAGCTTTTGCTACTAAGTCATGTGAAAACACAACCGTTTCTGCATTTACTGATTCTACAGCAGAAGCAATAACTCGAGTGATTTGTTGAGGGTCGTCTGATTGAACAGAACGATCAACCAATACTTTTGATGCACCATATTCTCCTAATGTAGAAAGTAGTGCGTCATCAGCAGAACCTGTGGTTAAGGCAATTACTTCTTGGCCTAATTTTTTTCCGTATGTGATAGCTTCATATGCAGCTTTTGCAAGACCATCACGACTATTTATATATACTAATGTTGACATATTTTTCGTATTAAATAACTTTCGCTTCTTGGTGTAACAATTCTACTAACTCATCCATGTTGTTTGGGTCAATCATTTTACAAGCTGATTTTGCATCAGGTAAAACATAACTTTCGTAAGTTGTAAGTGAAGCTATTTCAGCAGGTGCTATTATATTCAATGGTTTTGTTCTAGCTGCCATAATCCCTCTCATGTTAGGAATTCTTTGCTCAGCCATTCCTTTTGCACAAGAAATAACAGCAGGCAATTGTACTTCAACTACTTGAACTCCTCCAGCAATTTCAGTTTCAAGTGTTACTTTTTCACCAGAAACATCCATTTTACTAGCCAATGAAACAAAAGGTAAATCAATCGCTTCAGAAATCATTCCTCCGACTTGTGATCCGTTGTAATTAATTGTTTCTTTTCCTGTTAAAATCATGTCGTAGTTCCCTTCTTTTGCGAATTCTGCAATTTGCATTGCAACAAAATACGCATCAGTAGGTTCTGCATCAATACGAGTAGCGTCATCTGCACCAATTGCTAATGCCTTACGAATAATGGCGTCATCTTGATTAGTTCCTACAGTAACAATTGAAACTGTACCACCGTTAGCTTCTTTCAATTCAAGACCTCTAACTAAAGCGTACCATTCATCATACGGATTTACAATATATTGTACTCCATTTTCATCAAACTTCGTATTGCCATCCGTAAAGGCTACTTTAGAAGTTGTATCTGGAGATTTACTTATACAAACAAGTATTTTCATAAGAAATATTTTACTTTTTTTAATGGCTACGAATTTAATCAATTCTAAGAGAATATATGTAAAAAAGAAGCATAAACTTTTTAAAAATAGTATGCACGCATACATAAACTATCATTTCTCACTCTTAACCTCAATGATAGTTATGTTTTGGGTTGTTACTTATTGTATTGAGAATTATGAGTGATTTCTTTTGTAAAAAAGAGTGGAAAGTTGTTTTTTGAAAACTTATAGTGAATAATACATTCATTTGATTATGTAGTTAACGTAAAATTAGTATTTTTGAATTCTCAATTTTAGAATAAAACAGAACTAAAGATGAAAACAGTACAATATAGAGAAGCTTTAAATGAAGCTATGTCAGAAGAAATGCGAAAAGATAAATCTGTCTTTTTGTTAGGTGAAGAAGTCGCAGAGTACAATGGTGCTTATAAAGTTTCTCAAGGTATGTTGGACGAGTTTGGTTCCAAAAGAATTATTGATACTCCAATTGCTGAACTTGGTTTCACAGGAATTGCTGTTGGAGCTTCTATGAATGGTTTACGCCCAATTGTAGAGTTTATGACGTGGAATTTTGCAATTCTTGCTGCTGATCAAATTATCAATAGTGCTGCAAAAATGCTGCAAATGTCTGGTGGGCAATATAATTGTCCAATAGTGTTTCGTGGAGGTAATGGTCAGGCTGGACAATTAGGAGCTACTCATTCTCAAAGTTTTGAAGCTTTTTATGCACATGTTCCAGGTTTGAAAGTTGTAGTTCCGTCAAATCCTGCAGATGCTAAAGGTTTGATGAAGGCTGCTATTCGTGATAATGATCCTGTTTTGGTTCTTGAGTCCGAGAGATTGTATGGTGTAAAAGGAGAGATTCCTGAAGGAGAATATATTGTTCCAATTGGCGTTGCTGATGTGAAAAGAAAAGGTACAGATATCACGATTGTTACTTTTGGTAAAATTATTGAAGTTGCCTATCTTGCTGCTGATGAATTAGCGAAAGAAGGAATCTCTTGTGAAGTAATTGATTTACGTTCGGTTCGTCCAATTGATTACGGAACAGTCGTTGAGTCAATTAAAAAAACAAACCGTTGTGTAGTTCTTGAAGAATCATGGCCTTTAGCTTCTATTTCTTCTGAAATTGCTTATCACCTTCAACGATATGCGTTTGACTATCTAGATGCACCAGTTCAACGTGTGACTCAAACGGATACTCCGTTCGCATTTTCTCCAACGTTAATAGAAGAAGCATTACCAAATGTAGATCGATTGATGAAGGCTGTTAAAGCAACTTTATATAGAGTTTAATTTCGTATAGCTGTAGTTGCGTCGATTTTAAAGTTTTTTATTTCAAATTCAACCTCTTCGGTGTTGGTAATGTAAGTTTGTAACTTGTCTTTTCTATGTCTGATGTCTGGTAAATTAAATCGGTATATTACTTTTTGGTAATGATTTACAGTCGTATCTCTAGATATTTCAATACTTTGCCAATCATAACAATTGAATCGGCTACATGTTTCAATTTTTAAGTAAATTGGATCGATTTTTTTTGAAATGAATTTGATGTCAAAACTTACTTCAATCAATGTTTCATCAGATTTTACTTTGTCCAATAGAATGATTTTTTTAATATTTGCTCCTACTGTCTTTTTTTTAAAAAGAATTGTTCTTTTATCAATTTCGTAAAATCCTGTGTTTTTAATAGAGTTAATCCAGTTTTTGTTTCCTCGATTAATTAAAAGCCGATCGCTATTCATGCCCTCAAGTGAGGTTTTTCCAAATATATAGAAATACTGCTCCTTACTCATTCTGTTGGGATGAATTAATCCTTTTTTAAATTGGTAAGATTGAAAAATGTTTAATGATAAAAATAACAAGGAAAATAGTAAGAATAAACTTTTTGTGTATTTGTTATTGAGGCTTTCCCAAAGAAAAGCAATTGGGATGATCAGAAAAGGGTAAATATCAGTCATGGCTCTTGATCCGTATGAACTAGCATACCACCAGCATTCCCAACTGCTCATTATTAATATATAGAGTGATGTTGAGGCGAATAGTGCCCAAAATGTATTTTTATTTCTTTTGTAAAGTGCAGAAAAACCGATAAAGGAAAGAATAAATACTGGAGAATATATGAGCCAACCTTTTCTGAATGAAAAAAGAAAGTCGATTAAATTGGGGTCAATAATAATAATCTCTTCCGTGTGAAGGTTGGGCATAAATAATTTGCCTCCTATAAAGTACCAATATGCAATTTGAGGAAGGTTCCATAATAGTGCAAAAATGGGGTAGCACAATACTTGAGTAAATAATGATTTGTAGTTGGATTTCTGTTCCCAGAGAAGAATCAAAGGGATTAGGCCAAGGAGTGCTTGGGTAGGTCTTATGGCAACAGTAATGCCAAAAATTAAAGCAGAGATAAGTAGATGCTTTTTTTCTTTTGATCGGATGAAAAGGATTAAATGATATAGGAATACACTGTTTAATGCGAAGATATATAAATGGGGAAGATCTTTTTGGATTGTAAATGTGATGAATATATTGGTGGAAGCGTAAAGTAAAACCAATACTAAAGATGTTGTTGTGTCATTGAAAAATAGTAGCAATAACTTCCTGAGATATATAATGCCAATCAGGCAGAATAAAAGAGCGTTTAATAAGAAACCTACCGTGAAAGGTAGACTAAATCCATCTGTTTTGTATCCAAATGCTTTTGCGTAAAAATGACTAATCGAATAGGAAGGGAGTTGAAGGTATGATAAGCCAATGTGATAGAGGTCGATGTGGTTCCCGTTTGGCTGCAGTATTAGTTGGTAGGTTTCTGTATTATTACAATATTCGTTTTGAACAGCTTGTGCCCATTCTTTATCGATGTTGAGTGTTTTGTTTTCGAAGAGTGAGGGGAGGTACATGTAATAACCGAAACCATCATAAGCGCAGATACAAGTTTGTTCTCCTTTCTTAAAGTCATTAATCATTGAACTGAAGTGAATAATGAATGAAAATGAAATCAGGACAGCAATAAATAAAGATATTTTTCTCATGATTTAGCAAATATGTTAAATATAGTTTGTTAAATTGCGAAATGAATCGTTTATTTTTTTGGAGATTCTAAAGATGTAAACAATGGAATGTGAAAAAAGTTAAAGTTTTTTGCATACTTCCTTGATTTATAACTTTAATGTGCTATCTTTGCACCCCTAAAAGAGTTTTTAGGAGAGTTTTATTTATTAATTAAAGATAACAAGTATTTTTATGCCAACTATACAACAATTAGTTCGCAAAGGGAGAACAGCAGTGGTTAAGAAGAGCAAGTCAGCGGCACTTGATTCTTGTCCTCAGCGTAAAGGAGTATGTGTAAGAGTTTACACCACTACACCTAAAAAGCCGAATTCGGCAATGCGAAAAGTAGCAAGAGTTCGACTAACCAACGGTAAAGAGGTGAACGCCTATATCGGTGGTGAGGGTCATAACTTACAAGAACATTCATTAGTGTTAGTGCGTGGTGGTAGAGTGAAAGATTTACCAGGTGTGCGATATCACATTGTTCGTGGTGCAGAAGACACTGCGGGAGTTGAGGGTAGAACTCAACGTCGTTCGAAGTATGGAACAAAAAGACCTAAAAAATAACCTTTTAAAAAGTTTAAAAGATGAGAAGAAAAAAAGCAAAAAAAATTGCCATACTTCCAGATCCGAAGTTTAACGATGTTCAAGTAACAAAATTCGTTAATAACTTAATGTTGGATGGAAAGAAGAGTTTGGCTTTCAGAATATTCTACGATGCAATCGATATGGTTGACGAGAAAGTAGAAGAAGCGACAGGTTTAGAGACTTGGAAAAAAGCATTAGATAATATTACGCCTAACGTTGAAGTTAGATCACGTCGTATTGGTGGTGCTACTTTTCAAATTCCTACTCCAGTTAGAGAAGGTAGAAAAGGATCATTAGCTATGAAATGGTTAATTAGTTTTTCACGTAAGAGAAATGAAAAAACAATGGCTCAGAAATTAGCCTTTGAAATACTTTCGGCTTCTAAAGAAGAAGGTGCTGCTTACAAGAAAAAAGAAGATACGTTAAGAATGGCTGAAGCAAATAAAGCCTTTTCACATTTTAGATTCTAAGCAATGGCAAAAAGAGATTTAACATATACGCGTAATATTGGAATTATGGCTCACGTAGATGCTGGTAAAACAACAACTACAGAGCGTATCTTATATTACACTGGTATTTCACATAAAATTGGGGAGGTTCATGATGGAGCTGCAACAATGGATTGGATGGAGCAAGAGCAAGAAAGAGGTATTACAATTACTTCTGCTGCTACAACTTGTTCTTGGAAATACAATGATGAAGAGTATAAAATGAATATCATTGATACTCCTGGTCACGTTGATTTTACAGTTGAGGTAGAGCGTTCATTAAGAGTGTTGGATGGTGCAGTAGCATTATTTTGCGCTTCTTCTGGTGTTGAGCCACAATCTGAGACTGTTTGGAGACAAGCTGATAAGTACAAAGTTCCTCGTTTATGTTTCGTTAATAAAATGGACAGAATGGGAGCTGATTTCTTTAAGACTATCTCTGAAATTAAAGAACGTCTAGGTGGTAACCCTGTTCCATTGCAAGTTCCTATTGGAGCTGAAGATGAATTCGTTGGAGTTGTAGATTTAATTACAATGAAAGGGATTACTTGGAACGAGGCTGATATGGGAATGACATACGAAGAGATGGAAATTCCTGCAGACTTGAAAGATACAGTTCAAGAATACAGAGATTTGTTGATTGAAGCTATTGCAGAGTCTGATGATACTTTGATGGAGAAATTTTTCGAAGATCCTGAGTCAATTACTGTTGATGAGATGATGAATGCAATTCGCGTTGCTACAATCAATATGACGATTCAACCAGTTATGTGTGGATCGGCATTTAAAAATAAAGGTGTTCAAACAATGTTGGATGCAGTTATGGCATTTATGCCATCTCCATTAGATATTGAAGCAATTGAAGGGATTAATCCTGATACGGATGAAGTTACTCTTAGGAAACCATCGAAAGATGAACCTATGTCTGCTTTAGCATTTAAAATTGCAACAGATCCTTTTGTTGGTCGTTTGTGCTTTGTGAGATGTTACTCAGGTCAAATTGATGCAGGTTCTTACGTATTTAATACTCGTTCTGGTAAGAAAGAACGTATTTCTCGTTTGTTCCAAATGCACTCTAACAAGCAAAACTCTATCCCAGCTCTTGAAGCAGGAGATATTGGTGCAGCTGTTGGGTTTAAAGATATTAGAACAGGAGATACATTGTGTGATGAAAAGAATAAAATTGTTCTTGAATCAATGGACTTTCCAGATCCAGTTATTGGTATCGCTATTGAGCCTAAAACTCAAGCCGATATGGATAAATTAGGTCTTGGTCTTAATAAATTATCTGAAGAAGATCCAACTTTCCAAGTGAAAACGGATGAAGATTCTGGTCAAACAATTATCTCAGGAATGGGTGAGCTTCACTTAGAGATTTTAATTGATCGTTTGAAAAGAGAGTTTAAAGTTGAGGTTAACGAAGGTGAACCACAAGTTTCTTACAAAGAGAACATTACTAAGCCAGTTAATCATAGAGAAGTTTATAAGAAACAATCAGGTGGTCGTGGTAAATTCGCGGACATAGTTGTTGATATTACTCCTCAGGATGATCCAGAAAAAACAGGTTTAGAATTTATCAATTCTATTAAAGGTGGTAACGTTCCTCGTGAATTTATCCCTTCAGTAGAAAAAGGATTTAAAATGTCAATGAAGAATGGCGTTATGGCTGGATTCCCAATGGATGCATTGAAAGTTGAATTAAAGGATGGTTCTTTCCATGCTGTCGATTCAGATGCATTATCATTTGAAATCTGTGCTAAAATGGCCTTCAAAAACGCGTTAAAACAAGCTGGACCTCAATTACTTGAGCCTATCATGAAACTTGAGGTGGTAACGCCTGAAGTAAACATGGGAGATGTTGTTGCTGATTTGAACCGTCGTCGTGGCCTTATGAAAGGTATGGATGATAGAAATGGTGCAAAAGTGGTTAAAGCTGATGTTCCATTATCTGAAATGTTTGGATATGTTACTACATTGAGAACAATATCTTCAGGTAGAGCAAGTTCAACTATGGAATTCTCACACTACGCTGAGGCTCCAAAGAACATTGCAGAAGCGGTAATTGCAAAAGTAAAAGGTGTAAAAGCATAATATTAAGGAGATGAGTCAAAGAATAAGAATCAAATTAAAATCTTACGATCATAATTTAGTTGATAAATCAGCTGAGAAGATTGTAAAAACAGTAAAATCGACAGGTGCTGTTATCAGTGGACCAATTCCATTGCCAACTCACAAGAGAATCTATACAGTGTTGAAATCTCCACACGTTAATAAGAAAGCCCGTGAACAATTCGAGCTATGTTCTTACAAACGTTTGTTGGACATTTATAGTTCTTCATCGAAAACGGTTGATGCATTAATGCGTTTGGAGTTACCAAGTGGTGTTGATGTTGAGATCAAGGTATAAGTAAATTAGGTTTAATAAATAAATAGTTAAAGTATGCCAGGAATTATTGGTAGAAAAATCGGAATGACTAGCATCTACAGTGCCGAGGGCAAAGCAATGCCATGCACAGTTATAGAAGCTGGTCCTTGCGTTGTGACTCAGGTCAAAACGCAAGACAGAGATGGTTACGAGGCTGTTCAATTGGGATTTGGTGACCGCAAGGAAAAAAACACACCAAACGCAATGAAAGGTCACTTTAAGAAAGCTGGTGCAGACCCAAAGTCTAAATTAGTTGAGTTTAAAGGATTCTCGGATCTTAATCTCGGAGATACAGTTAACCTAGACATCTTTGAAGAAGGTGAATTCGTTGCTGTAGTAGGAACATCGAAAGGTAAAGGTTTCCAAGGAGTTGTTAAACGCCACAATTTTGCTGGTGTTGGACAAGCTACTCACGGTCAGCACAACAGATTACGTGCGCCAGGATCTATTGGAGCAGCTTCTTATCCAGCCCGCGTATTCAAAGGAATGAGAATGGGTGGTCAAATGGGTAACGAACGCGTAAAAATGGAAAACCTTCAAGTACTTAAGGTTCTTGCAGATAAAAATTTGATAGTAGTGAAAGGTTCTATACCTGGATCTAAGGGTTCATTCGTAATAATTGAGAAGTAATGAAATTAAAAGTAACAAGCGCAAAAGGAGCTGCTACGACTAAAGAAGTTAGCTTATCAAAAGAGGTATTCGGAATTGAACCTAATGATCATGCTATCTATTTAGATGTAA
>CAYLWS010000025.1:0-40561 GCA_964387525.1 uncultured Fluviicola sp.
AAGTTTTCGATTTAGTCATGGCTAATTTTATCTTCATTTCATTTTCTCCAAACAAACTAAAGACCTCTTTCACTCCATTGCATTTACTTATATCATCCAATTCAACATTTAAATCGACTATTGGTACATTCTCCGTTGGAATTAGTATTTCTTTTGCCTCAAAAAACCGACTCAATTTTACTAACTTAGCCTTGAATAGCTTTGTGAAAGGAACTTTTGAAATGAAAAAATTTCTATACTCAAAGAGTACATCATCAAAAGCTTCTTCAACTTCTTCTACATCATTAACATTCAAAAAATGTAACGCTTCTTCTTTGGTCATTTTCTCTTAATAAATTCAAAATATTTTTTCAATTCAACGTCATTCAATTCTGGCGATGTAAAAACTTCCAATATTTTAGGTCGATCTGTCGTTGATTTTTGATAAAACAACGGGATTTCATTCTCTAATTCTTCTAGAGAATTAACTTTACTGTATTCAATATTAAATGCATCTGCGATATTTGCTGCAGAATAATTATGTTTTGCTACAAAATATTTTTCCAATTGATTTGTCCTTTGTGGTCCATCGATAATTTTAAAAATACCACCACCTTGATTATTGACCACAATTATGCATAAATTATTACTGAGATAATCATTCCACAACGCATTACTGTCGTATAAAAAAGAAACATCTCCCGTAATCAATACATTTAATTTACCCACAGAAACATGTGCTATCCCAGCAGCAGTTGATGAACAACCATCAATTCCACTTGTTCCTCTATTCGAATAATAATCTACCGATAAAATTGGATCAAACAATTGACAATACCGAACAATTGAACTGTTCCCCATGTGAAGAATAGAATTCTCGGGTATAAAATCAAGAATAACCTCTACAACTTTGAGATCAGAAAGTGTCAAATCTCGGTTGTAATCTTGTAATTTATCGTTGACAACTACATCCAATTGCTTCCATTTATTGCCAAAAGAAGAGCTGTGAAATTTCAAATTTAATTTTTCCAATTCCACTAAAAAAGCTAAACTAGTACAATTGAAATGTTTCGTCAGTTTTCTGAAAGTGTTCATTTCTGGAAAAGAATACCCACTATTCCAATGTTCTTTTATTGTTGACTCCCTCAAAAAAGTTTTTATTCTTTTGGAAACTATAGCCCCGCCAATTGTAATGAGTAAATCCGGTTGGAAATCTTCAATTAAATCGTCAGAAATAGCCGTAAGTGTTCTATCTATACAGTGCACAAAACGATTTCCTCTTAAATTCGAAGTATTCTCTACAATTACTACAACAGAAGAATCATTGGAAAAAGCATCTAAAATAGATTGAATCGCTCCATTTTTATCCATTTGTCCGCACAGAATCATTTTCTTAGCACAAGAAGACCATTTCTCCTCAATAAATCCCCCTTCCTCTTCTGAAAAATGAAAGTCATTACTTTTTGAATGGTTGTTTTTTGCTGGCAATGAAAAATCTTTTTCAATCATTTCATAAAGCGGTTCAGAAACAGGAACATTGAAATGAATAGGACCTTTCCATTGATGATTAGCCTTTGAGAAAGCAGAATCTATTTTCTCAATCAAGTAATTTTTTTCCGAAGAATCTTGAACATATTCATCAATAGTCACACTTGCATGCACATGTTTTCCAAATACATTTTCTTGCATAATTGTCTGCCCATCTCCATGATTAATCCATTCGTTTGGTCGATCAGCAGAAATAACAATTAAAGGGATTGATTGATAGAAAGCTTCCGCTACTGCAGGGAAATAATTCAACACCGCAGAACCCGAGGTACATACTACACCAACTGGTTCTTTTAAACGCTGAGCCATTCCCATTGCAAAAAAACCTGCAGACCGTTCATCATGTATGACTACGGTTTCTATTTCAGGGTGCTCGTCTAACGCGATAATGAGTGGTGCATTCCTAGAGCCGGGAGAACAAACGACATTCCTCATGCCATTACGATAACATTCTTCAATAAAAAGAGCTACTCCAGATTTATTTGTTGTTTTCATGCGATGACAAAGCTAATTCTTTTGCATCACATTTAATAGTGTTTCCGCTTTTCGTTCTGTTTCATTCCATTCTTTCTCCACATCAGAATCTTTGGTGAATCCACCCCCAACATACAAAAACGAGCTATTTTCCTGAATTTCAGCACACCTGAGATTGACGAACAATTTAGTCTCATGCTCAGAAATAAAGCCAATTACACCCGCATAAAACTTACGCTCATGGCTTTCAATTTCTTCAATCAACTCCAAAGAATCTTCTCTAGGCAACCCTGAAACAGCTGGAGTAGGATGTAATTCTTGAATTAAAGCTAAAACATCATTTTGTGGTAATTGGAAATTAAAATTGGTGACTAAATGTTTAACAGGACCTGCTATTAGTTCCATTTTCTGTGAAATTTCAAGTTCTTGAATTGAAGAATCATTCAATTTACGCGTTACGAAATCTACAACATATTGCTGTTCTTCAATTTCTTTCTCTGACCATTCTTCTTGAGAATTCACCGCAATTGTTCCTGCAAGCGCAATTGTTTTTGCTTTCCCACCCGTTGATTCCAGTAAAACTTCTGGCGTTGCTCCAATCCAAGTCCCAAAAAGAGGACTAGACACCAAATAAACAAAAGCATCAGGGTAAGTGTCACAAAGTTGTTTGAATAATTCTTCGGTTTCAATGGATCCGTGTACTTTTTTTACCCGAGAAAAAATTGCTTTTGACAATTGCTTATTTCTCAATTGGTTTAAAAAGAGTGATGCAGAAACAATGTACTCTTCTTTTGAAAGACAATTTACCTCATCACTTCGAAAGTACAACTTAGGTTCAGATTTCTTTTCAATAAAGATGAATTTCTCTTCCCAATTGAAATCAGAAAGAATAAATCCACTGTTCGGTGAAAATTGATTCACTTTCTCAAACACACCAAAAGTCTGTTGCACATCCCCATGAGGAAAACGATAAAAAAGAATGTCTCCTTTCATTATTTTTTTTGTACAATCATTACTGTCAATCGTCCAGAAGATATCAGTCGATTACTTTCTTCATCTCTAATTTCTGCCGTCCAAACGTGTGTTTTTTTTCCTTTATGAATAATTTTCGCTATTCCAATTACATTCCCAGAACGTGAAGAACCAACATGGTTTGCATTCACTTCCAATCCAACAGGGTATTCTTTGCTTAAATCTACCAGTAAACTTGAACCGATTGAGCCTAAACTTTCAATCAAAACAACACTTGCTCCACCGTGAAGTAACCCTAGAGGTTGATGTGTCCTTTTATCTACGGGCATTCTTGCAGAAATTTGAGTTTCATCGTAACTCAAGACCTCAACACCAAGGTGCTCAATTAAAGTGTTTTTATTGAATTCATTGATTTGTTCAAGGGTGATTTTTTCATTCTGCATACCGCAAATTTAAGGAGTGGAAATGAATTAACAACAATTCAACGTTGAAGTTTATTTTTTTTCTTTGGAAACAGTATTCATTTATGTCTTATTTTTGATTTATGATTTCAAACAACATCTCTTTAAAAGCCTTTAACACCTTTGGTATCGACGTAAATTCTAAACGTTTTGCTCAGTTTTCGAACACTGAAGAATTGTCAACTATTCTTTCTGAAAGAAACGATGATCCACTTTTAATTTTAGGTGGAGGCAGCAACATTTTATTGACGCAAGATTTTGAAGGATTAGTCTTAAAAAATGAAATCAAAGGTTATGAAATCATAGAAGAAGATGACGAAAAGGTACTTATAAAAGCTGGTTCCGGGGAAGTTTGGCATGAATTCGTTCTACAAAACATTGAGAACAATTTTGGAGGAACAGAGAACTTATCTTTAATTCCAGGTAGTGTTGGAGCCAGTCCAATGCAAAACATAGGTGCTTATGGTGTTGAAATCAAGGATGTTTTTGTAGAACTGGAAGCTTATCACATCAAAACAGGAGAAATCCATACATTTAACCATTCTGACTGTCAATTTGGCTACCGTGAGAGTGTTTTTAAACGAGAAAAGAAAGGAGAGTACATCATTATTTCTGTAACGTATCGCTTGACAAAAAAACACACGGTTAATGTTGTTTACGGTGCTATTCTAGAGGAATTACAGAACAAAGGAATAGCTGAACCAACCATAAAATCGGTCAGTAATGCAATTATTGCTATTCGTTCGAGTAAATTACCTGATCCGAAAGAACTCGGTAACGCAGGAAGTTTCTTCAAAAACCCTGTTGTGGATGTTTCTATCTTAAATGAAATTAAAAAAACACAACCTACTGTACCTAACTACCCCGCTCCAAATGGACAAGTCAAAATGGCTGCGGGTTGGTTGATTGAAAAAGCTGGATGGAAAGGAACTCGTTTTGAGAACTACGGTGTTCATGTAAATCAAGCATTGGTACTAGTCAATTATGGAGGAAGTACTGGACAAGAAATTCTTGATTTATCTTCTAATATCATTGCTGATGTAGAGGGTAAATTTGGTGTTTGCTTGGAAAGAGAGGTGAATATTGTTTAAGGAAATGAAACGTTAGAATGAAGTGATAAGTTTTTTTGTTATTTTTATCAAATTAATAAACAGGCATTATAAAATTCACTTTTTAAATAAATAAATGAGATATTTACTTTTATTCAGCGCACTATTCATTACCAGTATTTCTATTGCTGACGATAAAAAAACATTGATTGATAGAATTAATGAAGTAGAAGAAATTCCTGTTTATATTATACATGGGAAAGTTAAGTCGAATAAATACAATGTCGAACAACAAAAAGTACCATTAACAAAAAAAGAACAAAATACAAAAAGAATTGATACCATTTTTCCTTCTGAAATAGACACTTTGCTTCCTGCCTTTATGGATCAACTTAAACAATCATTTGATACAGAAAAGTTTACATTTATACTTTCAGGAACAGAGGATGAAGTTTACAAGGACATTAAAGCTAAAAAATATAATTTTGTTGCTATAATGAAGTACTCAGCCAGTTACGACTACGATGTTCTTAAAAAAGTCACAAGAGTGTACGTGTACACAAAACAGAACACGAGAACTTCATACATTATAGCATATAGAAAACTATCTGTAAGAGCACAAATTGGTTTTTTAGCATTAGAAGATAATAATCTAGAATTAAAAAATGTTGGTTCACTTGCTCGTGCAGCAAATGAAAATTTTTCTTTTGAAGTTAAAGATTATACCAATAATTGTAACGCGAACTATCTCATGCAAAAAAGAAATCCAATTATACTTCTAGACCGAATTAAAAATGTTCAAAATGAAGCGATTATCAAATTAGCAGAAAAGCAAAAGAAAAAACATAACAAAGCATTGAAGAAAAGGAAAAAATAGAACTTCATAGAAAAAAGAGAGTAGAAAATTAGAATGACATAGAAACGGTATTCTTATACATTTTATTAAGTAATGAGATATCCAATCATTTTATTCCTTCACAAGTTTCAGGTCAGGCCAACCAAAAAATTTATTTCCTTCAAAATCTGTCCAGCGATTAATTTCGACACAATTAATGATTCTATTTTCTCTATTTTTTTTTAATCATGTAAACAAATCTAAATTGTTACCATTGTATCTCTTGAGAATTTTTAATTATACCCTTTAATTTCTTTATCAATCATAATTATTGTTGAATCATTTTTCAAATAATCGGGAACTTCTAGATTTATCGTTTTAAAAATTGCAATATTTACATCTTTTGCTTTTAAAGTATGGTATTGTTCAACTGAAGGTAGAAAATTATAAGCTGGCAATCCTGTATAAAACATTGCTTCAACATAATTCTCCCTTTTACATTAAACAAAACTGTGTTATTTAACAATTCTATTGATTTAAACATTTCTTTATTGTGTGATAACATTCGTGTATACGAATTATTTCTTCATAAAATTACGTGTAAACATTTCTCCATTTTCCATCTGTATAGATAAAAAATACATCCCTGATTCGAAACCATTGGTTGGTACTGGATAAGAAAAAACATTGCTTTGAGCTGAAAATAAATCTGCATATAAAACTCTTCCATTCACATCTCTCAATTCTATTTGGTAAACTGTTTTTGCTTTGAAAAAGAAATTGACATTTGCCATCTCATGAACAGGATTTGGTGCAATTATTAAGGATTCGTTGGGTGCATATTCCAGAAATACAGGTCCCTGGTACACAAACTCTCCATTCAAATCAACCTGTCTTAAACGATAATAAACCGTTTGTCTTTCTTGTTCATCATCGATGAAAGAATAATCAATTCTACTTTGAGAAGTCCCTGCAGCATCTACAAAACCTATTTCTTTGAAATTAATTCCATCTACTGATTTTTCAATCGCAAAATAATCTGCATTAATTTCAGAAGCAGTTGCCCATGTAATTTCATTAAAACCATTCATTGAAGTTGCATTTAAACTTACAAATTCAACTGGCAACGAAATTCCTGTTGAAACGAAATCCCACGTACAAACATCTCCCGCTTGACCATCTGCGACAATAATATAAGTCTGACCAATAGTTAGTAGCGGCATAGACAAAGTCCCTGCTCCTACCGCACAACCTAAGAAACCCGAAGTATAATCACCAACATCTCCACAATTTTCCCAAACTCCAAATTGGGCCTCTCCATTAGTTCCATCATTACAAATTACATTTTGTACTTCAAGAGTGGCATTATTTGACGTAGCCTGAAACGTATAAAATACTGTGTTTTCATTGGAATACCATGTTCCTCCAGCGCAAACAACACCATTATTATTCGGCCCTAACCAACTTGTTTCTCCACTCGCTCCTGCATTACACCCTGTTGGCTGACTGATAGAAGACACACATGTTGAATTAACTGGAGTAGAAAACCCTCTCAACTCTGCGTCCATGTTATATAAATCGTCACAAGAAGTGAAAATCCATAGTTTCTGTGTATCATCTAAACCTGTAATTACTGGATCAAGTGCAATCCAGCCAACACCATTTATATAAGTCAAAACATCTTTACAATCTACCTCTGTTAAACTTGTACAATCTACACCTTGGTAAAAAGTCATTCTCAAATTCCATGCGTTCCCTGCTTCAGCAAAAGAACTTGTCAAAACAGAAATAGAACTGACTCCCGGTGCTAAATCAAATACACTCCAGTTTCCTGCTGCTTCCGATCCAGAAAAACAAGAAGGACTAGATGATGGCCATGCAACTCCTGCCGAAAAATCAACAACTGAAGAAATAGCTAAAGCATTAAAGTTAGCTGTTCCAACATCAGAACAACTGATCAATTGAATAGTCCCTGAACTTGCATTAGAACAAGATGCTGATTTGAAACCCGGATGCCTTGAAACAATTTTCTTAGGGCTTTTAATAAAAATTTGGCTTTTCTCCCCAATCGCATTTGCTTCATGGTCAAGGTGAATTTCTTGTGAAAAAGACAGTGCTGCAACACACAACACGATAAGTGTGATTAAATATTTCATAGTGGTTCGTCGGTTAAATGACTTTATATATCGTCAAAATTAAGTCTTTTATCGATAACTACAAAATTTAATCGAATAAATCTAGTGTTTTGTCGAAGTTTTTAATCTTTTTGTCGAAAAAACAGCATTAACGACAATGTAATCAGGAACTTGATGCTGTACAGAAAAATTTTGGGTTTGAGTTACTAATAATTTAAACAAATCTATAAAACTCCAATCAAAATCAGGATTCTATAAAAATGAATTTAATCCCATTCTAAACCAATGTCATTGAATTTATTATCCTGGTCCATTAATTTTTTCCAATTATTTGTCCCATCATCAGAATCCCTTAAAATTTCAAGGTAATCCTTTTTATCGACCTCAAAACGATCAATTTCATCCCCTGTATATTTTTCTATCGCTTCTAATAATTCAATTTCACCTTTACTGCAAAAAGAGATTGCTTGTCCTCTATTTTTTCCACGCCCTGTACGTCCACATCTATGAACATAGTTTTCTGGATTATCAGGGATGTCATAATTAATCACCGCATCTACATTTGGAATATCAATTCCACGACAAGCAACGTCAGTGGTGATTAACACTTTGTTTTCTCCTTTTGAAAAGCGATCCAACGTCGCAAAACGATCTTTCTGGTCAACACCACCATGAAGAGGTTCTGCCTTAATATCAACCCTATCCATTGCTAAAACAATTCTTTCAACCCTCACTTTTGTACGAGCAAAAACAATGAATTTTCCTTCAACATTTTCTTTGATAATATTCTCTAAAAAGAAACGCTTATCGTCCATTTCAATTTCCATCACAGCATGTGTAATTGTTTTGGCAACAGGATTTTTTGGAGAAATTTGAATTCGAATAGCGTTACGAACAACGTCGTAAGCCAATGATTTAATTTTCTTAGAAATTGTTGCCGAAAAGAACAGTGTTTGTCTCTTACCTGGAATAAATCGCATTACATCTTTAATGTCTTTAGCAAAACCTAGGTCAAGCATTAGATCTGCTTCATCAAGAATAAGAAACTTAATTCCTGAAATATCAATCGCTCCTTGAGAAATTAAATCAAACATTCTCCCAGGTGTTGAAACTAAAACATCAATACCATTGTTCAACGTTCTAATTTGCTGTTCCTGTTCTACTCCTCCGAACAGTCCGAGTACTTTTATATTTGTTCTCTTTCCAATTTCTCGGTAAACGCCTGCAATCTGTTTCGCCAATTCTCTCGTCGGAACCATTACTAAGCACTTAATTCCTTTATTGTACTTATTCTTCCCTCCCGTCATTAAGTGCAGTGTTGGAATAGCAAAGGCAGCAGTTTTCCCTGTTCCAGTTTGAGCAATAGCCATAACATCTTCACCATTCAAGATATGTTTGATGGCTTTGTATTGAATATCTGTCGGTCGACTGAATCCCATTTGGTCCAATTGATCTTTGATGTTATTTGAAATTGAATAATCAGAGAATTTCATATACAGGGTTTAAAAAGTAAAATATTGAAGTACAAAAATAAAAAAACCGTTTCAAATGAATTGAAACGGTTTTCAAATATATTTTAAAAAAGATTAATCTTCTGATTCACCAGGAACGAGGACACGCCCACAGTGCTCACATACGATAACTTTCTTTTTCGCTTGAATATCAATTTGACGTTGCAAAGGAATTTTATTAAAACAACCCCCACAAGAACTACGACCAACTTCAACAACAGCTAAACCATTTTTAGCACTTGTACGAAGACGAGTATAAGCTTTCGCTAAACGATCATCTAATTTCTTTAATGCAGATTTAGATTTCTTCGCTAATTTCTCTTCTTGCGTTTGAGTCTCAGCAATAATTTCATCCAGTTCAGATTTTTTAGTAACTAAATCTTCTCCTCTTAATTTTCTTTTCTCAATTGCTGTATCAAGAATTTCTTTTTTAGATTCAATTTTAAACTTGAATTCTTTTGATTTTTTCTCATTCAATTGAATTTCCAACTCTTGGAACTCAATTTCTTTTGAGATTGAATCATATTCTCTATTATTACGAACGTTGTTCTGTTGCTTTTTATATTTAGCAATTGAAGTAACAGCATCAGCTGAAGAGTTCTTACGATCAGAAATAGCTGTTTCCAACTCTTTCACCTCATTTTGCAACTTTTCAATACGTTGATCTAATCCTTCAACTTCGTCTTCTAAATCCTGAACTTCTAGTGGTAACTCACCTCTAACTGTTCGAATTCTGTCCATTTCAGAATCAATTTTTTGCAATGCATATAAGTTGTCTAACTTCTCTGCTACTGTTTGTTCTTTTTTAGTTGCCGTTTTTGCCATCCTAAAAATATTTTATTGGGTTTGTACTTACCTCGGTTAATCGAACCGCAAAGTTAGTAAATTTTCCCGTCAAAATACGCTCAATTCGATGAGAAGTATATTGTTCACTCTCAAAATGCCCTATATCGGCAATAATTATATCATTCTCAGCATCAAAGAACTCATGGTACTTAAAGTCTCCCGTAATAAATAGGTCTGCTTTATTTTTTTTTGCTTCTCCCAACAAAAAACTACCAGAACCTCCACAATAAGCAATTTTCTTCACTGTTTTTGAAGTTATTTTGGTATGCCGAATGATTCCGCAGTTGAATTTTTCTTTCAATTCCGTTAAAAAATCAATTGTATCCATTTCTTGGGGCAATTCACCAATCATTCCTGCTCCTTCAGATTGATTTTCATTCAGAATTGGGTAAATTTCATGCGCAACCTCTTCGTAGGAATGGTTTTCTTTCATCGCACGAATAACTGCTTGTATTCGATGTTCTGAAACCAACACCTCAAATCGAACTTCTTGAGCTACAGAAAGCTCACCGACCTTACCTTCAAACGGATCTGCATTTGCACCAGGTTTAAAAGTCCCCGTTCCAACTGTACCAAAACTACATTCACTGTAATCACCAATAGTCCCAGCCCCTGCAGAATACATTGCTTGGGAAACTATTTCAAGTTCATTCTGCGGAACAAAACACACCAATTTAAGCAATGAATTTTTCTTTGGCGACAGAATTTTGCGATTTACAATCCCTAACCTATCCCCTATCTCATCATTCACTCCTAATATATAATTATCAAAATTGGTGTGAATTGCATAAATTGCAATATCATTCTTGATTGCCTTAATAACTGTTCTTTCAATGTAATTTTTTCCAGTCAGTTTTTTTAAACCGCTAAAAACAATCGGATGGTGTGCAATTATTAAGTTACATCCATTTTCTATCGCTTCATCAACAGTTTCTTCTATGCAATCAAGACTGATTAAAGTTTTTGTGCATTTCTTCGAAGAATCTCCAACTATTAAACCACAATTGTCATAACTTTCTTGACTTGAAATCGGCGCAAGTGATTCTAAATAATTTGTTATTTCTTTAATTTTCATTTTAAAAAGAATTATTCTTTAGTGTGTATTGGTCATGTTTTCAGGAACAACGATTATAAAATCTGCTCGACCATTATTTTCTTCTTCCAAGAAGAAAAGTTTACCTGTGAGACAGTTGAAATTGTCATTATTTTTGCTTCAGGTTTTTCTTGCAATACATACCACATAATTCCTTGGAAAAAATCAGAATGAAATGCCCCGTTAAAATGCAACATAACATTATCCTCTTTCATGTTCTTTAGAATAAAATAGGCCATTGTTGCATCTTTTATTGCTTGGGCTTGCATTAAATCATACCCATCCAATCCTTCTATGTGAACAGCCATTTTGGCAACTTCTTGATATTGAGAAAGGGTTGTGTCAATTTCAAAATCTAACGGACAAATCCATGATTTCTCTTCATCGGACAGTCCTGCTAACCTATTCCGACCTTCTTTGAACATTAAAGAAGCATATCTTCTCGGAATATTATCTGCGACACATTTCAGGCTGTATTCAATTGCAAAATCAATCAAAGGCTTATAATCGGTTGTATAATTAGGCCATAATCGTGCTCTTTCTTCAAAATTCTTGGCTAAAATCTGTTTATGAATCAAGCTATCCAACAATAATTGCTGATCTTGTTCAAACATTTCAAAACCTAAAATCAATCGATCGCCATACTGAGCATACATTGATTGCATCAATTCTAATTGCAACCAATGAGAAATCGGATTATCATGGAATTCACCAAAAAAAACAAAATCAGCATCATTACTTGCCTTCGCCATTTTTTTAAACGATGACTTTTTACCTTTTGAATTATAGATCTTATAAGCTTCTTTGTTTTGCGCTGTCACAAGAGTAGAAAGCAAGAATGTAATAATGAATAAAAATATCTTCATACTTCTTTTTAAATTGATTTACATACAAAGATAATATCTTTCCCAACTTAAATCTTTACTTTTGATACCATGAAAAAAATCATAGCAATTATCCCTTCTCATGTGATCGTTTTGCTCAAGCAATTATCTATTGCTGTATTGATGCTTTTTATTACTCGAATAATCTTCTTGCTATTTAATTGGGGAGCGTTCCAAGACTTATCGCTATACAGCTTTTTTCTTGGGTTTTGGTTTGATTTAATTACAATTGGTTTATTCTTTTTTCCTTTTTACACATTATACCTACTCCCTATTCCAATTCGAGGATACAGAGCTCATAAGTTATTTTTTCGTCTTATTTTCAATTTGACCAATACACTTCTCATTGCTTTAAACTTAATGGATGTAGAATACTTCAAATACACGAGTAAACGTTCTACTTTTGATTTATTCTCCATGGTAAGCACAGGGAATGACATCAACCAGCTAGCTGTAACTTTTTTGAAAGACTTTTGGTTTTTATTTCTCATTTTGATTGTTCTAGTTTTACTATCAGACTTCTTGTATCGAAAAATAAGTGCTCATTTTTCTACTTTTAAGTCCATCGAAAAATCATTCTATGTTAAGAACTCTATTGCTTTAGCTATTTCATTGCCACTTTTAATTCTAATCAGCAGAGGTGGATTTGGACTGAAACCTACCGGAATTATTGAAGCATCAACTTATACGAAAGGAAAAAACACTGCATTTGTTCTAAACACACCCTTTACAATGGTCAAAACAATTGATCAGGGGAATTTAGAATTGGTGAATTATTTTCCTGAAGAAAAATTGACACACTATTTCAATCCAATCAAAAAGACGGAGCCTCAACACATTCTCCCAGATGGAACGAATGTCATGATTATTTTATTGGAAAGCTTTGGAACAGAGTTTATTGGAGCATACAATAACGGAGAAGGATACACTCCTTTTTTAGATTCATTAATTGATCAATCATTGACTTTTAATTACGGTTTCGCGAACGGAAAAAAATCCATCGAAGCAATTCCAGCTGTTATTGCGTCTATCCCCACATTAATGGAAAACCCATACATTTCTTCTCCTTTTGGAGACAATGACATCAACACTTTGCCCAACATCCTTTCTAAAAACGGTTACGAATCTTCGTTTTACCACGGCGCAACCAATGGTTCTATGCGATTTGATGGATTTACAGCTCTTTGCGGATATGATCATTATTACGGTCGAACAGAATACGACAACGAAGCACATTCTGATATGACTTGGGGGATTTTAGACGAATATTTCAATCCTTGGACCGCAAGAATGATGTCCAACATGAAAGAACCCTTTTTTGGCACTTTATTTACGCTCTCTTCTCATCATCCTTATTTTATCCCAGAACACATGCGTGATAAAGTAAAAAATGGTCCTCAGAAAATTTGTGCATCAATCAGTTATGGTGACATTGCTTTGTCTCAATTCTTTGAAGAAGCAAAGAAACAACCTTGGTACGACAATACAATTTTTGTTGTACTTGCGGACCACACACCTAGTTCATCAACACAAGAATACAATACACGAACTTTCTTATACCGAATCCCTATTTTATTCTTTGATCCAAAAGGAAGAATAAAACCAGAAAGAAGTGATGAAATATTCCAACAAATGGACATTTTACCTACTATTT
This sequence comes from uncultured Fluviicola sp., assembly GCA_964387525.1. Lineage (GTDB taxonomy): Bacteria > Bacteroidota > Bacteroidia > Flavobacteriales_D > Crocinitomicaceae > UBA4466. Next base: position 13,442 of record CAYLWS010000025.1, read on the forward strand.
TAGACCTTTTGAATATAGAAACGGATTATTATTCTTTCGGGAATTCTTTTTACCAAGACACACCAAGAGAAGCAATTAGCTACCTTAGTGGATCCTTCTTTTACTTCAGAGACAAGTACATGACCACAATAATTGACGGAAAGGCACGAAATTTGTATGATTTCACGATTCAAAACCTGTCACCTGAAGACGTTTCTCCGGAACATTTGGAAGACGTAAAAAGGAATGAAAATCGAATAAAAGCGATAATTCAGACGTACAACAGGGATTTGAATATGAACAAAACAACAGCAGAATGAAACAACGTATTCTCTTCATAATTAACCCTAAATCGGGTGTCGGCAAGAAAAAAGAAATCCCTTCTTTGATTGAAACGCATTTGGATAAATCATTATTCGATTTCGAAATCGCTTATACAGAAAGAAGGTACCACGGAAAAGAACTTGCTCTACAAGCTTCGAAAAATGGTGTAGACATTGTTTGCGCTGTTGGAGGAGATGGTTCTGTCCATGAAGTTGGAACAGCTCTGATTGGAACAAAAACTAAATTGGCTATCTTACCTGCTGGTTCCGGAAATGGACTAGCAAGACACATGAAAATACCGATTAACATTACCGATGCCATAAAATGTATCAACGATGATAACACCATTAAAATGGACACTGTTTTAGTGAATGATAAATCATTTTTAGGCGTTGGTGGATATGGATTTGATGCAGTTATTGCAAAGAAATTTGACACCCATACCAAAAGAGGATTAAGAGGGTATATTTACTTGATCATGAAAGAATTCTTTAAATTCAATCCGATCAACGTTTCTATTGACATTGACGGAAAAGTAAAAACATTACCGGTTGTACTTTGTACGGTTGCGAATTCTTCCCAATTTGGAAATGGATTTTCAATTTCTCCAAAATCAGATGTTACAGATGGTAAATTAGAACTTTGCCTACTCAAGCCTTTTTCTATTTGGTCTGCGCCTTCAATTATATTCCGCTTTTTCAGAAATAGTAGCGACAAATCACGTTTCACAGAAATTCTTTCTTTCAAAAAGGCAAAAATCCATCTTTCAAAAAACATTGCCCATTACGACGGTGAACCTTTTGATGTAAAAGAAGATTTGAATGTTTCGGTTGTTCCTAAAAGTCTATCCATTTTAATCGGAAAATAACAAATGCCTCTTGTCTTTGTTTACCCCATTCTCCCTGCTTTTATCTTCGGTTCTTTGAACTATTGGTACTGGAAAAGAAAAGGTTTTGAGTCAAAAACTCAATGGATGATGAACATCCTACTCTTTTATACAGGATTTTATCTACTCATCAAGAAGATTTATTTCTAAGAAAATTGTATTTTTGATCGTTATTAAAAACAATGAATTGAATTCTTAAAAGAAGTTCATCTATAATGAAGACAATAAACTACCACATTAAAGGGATTACAAAAACAATTGAATTACTCTCTAAAGGGAATTTCTTGCTTTTTTTCATCCCTGGAGCAATCATAACTTTATTTTTTTTATGGCTAAGATCATTTACCTCATCCATTAATGATGCAGTAGAACTAGCAAGCGACACTTCATGGTTAGATTGGTTTTATGGATACATCAATTCTGGAGTCCACAAAGCATTCGGTATTTTAGATACCATTTTCAATCAACTCTATATATTTGTTGTATTAACACTTTTATCACCTTTCAATACTTTTTTGGGAGAGAAAATGGATGCAAAATTAACAGGTCAAGAATTCTCTGGTGGGTTTATCCGATTCATCAACGATTTTTTTAGAATGATTTTCGTCGTATTTATTGCGCTTATTCTTGAATTCTTTACCCTTGGAATTTACTGGATCATCTCTTATTTTATTGGATTCCCATTCATAGACGAAATCATGTATTTTCTAATTGCTGCATTTTTCTTTGGATTTTCATTCTATGACTTTGCGCTAGAACGTTATGAAATAAACGTTATGGGCTCTTTGGGTTTTGCGTTTAGAAACCCATTGACCATGATATTAACCGGTGGAATATTCTTACTGATCTACAATATTCCATTGATTGGAATACCAATTTCCCCTGTTCTAACACTTATGATTTCAACAGTTGTCTACCTTTACATAAGAAAAAGATTACCTGCTCACAAAGCACAAACAATAGATACAAATGAATAATTTATTCTCCGAATTCAATAAAGTTAATAAGCAAGAATGGGTCGCTAAAATACAAGCTGACTTAAAAGGTAAAGAGCTTTCTACTTTGCACTTCAACAACGAAATTGAAGACATTGATTATTCTGCGTATTACCACAATGAAGATGATGCTAAAGAAAATCTTCAACCAGGTAACTTCCCTTTTAAGAGAGGCTATAATGATGAAGACAACAGTTTCAAAAACGCCTATTACGTTTCTGTTTTAGATGAAAAAGATGCAAATAAAAAAGTTCTATGGGCGTTGAATTCTGGTGCAGATTCACTTATATTTATTTCTCTAAAAAAGAATACAGATTGGTCTGTCGTTTTGAAAGAAATTCTCTTTGAACATGTTCATTGTCAATTTATAATCAAAAATCTCGAAGAATTAAAAGAATTGCATCAGTTGTTAAAGAATGAAGCAAATATTCAGCTAAATGTTGACTTTTTCTACCCTTCTTGGAATAACGATGACTTTATTCAAATTGCACGTTTGCTTAAAGGAAAGCAACAACGATTCTGTACTGTCAATGGATTTAAAGTTCAGCAGATAGGTGCAAATGTTTGGCAAGAAATCGTTTATTCACTTTCAGCGGGACAAGAATTACTGTTGAAATTAATGAAGAATGGATACTCTATTGACCAAGCTGCACAATCCATTACCTTTAATTTAGGAATTGGTTCAAATTACTTCCTTGAGAGTTCAAAATTTAGAATTATTCGAGAATTATGGGCTAAAATCATTCGAACACATTCTCCAAACGACGAGAAGTCATACCGCTGTCATGTTACTGCAATAACCACTCACGTTAATAAGTCACTAAAAGACCCTTACACAAATGTTCTTCGACAAACAACAGAAGCAATGTCTGCAATTAACGCAGGAGTTGATGTGCTTTCCGTCATGCCTTTCGATATTTTCTCGAAAAATGGAACTTCAGATTTATCCGAAAGAATTGCTTTAAACATTAGTTCAATCGTTTCTGAAGAATCTTATTTAAACAAAGTAATTGACCCTTTTGGCGGGAGTTATTCTATTGAAAAAATTTCTTCATTTCTAATTGAAAAATCATGGAAAGAATTTGGTGTTTTAGAACAAAATGGAGGAATTTTCAATCCTGAAGCTTTTAAACAATTCATATCTAAAGTCATTGAGAAAAGAAATCTAAAAATTAATCTTTTCAAAAAAGGAGAAACCACAGGAATTGGTGTTAATATTTATCCTCCACTGAAAGAAACGAAGAATGAATGGGACATCCCTACATTATTCTTAAATATTCCACCGCTAATTTTAGAAGAAGAATATACGCATTCAATTCCTCCAGTTGATGTTGAGAAAATTCTTTCACCAACAATCACTGCTGAAGAAAGAACGTTTTCTTTTCAAGAAATCTCACCAGAAACAGCTTCGGAGAAAAAGAACCAAAGCAATCATATCGTTTTAACAACTGCGGAGAAAATTGACTTGAGTTCTTTCTATACTGAGAAAGAAATAGAAAATACAGAACACATTGGTTTTGTATCAGGAATTGCTCCATATTTACGAGGACCGTATAGTTCAATGTATGCGATTCGCCCGTGGACAATTCGTCAATATGCTGGTTTTTCTACAGCAGAAGAATCGAATGCTTTCTACAGAAGAAATTTGGCTGCAGGTCAGAAAGGTTTATCTGTGGCTTTTGATTTAGCAACACATAGAGGATACGATTCTGATCACCCCCGCGTAGAAGGTGACGTCGGAAAAGCAGGAGTTGCAATTGATTCGATCATGGACATGAAAGTATTGTTCGATCAAATTCCATTGAATAAAATGTCTGTTTCAATGACAATGAATGGAGCTGTTTTACCTATTCTTGCTTTCTATATTGTCGCTGCAGAAGAACAAGGTGTTGCTCAAAAAGAACTATCTGGAACCATTCAGAATGACATTTTGAAAGAATTCATGGTTCGGAACACATACATTTACCCTCCCGTAAAGTCAATGCGAATTATATCCGATATTTTCGAATATACTTCGACAAATATGCCTCGATTCAATTCAATTTCAATTTCGGGTTACCACATGCAAGAAGCTGGAGCAACTGCAGCAATTGAATTGGCATATACACTAGCTGATGGTCTTGAATATTTACGTTCAGGTATAAAAGCAGGAATGGACATTGACACTTTTGCGCCACGTTTGAGTTTCTTTTGGGCAATCGGAATGAATCATTTCACAGAGATTGCAAAAATGAGAGCTGGTAGAATTCTTTGGGCTAAATTGGTCAAACAGTTCGAACCTAAAAATGTAAAATCACTGGCTTTACGAACGCATTGTCAAACGTCTGGTTGGAGTTTAACGGAACAAGATCCGTACAACAATATTGCTCGAACATGCATAGAAGCACTCGCTGCTGCACTTGGAGGAACACAATCTCTACATACAAACGCTTTGGATGAAGCCATCGCACTTCCTACAGATTTTTCTGCAAGAATTGCTCGAAACACGCAAATCTACCTTCAAAAAGAAATTGGAATAACAGAACACGTTGACCCAATGGGCGGAAGTTATTTTGTAGAGAAATTGACCGAAGAATTGGTTGACAAGGCATGGGAGTTAATTTCAGAAGTTGAAGAACTCGGCGGAATGGCCAAAGCAATTGAAACAGGTTTGCCAAAAATGAGAATCGAAGAAGCTGCTGCACGTAAGCAAGCTAGAATTGATTCATCCAAAGACATTATTGTAGGTGTGAACCGTTTCCAGCTGGAAAAAGAAGATGAAATTGACATTTTAGAAGTTGATAATTCTGCCGTTAGAATTCAACAAATAGAAGGTTTAAATAAACTGAAAGCGAATAGAGATCAATCTAAAGTTGATAACCTATTAAAAGAATTGACGTCCTCGGCAGAAACTGGTGACGGAAATTTATTAGAAATCGCTGTACGTTGTGCAAGAGAAAGAGCTTCATTGGGAGAAATATCTTCGGCATTAGAAACAGTTTACGGTCGTTATCAAGCGACAATTCGTTCAATAAATGGCGTATATTCATCAGAATCTATGGGAGATAAAGACTTTAATTCCGCAAAAGATTTAGCGGATCGTTTCAGCAAACTGGAAGGACGTAGACCAAGAATTATGGTCGCAAAAATGGGACAAGACGGACATGATCGTGGTGCAAAAGTGATTGCAACTTCTTTCGCAGACATTGGTTTTGATGTTGATATTGGTCCATTGTTTCAGACACCTGAGGAAGCTGCTAAACAAGCCGTTGAAAATGATGTACATATCCTAGGTGTATCGTCTTTGGCTGCAGGACATAAAACACTCATTCCTAAAGTAATTGCTGAATTAGAAAAAATGGGGCGTGGTGATATAATGGTCATTGCTGGAGGTGTAATTCCTCGTCAAGATTATGATTTCTTATACGAAGCTGGCGTTTTTGGCGTTTTTGGTCCTGGAACTAAAATATCTACCGCTGCAATAGAAATATTGGAATTGCTGATTAAAAGTGTTGAGTAGCTAGACTTACTGCATATTGCTCTCGGTCATCTCGCATCTCGGCAAGCTCGATGACCGAGATAGCGAAGATTCAAAACATATTGATTCTCACAGTCCCACTTCTTCTTGACGGAAATACATTGTTTTGTAGTAATTAACCACCCTAACTTTATGGAAATAAAATAAGGCGATTTGGCGATAATCATAGCCTGCTTTGGCCATTCCCATTGCACCTTCTTGGCATAACCCCACACCATGTCCAAAGCCTCGACCATTAAGCACAACATATTCACCTTCTAAATGAGTACTGAAAAATGTTGATTTCAATCTAAATTTTCGACGCAAATCACGCAAAGGAATCCCCAACGATGGATGTATAAAAAAGGCTTTCCGATACTCTTGTTCAAAATTGTACAATAAACCTCCAACTTGCTTCTCCCTTACACCGTAGCCATTCTTTAAAAAAGACGCCCAGCTTGACTTCTTAATTTTCTTGGTCCATGTTGCTTGTCGAGTATGAATACAAAACGTGTCAATGAAACTTTCTAAATAAGGAACAGATGTATTCCAAACATAAGACGCGTCACACGTTTGTCCCCCACAATTTGCAGAAAAGTAAGTGGAAACTAGATTTGTTTGTTGATCTACAATGACTTCTCCATTCGTTTCTTGCACAGCTTTACGAATAGAAGGAGTATATCTCAATTCTGAATGATAAGCTTGACAATGGACTCCATCACACAGTTGAAAACCGTCTTTACGGTGTCTACGCCTGTTTTTCATTGCGTAAGTCCTACTCATCAACGCTTGCACTTTGTAATAGTGAAGGTGTTTACCTCCTCCTCCTTCAGATTCAATTACACCCGACAAATAATTATTCATGTCAACGATATTGACAATTCTTAATTTATTCTTCAGCATAAAAAATGTTACTCCATCTTGATATATTCTATTTTTTGACACATTTGGTGTGAATTTCAAACGTGAATTTTGAGATATGGGAACAAGGGTGATTTTATGGAAAGATTTAACTCCCCCACTTTCCTGCACCCATTGTACTTTTGCACCATTTGATTTTACGGTTATTTTTTCTCCAGGCAAAACTGTTCGAAGCATTAAAGTGTCACCAAACAGTTGGTATTCTCCCTCTACAGGAACAAGTAACACCTTCGATACACGTTGATTATTGTAAATTCCAATGCGCATTTGTTGCGCCTTCAAATGAAGACACGGTAACAAAAGTAAGATGAAAATCAGAATTCGCACAGTCAAATTTACAATTCGTTTCAGCGCAAGATGAAGCGCTAGTGAATAGTTTTCAACAAGGATTGTGCAACTTTTTTACTGGCCCCACCTCCACCGAGAATTTTTTCCAAATCATTGTATGAATTGAGGACTGAATTTCGGTATGCTTTATCGTTGACCAATTTATTTACTTCGGCTTCAATATTTTCGGGTGTACATTCATTTTGAATCAATTCTTTCACGACTTCTTTGTCCATGATTAGATTTACCAGAGAAATATATTTCACTTTAATTAATCGTTTTGCAATTGCATAAGAAATTGAAGACCCTTTATAGCAAACGACTTCAGGAACTTTAAACAAAGCTGTTTCCAAAGTTGCTGTTCCAGAAGTTACAACTGCCACATTAGAATTGGCCAGCAACTCATAGGTTTCATTATGAATGATTTGCGTATTCTCATTGAATTGAGCATAAAATTCTTTCGTCAACGTTGGAGCACCAGCAATGACAATTTGGTGTGTCGTCAACTTTTCAACTGCCTTGAGCATAATGGGCAATTTCTTACTCACTTCTTGTTTTCTACTTCCTGGCAACATGGCTAAAATTGGACGTTCATCCAAGCCATGTTTGACACGAAATTCATCACTTGCTTTGAAGTTGTGCTTTTGAATCTCATCAATTAATGGATGACCAACATAATTCACATCAATGTCAAATTTCTTGTAAAAATCTTTCTCAAAAGGTAAAATGACATACATTTCATCGACTACTTTCTTGATTTTATGTACTCGATTCTGTTTCCAAGCCCAAACTTGCGGAGAAATGTAATAGTATACTTTGATTCCTTTCGTTTTTGCCCATTCAGCAATACGAAGATTAAATCCAGGATAATCAATCAAAACCAATGCATCAGGTTGAAATTCTTCGATGTTTTTCTTGCACAGGGAAATATTGGAAAGAATCGTGCGAATATTCATTAGAACTTCAATAAATCCCATGAATGCGAGCTCATTGATATGTTTCTTCAATCCTTTTGGAGCGACTTTTTGCATTTTATCACCTCCCCAAAACTCAAATTCTACAGAAGGATTTTCATCGAGAACTGCCTGCATAAAATTTGCTCCGTGCAAATCACCTGAGGCTTCTCCAGCAATAACGAATAACTTTTCACTTTTCATCATTCTTAAAAGAATTTAACATAGATGATATAAGGCGCATAAAGCATTGTCCCCAGAATAATTCCTTTAGCAAACTTAAACCTATTCTTATTTAAAAAAAGATAAAACCAACCAAGATTCGCAATAATCGAAAGCGTAATTATTTTAATCTGGTAAGGGTTATTAATATTGAACTTATGCCACAATTGTGAGAATAAATAGTTCTGAGTTGCTGAAATAATCAATAATACTAGAGGTACTACAATAAATGGTGTAATCAATCCTAGAATTAACCCTTTCGTATGTTCTTTTGTCCATTTCTTATTCATATTTTCCAATTTTCAATTTCTTTCATTGCTTTATAGGCCGTCATATCAAATTGAGTAGGCACTACCGTTGCGTAATTCTTATCGATCCAATAAAGATCGGTATCATCTGCTTGATTCTGTTCAACAAAATCACCCGTCAACCAATAATACGGCTGTTTGAAAGGATCTAATCTTTTATCAAAACTATCTTCCCAGAATGCATGCGCCTGTCTACACACTTTAACGCCTTCAATTTTCTCAACATCAGGAACATTTACATTCAAACAAACCCCTTCCGGCATTCCATTCTCTAAAACTTGAGCAGTCACCTGTTGTACAACTTCCATTGCGCGGTCAAAATTTGCATCTTTATCAAAAGAACACAAAGAAAACCCGATGGATGGAATTCCTTCCATTGCCCCTTCGACTGCTGCAGACATTGTTCCAGAATATAGAACATTCGTTGCCGTATTCGCACCGTGGTTAATTCCCGAAACAATGAGATCCGGTTTACGGTGCAAAACCTCATAAATTCCTAATTTCACACAATCTACAGGTGTTCCAGAACAAGAATAAGCATCTATACCGTCAAAGAAATTATCTTTTTTTAAACGCAGAGGTTCTCCAATCGTAATGGCATGTCCCATTCCAGACATCGGAGAATCTGGTGCAATAACAATTACTTCACCAAATTGACGCATTGTTTGTTGCAAAGAATCTATCCCTTTAGCAGTTACTCCATCGTCGTTTGTGACTAAAATCAATCGTTTTTTGGTGCTCATTCTTTCTATAAAATTCTATTTATTGCGAAAGTAACAATTTCATTTCAATCTAGAGGGAAATAGAAAGAAGTCGTATCTGTCATCGTTATTAGTCTTTCTATTACTGCTTTTTCTCAAACAAACACTATTCCATTACTCCATTTGATGCTTTGTTTACATGGGATGCAAATACTGTACATATTGGTTCTGGAGTTAGAAGTCAATCTCACGTAGGTGATTATTACATAGAAGTGCCTTCTCCTGCAAGAGGTTTAATGAAAAACTTTATTGTAGAAGAAGGAGAGCATTGGAATATTTTTCTTCAAAATAAAAACATTGGTGCCTTTACCAATGGTGTTAATAGTTATAGGGTTGACTACAATGCTGACTATGAAATATATTTTGGAGAACATGTAACCCAAAAAACAGATTTTTTACCTGTAACCATAGAAGATAATACGATAGTACAATCCAAGGCAGGCAATGCAATTTATGTTAAAAATGGTTTTCACGCAAAACCAGGTTGTGACTGGCATGCATATATAGCTTCTGATAGTTGTGTTACAGTATATTTAGGTAAATCTACCATAACATCGAATAATTTAAATGAAGAAAATACGTCAAATAAAAACAATTTTAATAACGACAGAAACAACATTGTCTTATATCCAAATCCAACATCTAATGGCTTTAGCTTAAAAGTAAATAATTCTACTATTCATCAATTTCATTTTTATATTTATAACTTTAATGGTATATTAGTGCATGAAGGAGATGGTATGGTTGGAAAAAAGAATCCCTTAAAATTGAATTCTGGGATGTATATTGTTAAAATAAAAACCAAAGAATCATGGTACACAGAAAAATTAATTATAGAGTAATACTTATTTTATTAATGGGTTCTATTCTTCTTTTTTCTTGCAAAAAGAAAGAAGCAACCTCAGCTTCTAGCCAAAATTCATGTTCACCAAACAATGGTTACTTCAGTATAACTGTTGAAGGTGTTGATTATGATATGGTTGTCGATAACACAACTCATTTTTCAATTTTATACAATTGGTATGGAAAGCAATTTTGTAATTGACTCCAAAGATCAAAATGGAAACCCTATTTATTCAGAATTGCTTTTACCCGGTACATTTAACAATGGAACTACTACATATACAAATGACACTTTAAGCGTGGATTTTTTCACCATTGATATTGACACTTTTAATTTATATATTTCTGCGGTTACTTTTGACGTTTTAGAAAGTAACTTAAGCCAACAAGACGGAATTTACAGACCTGTTACAGTAAATTTTAATGGTGTCGCTCATTCTTTCCCTTGGTATGCTGGTCAACCCCCAATTGATACAATTGCAATTAGTGGGTCATTTTGCCTCAATGGAATTATTACGCCTTAATTACCGGTAAATTATCCTTTGTAAATTATTTATCCCAACAACTTATTTGAATAATTCTAGACTACTCCCATTATCTTTTTTAGACATTAAACAACATCTTTCTTCCTATTTCACCCCCAATTCAAATGAATTCTTTATTTTTACCATTGGTTAAACGTTAGACTTCATTAAAAGCATGACTACAAAGGAATTACTTCAATCTGCACGAGCAATAACACAAGAGAATATCGACTATATTCAAAAGTCGATTGCGAAGCTGAGTGAAAATCAAATGAATTGGCGTCCAAATTCAACTGTCTGGAGTGTTGCTGAAATTCTTGCGCACACTAATCAATATGCTCATTATTACCATCCTGTTTTTAAGCGAAAAATAGAAAATACACGTTTCACTTCAACCAAAGAAGCTTTTATAAGCTCTCCATTGGGGCGTTCTGCATGGAAATCAATGAAATTGGGTCGATTAAATAATGTGAAACGAAAATTTAAAGCTCCTAAAGGACATAATCCAACAACAGAGCCTTCGTTGGTTAAAGGAAATGAAGCTGGACAGTTTTTATTGTTGCAGAATGAATTTTTTGAAGTAATTGATTTATCGGAAACAGTTAACTTGAGAAGAGTTAAAATACCTATTTCAATTTCAAAAATTATCCGTTTGAGATTAGGAGATGCATTGCTTTTTGTTACTTATCATAATCAACGCCATGTTCAACAGATTAAGAACTTATTAGAACGCCGTAATTTTCCCACAAAATAATGTTCAATGCATATTGTCACCTTGCTGTCTCACCTGTACGCTTAGAATCAAAAGATCAAGCAGAAATTGTAACTCAACTTCTTTTTGGAGAATTAGTCAGTGTTGAAGAAATCAATGGATCATGGGCTAAAATAACTACTTTTTCAGATGCATATTCAGGTTTCATCGACGTTAAACATATTGTAAAATTAACGGACAAAGAAAGTAAACGTTGGATGGACAATTATTCTTACCTTCAAGACAGGGAAAGAATCATTTCCTCTCCAAAAGGACTGCAGCGAATTTGCAGAGGATCTTATGTCCCACACCATTTGGGTGTTTTCAGAATCGGAAACGATGATTATTCTTTTTTAGACGAACCAAGCACTGTACTGAGTACTCCTGTAGAATTTGCTGAAGACTATTTTAACACACCTTATCTTTGGGGTGGAAAATCTCCTTACGGAATAGATTGTTCAGGTTTAACTCAAATTATTTACCGACTATTTGACATCAACTTACCCCGAGATGCCTCACAACAAGTAGACGTCGGAACAACTATTGATTTTGATGACATTGAAGCAAATGATCTTGCTTTTTTTGAAAATAAAAATGGGGAAATCACCCATGTCGGAATTTTAGATGGAAAAGGACATATCATTCATGCTGCAGGCCATGTTCGTAAAGATTTAATTACTCCTAGAGGGATTCTACAAATTACAGACAAGACAATTACACATAAATTGAACTGTATTAAGAGAGTTTAGAATTTTATTTTAAAAACTCATCCCTTTATTTAAAATATTACTTATTTTTCTAAAATTTGGAAATAATAGTTGAAAATACTATTTGTTAATAACGTGAATACATTATCTTTGCATTAATTATTTAAGAAAACAATGGGAACAATTGCAGAATTATTTGAATCCGGACAAAAAAAATCGGATAAAGGTTTATTCAATAATCTAGTTATGCTGGCTAGAGTTGATGGAAATATCGATGACAAAGAAGTCCAACTTCTTGCCAGAATGGCGAAACGTCTTTCTTTAACAGAAGAACAAGTTGCTGAAATCATTGAAAACCCGAATGCTTATCCGATGACACCTCCTCTTGGAAAGGAAGAGCGTTTTGATAGATTAATCATTTTTATCCAAATGGTTGTTGTTGATGGAGTTGTAGATCCTGCTGAAGAAGAATTAATTACAAAATATGCATTAGCTCTTGGTTTCAATGCTGACCAAATTAAAGTTCATACTCCAGACATTCTTACTCACGCAAAGGATGGTTTGAGTAAAGAGGATATATTAGATATTTTATTGAAGAAATAATTCATTTTGAATTACTGAATTTCTCGTTCTGTTGGAACGGGATTTTTTTTTGAAATAAAGTGAATTGCTCATAAGTTGTTGAAAACTCCTCTTTTTTTCAGTCCTCTTTGTAGATAAAGTCTAATTTAAACTATAATTTTGTTTTTTACTTATTGAATATGGTTCAAGAAGAGTTAAGTGCAAAGGTTAAGAATATTTTCTCCGCATATTTGGAGCAAAACAAACACAGGAAAACACCTGAACGCTTTGCCATACTCGCTGAAATTTATGACTTTGAAGAACATTTTGACATTGAAACACTATATGTTAAGATGAAAGAAAAGAATTATAGAGTTTCTAGAGCGACGTTATACAATACAATCGATCTTTTATTAGCTTGTAATCTTGTTCGAAAACATCAATTTGGTAAAAATATTGCACAATTTGAAAAATCTCACGGTTCTACACAACATGATCATATTGTTTTAACGGACTCTGGTGAATTAATCGAGTTTTGTGACCCAAGAATTCAAAATATTAAATCTACGTTAGAAGAAATTTTTGACATAGACATTCAGCATCACTCTCTCTACTTCTACGGCGTAAAAAAAACTAAAAAAGATTAATTTGAATTTATCTTACGACATATCAATTCAAGATCCTGTAATCATATATGAATTAACAGGAAAGATAACGACTGAAGATGATTTTATCGATATAGAAAAAACAGTGTTTGATTATTTAAATCAAAATTATTACCGCATTGTTTTTGATTTATCAAAACTCACACATACTAATTCTTCTGGGATAGGGTTCTTTATGCGAACATTAACCAAATCAAGAATTATGGGTGGAGATTTAGTATTAACGGGAATTACCGGAAATGTTGAAAAGATATTCAGCATTTCAAAATTAAATGAAATATATACCATTTGTGAAAATCAAATGGAAGCAATCAATTCTTTAAAAAAAGTACAATGAAAGTTGACGTTCTATTAGGATTACAATGGGGTGACGAAGGGAAAGGTAAAATTGTTGACGTCCTGACACCAAAATATGATATTATTGCTCGTTTTCAAGGCGGACCAAATGCAGGTCACACCCTAGAATTCGAAGGAACAAAACATGTTCTCCATACAATTCCTTCTGGAATTTTTAGAGACGGTGTGATGAACTTAATCGGTAACGGTGTTGTTATTGATCCTGTGATATTTCAAGTTGAGTTGGATAAGTTAAAACCTTTTAACATTGATATCCCTTCTCGTTTAATCATTTCAAAAAAGGCACATTTGATTCTGCCAACTCACCGTCTTCTTGATGCTGCTTCTGAAGCTTCAAAAGGGAAAAATAAGATTGGTTCAACGTTGAAAGGGATTGGTCCAACATACATGGATAAAACCGGACGAAATGGTTTAAGAGTTGGGGACATTTATTCTCCGAATTTTGAGCAAAAATATAAAGCGTTAGTTGAAAAACATAAATCAATGTTGGAACGTTTTCCTGATTTTGAATATAATTTAGGAGAGTTAGAAGGTCCATGGATGGATGCAGTTGAAAAATTGAAAGAATTGAGAGCTGTTGACAGTGAACAATACATCAATGATGCAATTAAATCAGGGAAAAAAGTATTAGCTGAAGGTGCTCAAGGTACAATGCTAGATGTTGACTTTGGAACTTACCCTTTTGTAACTTCTTCAAATACAGTTACTGCTGGTACTTGTACCGGTTTAGGTGTTGCACCAACAAGAATTGGAGACGTTATCGGTATTTTTAAAGCATATTGTACACGAGTTGGTAGTGGGCCATTTCCTACTGAATTGGAAGACGAAGTTGGAGAAAAAATCAGAAAAGAAGGTTTCGAATTTGGCGCTACAACAGGAAGACCGAGAAGATGTGGTTGGATTGATTTACCGGCATTGAAATATGCAATCATGATCAATGGAGTTTCTGAATTATCCATGATGAAAGCGGATGTTTTAGATAATTTTGACACGATTAGTGTATGTACTCATTACATGATTGACGGAGAACGTTTCGATTATTTCCCTTATGATGTAACCGATGTAGAAGTAGTTCCTGTTTACGAAGAAATTAAAGCATGGAATTGCGATACAACGAAATTATCTTCTTTTGATGATGCTCCAGAAGAGTTAAAAGCTTATGTGAAATATTTGGAACAAAAATTGGAAGTTCCAATTACAGTTGTATCTGTAGGACCAGATAGAACACAAACTCTAAGTAATAAAGTATAAATTTGAAAGCAATACAAGATAGAATTAAAAGTGCGTTTTTTTTAAGCGCACTTTTTTTGCTTTCCATACATGTAGTTGCACAAGATAATATTCTAGAACTTCTTCCTGGTTCTGATCGTTTTGAACACGATGAGAACACTGGTATTGGACGTCTTTATGGGAATGTGAGTTTCACTTACCAAGGAAATATAATGTATTGCGATTCTGCGTATTATTTCCAGAAGAAGAATGAAGTCAAAGCCTATGGAAAAGTTCATGTAAATAAAGACAACACCCTGAATCTTTTTTGCGATTCTCTTTATTACAGCGGTCGTTCGAAAAAAGCAAAACTTTGGGGAAATGTGCGTGTTCGTGACAAAGAATTTAAATTAACGACGGATACTTTGGATTACGATGCGAAAAAAGGTCAAGCTTTCTATCACTATGGCGGACGTGTAGAGAACATTGTTTCCCATGAGGTACTCACCAGTGAAGTCGGTTATTTCTATCCAAATTCTAAAAACTTCTATTTCAGTAATCATGTTGTTTTCAATGGAAATGACCTCAGCATGACTACCGATACTCTTCAGTATATCTATTCTACTAAAATTGTAAATTTCCACGGAGAAACGAATATTTCCTCAAAAGAAACGAGAATGTATTGTGAATCGGGTTGGTACAATACAGAAACGGATGAAGGTGAACTGATGCAAAATGCTTGGATTCAAAAAGAAGATAATTACATTTCTGGTGACACCCTAATATACAAACCTAAAGAAAAAATATCTATTGGTAAGGGAAATGTCGTGTACATGGATACGGTTCAAAAAGTAGAAATGACGGGAGGATATGCATACATGAATGATAGTCTAAACATTTCATTCATTACAGAAAAAGCATTCGCGATAAAACGTCTTGATGATGATACGCTTTACCTTCACGCTGACACTCTCTTTCTCGAAAAGATAGATAGTGTTGACTACATAAAGGCATACCATAATGCGGCTATTTATTCTAGGAAAATTCAGTCTAGAGCAGACAGTATAACTCTTAACACAACCAACAATTACATCTTACTCAACAATCATCCAATTGTTTGGTCAAATTCGGCAGAATTAAAAGGAGATACAATCATTATTTACCTCAATGACTCCACCATTAATCATGTTGACATAATTGATCATGCAAGTATTGTTATGGAAGTTGAGAAGGACAACTATTACAATCAAATTGCAGGAAGAAAAATCATTGCCAATTTTAAAAACAATGAAATTTATCGTGCAAATGTAAATGGAAATGCGGTGACTATTTTCTACCCAGAAGAAGAGTTGAAAACAGATTCTACGGTTACATTTAGCCGAAAAGGAATGAATCGTTTGTATTCTAGCACACTGAGAATCGATATCGACAGCAGTGAAATCACAGGAGTAACATACATCGAAAAACCGGATGGCGCATTCTATCCAATGAATAAAATTAAGGCTGACGAGAAGTTCGTTCAAGGTTTTGTAAGTAAACTGTATTTACGACCACAGCGTAAAAAAGACTTATTACAACAAACACTTTTTCTTGAATCAATTGAAACGGAAAGAAAAGAAGCAGAAAGAGTTAAAAAGGAAATGGAAGAGGAAGATTAATTCTATTCATTTATATGTCTCACGACTCTCTGTACACCTTCCACTTGTTCAAATTTCTGCATCAATATTTCCAAATGCTCAGTATCGTAGACCAAAACAGTCATGTGTCCAACAAAAATACCGTCGTTTGTTTCAAAAGAAATTGAGCGCATGTTAATGTCGTGTTCATGTGTAACAATATTTGTAATTGTATTTACAATTCCTATTCTATCAATACCATGAACAGTAATGGAAGCAAGATTTTCTTTCAAATCCGTATTTTTCCACGTAGCTTTTAGACATCTGTATGCCATTTTTGAAAGTAAATGCTCTGCATTCGGACAACTGTAGCGGTGAATTTTAATTCCATCGTTAATTGTGATGAAACCAAAGACACTGTCTCCAGGAATTGGGCTGCAACATGGAGCTAAGGCATAATCAATATTCTTAAAATCATCACCAATTAGAATGGTGTCTTTTTTAGAATTGATTTTCGTGAAAACATCGGTGCTTTTCTTCGATTTTTTAATGACTTTTTTCTCTTCTTGAAGAATGCCATTTACGTTCTCAATTTCACGTAATTTACGAAGGTCAATTTTCCCTTTTGCAATTCTGAAGTACAATTCAGTTGCATTGGGCATCTTGTAAAATTTTTCAAGAACACTTATGTTTTCCGAAATATAACGAATGTTTTGTTGCTTGAATTTTCTATCGAGAATCTCTTTCCCATCTAATGCAATTGTTTTACGCTCTTCGTTTAACGATGATTTTATCTTTTGCTTTGCACGAGCTGTAACAACATACTTCAACCATTCTTCATTTGGTTTTTGTTTTGTAGCTGTTATTATTTCGACTTGATTTCCACTTTCCAACTGGTGACTGAGTGGGACCAAGCGATTATTCACTTTTGCACCAATACAAGAATCGCCAATTGCAGAATGAATATCATACGCAAAATCTAAAATTGTTGCACCGGTAGGGAGAACACGAAGATCTCCTTTTGGAGTGAAAATGTATATTTCATCGGTAAACAAATTTAGTTTAAACTCATTGATGAAATCCATTGCATCCAAGTCAGGATTCTCCATCAAATCTCTGATCTCAGAAACCCAACGGTCAAACTTATTATCTCCTTTCTTTGCCTCTTTGTATCTGTAATGTGCTGCTAGTCCTTTTTCAGCAATTTCATCCATTCTTTTCGAACGAATTTGGACTTCTACCCATTTTCCTGTACGAGACATTACTGTTGTATGTAATGATTCGTAGCCATTGGCACGAGGTGTAGAAATCCAATCTCTCAATCGGTCGGGACTTGGTTGGTAGAAATCAGTCACTAAACTATAAATTCTCCAACAATCTGGTTTCTCTAATTCAGGCGGCGTGTCTACGATTATACGAATGGCAAAAATATCATATACTTCCTCAAAAGGAACTTCTTTTGATTTCATTTTTTTCCAAATAGAAGAAATAGCTTTCGTTCTTACTTTTATTTTGAAAATATAGCCTTCGTGTGCTAACGCTTCACGAATAGGCTGAGTAAACTTTCGAATGAATCGATTTCGAGCATCTTTAGATGACTTTAGTTTATTTTCAATTTCGGCATATACTGTTGGTTCAGTATAAAGAAAAGCTAAATCTTCCAATTCACTTTTCACAGAATAAAGTCCTAGTCTATGCGCCAAAGGAGCGTACAAAAATTTTGTTTCCGAAGCAATCTTCAACTGTTTGTCATGTCGCATACTTCCCAGTGTGCGCATATTGTGTAAACGATCAGCTAACTTGATCAAAACAACTCGAATGTCATCTGAAATTGTTAGAATCATTTTACGGAAATTCTCCGCTTGAATAGAAACTGATTGATCGAAAACTTCCGGTATTTTTGTTAAACCGTCAATAATTAACCTTACTTCTGCTCCAAAAAGGTCTTCAATATCTTTCAGGGTAATGTGCGTATCTTCAACGGTGTCATGTAGTAAAGCACAAACAATAGCAGTTGTACCCAGTCCCATTTCATCGATACAAATACGCGCTACCGCAATCGGGTGGTAAATGTAAGGTTCCCCCGATTTTCGACGCATATGGCTGTGTGCATCTACAGCAACATCGAATGCTTTACGAATAATTCGAGTATCTTCTTTTGTTCTATTTTTATGCGCACGGAGAATTCCACGAAAAGCATTCAGAATTTCAATTCTTTCTTTCTCTAAGTCGATATTTTGTTCCGTGCTCATATTAATTTATTTAGCGGGTAAAACTTTCGTAGAAACTTCTCCAAAACCAATTCGAACACCGTCTTTTTCAGAGTAACCTCTCATAATAACAGTATCGCCATCTTGGATGAACTTACGCTCAGTTCCGTCAGACATTTTAAAGGGTATTGTTCCTTTCCAAGAAATTTCCAACATTGAACCGTACATTCCTTTTTCAGGACCAGAAATTGTACCTGAACCCATTGCATCTCCACAATTGATATTACATCCATTTATTGTATGATGCGCCAATTGCTGATTCATATTCCAGTACATGTACTTGTAATTTGATTGTCCAACGATGTTCTCTTCTCCATTCTCAGGTTGAATAATAACGTCTAACTTAACATCAATATGTTTGTCTCCCTTGTATTCTAAGTAAGGCAATATTTTCGGGTTATCTTGTTTTGGACCAGGGATTCTAAATGGTTCTAAAGCATCAATCGTTACAATCCACGGAGAAACACATGAAGCGAAACTCTTTCCTAAAAATGGTCCAAGTGGAACGTATTCCCAACCTTGAATATCTCTAGCACTCCAATCGTTGAATAAAGCCATTCCAAAAATGTAATCATCAGCCTCTTCTGTAGAAATTGAATCACCTAAAGGTTTACCTTGGTAAGTGAAAAATATAGTTTCCAATTCAAAATCCAACAAATTAGATTGCCCAAAAATAGGCACTTCAGCTGTTGGTGGTTTTTTCTGTCCCTTTGGACGGTGAATTGCAACTCCAGACTCAATAATTGAAGAAGCTCTACCATGATATCCTACTGGAATATGTTTCCAATTTGGCATTAATGCATTTTCAGGATCTCTAAAAAGACAGCCTACATTAAAAGCATGTTGTTCACTTGAATAAAAATCAGTATAATCTCTTGTTTCAATTGGTAAAAGCATTGTTACAACACTTATGTCAACTAAAATTTGTGAAACGTGGTGTTCGTTCTTCTTTAAATCGTCATTTTCTGTGCTGAATAATTTAGACAAACGATTTCTCAATTTTCGAGTACCATCTTTTCCCTTCATCATCATTGAATTCAAGAAGTTTGTATCAAAATCTTCTTTGGTGAATGGTAGGTTGTCTAAATAACCCAAAACAAAAAGTGATTTCAAATCGATCACATAATCTCCAATTCTTGAAGCAACTCTAGGAGATTCTCCGTTTACTTTAATTATACCAAAAGGTAAATTTTGAATAGGAAAATCAGAGTTTTCAGAAACTTCAATCCATGTTTTCAACGCGGGATTATTTGCTGCTATATTCATAATCTTTTAATTTTATTTTCTGTTATTAATTGTGAGCACTGAGCTTGTCGAAGCGCTCAGTAATATATATGTGAAAATTACACGTTAAATCTAAAGTGCATAATGTCTCCATCTTCCACAATATACTCTTTTCCTTCGACTCTAAATTTACCAGCATCTTTTACTGCATTCTCACTACCAAGTGCAACGAAATCGTTGTATTTCATGACTTCAGCACGAATAAAACCTTTCTCAAAATCGGTATGAATAACTCCTGCAGCTTGAGGTGCAGTAGATCCTTTATGGATTGTCCAAGCTCTAACTTCTTTTACACCTGCAGTAAAATAAGTATCCAGATCAAGCAAAGAATAAGCAGAACGAATCAGGCGATTTACACCAACTTCTTCTAATCCTAACTCATCCAAAAACATCTGACGTTCTTCGTAAGTCTCTAAATCCATTATGTCTGCTTCAATAGCAGCACCAATCACGAGAACTTCTGCATTCTCATTCTTAACAGCTTCACGAATCGCATCAACATGTTTATTTCCATCTTTCACAGAAGATTCATCTACATTACAAAGATACATCACTGGTTTACTTGTGATCAATTGCATTGCTTGTACAATGACGATTTCTTTTTCGTCAAAATCCAATGACCGAATAGATTTTCCTTCTTCAAGAGTGGCTTTGATTAAAATCGCTAAATCATATTCTTTGATTAAATCTTTATCTCCAGATTTAACGGCTCTAG
The DNA here is from genome assembly GCA_964387525.1 of uncultured Fluviicola sp. Lineage (GTDB taxonomy): Bacteria > Bacteroidota > Bacteroidia > Flavobacteriales_D > Crocinitomicaceae > UBA4466. The sequence goes on from CAYLWS010000025.1 coordinate 34,116, forward strand.
ACATTGTACTGATTTTCTTTTCAATACTTTCTAAATCCTTCAATTGCAATTCGATATCGATTACCTCTTTGTCACGAACAGGGTCAATTGAACCGTCAACGTGAATAATATTATCGTCTTCAAAACAACGAACAACATGGATAATTGCATCTGTTTCTCGAATATTGGCTAAAAACTGATTTCCAAGTCCTTCACCTTTCGAAGCACCTTTCACTAATCCAGCGATATCGACGATTTCCATTGTCGTTGGCAATACACGTTCTGGGTTTACGAGTTCTTCCAATTTTTCAAGTCGAACATCAGGAACAGAAATTGTTCCGACATTTGGTTCGATCGTACAGAAAGGATAATTTGCCGATTGCGCTTTTGCATTCGACAAGCAGTTAAACAAAGTGGACTTCCCTACATTTGGTAATCCTACAATTCCACATTTTAATGCCATTGAGTATTATTTTTTTAACAAAGATAATTGAATGTTACACTTCTTAAAATTTTAGAAGGGTTAGATTGATAATTCAACCTAGAAAACAGAAATAAATGATGCTTTTTTCCAAAATTCGTCTATTCTTCAAAGACTACAAATATATCTTCATCGTCTTTTTTGAAAAACTTTTCTTCACGTGCGAAGCGTTCAACTTCAGAAGGGAATTTTAATCGATCGAGGGTTGATTGTGTTTTGTCAAGTTCAAGAAGCATATCTTTCTTCTTGTCTTTCAAATCGATCAATTTTGCATTATTTGAAACAACGGTAAAAATGTCGAATTCATCCAAGAATAAAATGAAGAATATAAAAATTACACTCGTTAGAATGAATTTATTTTTTAGATAAGGGATATACTTCTTCATCTTTCAAAGATAGTTCTAAGTTTTTAAAACGGAAAGAAGATGTGTTTTCTTTATACAATTACTACTGTTGAAAACAGTGGTATATAAGTACGGGCAGGTCGCGACCTGCCCGTACTTATATACTATTTTAATCGATTTCTTAATTTACGATTTCATCGTAGCGCTCTTTCCAATCATCATCTCCTTCAAACCATTGAGCTGCACTATTAAGTAATGCTCGAGCCTTATCAATTTGTCTCGTATCTTTTAAAGTTTGAGCAGTATATAAAAGTCCAATCCTAAACAAGCTTAAGTCAGCTTGAGAAAATGATTCAACAGAAGTCAATGCATCTAACATTACTTTCCCTTCTTTCCATAGAGTTCTCGCTGTTGATTTATCTTGATTCATGTATTTTGTAGCTCCTAAAAGGTATTTAGCGCCAACCGTATTGGTCGTGATTTTTTGATATTTAATGATCCAAGAACCAGCTCTTTTAGAACTCCCTCCAGACATTTCATTGTCAATCACTTCAAATAAACTCATTTGAAACAAATCTACAAACTCTCTATGTTCTTCAATTGTTGTTCCATCATTGTATTTCAAATCATACTTCATTCCTTTTCCAAGGTATTTGATGGCATCTTTGTATGAATTTTTGAAACGAGGATCATTATTTCCAGAGAGGGATATTTTATACAAAGCTTTAGATAGCCAAATGTATGGAAGAACATCTTTCTTTGTTTTGTCTTTCTCCGTATAATTTGCAGCAACTTTCGTTAATTTCTCATAATTTGCATCTGCATATAAAATTTGCAAATCACTGTATTTAGGAGGTTGTGCATTGACTAATGTTGTCAAAAGTACAAAGCTTAGTAGGGTTAATATGTTTTTCATGTTTCTTGTTTTTCTTCCTGTTTTCAAATACTGTGCCGAAGAACAGTTATTCAAAGATATTATATTTTTTTAATATGATTTAAAATTCAAGAACATTAACCAATTGAGGCATTACTCAATTTTATGCTCCTATAACTTTACAATCATTTGCTTATTTCACAAATAATGGTCTTCCTCCCATCATTTCATTGACTTCTATTTTTACTTCAGCAATAATTTCAGCATTATCAATGTTGGTAATTACCTTATCAATTAGTTCAACAACTTTGGCCATTTCACCTTCTTTAACACCTCTGGTAGTAATTGCTGGCGTACCAACTCTAATTCCAGAAGTTACAAATGGTGATTCAGTATCAAAAGGAACCATATTTTTATTTACAGTAATATCTGCAAGAACTAAAGCATTTTCTGCATCTTTACCAGTAACTCCTTTCGAGCGAAGGTCAATCAACATTGAATGATTGTCCGTTCCATTTGAAACTACTCCGTAACCTTTCGAAACAAAAGCATCCGCCATAACACTCGCGTTCTTTTGAACTTGCTTCATGTAAGTCTTATAGTCATCCGTTAACGCTTCTCCAAATGCAACAGCTTTTGCGGCTATTACATGTTCCAAAGGTCCACCTTGAGACCCTGGAAATACTGCAGCATCCAATAAAGCAGCCATAGATTTTGGATTTCCATTCTTCCATTTTAAACCAAACGGATTTGGGAAATTTTTCCCTAGCATAATAACTCCACCTCTAGGTCCACGAAGAGTTTTATGAGTTGTCGTCGTGATAATATGACAATGTTCCATAGGATTATTCAACAATCCTGCTACAATTAATCCTGCAGGATGAGAGATGTCTGCTAGAATTAAAGCACCTACTTTGTCTGCAATTTCTCTTACTCGTTTGTAATCCCAATCGCGAGAATAAGCAGAAGCTCCGCAAATAATCAATTGAGGTTGCTCTTTTACAGCAACTTCTTCCATCATATCATAATCTACTCTTCCTGTTGCTTTATTTACACCATAAAATGATGTCTTGTACAATTTTCCAGAAAAGTTAACTGGAGAACCGTGTGTTAAATGTCCTCCATGAGAAAGGTCAAATCCTAAAATTTTCTCTCCAGGCTTTAAACATGCTAACATTACCGCAGCATTTGCTTGAGATCCAGAGTGTGGCTGTACATTTGCCCATTCTGCACCAAACAACTTACACAAACGTTCGATGGCAATTGTTTCTATTTTATCTACAACTTCACATCCACCATAATACCTCTTATTCGGTAAGCCTTCTGCATATTTATTGGTTAAAATACTTCCCATCGCTTCCATAACTTCATTACTTACAAAGTTTTCAGACGCAATAAGTTCAATTCCATTCAGTTGTCTGTGTTTTTCTTCTTCAATTAAATTGAAAATTGCAGTATCTTTTGACATATGTTTTAATAATTACGTTTGTAAATTGCTTTTAATCCTTCTTCTAAAGATGTATCAGGTTTTGAACCTGTAAGCGATTTTAATTTTTTAGAGCTACCTACTCGTCGTTCAACCTCATAGTCATAACGTTTTTTAGGAGCTTCTATGAAGTGAATTTCAGAACTTGAATTCGTTATTTTTTTAATTTTTTCTGCGACATCATCAATACACCATTCTGTTTCATTGGCAATATTAATCGTATGACATCCTTTTAAATCCATTAATCGAACACAAGAATCGACTGTGTCATCAATGTAAGTGAAATCTCTCGTTTGTTTCCCATTTCCAAAAACAGTGATGGGTTGATTGGCTATTGCTTGTTCAAAAAACAAAGGAACAACCATTCTGTTGTCTTGATTCCATCCGTATACATTAAAAAATCGAAGCGAGACAATGTCTATACCTTTTTCCTCATGATGAGAAGCAAGGTAAATCTCATTGTAACGCTTTGCCATTGCATAAGATGTATGAGGATCAACCAAAACATCTTCTGTTAAAGCACTTTCAATTGCAGAATGGCCATAAATACCACTTGTTGAAGCGTACATTATCTTTTTAATGTTGTTGACTTCAGCTGCATAAACAACATTTCTTGTCCCGATTACTTCAACGTCCATCGTTTCGACGGGGTTATCGGCAACAATATCAACACCAAGAACAGCTGCTAAGTGAAAAATCAAATCACATCCTTTGGATGCTTTTGTAACCAATTCTAAATCCCTGACATCTCCTTTAATGAACTCAATTTTAGAAAAAGTATCTTTCTCTAATTTATTTCCTCGGAGCAAAGAATCAAGAACAACGAGATCATGCCCGTCATCGACTAATCTTTTTGTTAAATTACTCCCGATAAAACCGGCTCCACCAGTGATAAGAATTTTCATAGTTTTGGTTTCTAAATGAATTACAAATATGGCTATTTTTTTGCAGAAATAAAGGAGATTCTATTAATAATTGGGAATTTGAATTAAATCCCTCTACAATATAGAAAACAAACCATCGTTTGATTTTTATTATAAAAAGTTCATCCTTTAAAAACAAGTCTCCTCTTTTTAACGAACATATTTATCGCTTAGCTATTACTTTCTATATAGCCAATCAAAGAATGAATCACTTTTATATGTATCTCTTGTGCACGATCTGCATAATTAGAAAAAGGTGCTCTAATTTCAATATCGCAAAGAGAAGCTATTTCTCCACCATCTTTCCCCGTTAATGCAACAACTTTCATGTTTTTCTTCTTCGCAGCGTTAATTGCATTGATTACATTTTTAGAATTCCCTGAAGTTGATATTGCCAATAAAACATCACCATCATTTCCGACACCTTCAATAAAACGAGAGAATATGTATTCAAATCCATAATCATTCCCTACACAAGTAATATGTGTTGGGTCAGAAATTGACAATGCCGCAATAGAAGGACGATTGTCTCGATACCTTCCTGTTAATTCTTCTGCAAAATGCATTGCATCGGACATTGAACCGCCATTTCCACAACTGATTATTTTTCCATTTTTGGCAATACTCTTCACCATCAATTCACCAGCTTCTTCTATTTTAGAAAAATTCTCTTGGGTATTAAATTTATTTAAAATTTCAGCTGCTTCTGAAAATTGGTCTGCTATTTGTTTAGTGCTCATTGAAAATGATTTTCACCAAAAATAAATAAATTTATGGCAGATTCGATAAATTAAATCAATTTGCTATCTTTGAAACCTGAGTTTAAACCGCTCTAAAACAAAAAAGTTATGAAAAAAAGTTTACTTGTACTTATTCTTGCCCTAATTTCCACAGCCTCTTTCTCCCAAACAAGCGATTGCTTTTTGAGACTACAAAAGGCTTTCAACGTCCGTGGAGCAAATCCTGTCTCCAATGACATGCATAGAAATGTGATCATTTCATACTTCCAAACAGATGGAAGTGCATTTTGTATTGCAGGAAAAGCAAGAGTAGAAAATGGAAAAATTGTTTCCATTTTTATACAATATGATGACAATACGTACGAATTAGTAGAAAAAGATTTTTTTAATTCTAAAAAACAAAAGCCACAAATTGTAAATGGAATCAGTGAAATGATTTTCAATGCAGATGGTGAAAAATTTAAAATTGTTTTCATTGACCAATTGAAGCCAAAGAAAAAGGCCTACAAATCGGTTACTTTGCCGGATGATTTATAATTTAATCTAAAGAATTAATCTCCTGCTCATTATTGAGCGGGATTTTTTATGCGATCATTTTTATTATCTCCAATCAAATCATTACTTTTATAAAATGAATTTCTTTGAAAATAAAATTATTTGGATAACTGGTGCCTCTTCTGGTATAGGAAAAGAAATGGCCGTTCAACTAGCGAAAGCTGGAGCAAAAATCATTCTTTCATCTCGTAAAAAAGAGCCGCTAGTTTTAGTGAAAAATGAATTAGAAAAAAAAGAAAATCATTTAATCCTACCTTTAGATCTTGAACATTCTTCGAACTTTGAAGAACTTGCGAAAGAAGTCATTCAAAAATACGGAAGAATTGACTATTTATTTAACAATGGCGGATTATCGCAACGATCTAATGCAGCTGAAACTCCACTAGAAGTGGACAGAAGAATAATGGAAATCAATTATTTTGGAAATATCGCATTGACCAAAGCTGTTTTACCTTATATGCAAAAACAAAAAAGTGGGCACATCATCGTTATTTCTTCCATTGCCGGAAAATTTGGCTTCTTTCTTCGCTCTGCCTATTCTGCTTCAAAACATGCTTTACACGGTTTTTATGAAAGTTTGTTGCTCGAAGAAGAGCAAAATAATGTCAAAGTAACGATTGCTTGTCCGGGGAAAATAAACACGAATATTTCTGTCAATGCATTAAATTCTTCCGGAACATCTCATGGGAAAATGGACCATAACCAAGATACAGGAATGTCAGCTCAAGAATGCGTTAAAATTCTGCTCAATGCTGTTGCAAAAGAGAAAAAAGAAATTCTAATTGGCAACAAGGAGATCAAAGCAGTTACCTTAAAACGATTTTTTCCAAAGATATTTTGGAAAGTTATAAAAAAACAAAGTGCTACCTAGACTATTAGCAATTCAACAATACCAAAAAAATCTACTTAAACGATATTGTTCTTACCTACAAAGGTTTATTTTTGTAAAAAATCATTAATTAAAACAGTACCTATGCTAAAATTAATTTCTTTCTTTTCCATTTTCTTGATGTCAGCTATGAGTTACGCTCAGAACATTGGAGACACCATTACTATTCAAACCT
>CAYLWS010000026.1:0-36736 GCA_964387525.1 uncultured Fluviicola sp.
AAAGGTACAAAAAATAATTTACCACGAAGCTTCCTCCGTTTTACTTGAATCATTGATTAATTCTTGTAAACCATTCATTTCATCAGTATTAAATTTTCTAATCTCACCTTTCTTTAAATCTCCAAGTTCAATGTTCATAATTCGAACCCTCTTCAAAGACCTAACATCAAAATCTAAATGCTCACACATTCTTCTAATCTGACGATTTAACCCTTGTGTTAGAATAATACGAAAAGAATAATCGTCTATTTTTTCTACTTTACATTTTTTTGTAATGGTCTCTAGAATAGGAATTCCGTTGCTCATTTTTTTAATGAACCAATCGGTTACTTTCTTATTTACACCAACGATGTATTCTTTCTCGTGATTATTTCGAGAACGTAAGATTTTATTTACAATATCTCCATCATTCGTTAGAAAGATCAATCCTTCACTTGGTTTATCTAAACGACCAATGGGAAAAATTCGAAAAGGATAATTAATATAGCTTATTATATTACCTTGAATACCTGTATCGGTCGTACAAGTAATCCCCGTAGGTTTATTAAACACTAGGTAAACCGTTTCATCTTTTTTAGTCACAATTTCACCATTTACAGAAATTTCATCCGCATCAATAACTTTCACGCCTAAACCGGCAGTTTCCCCGTTTACCTTTACCCTACCTTCTTCAATTAATTTATCAGCTCCTCTTCGTGAACAATATCCCGTTTCAGCAATCGCTTTATTCAATCTTTTCGTTGTCATATTAAGACAAAAATAAAACTAAAAATTGACTAATTCATTTACAAAAGAAAATTGTTTAACTATTCATCATTCATAACTACTTGACGACTATTTGTCCATTCTATATAAATTAATGTATTTTTGTACCTTAAATTAAAACAAACACTATGAAAAAACTATTACTTTTTGTTGCTGTAACATTTATCAGCATCGCAACGCTAAACGCACAATGTACACCTGACCCTCAATACACAACTCCCGGAGTTTTCCCAGACAGTGCTACTGGTATGTCAGATGCTTGTATCGGACAAGTATACGACCAACTGGTTACTGTAATTGTACCTGTTGACACTGTAGTTGAAGTCATCCCTGGATTCCCTACGACTGTTGAGTTTGACAGTATTGTTATCACAAGCTTCACAGGTCTTCCATCTGGATTTTCATATTCTCCTAATTCTCCACAAAACACAACAAGCCCTGCTGGTGGTGGAGCATTTGAAGGTGGAACTACAGGTTGTTTAGCTATAACAGGAAACCCAACTCTTGCTGATGTAGGTGTTTACACTTTAATTATCAATCTTGATGTTTATGTTGGCGGATTATCTTCCCCTCAAGCGCAACAAACTGTTGACTATTACACGATTGAAGTATTAGATTGTGCATCTAACGGAGTCGAAGAAAACACTTTGTCAAGCATTGTAGCTTTTCCAAATCCAACTAAAAATGTCCTTACATTGAATGGATTAAATGGTTCAACAGAATCTATTTCTATCCTAAATACAAACGGACAAGTAATGATGTCTTATTCTACTGTTCAATCAACTCAATTTGAAATGAATGTTTCTACTTTAGAAAGTGGAATTTATTTCGTTAAAATTATTGAGAACAATGAATTGAGAACAATTCGTTTTGTGAAAAAATAAAAGCTATTTCTTTAAACAAAAAAAGACCGACTCATTAGTGAGTTGGTCTTTTTTTGTTTTTTATTGTACCTTTTAAAATAGCGACGCAGTAATACACCAACAATTAAATAGGAAACAACACTAAAAGATGGAGCAATGACACCATTGTTCTATTTTAATTAAAAACTGTTTTAGTTTTTAATTACTTGTATCGATTATTTATCGATTAGATAAATCAATGGAATGAAAATCTTTAGTCAACTCAATATATTCATTTGAATACGAACCATTTTCATTCCGCACAACAAATGCAACTTCTTTCACAGAATCTACTCTGCAACTAAAACAAAGAATCACACGATTGGCTTCTTTACTTCGCTTACCTTGAATTGATATCTTTTGACGAAGTTTCAAACCATTTATTTCGGCATTACAACACCATTTCTCTTTCTCAGAATTAGGAATAATCACCCAAAAATCACCCGAAGTAGAAATTAACTCCTTTACTTTTTGAAGAATCACATCAGAAGGCAAACTTATTTCATGTCTAGCTTGCGCCTTTCTTTCGTCAAAATTCAAGTTATTCGTAGAATAGTAAGGTGGATTTGAAAAGATTAAATCAAATTTTTTTATGGTTGGAAAAGATTTAAAATCTTCACAACTCAAATTCAACCTTTCCTCCCAGTAAGAGTTTGAAAAATTTACGTCACACTCTTTCGAGGAAATAGGGTCGATTTCAACAGCATCAATTTTTATTGCTTCATTTTTCTGCGCAACCATTAAAGAAAGGACTCCCGTACCCGCTCCAATATCCAACCCTTGCTTTTTACCTTCAGAATCGATGAGAGCTCCTAGAATCATTGAATCTGTACCAACTTTCATAGCTGATTGATCCTGTTTGATGGAAAAGTATTTAAAATGAAACATTGACATGATTTAAGAATTCATTCATCAAATCATAAATCCAAATACAACTCAACTAAACCTTCGGGAGCAGAAATATGTAATTCTTTATTCACTCGATCAACTTTCTTCACTAAACCCTCAAGTAATGGAACAAGAATTTCTTTGTCATCCTTCATGATTTGCAGTAAAGGATTCACTTTTAAATCTATCACTTGTTCTAAAATTCCAATATCTCCTTTCAGTTCATCAATAACGGTAAATCCCTCCACTTCATGATCGTAAAAACGTATTCCTTTTAATTCTGGAAGAATTTCAGCAGGAAGATACACATCCTTTCTTAAAATTGCTTTTGCTGCATCTTCATCATTCACTCCTTCAAATTTAACGGCAGCAAAGCCTTTGTTTTTAAGTTTAATCGAATCTATAAAAAAAGGCGTAAGATTATTATTGATGTCTATAAAAATCGCATCAAGAGAAGAGTAATCTTCGGGATTTGTTACATCTAACAGTAATGAAACTTCACCTTTAAACCCATGTAATTTAGCGATTTTCCCTAAATGAAAACAATCTTTTTTATTCATAATTTGGTCAAAAAAAAAGCGCTCCATCACCGAAGTAATGAAACGCAAGTTTACTATTTTTGAAGCAAGATAATCTTACTCTGCTTTTGGCTCTTCTTCAGAAGTTGCTTCTTCAGCAGCAGCTTCTTCAGTTACAGTTTCTTCAGCTACAACTTCCTCAGTTGCTTCTGGCTCAGCTTCAACAGGTGTGTTTTTTGCTTCGATTTCTTTTGCTCTTGCAGCATTAACATCAGCTTCCGCTTTCAATGCATCTGCTTTTACTTTTGCAGCATTTTTATCTAAACCGCTTACTTTATCAGCAATTTTAGCATCTTTTTCTTCCATCCATTTTGAGAATTTCTCCTCAACTTGAGCTTCATTTAAAGCGCCTTTAGCGATACCTTTAATTAAGTGGTTTTTGTACAAAATACCTTTGTAAGACAATAAAGCTCTCGCTGTATCAGTCATTTCAGATCCAACTTGAACCCAATGTAAAGTTCTTTCGAAATCAATTTCGATTGTTGCTGGGTTTGTATTAGGGTTATAAGTTCCTAATTTCTCGATGAATTTACCATCTCTAGGTGCTCTTGTATCCGCTGCTACAATGTGGTAGAATGCTCTTGATTTCTTACCGTGTCTTTGCAATCTAATTTTAGTTGCCATAATTTGTTTACTGTTTAGGGAGCAAATCCCTGATTATTAATTAAGTAAATCTGCCTTCTCGAGACAGGAGTGCAAAATTAATGTTTTTTTTTGAATTAGCAGATAAAAATAACTTTTAAAAGAATAACTCTCCTAATAAATACCTTCTTCTGACATCAAGAATAAGTAAAAGTTAATAGTTATTAACAATGTAAAAAAATCAGGCTAAAACTTTACTAAAACGTTTTAACAATTTCTGTTCGTACTCTAGCAAGCTCAAATCCTCCTCTATCACCTTTATTTGTTAACAATTAAATAGCATTGAGATCATATCATATTGACTCAAATTTCATATTTTTGAATAAACTAAACTACTTTTCGTCGAAAAAGACTTCAATTTTAATTTGATTTAAAAACAATGAACTTATGATGAAGTTTCTCTATTTACTTATATTCTTAATTACAACTATAAGCTTGCATTCTCAAATTCTAACCTTTGATTTTTCGGGATTATCTGGAAATGAAATTTCGTCAAATAGTAATACAAACGACCCAAACATTAGTATCAGTACAATTACTCGTGGTCCTGGCCTTACAGCTTCGAATAATGGAGGTCGTTTTAACGCAAAGAGCTGGGCTACAGGAAATATAGCAAATGCAATTTCTGGAAATGACTATATGGAATTTTCGATTACACCTGGCTCAGGTTGTAATTTTTCTATTTCATCTATTTTCATTCAATTAGAACGTTCTGCAACAGGGCCTCGAGAAATTACGCTCAGAAGCTCTGCAGATGGTTATTCAACGAACTTAGACGGGCCTTTCTTAATTTCTGACAATACAAACTTGCAAAGTTTTACATTTACTTTTGCACAAAACAACATAACCTTAGCTACTACTTATCGTATTTACATGTGGGCTGAATCTACAGGTGGATCTGGTGGCCCAGGCGATGGCGCAGGAAATGACATTATCGTAAATGGTTCAACAAGTTGTCCAACAAACACCATTAACCTTCAATCAATTAGTCCCCCCCCATTTCTTACAAACTGTGGATCAGGAGTAGGAACAAATGGTTCTTTAATTTTTAATTCTGTAGGAACATTTAACATTGGAAACATCTATTCGGTTGAATTGTCCGATGAAAATGGATCATTCATTGGTTCAACTGTTATTGGATCATTAGCTTCAACTGTTAATTCAGGAACAATAAATTTCACCATCCCTTCCTCAACGATAACTGGTGCAAATTATTTAATTCGAATTATCTCCAACAATCCTGGAGCAACAAGTAATACTTCTTCCTCCTTCTCTATCACCCAAACCAATCCTTGTGGACTTTCTACAGGTTTAGTATCTGGCGTACCATTTACGGTAAATTGCCAAACAGCAACTACAGACGCCGGGACAGTTGCTTATACCGCGACTGCTCCAATGCAAACCGGAAACATCTACACGATTGAATTATCCGATGAATTTGGAAATTTCACAATTCCTATGACAATCGGCTCCTTGACTTCAACAGCAAATTCAGGTTCTATCCCTATTACAATTCCTAGCGGTTTAAATACCGGACCTTTATTCAGGGTTAGAATAATATCTTCTGCTCCACCAATGAACGGAGATAGTTCAGCATATTTTACAATAACACAAATGCAACCTTGTGTTCCTAATCTACCCTCATCAAGTGGTTTAATCATTAATGAATTTTCAAATGGTCCTTCAGGGAATAAAGAGTATTATGAATTTGTTGTTTCAGGAAAATGTGGTGATTTAGTTGATATTAGAGGTTTTATTTTGGACGACAACAACGGTACTTTTACAACGCCTTCTGCATACTCTGGTACTTCTTCAGGAATTGCGCCAGGACATTTTAGATTCAGTATGGCTGCTCAATGGGCAAATATACCTGTAGGGTCTTTAATTGTTGTTTACAATAAAAATGACCCAAATCCGATTTTACCTCCTGATGACCCAACCGATGCAAATAACGACTCGCTTTATGTCGTCCCTCATAACAATGCTTTATTTGAATATTGTACAACGATGCCAAAATCTGCTAGTCCTGATTCTATCTACACACCCTGTTCATATTCAGTAGCTCCATTAACTGGCTGGAACCCTTTAAGTATCAGAAACGGTGGCGATGCCATTCAAGTTCGCTCTCCAAATGGCGATTATTTTCACGGCATTTCTTATGGTGGAGCATCTATCTCTGGAGGTCCTCATAATCTAAAACTTTTTACTGGATCAGGATCAGGAATGGTCGGCTGGTTTAATTCTGGTGACTTTTATGACATCTCTGAATGGTCAAGTGGTTCTATCGCTGGAAATGAAACTCCTGGTCTTCCGAACAATGCTGCAAATTTAGCTTGGCTAAGATTAATGAGAGATCCATTGAGTACAAATTGTCCCGTCACTGTTTTACCCGTTGAATTATATTCCTTCACTGGAGTGTTCAATTCAATTGACGCTAATGATCTTTCATGGTCTACATTGAGTGAAAGGAATGCTTCACATTATTTTATTGAAAGAAGTACTGACGGAGTTCAATGGGAGAAAATTAATTACCAAAATGCAATTGGAAATACGACAACAGAAAGTTCATATACCTATTCTGACAGAACATACATCAAAGGAAAAGTGAATTATTACCGTTTAAATCAAACTGATTTTAACGGAATTAATACTTTATTCAAAAAACACATTTCAATTGATGACTCAAATTCCAATTCTAGAAACCTTGTTCGAATAATTAATTCTCTCGGACAGGAAATTGATGAGGACGAAAAAGGCATTCAAATTCACCTGTACGACGACGGAACAATAGAACGTATTTATAAAATGTAAAAGTTTTGAAAAAAAATCAAAAGTCTAACTCATGAAGTTGGATTTTTTTTATTCAATTTAGCGAGATACTCTTGTTCAGCTTGCCCTTTTGTTGGGATAAATTCTGTTTCACACTTCAAAAAATAAGCATCCATTATTGTTGAATACCCAGATCTTGATACAATTTTACATGCCGAAAGAATAATTTGATCTTTTTGCTTCCAGGAAGTAAATTTATCATCATTCGGTGCAATCAATATAGCATCCTCATTTTTTTCTTTAGGATAAAATTTTTCTACAAATTCTTTTGCGTAGATTTCAGGTCCACTTGCGATATAAACCGTGTGATTTTTTTTCTGTTTGGGGATGTCATAAAACATAAAACGAGAAAAAGATCCTATGTACACAAGGTTAGAAAAATCATTCTTCCTTGACAGATCTCCAGCAAATTGATTACTCTCAGAATCCATCACCCATATTGAATGAAAATTATTAATTAATTTTCGATGCAATAGTTGAATACTTTTTTGATACCATCTCAAAGGTAAATTCAATTGATGGGTTATAAAAACGGATGGAACATTATCGTGGTAAAAGCCATATCGATGATCAGAAAGAACAAGGTCAATAGAGAATTTTTCAACATACGATTCAACCTCTTGTTTTTCTTTTTTCAATCGATGAATAAGTGATTTCGATTGTAACATTAAATCGATTGAAAAATTTCCCTTTCCTTTAAAATTAAATGGATAACCTTCATGATGGATATATGTACAATTAGGGAAATACTCTTTAAACACAATAATTTGCTCAGCTGAACTGGCAATTATTATTGTATTATTTTTCTTCAATAAAAGATGAATCAACCCTATACTTCTAGAAACATGTCCCATTCCCCAGTTCAAGACTGAAATGAGTATTTTTTTACCTGCTATCGATTCTGGTGATTCCATTTTCTATAGTAAAAGTAAGAGAATCTATGGAATTAGAGAATTTGTGACAACATCTTAACAAAATTTCGATAAAATATGATTGTAAATCCCAACTTTGATTCTATCTTTAACGTCAAGTAAAAACGAAAACAATATTAATATGATAGACGGTAACGAATTTAGGAAATATGCAACAAAGCATTTAGGAATAAGTAGCATGCATATGGAGAATTACATCGAATCATCATTGACACCTTATATTATTGAAGAGCGTCAAATGAATATGACTCAGATGGATGTTTTCTCTCGATTAATGATGGATAGAATTATCTTTTTAGGAACTGGGATAAACGATCAAGTTGCTAATATTATCAATGCACAATTGTTATTTTTAGAATCCGTTGATGCAAAAAAAGACATTCAAATCTATTTAAATTCTCCAGGCGGTTCTGTTTATGCTGGATTAGGAATTTACGATACAATGCAATACATCAATCCAGACGTTGCTACAATCTGTACAGGAATGGCTGCTTCAATGGGAGCTGTATTGTTATGTGCAGGTGCAGAAGGAAAACGTTCAGCATTGAAACATGCAAGAGTAATGATTCACCAACCAATGGGAGGAGCTCAAGGACAAGCATCTGACATTGAGATCACTGCTAGAGAGATTCAAAAATTAAAGAAAGAATTGTACGATATCATTTCAAATCATTCTAAACAAGATTACGACAAAGTATGGGCTGATTCTGATAGAGATTATTGGATGAATGCTACGGAAGCAAAAGAATACGGAATGATTGACGAAGTATTGCTTCGTAACAAAAGATAAGTTATCTTTGCAAACTAAAATTTAGTCCTTTATCTGTTTCGCACAGGTAAAGGCTTTTTTATCAATTATTATGGCAAAAAAAGATTCAGGTTGTTCCTTTTGCGGGAAACCAAGAGAAGAAGTGGGAATGTTAATCGCTGGTGTCACAGGTCACATTTGTGAGAGCTGCGTTGAACAAGCGCATCATATTGTGGGTGAAGAAGGCGTTTCTATTCCTGAGGAAGAAGAAGAATTGAAAGTATTAAAACCTATCGAGATAAAAAATCGATTGGATGAATATGTTATCGGTCAAGATGATGCGAAAAAAGTATTATCTGTTGCTGTTTACAATCATTATAAAAGGTTGAATCATAAAGTCCAAAAGGATGAAGTTGAGATTGAGAAATCCAATGTTATTATGGTTGGTAGAACTGGAACTGGAAAAACTCTTTTAGCTAAAACAATTGCTAAAATGTTGAATGTTCCTTTTTGTATTGCTGATGCGACTGTTCTAACTGAAGCTGGTTATGTAGGTGAAGATGTCGAAAGTATTCTGTCTCGATTGCTTCAAGCTGCTGATTTTAATGTTAATGCTGCTCAACGAGGAATTGTTTTCGTTGATGAGATTGATAAAATTGCACGAAAAAGCGACAACCCTTCAATTACAAGAGATGTTTCTGGTGAGGGTGTTCAACAAGCTTTATTGAAATTATTGGAAGGAGCAACGGTTTCTGTACCGCCTCAAGGTGGAAGAAAACATCCTGAGCAAAAAATGATTCAAATTGATACTAAAAACATACTTTTTGTCTGTGGTGGTGCTTTTGATGGTATTGAAAGAATCATTGCTAACCGTGTGAGTCGCCAAACTATTGGTTTTTCAAGCAACGAAGAAGAAGCTATTGATAAAGAAACATTATTGAAATACATCAACCCAACGGATATTAAAACGTTTGGATTAATTCCAGAATTAATTGGACGTTTTCCTGTTTTAACCTACTTGGAACCTTTGAGTAAAGATGCTTTAAGAAGAATTCTAACAGAACCTAAAAATGCCATCATCAAACAATATGTTCGTTTGTTTGAATTGGATGGTGTTGATTTGAAATTCGACGGTGATGTTTTGGATTTTGTTGTTGAAAAAGCAGAAGATTTTAAACTTGGAGCAAGAGGTCTTCGTTCTATATGTGAAGCAATCCTGAATGATGCAATGTTTGAAATTCCTTCTTCTGATGAAAAAGAATTTAGAGTAACGTTAGAATATGCAGAAACGAAATTTTCTAAAAGTAAAATGGCGAAGTTAAGAGTAGCGTAGATTCGACAAGCTCAGCTACCAAAATTCGATAAACCCTGACACCTAGGTTGGTAGATCCTGACACCAAGTCTCGATAAACTCATCAGAGTTAATTCTACGTCAATTTCACTTTGGTGAGGTTATATTCTTGGAAAGAATTAATTAAGTTTTGACATAGAAAAGAAAAAATATCAAAAAAAGCGATAGGCAACCCTGTCGCTTTTTTTGCTTAACATATTATCCTTTCTAAAATAGTTACAAAAAGATCGAATTTCTCTAATTGCATGTTAATTTCTCAACAATTACATCAACAATAAAAATTGTATTATTTTAATAATCCGTATCGATTATTTATGACAAGACATACAAACTATTATGAACATTAATTGTTTTCGAAGAGAATTCATCTTTTATTCACTTCAAATTCTTATTTTTGAATTCAAACACAATCAAATGAAAAATTACACTTCATCCGTTGAAAAACGATTTATAAAATACGCAGAAATTGATACAACTGCAGACCCAACATCTGAGAGCTTTCCTTCTTCTATGAAACAAAAAGATTTGGCTAAAGTATTGGTTCAAGAATTACTCGAACTCGGTATAGAAGATGCTGAAATGGATGAATGGGGTTATGTTTTTGGAACATTAGAAAATAATACTGACAATAAAGATTTGCCAACCATTTGTTTTTGTGCACACATGGATACTGCTCCAGATTGTAGTGGAACCAATGTAAAACCTATTGTACATAGAAATTACAATGGCACTCCAATTACTCTTCCAGACGACACAACACAAGTTATTACAACAGAAAAGCATCCATATTTGAAACAAAGAATGGGTGACGACATAATTACAGCAAGCGGTTTAACACTTCTTGGTGCTGATGACAAAGCAGGAATTGCAATCATCATGGATTTAGCACAACATTTAAAAAATAATCCAGAGATAGTTCACCCAACTATTAGAATTCTATTTACCCCTGATGAAGAAGTTGGTCGTGGCGTAGAACATTTAGACATGGAGAAATTAAATGCAGATTTCGGTTACACGCTTGATGGTGGAGTTTTAGGTTCTCTCGAAGACGAAAGTTTTTCTGCGGATGCTGTTACAATTACAATCAACGGAATTACTGCTCACCCTGGTTATGCTAAAGGTAAAATGGTCAGTGCAATGAAAGTTGCTTCTGAATTTATCGCTGCTTTACCAAAGAATGAATGGTCTCCAGAAACGACACAAGATAGAGAAGGTTTTATTCATCCTGTTGCAATCAATGGAGGAATGGAACAAACGGTTATTCAGTTTATCATACGTGACCACATTACTTCAAAACTAAAAGAATACGAAGACCGTTTGGAAGGAATTCTAAATGATACTTTGGCAAAATACCCAAAACTAGATACTTCTTTTGAAATTGCTGAACAATACCGTAACATGAAAGAGGAAATTGTAAAAGTTCCTTTTGTGACTGATTACGCAATTTCAGCGATGGAAAATGCTGGAGTAAAACCACTACCAACAATTATTCGTGGAGGAACAGATGGTTCACGTCTTTCTTTTATGGGAATGCCTTGTCCAAATATATTTACTGGAGAATTAGCCATCCACTCAAGACATGAGTACGTTAGTATTCAAGACATGGAAAAAGGTACAGCAACATTGACAGAATTAGTTCAAATTTGGGCAAAACATAAATAAATGGAGTACGCTAACATTTTAAAAAATATTCAAGCAAAGCAATTTGAAAAAATCTATTTTCTCCACGGAGAAGAAGGTTTTTTCATGGATATAATCACCAAAATGTTAATTGAAAATGTATTGGAAGAACACGAAAAAGATTTCAATCAATCCATCTATTATGGGAAAGATTGTGATTTATTAAATGTTCTTTCTGACGCAAAAGGCTACCCAATGATGGCAGAACAAAAATTAGTCATCATAAAAGAAGCGCAAGACATTAAACCTTCCGATTTTGATTTAATTGAGAAGTATTTTAATGATCCATCTGATCAAACTATTTTTGTCATCAATTACAAATACAAGAAATTTGATTCACGAAAGAAACTGTTCAAATTGGCCCAAAAAGTTGGACTTGTATTTCATTCTGAAAAAGTAAGAGATTATAACTTACCCAAATGGATTTCAGGTTTTGTAAAAGGGAAAGGTTTTGGTATTACAGAAAAAGCAAGTATGTTACTCGCTGAATTCCTCGGGACAGATTTAGGTCTTATCGCAAAGGAAATTGATAAACTATCCCTTCTCATTGAAAAAGGAACAACTATAAATGAAGTCCACATTGAAGATAACATTGGCATCTCAAAGGATTACAACATGTTTGAATTGAGCAATGCTTTTTCTCTTCGTGACATTAATAAAACGTATAAAATCATTGACCATTTTGAGCACAATCCAAAAGCGGGGAATATTATCCCAATCATTTCCATGCTTTTTAATTCTCACATTCAATTGATGAAATATCATTTCTTGCCGAGTAAACAAAATGCAGCTCAAGTATTAAGAGTTGCTCCTTTTCTTGTGAAGAAGATTGCACAAACTGCTACAATATATAATCCGAAGAAACTCGCGTTCAACATTACCGTTTTGCATGAATATGATTTAAAAGCTAAAGGAGTTGGGAATTCGAACTTCTCTCAAGGAGATTTAATGAAAGAAATGTTTTATAAACTCATGCACTAATGCGGGTATTTTTTGATTCAACCATAGAACATTCTGCAAAACTTCACACAATTAGTGAAGAAGAATCAAAACACATTATTCGTGTGCTGAGAATGAAAGAAGGTCAACAAATTCAATTAGTCAATGGAAAAGGTTCCTCTTTTATTTGTTCCATCATTGATGCTCATCCTAAAAGATGTCAACTTTCTGTAGATTCTACAACTAGAGAAGAACAACCTTCTACATCCATTCATATTGCCATTGGTCCAACAAAACAATCGGACAGAATGGAATGGTTTATTGAGAAAGCAACTGAAATTGGTATTACTGAAATTACTTTAATTTCGTGTAAAAATCAAGAACGTTCAAAAGTGAAAATAGATCGTTTGAAAAAAAGAGCCATTTCAGCTTTAAAGCAATCTCATCGACTTTTTTTACCGGTAATCAATGAGTTGAAAGATGTCAAAAAATTCATTGAAGAAAATCCAAACGGATTAATTGCTCATTGCTATGAAGAGCCAAAAGAAAATTTCGAACAGTCATTCAAAAGTGAAAACTGCCCAATTTTAATTGGTCCAGAAGGAGATTTCACCAAAGAAGAAATAGATTTCGCTTTGCATAATGGGTATAAAACCATAACTTTAGGAGAAAATAGACTACGAACAGAAACCGCTGGACTATATGTTTGTATGCGTGCTAAAATGATCATTGAATGAAATTAATCATTGCTTTATTATTCCTCACATCTTTTACTGTTTCTAGTCAAAACAGCTATCAATTGGCCGTTTTAAAATATAATGGTGGCGGTGATTATTACGCTAATCCAACAGCATTACCTAATCTAATTGAATTCTGTAATACAACTTTACACACGAACATCAAAAAAGAAGTTCCATACGTAGAAGTTGGATCTTCAGACCTTTTTCTCTACCCATACATTCATATGACTGGGCATGGGAATGTCGTTTTTTCTTCAGCTGAAGCAGAAAATCTTCGCACCTATTTAATTGGGGGAGGATTTTTACACATCGATGACAATTACGGAATGGATCAATTCATTCGGATAGAATTAAAAAAAGTTTTTCCCAACTCTGATTTGGTTGAAATTCCTTTTGACCACCCTATATTTCATCAAAAATACGATTTCAATGGGTTGCCAAAAATCCATGAACATGATGGGAAACGCCCCCAAGCATTTGCGATAATTATAGACGGGAGAATTGTTTGTTTATACACTTATGAAACTGATTTAAGTGACGGGTGGGAGAATTCTGAAGTCCACAATGACGCACCACAAAAGCGAGAAGAAGCTTTAAGAATGGGGGCAAATATAATTATGTACGTATTTATGCAGTAAAAACTCAATCATGAAATTTCTACTAACTACATTGTCTTTACTCTTTATCTCAACGAGTATCGCACAAACAAACACCAAAATATCTGCCGCAAATTTCTTTGAAGGAGAACCCTATTTAACCATAGACCCAAGTAATGACCAACACTTAATTGCAGCTTGGATGGGATTTAAAATTAGCGAAGCAATTGTTATAAAAACGAGTAATTCATACGATGGTGGACTTACTTGGTCAACACCAAATGCAATTGCACACGAACAAACAGGAAATACTTCTGCGGATGTTTCATTGGGGTACAATAGCAATGGCGTTTTATTCATCTGTTACATCGATTTTGACAATACAAACTTTACGAACGGAAAAATTATTGTACGTAAATCTATTGACAATGGACTGAATTGGGGAACTTCTGTTGAAGCCATAAATATTACCGATTGCCCCAACCAATTATGCATAGACCGACCATGGATGGTCATTGACAATATAGATCGAATATTTATAACAACGATGAATGCTGACCAACCTACACACGTCAACGCCCCTTACCATCCATATTTTGTTGTAAGTTCAGATGATGGGAATACGTTTACTGCACCCAACAGTTTTGACGGTACAAATTTTCTAGCTGGAAGCGTAATAAAACAACCGATACCCGCACCAGCAATCGGGGCAGATGGAACATTTTACGCAGCCTACCCAAGTTACGTTTTCGCACAGGATTTTAATGCTCAAATGTTTTTAGCAAAAAGTACGAATGCAGGTTCTAGTTTTAATTACACAACAATTTACACAGGCAGTGATGCCGTATCAGACCCATTTGCAAAAAAAGGATTTGTACTCGTAACAGATCCAACTGCACCTAATCACATTGGATTAATTGCATTGTACGACATAAACGGAGATTCTGACGTTTATTATTCTGAAACAATTGATGGAATCACTTGGACAGCGCTTCAGCGAGTTAATCAAGACCCAATTGCCAATGGTAAAATGCAAGATTTAGTTTGGGGAGACTTTAATAGCAATGGTGATTTAGCCATTTGCTGGAGAGATAGAAGAAATGCAACTTCAAATGGTTATCAAACTGAAACAGAAATATTTGGTGCGGTTAAATTTAAAGACTCCAGTACTTTTTCCAATGATTTTGTAATTTCATCCCAACAAGTTTCACACGATGCAATACTCGAAGGATCTGGAAATGATTTTATGCACGTTCAATTTCAAGCGGACACAATTTATGCCGTTTGGGGAGATGTTAGGACTGGAACATTAAATATTTTCATCAATAAAACGAATGTTACGACAGGAGTCTCATCACTCTCCGAAATTTACACTGAAAAAGGGATCCTTTCCATTTTTCCCAATCCATCAGAAAAAGAAATTCAGCTAAAATCATTTGAATTAATTACAAACGTTGAACTTTATAATTCGAGAGGAGAATTTATTCAAAAAATTGAACATAAAAAAACAAATATTCAGCAATTACACATTGCCGAATATTTAATCATTTATACTTACAAAGGAAAAAGGTTTTGCACTAAATTCATTAAGAATTAATTCTAATTTAGCGTCAACAAATTAAGCTCCACAACCCACACAATCGATGTGAGTATCCATTGGTTTAACACCATTCACTTTCATTTCTAAGTTATGGATTTGATCTTTTATTTCCATATCCTGAAACATGTCTCCAGTCAATTGGCTCTTTAAATGATCGATTTCTGATTGAACTTGCTCTTTAGTTTCCATAGTTGTTTTGGTTTTTAATTACACTACAAAAAAACACTAAAAAATAGTTCGTAAATTTTATTTTCATATTTTCTTTCCAAAAGTTATGAACGTGTTAAATTAAAATGACATCAAGATGAACTAAATGTTATTTTTTTTCTTATTTTTATTTATTATTTAAAAATCAACACAATACGCTTATATGAAAACACTACTACTTGGAGCTTTATTAAGTTCTTTTTCTTTCTATGGTTTTTCACAATATTGTACAACTGGAGGTCCAACAACAATCGTAGATTCTAATTTAGAATCTTTATCTATTACAGGAGAAGCCAGTTCCATTTCATACACTGGGTGCCCTGGAATTATTGGAGTTGAAGACAATTTATCTCAATCTATTACTCTTAATGCTGGTGGCAGTTATGTCTTGAATCTTCAATTTGGAACATGTGGAGGAAACTATGCAGGTGTTGGAGAGGCATGGATTGATTATAATGGTGATGGTACTTTTTCAACAAATGAATCTTTGGGTACTTGGACGGGAGTACCTCCAGTTGCTCCTAGTATATTTAACATTAATGTTCCATCAACGGCAGTAAATGGTACTACAAGAATGAGAGTTATTCAACATGAAGGAGGAAGTTTACCAATCAATCCTTGTGTTTCATTTTCGTGGGGATCTGTTTCAGATTTTACTGTTGTTATTCAAAATGGGATAGATTGTTCTACCGTTATTGGAGATGACACTTCTAATCCAAGAATGGTTAATTCATACCCTTTTTCTGAATCAGATAATTCTTCAGCTTGTTTTTCAAGCATGAACCCCGTATACGCATCGCCCGATGTTTTTTACTTACTCACAAACTTTTCGAGTCTTGCTAGTCTTGAAATATCTTTATGTGGCTCTACATTTGACACGTATTTAACGGTTATTTTACCAAATGGAACGGTTGTCGCAAATAATGACGACCATCCAGACTGTGGTTCACAATCGAAAGTAATAATGGATACATACAATTACGATTCTTTGTATGTGATTGTTGAAGGCTGGGGAGACCAGCAAGGTGATTACACCTTAACTATAAACGAAGGCACTTTGGATGTAGAGAATATCTCATTAGAAAATCAATTCATTTTCCCGAACCCTTCCCATGATTTCATTCAATTCAGCAATGATTTCAATGGTACTATTGAAATATCTAACCTAGAAGGAAAAATAGTTCTAAAGAAAGACATTCAAACATTAGAAAAAGTTAACATCAAAGAATTCGAAAAAGGTGTATACTATATAAAGTGTGTGTCTAATCAAACTTTTATTATTCACAAGGTAATTATAAACTAGTATGAAACCACTCATTACTATCGCTTTTATTATTTTTCAAATCACCTATTCCTTTGCTGATGGTTGGATGCAAAAAGCTGATTTCTCTGGGATTTCTCGTCATCGCGCGACTGGAATTACGATTGGCAACAAAGCATACGTCGGTCTTGGACATTACAACGGCGGTGGTGCAAATGTTCTTTTTAACGATTGGTGGGAGTACGATCCTGCATCAAATTCATGGTCTCAAAAAGCAGATTACTTAGGAGGCGATTGCTATCACGCTACTGGATTTACCATTGGGAATTTTGGTTATGTTGGAACAGGTAGAATTTCTGTCTCCGGAAGCACATTGGTCAAGAGTTTTTTTAAATACGACCCAACAACTAATTCTTGGTCAAATATCGCTGATTTTGGAGGTACTTCCAGAAGAGGAGCAATAGCTTTTAGTATCAATAACATCGGTTATGTTGGTACGGGGGAAACAAACTCAGGACTATCAAATTCTTTCTATAAGTATGATCCAAGTATTGATTCATGGACACAAGTTACATCATTACCTGGTGCAAGCAGAACTTCTGCCGTTGGATTTTCAATTGAGAGTTCCGGATATGTAGGGACAGGAAATACAAACAGTGGTTCCTCCAACGATTTTTGGGAATATAAACCATCTACTGATCAATGGATTCAACGTGCTGATTGCAGTCCAATAACGCGACAAGAAGCAGCCGGTTTTCATGTAAATGGAAAAGGATATATTTTAACCGGAGATGATTTGTCTAATGGGAACAACTTCAAAGATATGTGGGAATATGACCCAGCAACAAATACATGGATTCAGCTTGCAGATTTTCAAGGGACAGCGAGAAGATACCTTACTGCATTCTCATTTGGCAATTATGCTTACGCAGGTTTAGGAACAAATGGAACAAATTTTCAAGATTTTTGGATTTTTGATGAATCCCTGGCTGCAATAAAAGAACATTTGAATGAAATTGAATTAAATGTTTTTCCTAATCCAAGTAATGGTGTGGTAAATTTCAATTTGAAAGGTATTGGAGAGATTTTGAAAAGAATTGACTTAACACTTTATTCATCCATCGGACAGAAAGTTGAAATTACTTCAATAGTTCCTGGCAAAAATCAATTCGATTTATCACAACTTAATAAAGGTGTGTATTTTTACACCTTATCTTACGAAGGAACATCGTTCAAGAGTGGTCAATTAATTCTCACGAAATGAAACAACTAACAACATTATTTTTATTCCTTTTTTCTACCCTTAGCTTCATTGCTTTATCTGTCCCCAATTGGACGCAACGAGCAGATTACCCTGGAAATGGAAGACACAGAGCTGCATCATTCTCTATAGGAACTAAAGGGTATTTAGGAATTGGACATTACAATGGTACTGGAACTAATAACGTATTAAAAGATTGGTGGGAATATGATCCTTCTACAAATTCTTGGTCTCAAAAAGCAGACTACATTGGAAATAATGGGAATGGAAATTATGCAACATTAACCTTTAGTTTTAATGACCAAGCATACATGGGCGGCGGTCAATTGGGCTCAAATTCAGATTTCTACAAATATGACCCAGCAATTAATACTTGGATTGCTGTAACTCCCCCCCCTGTAAAACCGATAAACACAGAAGGTTTTATTGTTGGTAACTCGGGTTTTTTCATTCGTTTCGGAAATCTTTGGGAATACAATAGAATAAATGACCAATGGGCAGACAAAGGAGCTGTTCCTTTCAGCGTAAACAATTGGAATTCGGGATTTTCTGTCGGTGGCAAAGGCTATATTAAAACAGGGAACCAGCTTTGGGAATATAAACCATTGACAAATCAATGGGCACAAAGAGCATTTTTCCCAGGTCTAGCAACTGGTGGCTCAGGTACTTTTACGCAAAATGGTAAAGCATACATCGTTACAGGATATGCAGGAGGACTATCTTTGGTGAATTCTGAAGTATGGGAATACAATCCAAACTCAAATTCATGGTTGCAGTACGCTAATTTTCCAGGATCAAGTAGAAGGTTCTCTTGTACATTTAACATTGGAGATAAAGCATTTATAGGGACAGGAACCAACGGAACTAATTTTGGTGATTTTTGGGAATTCAATTTAACCGTTGGACTGAATGATTTATTGTACGACCAATCATTTTCAACCTTCCCTAATCCAGCAACTGAAAAAATAACTTTTCAATCTGAGAACTACACAAATGCAGCAATCAAAATATACTCAACTCAAGGTCAACTTGTCAAAGAACTAGAACTCACCAACAAATCAGTAACACTTTACAGAGACAACCTTGAAAACGGGAATTATTTCTACACTGTTGAAATAGACGGTCAACGCATTCATTCAAACCAATTTATATTTTTATAGATGAAAAAAATTATACTTTTATTTACACTTTTTATTACTACTCTTTCTTTTGCAGAGAATACTTGGGAAAAAACATCTGACTTGGGCTCTGACACAACAGGAAATGGTTTAAAGAGAGAAAGAGCTGTTGGTTTTTCAATTGGAAATTACGGTTATGTGGGTACAGGAATTGATACTGCAGAAATTGTTCACGATGATTTTTGGAAATACGACCCTTCGACAAATGCTTGGACTCAAATAGCCACACTTCCTGGTTCGGTGAGAAGAAATGGAACAAGTTTTACAATTGGATCAAAAGGATATGTTGGTTTAGGAATAAATACCGTAAACTCAACTGACGTAGGAGCAATGATACTTGTTGACTTTTGGGAATATGACCCAATGACAAATGCATGGATTCAAGTTGCGAATTACCCCGGAGGATCTGGAATATATTTCGCAGCAGGATTTTCAGTTCAAGACAAAGGATATGTTTGTGGAGGAAAAATGGGGCCTAATAATTATTCAGATGAATTGTGGGAATTCAACCCTCAAACAAATCAATGGTCTCAAAAGTCTAATTTCCCTGGAGGAGTTCGTTATCAATTGACTAGTTTCAGTATTGACAACAATGGCTATGTTGGTTTAGGAACGGATCAAGATTTATACCGCAAAGATTTCTGGAAATACAATCCAACAACAGATCAATGGAATTCAATTCCTGATTTACCCGCAAGCGCTAGAGCCAATGCGACAACATTTACAATTGGACAAAGAGGATATGTGTGCATGGGAACAAACGGTGGTTTACTTGATGACCTTTGGGAATACAACCCTTTCTCCAATCAATGGGCTGTCCGTGCTAATTATGGAGGGACTAGAAGAAAAGGTGCCGTTGGATTCAGCATCAATAACATTGGTTATGTCGGAACAGGAAAAGGGAATTCCGGTAAAAAAGCATCTTTCCAGAAATACTACCCTCCAGCAGTTGTTGGAATTGAAGAAATGCAAAATGTTATTTCAATCTTCCCAAATCCCGTTCAAAATCAATTAAATTTAAGTACATCCAATGCGGAGATTTCCCATCTTGAAATTTACGCTCTCTCAGGAGTAAAAATGATCAATGCAGAATGGAATTCACAAATTGATGTCCATTTTTTAGAAACAGGAACTTATTTCTTACGTGGAATAAATGCTGAAGGACAAACAATTACTACTCAAAAAATAATCAAACTATAAACATGAAATATCTATTTATTTTCATCCTTATTTCCATTTCACAATCGTCTTTCTCCCAAAATCAGTGGGTGCAAAAAGATTCTATAAATGGCGCACCAAGATCAGTTGCTTCTGCTTTTGTTTTAAATGGTGAAGGATATGTTTTAGCGGGACTTGATCAAGACGGTTTTCGTAGAAAAATGTATTCCTATACTTTCTGGCAAGACGATTGGGATGATGAAGTATCAATCGGTGGTGCAAGCGGCAGTGGTTTAGCGAGAGGATCAGCGAGTTCCTTTTCCCTTAACAATAAAGGATACATCTGCCTCGGTCAAGGAGAAACTAATCCATTTTTCAATGATTTATGGGAATTTGATCCAATTTCTAACACTTGGACACAAAAAGCAAGTTTCATTGGTTCACCTAGACGATCGGCTGTTTCATTTACAATAGATTCTTTGGCGTATGTTGGAACTGGAATTAGTGCTAATGGATTTGAAAAAGACATGTATTCATACAGTTCTACGACAAATACTTGGGTACAGAAAAATGATTTTGGTGGATCTGCTCGAAAAGAAGCCGTTGGTTTTACAATGGGTGGTCAAGCATATGTTGGTACAGGTGACGATGGTATTTACACCAACGATTTTTGGCAGTATCAACCCGTTAGTGATTCGTGGATTCAAAAATCAGATTTCCCTGGGACACCTAGAAAAGGAGCTGTAGGATGGGGGATTTTTCCATCGGCATTTATTGCTACAGGTGAAGACAATACTTTTGCATTCAAAAAAGATGTTTGGGAATACAACTATTTCAGTGACACTTGGACACAAAGAGCTGATTTCATAGGAGAAGGTAGGAGTAACGCAATTGCATTCGTTCTCCTGGATTTAGCATTTGTAGGAGCTGGGTACAATGGACAATTCTTTGATGATGTATACGCATACCGAAGAATTGTAGGTGTGGATGACATTGAGAACAAACCTTCATTTACAATTTATCCAAACCCTGTTCAATCTACATTTTCTATTCGCACTGAACTACAAAATGCTGAAATAAAGATAATTTCGATGTCTGGTGATAGAATTAATGTTGAAACTTCTAAAACACTCGAAGGATATAAGGCTATTCGTCCAAATATTCCTGCAGGGAACTATTTTATTCAAATAACAGATGTAGAATCGAAAATAACTCTACAAGAAAAGATAACTCTACTGTAATGTACAAAATCGTAATTCTTATTTTTCTCTTTTCCATTTCTTGTTCAAATGAAGAAGTGGAAACAACTGTGAAATCAAAAAAAACAATCCCTGTTGGACCTCAATTCTCCTCTAAAATTCTTTTTAAAGAAGGTAAAGGCTGGGGCTATCAAATTTTTAAAGGAGCAACACTTTTGATAAACCAGGAACATATTCCTGCTGTACAAGGCTTACAATACTTCTCTACAAAAGAGAAAGCTGAGATTACCGCAAAATACATTTTAACTGAAGTCGAAAAAGGAAACTTCCCTCCTACCGTTGATCAAAATATTTTGGACAGTTTGGGGGTATTGGATTGATCATTTTCAACTATATTCGTAAAAAAATATATGTCACAGATTATAGAAGATTTAAATTGGCGTTATGCAACAAAACGTTTTGATTCTACCCAGAAAATTTCTAAAAAAGACTTAGAAACAATAAAAGAATCACTTCGACTTGTACCTTCTTCGTATGGCTTACAACCTTTGAAATACATTTTTGTTGAATCAAAAAATATTCGAGAACAATTAGTTCCTGCATCCTACGGGCAAAGACAAGTACAAGATGCTTCACACCTCATCCTCATTTGCTCACATCAAAAAATGGAAGAGAAACAAATTGATGCCTACTTGGAGAATGTTGCAAAAACAAGAGATGTTGAGTTGTCTACGACGAAAGGATACGGAGATTTCATGAAACAGACTATTTCTCGCATGAGTGAGAATGAAATAAAATCATGGAATGACAAACAAGCTTACATTGCACTGGGTCAATTATTACAAACTTGCTCAACACTACGTATTGACGCAACACCAATGGAAGGATTTGACAGCAATCAATATGCTGAAATATTAGGAATGAATAACGAAGAATATAAAATAAATCTTGTTTGCCCAATTGGCTATCGACACGAAGAAGATTCGTCCAAAGATTTAAAAAAAGTTAGAAAATCATTGGAAGAATTATTTGAAATAAAATAAAAAATCGACGGATATAACATCCGTCGATTTTTTTTTAATGCCATTGAACTATTTTTCTTCAGAATTTCCTTTTTCTATACTAAACCAATCTATTCTTCTAGAAAAATACATGGTTACTGCAAGAATTAAGAAAATTCCAACACTTCCGAAAAGCAATGCATAATCTTGCATTTGAATGATGATAAAAATGAACGTGTAAAGAATCAAAAGAATTGAAGCTGTCATTGCTGCAAGTCCCCACGATTTCAAAATTGAACGACAATAGAGAAAAATAAGTGATATGGTCATCACTGCTGCGATGATATATGCTAAGTTGAAATAAACTTGTTCACTGAAGGCAAGCATCAATACATAGAATAAAATCAATGCAATTCCTACCAAAATGTATTGAATCGGATGAATTAGAATTCTATTCAAAATTTCCACAAAGAAAAACACGAGATAAGTCAAAACAATGAACAAAATCGCATATTTTGCAACACGCATCGATTTCTGGTAAACATCAACTGGCAATCTCAAATTAACTCCAAATTGAGATTGAGTAACGTTGTGCTCTACTCCCACCCAAGATTGAGGATAATTACGGTTCAAATGTAAAATTTTCCAATCTGCCGTAAATCCATTCTCATTGACCTTTCTATTCGTCGGTAAAAATGTACCGTTAAAACTAGGTTCAGTCCATGTAGAATTCAAATCAACTTCAGTTATTTTTCCAATTGGAGTAAAGTTAAGCTCCTCACTCCCATTCAATGAAAGATCAAAATTAAATGCAATTTTTGAAGGAACTTCAGTCAAGGGATAACGAATATTCACACCAGAAGAAACAATGTCAGATGAAAGAACACCAGGGCTACACATCACCACTGAATCTTTCTTCCCTGTAACCGTATTGGTTGACATACTAATTTTAACTTGCTCATTTACACCTTTCAAATCAGTAATCCCAACCGTGATGAATGCTTTATCCAATTCAAGATTATCTTCATCAAGGTTAAAACTTTCAAAATTATAATTTTCAAACTCTCCACTAAAATGAAGCTCAGAATGGTAAACAATAACTTCAAACAATCCTCTTTTACGTTTTTCTGGAATAACTTCACCTTTGACTTTAAGATTCTCCGGTAAAATATGATAGTATTTCCTCGTTTTATTTAGTTTTATACTACCGTCTGCTTTTTTTGATTCAGAAGTAACAATGTAAGGAATTGTCAGGATTGGCCCTGTAATCGTTTGTTCACGTGCATGTTTAGAGCTCACCTCATCAACAGCCTCTTGCTGGCGATTCATTCTTTCGTGGATCAGGTTTTGCACCATGAAAGCGGGAATTAGTAGAACTAAAATGAGGATAAGAATCATCCCCATTTTAAAAAAGACATTTTCGAATAGATTTTTCATATAAATTTGTTTTTGTTTTCTTCAAAACGTCAACAAATTCAAATCATTTTACGGTGTTACATTCATTTAACTCCAATTAACATAAGAAAAGTTAAAATCAATTAAAAGGGGTAATTACCTCATCACTTTCAAACGAACAATACCATCTTTTACTTTTACAACGATGAAATAAATACCTTTAGATTCGTTCGATAAATCTATCATTGATTGAGACACAACATTCATTCTTGCTCCTGAAACAGACCAAACTTCAATGTTTTCTATTTCATTCTCACCGACAATTTCGTACACACCTTCAGCGTGAGTTTTCATTGTAAGAGAATGTGCAGACAAATCATCAATCCCTGCTAAACCAATGGTAATTTGTGTCGTTACGGTATCTTTATCACATGGACTTTCAGCAATCATTGTTACCGTAAATGTCCCATTTGAAGCGTAAGAATGGGTAGGGTTTTCATCTAAAGAGTTCGAACCGTCACCAAAATCCCACGAATAGTTTTGTGCTTTTGTGCTATTATTATAAAAAGAAACATCTGGATCATTATTCGTTGATGAGAATAATGCTTGAGTGTGTTCAGAAATTGGACGTAAATTGAAAAAATCTAAACTATCTAAAACGGTTAAAGCAGCAGCCGTTTGAAGATTAAGTGCATCTTGAGCAGAAAGAGTACCAATGAAGGAAGTTCCAACAGGTGTTTTTCTATAAATGGAAGCGTAAAACGTACAAGCAGCCAAATATGAACCGGCATAGCTAGGATGGGAACCATCTCCTGAATAAAGCTGAATCGTTGGGTGATTTTCACGCACATATCTCCAAGCAGATCCTACTGGACTTGTTGAACCTTGAACAGAATCTGCCATTCTCAAATACGCACTTCTCAAACGATCATTCATTCCTTCAAATGTTGAAATTGGTTGCCACTGTGAATCGCCATTCTCTCTCCCCCAAGTCATAAACATCAATACTTCTGAACAAAAATTATTCGCATAAACACTGTCTGCAAGTTGTTCTGCATAAGGCAATGTGTTTGCGTCTACCTGACCATCCGGAAAAGAAGGTTCTTGACTTTGCGCTTGTAAAACAACATAATCCCAAGCATGACTATTGATCTTTGTATACGTAGAAGCATTTCCAACATGTGTTTGAAAAGTAGCACCACCTTGTGTTCGAGAATCAACAAATAAATAATCTCCTTGGGCATCAACAACAGACTGTAATAAAACAGGTAAATCATTTACGTAAGTGTAACTGTTACCAATAAATAATACTGAAGCTGAATCTTGAGCAGACACAAGAAATTGAGACATTGAAATGATGGACAGAAGTAAAAAATTTTTCATTATTTGGGTTTTGTTTTTCTTTATAACACCAAAAGTAATAAAGCGTTGTCTTTCGTATAATTTTATATAGACCCACTCTTGGATTCTTATTCTCAATAAGTAGATAATTTCAATTTGTTTTTGCATCTTTACATTACATTACCAACTTATTCTTAGTTAAAACCGTTTTATGAATATGTTAAAAGCTTATATCATTCTTTTACTCAATTTCTTAGTTGCTTTTTCTTCAAATGCACAATTGAATTTTGAATATGATGCCTCCATTCCTGTTAAAATAGGCTCAACCCCACTTCAGCTACCTTGGGCAGGAGGATTAAATTATGCTCAATTTTCTGATTTCGATTATGACTATGATGGAGATTTAGACCTTTTTATATTTGACAGAAGTTCTGATAACATTATCGTATTCACCCAAGAATCTACTGGAGGAGCCCATTACGAATTAGCTTACAATGCTCAAAAATTATTCCCTGCTGACGTTCGCTATCGCGCAACTTTGGTAGATTTCGATCAAGATGGAAAGAAGGATTTATTTACCTATGGAATTGGTGGAGTAAAAGTATACCGCAATACTGGTGATGCGACAAATGGATTACAATGGACACTTTTCAAAGAATTACTTTACTCTCAGTATTTCTCTTTCAACACGAATTTATACGTCAGTTCAAGTGACATCCCCGCAATAATTGATGTAGACAATGACGGTGACATTGACATATTGACTTTTCACATCGGCGGTTCTCACATGGAGTACCACAAGAACCTTAGTATGGAAATGTATGGAATTCCAGATTCTCTAACTTTTGAATTGAAGAATGAATGCTGGGGTAAATTTGTCGAAAACATCAATAATAATTCTTTGTCGTTAAATGACCTCAATTCCCCTTGCGTTGGAGGAGGAGTTAGTAATCCTGAAATAATACTTTCTCCCAATGAAAAAAAACACCTGAGACACGCCGGTTCAACAGTACTAGCATTGGATTATAATAATTCAGGAGTACTTGACTTAATTATTGGAGACGTAGCTTACACCAACCTTAACCTCTTAATCAACGGAGGAACAACTGTCAATTCAGATTCCCCAATGATTTCAGTTGACAATGCTTTTCCTTCGAACACGACTCCTGCTGATGTACAACTATTTCCTGCGGCTTATTATGTTGACGTAGATTTTGATAACGTGAAAGATTTAATTGTTTGTCCCAATGCTAAAAACGTTTCCTTCAACAGACAAAGTGTTCTTTTCTATAAAAACAACGGAACCAACTCTTTACCTAACTTCATTTTTTCTGAAAATAATTTTCTTCAAAATGAGATGCTTGAAGCTGGTTCTGGAAGTATTCCTGTCTTTTCTGATTTCAATCAAGATGGATTAAAAGATCTTTTCATTGCAAATTTCTTTCGGTACAAGCCTGTATTAGAAAAAGAAAGTACAATTGCTTATTACCAGAATACAGGAACCGCAATCTCTCCTGAATTTACTTTTGTGGATGATGATATTTTAAATTTAGCCCTTCAAAACTATGGATTAAGAACTGTTCCTACTTTTGGAGATATCGATGGAGACGGAGACGATGATTTATTTTTAGGTCTTGAAGATGGAACATTGGTTTATTTTGAGAATACAAGCTCTGGAGGAAATGCAATTTACTCCTCTGGCATTCCAAATTACCTAGACAATACAAATACTATAATTACAACCAACGGTCATTGTTTTCCACAATTATTTGACCTCGACAACGATGGTTTATTGGATTTAATTCTTGGGAAACGCTCCGGAGAAATAATGTTTTTTCAAAACATTGGAACTACAATAAATCCTTCTTTTGAATTAAGCAACCCTAAATTGGGAGACATTGATGTCGCAACTTTGGTTCCAGACGGTTACCCTTCTCCTCACTTCTTCCGTAAAAATGATACAACCTATTTATTTCTAGGATCTGTTGATGGTGAATTATTCTATTACGACAGTATTGACACACACCTATCTCCAGGAGATACTTTTCGACTTGATTCAGATCATTTCTTAGGTTTAAATGTTGGAGCTTATTCATCTTTTGCCGTCAATAACATTGACAATGATGCTTTTCTTGATTTATTTGTAGGGCAAGATTTAGGAGGGATTTATCATTTTGAAGTAGATCCAAACAGTTCTTCATCACTTTCTGAAATTAAAACAGAACAATCATTTGATTTGTATCCAAATCCTGCGAAAAACGAAATTTATATCACAGCAAATGAATTTCCTTTTCAAAGAGTCTCTATTCTAAATACATTAGGAGAAATCGTTTTGGAAATCGAAATCAATAATTCTCTTTCAACATCCATACCTCTTAAAGATTTCAAAACTGGTGTTTACTTTGTCAAAGTTTATTTTAGTAATGGAGTTGGCATTGAGAAGTTGATTGTAGAATGATGACCGAAGATCGATAATTGTTTGTCTATTTACATTTCAACCACTACACAACCTTCTGGTTTATCTTTAAATATTCCATACATTGTTGAGCCACTTCCAGTCATACTGGCATAGATTGCACCTTCTGAGTACAAATCATTTTTCCATTTTTCAAGTTCTGGATGTAATTTAAATGCAGACGATTCAAAATCATTTTTTAAATTATTTTTCCATTCTTCAATCGGTCTATCAATACTATTTTTTACAGAAAGTGAATGCTTTGAAAAGATTACATTTCCATATGCTTCAGCAGTACTTATATGAATCCCTGGGAAAATTAATTTTAAATAATATCCTTTTAAATTCAATTCAATTGGATATAGTTCTTCCCCCCTACCTTTTGCTATTTGTGGTGATTTTCCCACAAAGAAGGGACAATCGCTCCCCAATTCTGTAGAATATTTTTTTAAGTCGTCGTTAGAAATTTTTAGTTTGAACAAGTCATTCAATGCCAAAAGAGTGTATGTTGCATCTGCTGAACCACCTCCTAAACCCGCACCCATTGGGATATTCTTTCTTAAATGAATATAAACGGGCGGCAAATTATAGTTCTCTTTCAATAAATTATACGCACGAACGACTAAATTATCATTTGAACTCCCTTCTACAGTTAATCCTGTTTGAATAAATTGAAATTTATTACTCGGCAAAACCTCCAAAACATCTGTTAATTCAATGGGAATCATACACGTATCTAACTCGTGGTAACCGTCCGAACGTTTATGCAAAACATTCAAACCTAAATTAATCTTTGCTGGTGGAAACATTATCATGCAACAAAGTTAAAAGAAGTAAACATTTTTCGTAACTTTCGCCCCTCAAATTAGACACAATATGGCTACGTATTTAGATTTTGAAGAACCGTTAAAAGAATTAGAGGACAAAATCGCTCAAACAAGAGAGATTGGAATCAACACTGAAGTTGATATGTCTGACAAAATAAAAGAATTAGAAGAGAAGCTAGCGAAGAAAACGAAAGATGTTTTCGCTTCGTTAACTCCTTGGCAAAAAGTACAGTTATCTCGTCATCCTGACAGACCTTATACTTTGGCATATATCGAACACATTACTGAAGGAAATTTCCAAGAATTACATGGAGATCGTAATGTGAAAGACGATAAGGCAATGGTCGGTGGTTTTGGATTGTTGGATGGAGAAACAGTGATGTTTATTGGACAGCAGAAAGGGGTGAACACAAAAATGCGTCAATACCGTAATTTTGGAATGCCAAATCCTGAAGGATACAGAAAAGCATTGCGTTTAATGAAGATGGCTGAGAAATTTGGTAAGCCAATCGTTACTTTGATTGACACTCCGGGAGCTTTCCCAGGATTAGAAGCAGAAGAACGTGGTCAAGGTGAAGCCATTGCTAAAAACATTTACGAAATGATGCGATTGACAGTTCCTGTGATTTGTATTGTTATCGGTGAAGGAGCATCTGGTGGTGCATTAGGTATCGGTGTTGGAGATCGTGTAAACATGATGGAAAACACATGGTATTCTGTAATTTCTCCAGAATCTTGTTCTTCTATATTATGGCGTTCATGGGAATTCAAAGAAAAAGCTGCTGAAGCATTGAAATTAACGGCACCTGATATGAAAAAATTGGGAATTGTTGATTCTATTATCAAAGAACCGGCAAGTGGAGCTCATAGAAATCATGAAGATGCTTTCAAGGCAGTAAAAAGAACAATCAAGAAACAGCTGAAAGAATTAAAAGACATTGAACCTAAGAAAAGAATCAATGATAGAATTGAAGCTTTTTCGCAAAGAGGTGTTTGGAAGTAATTCTAACATAAAATAATTTTAAAAAAGGATGATTCGAAAGTTTCATCCTTTTTTTTTTGTAACGACATCCTAGCCACAGCTTTAAAAAACAAAAATGATATTGTAAATCGAAAATTATATTTTGTGGTTTAATTATCTTGTCATACATTTGGTAAAATAAATACTAACTATTATTTACCTTGTGAGTTGTTAAACCCAATTAATATACTTACAAACAAAACACTATTTTATGAAAAAAAATCTACTCTACCTCACCTTGGTATTGATCTCCTTTTTTATTCGAGATTATGCACAGGCACAAATCATAACATTCCCTTACATTCAAGACTTTGAAGCATTTACCCCATGTGGAGGGTCTTGTACATCAACATGTGCACTTCAAGACAATTGGGTAAATGCTGCAACAGCTACTCGAGATTTCGGTTCAGATTCAGGAGGCACAAGCTCCAGTCAAACCGGTCCATCAGTCGATCACACACTACAAAATTCGTCAGGGACATATCTATACGCGGAAGCTTCTAGTCCGTGCTACCCAACATCTAGTTGGCACTTAGAATCACCAACCATTGATTTAACAGGAACAAATGATATCCAATTCACATTCTGGTACCACATGTATGGACAATCTATGGGAACAGCTCACATAGATGTTTCTAATGATGGAGGTGTTACTTGGACATTGGATGTTGTTCCAGCTTGGACAGATGATATCGATTTATGGCAACAGAAAACGGCCAGTCTTGGAGCATTTACGGGCGTAGTAACCGTTCGCATCCGCTATGAAGACCCCGCTAGTTTCTATGGAGATTTGGCAATTGACGATGTATTGATTTACGATTTACTTCAGGATGATGCTGGTATATCTACTTTCATTACTCCTAATGTCCCAACATGTTCTTTCAATGATTCCGTTGAAATTGAACTAACAAATTTTGGAACAGATACTTTATTTAATGTTAATATCAATTGGCAACTTGATGCCTCAGTTCAAACACCATTAGCATGGACTGGAATCTTACCTCCTAACACATCATTGCCAATTTACCTTGGGTCAGTTGCATACACAGTTGGTAGTAACCTTATTTCGTGGACTGATACTCCTAACGGTGTTGTTGAATTACCTTCAGGAGTAGGTAACGATACTTCTTCTTTAATTGGTTTAAACACAGGTCTAAATGGTATATATACCATTGGTGCTACAGGTGATTACTTAACATTCAATGCAGCAATTACAGACATCAACACATTTGGTCTTTGTGGACCAACAATTTTCGATGTTGAAGATGGAACATACAATGAGCAATTAGTTCTCGGTCCTGTTGTTGGCATGGGATCTTTAAACACTGTTACCTTCCGTTCTCAATCAGGTGATCAGAATTTAGTAACTGTATCATTCGCTGCAACAATATCAAATGAGAATTATGTAGTCGCTTTAGCTGATGCTCATAATTACAATTTTGAGAAAATGACATTTGAAAATACGGGCGTGACTTTTGGTCGGGTTTTTGATTTTCAAGGGAATTCTGACTGGAACTCTGTTTCTGATTGTCATTTAATTACACCTAACACTACTACAACTTCGACAAACAAATGTGTAGTTTTTTCAAATTCAAATAACAACAACAACAACTGTTCATTTATAAATAATATCATTGAAGGTGGTAGTTATGGTATATATTGGTACGGAACAAGTATTTCAATACTTTCAGAAGGAACAATTTTTGAAAATAACGAACTCTTAAACAACTATTACTATGGATCACGATTGTACTATGTAAATAACACCATTTTTACAAACAATAAAACTCATGGAGAATCAGCTTATACAGGTACACGTTTTGCAAATTACTTCTATTACTGTGATGGATCTTTCGAAATTTCAGGAAATGAAATATACGGAGGAACAACTAGTGGATGGTACTACGGTATTT
The DNA here is from genome assembly GCA_964387525.1 of uncultured Fluviicola sp. GTDB lineage: Bacteria > Bacteroidota > Bacteroidia > Flavobacteriales_D > Crocinitomicaceae > UBA4466. Next base: position 31,408 of record CAYLWS010000026.1, read on the forward strand.
ATCTAGGTCAATCTGATGGGGCCACCTCTAATCACGCCCTCATCGCGAACAATATGATTCAAACAGGTCTGACTGGTTCAACCTCAACAATGTATGGAATCTATTTAACCAATTCAGGTTCATTAGATATACATAGTAATAATGTTCTCATAACTGATGGAGGTACTTCCTCAAGAGCTCTATATGCTACAGGAGGTGGTGCAAATGAAATTCACAATAATAATTTTATAAATAACACTGCTGGCTACGGAATCTATCTTACTAGTTCTTTCTCAATTACAGGAATGAACTATAACAACATATATTCTCCATTAGGAAATGTTGGCTACTTTGGTTCCGACCAATTGACACTTGCAGATTGGCAAACAGCTACTGGTTTTGATGTCAATAGTCACAATGTAGATCCAATGTATGCCTCATCATCTGACTTACACATTTGTAATGATACTTTAAAGAGTTCCGGAATAGCACATTCTTCTGTAACGACAGATTTTGATGGACAATTACGTGGAACTACGCCTGACGTTGGTGCTGACGAATTCACTGTTTTAACAACAAACTTCCTTGGTAACGATACTGTATTTTGTACTGGGGAATTAGTTACATTATCTGCTGGTGCTCCTAATGATACAATTCTATGGTCTACTGGAGATACAACAATGATGATTGAAGTTTCAACTGCCGGAACCTACTTTGTTTCAGTCAATGGAAACTGTGGTATAGGGGCTGATACAATTGAAATTACAATGTCAAATTTAGTTTATACAAATTTCTTGATGGCAACGGACTCTATTTTCTGTGAAGGTGACTCAACTGCCATGAACAGTTCGATGATAGCTGATTCATACAATTGGAGTACGGGATCAACATCTCCTTCAATTTCTGTCTCATCCTCTGGATTATATTCACTAGATATTACAGACAATTGTGGTACAGGAAGTGAATCCATAAACATTACTGTATTAACTACTCCTATTGCTGGATTCACAACTATTAACTCTTATTTATCTGCAATATTCACAAACACTACTTTAGGTATGTACAACACCTATTTATGGGATTTTGGGGATGGGTCAAGTTCTACAGAAGAAAATCCAACACATATTTTCTTATCATCTGGACCTCATACTGTATCTTTAACAGTAACGAATGAATGTGGTTCAAATATAAACACATCTATTGTCTCCATGGTAGGTATTGAAGAGAACACTGATCAAGAAAAACTTTCGGTATATCCAAACCCTTCAACTGGAACGTTTACTATCAGCATGATTACATTAACACAATCAGAAGTGAAAATTTCTGTGAAAAACATCTTAGGTAAAGAAGTATTTACCATTGATCGTTACTCGATTGACGGTAGCCTTACTCAAGTAATTGACTTAAGTAAAGAAAGCATTGGAATCTACTTCGTACACATTGAAGTTGAAGGAAATCAAATGATCAAAAAAATCATTATTAAATAATAAATTTTTAATTAGAATGCATGTTGCCTAAAACAATGTGCATTCTAATTGACTACAAAATTCAAACTTATGAAAAATATACTAACGACAATAATAGCTCTGATCAGTATGACAACTGTATGGAGTCAATGTTTACCAACATACAATAGTCAATGTACTTCAGGTGATTTAATTAATAGTGTGGTTTTTAACACTATTAACAACTCAGCAACTGGATGTTCAAGCCCCGGAACAAATAATTATACTGACTATACGTCAACAATTTCAACAAATGTTATACAAAACACAGCATACACAATTGATGTTCAAGTAGGTCCTTCTTGGGGACAATATGTGGTAGCTTATATCGATTTCAATAATGACTTGGATTTCGATGATGCAGGTGAGTTTTTTGACATTGGCTACGCTGCTAGTGGTACAACAGTATCAAATACAATACTTATTCCCAATGGAATTCCTGGCGGAGCAGTCACAATGCGTGTATTATGTAAGTATAGTTCTGCTCCAGTTCTCGCTGGTCAAGCATGTAATAACTTTAGTTATGGTGAATGTGAAGATTACACGTTGAACATTTCTTCTCCTTTACCTGATGATGCAGGTATTACTGCATTTGTTACCCCTTCTTTACCAACTTGTAACTTCAATGATTCTATTCGAGTTGAATTATACAATTACGGATCAGATACTTTAACTTCTGCAATAATTGATTGGACTGTAAATGCTACTTCTCAAACTTCATACCCTTGGACAGGTTCAATAACTCCTTATAGCTCTGAAATTGTAAACCTAGGGTTTACTCCATTAACTTCAGGTGATAACATCATTGCTTTTACCTCAATGCCAAATGGTGTAGTTGAATCCCCAAATGGTGCATGGAATGACTCATCTTCCATTGCAAGCTTACAAGCTGGATTAAGTGGAACATATACCATTGGAGGAACAACTCCTGATTATGTAGATTTCAATTCTGCAGTAGCTGACATTTCACTTTTTGGAATATGTGGAGCCTTAATTTTCGATGTTCGTGATGGAATTTACAATGAACAAATTGATCTTACGAACATTCAATCTGACACAGTGAACACTATTACTTTTCGTTCTGAAAACAGTGATGCTTCTCTTGTAACTCTTAGTTTTGCCGTAAGTTCTGCTGCAACAAACTACATTGTAAAAATGTCAAATACAGATTATGTAACTTTCGAAGATCTTACTTTTGAAAACTCAGCGACTAGTTATGGACGTGTAATTGACGTTTCAAATGGTTCAGATTACAACCATTTTGAAAATTGTCACTTCCGTGCAATCACATCAACTTCAACATCTACAAATTATGCTGTTATTTACTCCCAAGGAACAGTAGATAACGGAAATGAATTCATTAATAATACGATTGAAGGTGGTAGTTATGGTGCATATTGGTATGGTGCCGCGACGAATGATCTTGAGTCTGGAACTATTTTCAATGGAAATACATTTCTTGATAACTATTATTATGGTTTACGTATTGAACGTCAAGACGCTCCCGTTATTTCTGGTAATTCAGTAATAGGAGAATCAACATATACTGGGTCGCGTTTTGCTATTTACATTAACTATTGTGACAATGGTTTTACTGCTGAAAATAATGTAGTAAAAGGATCAGTAACTTCTGGTTGGAGATACGGAATGTATATTCTAAACTGTGATGCAACTAATGCGAACCATTCAATTGTTGCAAACAATATGATTCAAGTAGGTCAAACTGGAAACACAGGAACTTTCTATGGATTATATATGTCAAATGATGGTTACATTGATGTTTCTCATAATTCAGTTTCTGTATCAGAAGGAGGCACATCTTCACGTGCATACTATGCTACAAGTGGAGGTGGAAGCACTTTAACAAACAATATTTTTGTTAATTACACGGCTGGTTATGCAATTTATTTAGCGAGTAACTATACTATTAGTTCTTCAAACAATAACTTATTTCATTCACCAGTTGGGAATGTTGGTTACTACGGTGGCGCACATTCAACTTTAGCTGATTGGCAAACAGCAAGTGGGGATGACGCAAACAGTGTCGATATGGACCCTATATTTCATTCAATGTATGATTTACATATTTGTAACGATACATTAAAAGGGTTAGGGATGCCTTCCGCTATTTCATCGGACATTGACGGTCAATCAAGAGATACTCTTACTCCAGACATGGGGGCAGATGAATTCACCTCTTTATCAACGAACTTCCTCGGAAATGATGTTGAATTTTGTACTGGTGAAATAGTGACTTTATCTGTAGGAACATCTTCTGACACAATACTTTGGTCAACGGGTGACACTACAACTTTTATTAATATCTCAACTCCAGGAACTTACTTTGTTTCTATCAATGGAGTATGTGGCATAGGTGCTGATACAATTGATATTACAATGTCAAACTTAATGTACACCAATTTCTTATTGGCAACAGATACAACTTTCTGTGAAGGCGATTCAACATCATTAAGTAGTTCAATGGTTCCTGACTCATACAGTTGGAGTACAACTTCAACAGCTCCATCAATTGATGTAACAACATCTGGATCATACACATTAGACATCATAGATGCTTGCGGTTCAGGAACGGACAATATTACCATCACCGTATTAACAACTCCTGCTGCTTCATTCACTTCTTTAAATTCATTCACAAGTACATGGTTCACAAATACAACTACGGGTGGGATTTACACTACATACTTTTGGGATTTTGGTGATGGAAGTACTTCTACTTTAGAAAACCCAGAACACGTATTCATTAATGCTGGCCCTCATTCTGTGACACTGACTGCTACAAACGAATGTGGTACTGACACCTACAATACAATTGTTTCTATGGTGGGAATAAATGAGTTGTCTAATGCAGATAATATTATCATATATCCAAATCCATCTTCTGGAAACATAAACATAAACATGACTCTTTCATCACAGTCTAATGTTAATGTTACAATTAAAGATGTACTTGGTAAAACTGTTTACACAAGTAGCTCTACTCCTGTTGAAGGTGAATTAGCTCAAAATATTGATTTGACGAAAGAAAGCGCAGGTGTTTACTTTATACATATTGGTCTTAATGGGGAGATAACTACTAAAAAAATCATCCTTAAGTAAAAGAAAAAAATATTTAAATATTTTTGAGCCTGTGAATTTTGTTTCACAGGTTTTTTTATTTCTAAAAATGTCACGCTCATTAAAATGATTGAAGCGAAATTGATAATAGGTTAAAACAAATTACTTAGCCTTCAAAAAGGATGAATCGAAAGTTTCATCCTTTTTTTGTAAGCAACATACATTTTCTTCGTCGAAAGTCCTATCTTGTAAAAAACTACTTTATGATTGTCATTATTGGAAATGGAATATCAGGTGTGACTACCGCACGCCATATTCGGAAAAACAGCGACGAGGAGATCATGATTATCTCTTCTGAATCGAAATATTTTTTCTCGCGAACTGCTTTAATGTACATTTTCATGGGACACATGACTTTTGAACATACTCAACCTTACGAACCCCACTTTTGGGAAAAAAATCGCATTCAATTGAGCAGTGAGCATATTGAGAAAATTGATACTGAAAATAAAAAATTAAAAACAAAAAGTGGTCTCGAAATCCCTTACGATAAATTAGTCCTTGCAACAGGTTCTAAACCGAATAAATTTGGTTGGAAAGGTCAAGATGCTGATGGTGTAAGAGGAATGTATTCAAAACAAGATTTAGATTACGTCGAAGAAAAGTCCCCAAACATAAAAAAAGCAGTCATTATTGGTGGTGGATTAATCGGCATTGAAATGGCAGAGATGTTTCATTCTAGGCACATTCCTGTCACATTCCTTGTG
>CAYLWS010000027.1:0-33763 GCA_964387525.1 uncultured Fluviicola sp.
GAATTGTGATGATTGTTCATGAATTTTCTCATGAAACAAGAAATGGAGATCGATATTCTAAATTACACCAATGGGACAGGTCAAAATACTTAAACATTTGGGTGATAAAAATTAGTGGAGTTGCAGGTGCAGCTGCATACGCTTTAAAACCAGCATCAACTGATGGGAACGCTTTTTGGTTAGACGGAATTGTGGCTTTACATTATTACGTAGGTAATACAGGAACAAGTTCAATTACAAATGAAACTACAATTTCTCATGAAATTGCGCATTATTTAAATGTAGACCACGTATGGGGTGGTACAAATGACCCACAAGTACAATGTGGAGATGATGGTGTTGCTGACACTCCTAGAACAGGTGGTCACTCCCCAGGGAACTGTCCTTTGACTTTGGCTGATCAAATAACTGCTCCTTTTCCTCCATGTGATCCTTTGATTTTAGAAAATGCTCAAAACTATATGGATTACTCTTATTGTTCTAGACACTTTACACCTGGACAAATTGAATTCATGCATAATGCTTTACAAGGTATTGCTGGACAAAGAAATGTTATCTGGCAAGATTCTACTCTTACAGCTACTGGAGTTATCAATCAAACATTACCACAATCTGCATTAACAGTTCCGCTTTGTACTCCAATCCCTGATTTTGTATCATCTTCTAAAACTACTTGTGTTGGTTCGCCAATGACATTTAGTGATGCTTCATGGAATGCAATTGTTGATTCACGTGAATGGATTTTCCAAGATGGTTCTCCAGCGACTTCAACTAGTTTGAATCCTACAATTACTTTTACATCTCCAGGATGGAAAACAGTTACTTTAAATTCAACGAATGCAACAGGAACAGGGACTGAAACAAGAGAGGCGTATGTATACGTTTATCCAGGATGGGCAGATTTTAATGGTCCTACTCAATTAAACCTTGAAAACAATTATGCAGAATGGTTTAGAGTTAATAACATTGAAGAGAATTGGAGTAAATTTCATATTTCAAATGATGGTGGATACAATAATTCTAAATGTTACAAATTGAATGTTTATAAAGATGTACAAAATGCAAATCTTTTTACAGATGATTTCTTTTATAATGGGCGTTTAGGTTTGCAAAAAGATGAGTTAATTACTCCTTCATTTGATTTAAGATACACATCAGGAATCTCTTTTAAATTTAAATACTCTTACGCTACAAACGCAACTGTTGCTGCAGATGAAACTGCAATTCTAAAAGTGTACTCTTCTAAAGATTGTGGTAAAACATGGCAAGCTAGAAAAACCGTACCAGCTTCCCAAATAATTAATGCTGGATTTGCAGGAAACAATGACTTCAAACCAACTCAAAACAGTCAATGGACGGAAATATCTTTTTCTTACAATGCGACATCTGCTGATGATAAAACTTTGTTTAAATTTGAATTTGAAGCGTCAGATGCATCTAGTAACTTATACATTGATGACATTTTTGTTGAAGGAACACTTAGTTTAACTTCTGATCAAATTAATTTGATGGATTTGAATGTTTTTCCTAATCCAACTACAACTGGATCTGCAATTAATGTTTCATACAGAGGACAAGATGAGGCTGTAACATTTACACTAAGAAATGCGCAAGGTCAAATCATTTCAACTGAAACTGTTGAAGCAACAAACGCAAATGTTTCTAAAACATTAAACGATACAGAAAATTTATCTTCTGCTTGCTACTTCTTAGAAGTAAAAACAGGTGATTATACAACTGTTCGAAAAATAGTTGTTCTATAATTCAATAACATTTAAAAAAAAGAGCTTTTCATATTTTGAAAGGCTCTTTTTTTTTGAATAAATTTAATCCCAATTACGATTAAATTCGTAGATAAAAACTAAATTTGTATTTCTAAAAAAATAAAACATGGATAATTTTGACATCACAATAATAGGTTCAGGACCTGGTGGATATGTAGCAGCAATTCGTTGCGCTCAATTAGGAATGAAAACAGCTATTATTGAAAAATACAATACACTTGGTGGAACATGCCTTAACGTTGGATGCATTCCATCAAAAGCACTTTTAGATTCTTCTGAGCATTTCCATAATGCAACTCATAATTTCGCTGAACATGGAATTAATGTTTCTTCTGTAAAAGCAGACATTAAACAAATGGTTAAGCGTAAAAATGATGTTGTTTCCCAAACATGTGATGGTGTAAAATACTTAATGGATAAAAACAAGATTGAAGTTTTTAACGGTATTGGATCCATCGTTGACAAAACAACCGTTAAAGTTGTTGACAGTAACCAGAAAGAAACACTGATTCAAACAAAGAATATACTTATTGCTACCGGTTCAAAACCAAATTTCTTCCCAGGAATGGAACCTGATAAAAAAAGAATCATCACTTCAACGGAAGCCTTAAACATGACTGAAATTCCTAAAAAACTTTTAGTAATTGGTGGTGGTGTAATTGGCCTTGAATTAGGTTCAGTTTTCAGTCGATTAGGAACTAAAGTTGAAGTCATTGAGTTTGCTAAAACAATTGTTCCTACGATGGACAAAACCATGGCGAAAGAATTGACGAAAGTTTTAAAGAAAGAAGGATTCAAATTCCACCTTCAGCATAAAGTGAAGAATGTAACAAACACTGGAAAAGGTGTTCAATTGGTTGCTTTGAACAAGAAAGATGAAGAAGTTACCTTGGAAGCAGATTATTGTCTAGTAGCTGTTGGAAGAAAACCATACACTGACAATCTTGGATTGGAAAACATCGGAATTACACCAAACAAACAAGGTCAAATTGAAGTGAATGAGAATTTACAAACTTCTATCCCCAATATATTTGCAATTGGAGATGTAATAAAAGGCCCTATGTTAGCTCATAAAGCTGAAGAAGAAGGTGTTTTTGTGGCTGAATTATTAGCTGGACAGAAGCCACACATTAACTACAATTTAATTCCTGGTGTTGTCTATACTTGGCCAGAAGTAGCATCTGTTGGGAAAACTGAAGACGAACTAATTGCAGCAGGTAAAGAAATTAAAATCGGCCAATTCCCTATTAAAGCCTTAGGACGTGCTAGAGCCAGTATGGACACTTTAGGAACAATTAAGGTGATTGCAGATAAAGAAACGGATGAAGTATTAGGTGTGCACATGATTGCTCCTCGAGCAGCAGACTTAATAATGGAAGCTGTTGTAGCCATGGAATACCGCGCTTCAGCAGAAGATATTGCTAGAATTTGTCATCCGCACCCTACCTATTCGGAAGGTGTTAAAGAAGCAGCAATGGCAGCAACTGACGATAGAGCAATGCATATTTAACAGAACAATTATACTAAACGAAAGGGTTAACAAATAATGTTAACCCTTTTTTTTGTTACTTTTATTTTGAATTTAAGAAGTAAAAACGAATGGTACATAAAGAATTCTTTCAAAAATGGGAAAACCAAATGAATGAAGTAAAGAAATTTTTACTTCTACTTGGTAATAAAAAAAAATACTCCGATGAAATGGAGATAATTTCCTTACTATCTCCGCATGAATTAGATAAAAATCAAGTCATTTGGTTGGATTTAATTGCTAAATACACTGGTCTTGAAAAAGAATTTTTCAAGACCCATTACGTTCCAATCGACCGTTTATCTTTTGAATATTTTATTGATTTATCTCAAGAAAAACTACCAATATTCAAATATAAATTCCAATCTTTTGCTCCTTTGGGTGGATATTTAAAAATAACGTATGTTTTTGATCTTGACTTTTTCACGGCAATGATTAAGGAAACTACTGTCGATATATCTAAAATTTTAGATGAAGCCTATCAAGAAAAAACAGATCATATTATCACTTTAACGGCCAATCACATTGGATACTTCAATGAAGGCGATACTACCGGTGATTATGAAGAAACACCAAAGAACAATAAAGAACTGATGCGTAAACTAAACAATTACTTAAAGGAATACGATGATGATTTTATTGAGTTATAAAGCTAAGCAAACCAAGAATCAACTCTTTCGTTTATTTCAGTATCCTCACCTTTATTATAATCAAACTCATTTGTAGAAGAATTGTATGTATAGTCGCTCCCCCATTCTTTAAAATTCTTACTCAAGTCAATTATTCCATTTAGAATAATTTCCATTTCTTTCGTAGAAGTTGTTGGGTGAATAGACATTCTGATCCAACCTGGTTTATGTGTTAAAATTCCTTTCGATATTTCTCCTGTAATTGAACCTGAGTATTCTTTCGTTACGTTTAACAAATAATGACCATAAGTTCCAGCACATGAACAACCTCCACGAGTTTGAATACCAAACCTATCATTCAATAACTTAACACCTAAATTAAAATGTAAATCATCGATGTAAAAAGAAATAACACCTAAACGATGTTGAATGTTATCGGCAAGAATATGGATATTTTCAATGGGTAATAATTCATCAAATATTTTTTCCAATAATTCTTCTTCACGTTTCAACATTTTTTCAACAGTCATTTTCTCTTTCAGTTGAACACTCAATGCAGTACGTATTGTTTGTAGAAAACCAGGTGTCCCTCCATCTTCTCTTGCCTCAATATCTTTAACATACTCATGTCCTCCCCAAGGGTTAGTCCATTCTACCGTTCCTCCACCAGGATGATCCGGTACTTTATTTGTATACAACTTTTTATCAAAGACAACAACACCAGAAGTCCCTGGTCCTCCTAAAAATTTATGTGGAGAAAAAAATATTGCATCTAATTTCTGATTTTCATTTGCGGGATGCATATCAATATCAATGTATGGAGCAGAGCACGCAAAATCGACAAAACACCAGCCGTTATTCTCATGAATAATTTCAGCAATTTCGTGATAAGGTGTAATAATCCCTGTTACATTTGACGCAGATGTAACAGCTGCAATTTTAATTGGGCGATTTTCATATTTTTTTATCAATCTTTTAAAATCTACTAAATCTACCAAACCTTCGCTCGTAGCACCAATAACCTCTACATCACAAATTGTTTCAATCCATGAAGTTTGATTAGAATGATGTTCCATATGTGTAACAAATACAATCGGTCGATCATTTTCTGTTAAACTGAATTGGTCTTTAAATTTCTCATGAACTTTTAATCCAAGAATACGTTGAAATTTATTTATAGCTCCTGTCATACCAGAACCTACAGATATTAAAACATCATCTTCATTTGCATGCACATGATCTTTGATAATATGTTGAGCTTTATGATAAGCGATGGTCATTCCTGAACCCGTTACTGAAGTTTCTGTATGAGTATTCCCCACGAATGGATAAAAATTCTGTAAAAGATTTGTTTCTATTTCACTGTACAATCTTCCACTTGCAGTCCAATCCGCATAGTGGATAATTTGTTCTCCAAAAGGAGTATTAAAAGTTTGATTTATACCAATTACATTTTCTCTAAACTGTTCAAAATAGTGTTCTAATTCAGTCATTTTCCATTTTTTTATAAAGTTAATCATCGCCGTAAAAAGACACGAAATACAAAATGTTTATTCTTGGAATCTTAACTCGTAAAACTGATTATACATTTTCTAAAAAAAACTTTGTAACCTTGTCAAAACAAAGAAAGGCCACCTCTTCAGGTAGCCTTTCTTTTAAAAAAATCTTTCGATTATTTATTATTCTCTCTGATCAAGTTCAATGCAGAACCAGCTCGGTACCAATCAATTTGTTGATCATTGTACGTATGGTTCAATTTGATTTCTTCTTTAGAACCGTCCGCATGAACAATTTCCAAAGTCAATTGTTTTTTCGGAGCAAAGTCTTTCAAATCTGAAAAGCTAAATGTATCGTCTTCTTTAATTTTATTATAATCCGACTCTACATCAAACGTTAAACCTAACATTCCTTGTTTTTTCAAGTTTGTTTCGTGAATTCTTGCAAAAGACTTAACGATTACCGCTTTAACACCTAAATGTCTTGGTTCCATCGCTGCATGTTCTCTAGAAGAACCTTCACCATAATTGTGATCACCAACAACTATAGTAGGAATACCAGCTGCTTTGTATGCACGAGCAGTTGCAGGAACTTCTCCTTTCTCTCCAGTCAATTGATTCACAACTTCATTTGTCGCTAATCCAAATGCATTAACTGCACCGATTAAACAATTGTTAGAAATGTTATCCAAGTGACCTCTATATCTCAACCATGGACCTGCCATAGAAATATGATCTGTTGTACATTTTTCAAAAGCTTTGATCAATAATTTAGCTCCGTTGATGTTACCACCATCCCAAGCAGCAAAAGGAGTAAGCAATTGTAAACGTTCTGATTTAGGATCAACAACAACTTCTATTCCGCTTCCATCTTCTGCTGGAGCTTGGAAACCATTGTCATCAACTTCGAAACCTTTTGTTGGTAATTCAACACCTGTTGGTTCAGCCAATTTAACTTGCTCACCATTTTCATTTGTCAATGTATCAGTAATAGGATTGAAATCTAACTTCCCTGAAAGTGCAATTGCAGCAACCATTTCTGGAGAAGCTACGAAAGCGTTTGTATTTGGATTTCCATCTGCTCTTTTCTTAAAGTTTCTATTGAAAGAATGAACGATAGAATTTTTTTCTTCTTTTTCAGCACCTGGTCGAGCCCATTGTCCAATACAAGGTCCACAAGCATTTGTAAAAATTGTAGCACCTAATCGCTCAAACGTATCGATAAATCCATCACGAGCAGCTGTAAAACGAACTTGCTCAGATCCTGGATTAATTCCTAAAGTAGCTTTCGCTTTAACTCCTTTTGACAAAGCATCCTCCACAATAGAAGCCGCACGAGATAAATCTTCGTAAGAAGAATTTGTACACGAACCAATTAATGCCCATTCAATATCTGTAGGCCAATCATTTTTTGCAGCAGCTTCTTTCATTTCAGCAACTGGTGTTGCTAAATCTGGCGTAAAAGGACCGTTTAAATGTGGCGTTAAAGTATCTAAGTTGATTTCAATTACTTCATCAAAATATTTCTCTGGATTAGCATAAACTTCTGCATCACCAGTTAAGTGTTCTGCTACCTGATCAGCAGCATCTACTACATCTTGACGACCAGTAGAAGCTAAATATCGACGCATTGAATCATCGTAACCAAACGTTGAAGTTGTCGCTCCAATTTCAGCTCCCATGTTACAAATTGTTCCTTTACCTGTACATGAAATATTTTCAGCACCTTCACCAAAGTATTCTACAATTGCTCCAGTTCCACCTTTTACAGTAAGAATTCCTGCAACTTTTAAAATAATATCTTTTGGGGCCGTCCAACCGTTTAATTTTCCGGTTAATTTAATTCCAATTAATTTTGGCATTTTCAATTCCCAAGCCATTCCTGCCATAACATCAACAGCATCTGCTCCACCAACACCAATAGCTACCATTCCTAGTCCACCAGCATTAACAGTGTGAGAATCTGTACCAATCATCATTCCTCCTGGGAATGCATAATTCTCAAGTACTACTTGGTGAATAATTCCAGCTCCTGGTTTCCAAAAACCGATACCGTATTTATCACAAACAGAACTCAAAAAGTTAAAAACTTCATTGTTCTTGTTTATTCCTTCTTGTAAATCTACACTTGCGCCTAATTTAGCTTGAATTAAATGATCAGCATGTGCAGTTGAAGGTACAGCAACTTTTTCTTTACCTGCTTGCATGAATTGTAACAAAGCCATCTGAGCAGTAGCATCTTGCATTGCAACTCTATCTGGAGCAAAATCAACGTAAGAATTTCCTCTTTCATGTGCAACAGTAGCATCACCATCCCACAAGTGAGTGTAAAGAATTTTTTCTGCTAAAGTCAGTGGTTTCCCAACTATTTTTCGTGCTGCTGCAACCCTTTCTGGGTATTTTGCATACAGATCTTGAATCATTTTAATGTCAAAAGCCATGTGTATATTTATTTAATTTGATGTTATTTTTTAAGTCTTGCGAATTTAACAATAGTTTGAGAAAAAGAAAAGAGAAAGAAGGTTTATTTTAGGGAGATGAACCAGTGTCCTTTTCAATACACTGTGCATTGCATACGCTGTACTTTAGAAATAAACTATAATCTATTGTGCTTTTAAAATTGAATTCTAAATGAATCAAACACCTACTTAATCTGTGTTTTTTTATTTACTGCCTTCTCTAATTCTATGAAACAATCCAAATTATAGTCTAATTTTTAGTCGTTAACATTCTAAACATCCATTTTCCGATACCTTAAACAGGGTAAAATTAAGAAATAAAATACTGATTATCAATCGTTTAATTTTCAACAGATGTAAATACCCTAAAAAGGCTATTTATAACAGTTCTAAATAGAGCTAGTTTTGTCACTTCAAATCAAAATTATGAAAAGACAGAACATTTTACTTTTAATTGCACTAGTACCATTCTTTCTGATTGCACAAATCGGTAACGATAGTTTGAATACGAATAATACCAAATGGAATAAATTAAGTCTAAAAACTTATGGAGTCGTAAATTACTACAACTACGATTGGCAAACGGATGACGAAAAAAAAGACGCTGTAGATTTAGAACGATTTAATATGTACATGAAGTACCGTTTCAACGATCGGATTGAACTTAAAACAGAATTTGAATTTGAACATGGAGGAACAGGCTCAACAATGGAGTTTGATAAATTTGAAGAATTTGGAGAATTTGAAAGTAGCATAGAGTCAGGTGGTGAAGTTTTACTCGAACAATTAAATATCACCTTTACAATTGCGCCTTGGTTAAAAATAAAAGCAGGAAGATTAAAATTATATCTAGGCGTAGCTTCAAAGCTAGATTTGACACCAGACTATTTTACCGGATATCGCTCTCTCATGGAGAATACGATAATGCCGCTTGGTTGGTATGAAACAGGATTTGAAGTTTTTGGAGATTTAGGCAAAAGAAAAAAATGGAGTTATAAAGCATATTTAGTCAACGGTTTAAGTAGTGCTGGTTTTTCTTCAGGAAACTGGATAAAAAGAGGTCACCAAAAAAGGTTTGAGAAAGCAAACGCTGAGAATCTAGCTGTAGCAGCAAGAATTGATTACAATTTAAAAGAGAAAGGCTGGGTGGGAATATCTAGTTACTTTGGAGATTCTAATGGAAATAGACCAAAAGATGATTTGAAGAATGTAAAAGGACGTGTTTTTCTAATTGACTTCCATTTCAATTTCAATAGAGGTCCTTTAAAAATTAGAGCAATGGCTTTATATGGTCATTTAGAAAACTCAAATATTATTTCAAATGCAAATTCAAATCTATCCAACAATTTGAATGTTAAAAGAACCCCTGTAGCTTCAGACGTTTTAGGTTATTATATTGAAACTGGATATAATGTTTTATCATTTACAAAAGAGAAAGTAAGAAAACTTTTTGTTTTTGGTAGGTATGATTTTTACGACACCATGTTTGATGTACATCCAACTATTTTTAAGAATCCTCGATGGGAAAGAAATGCGTATACATTTGGCTTAAACTTCTCTCCTACACATGAAGTCGTTATAAAAGCTCATTATTCAATCCGAAAAATAGGACTTCAAGAAAATAATATTGAAAGAACATTCTTACTTGGCATTGGGTACACATTTAAAACGCCTAATTATTAAATAATAAATAACAAAAAGTAAATTATGAATAAGAAAACAATTGCAAAAAACAGTTTAGTAGCTATTCTATTATCGACGATGGTACTAGGGTCTTGTAAAAAAAAAGGATGCACAAATACAGCAGCCCTGAACTATAATTCTGAAGCAAAAAAAGACGATGGAAGTTGTACATTCTCTAGTGTTTCATACAAAGAACATTTGACAAATATTGGAAACAATGTTATTGTAGAGACATACAAGGAGCTTGCAAGTAAAGCATCTACCCTATTTGACTTAGTTACAGATTTAAAAAACAATCAATCTACATCAAACTTAGACAATGCTAAAAATGGATGGAGAAACACTCGATCTCCTTGGGAGAAATCAGAAGGTTTTTTATTCGGACCTGTCGATACTGATGGTATTGACCCAGCAATAGATAGTTGGCCAGTAAACGTCCAAGATTTAAACAATGTTTTAAGTTCTACTAATGCACTAACAGAGAGTTACATTAATGGTTTAATTGGAGAATTGAAAGGATTTCACACAATAGAATTCTTATTATGGGGAGCTTCTGGAAACAAACAGATCGCCGATTTTACACCCAGAGAATTTGATTACCTTTTAGCAACTGCAGAAAATTTAAAAAACAAGACAGCAGATTTATCAAATTCATGGATTTCTTCTGGTGATAATTTTGTTGTTAACCTTTCTGAAGCAGGTTCTACAAATAGTATTTATGTTTCTCAAAAATCAGCATTAGAAGAATTGATAGAAGGAATGATTGCTATTGCTGATGAAGTAGGTAACGGTAAAATTAACAACCCTTTTTCTCAAAATGATTTAGCCTTAGAGGAATCTCAATTTAGCCACAATTCAAAAAATGATTTCGCCAACAATATTCGTTCGATTTCAAACATTTACAATGGTAAATTCAATATTTCTGGCAAAGGAGTTTACGATGTAATCAAAGCTAAAAATGAAAGTCTAGCGGACCAATTCAACACCCAAGTTAACGAAGCAATTACAGCAATAGACAATATACCAGGTACGTTTTCTAGTGCAGTTACAGCTCAAGATCAGGCCGTAGCAAATGCCATTAACAAGCTTTCGATTATTCAACAAACTTTAGAATCTCAAATTAAACCAATAATTTCAAATTTATAAATAAATAAGTCTACTTTAATTGAGTATTCTCCTCTAATATTTCGATTAAAGTAGACTTTTAATACAACCAGGGAAAATGAAAAAAGCAGTACTATTTAAACTAATTCTCTTTACAGTTCTAATTGCATCTTGTAAAAAAAAACCAATAATACAGAGTTATGAAAATCCTCGTTATTTAGCAGGAGGCGAAACTACAGTGTTTCAAAATAATAGTTTTGCCTATTCGTCACCAGCAGAAAACTTATCGGGAACTAATTTAGCGCAACATTTAGCGGGTGATTTGGCTTTTGAGCAAGCTTTTGTAACTGCTCCTGCTACTGTTAATCAGGGTTTAGGTCCAGTTTTTAATAATAATTCTTGCATTTCTTGTCATCCTAAAGACGGAAGAGCTCCACACCCGACACAATTAAATGATTTTACTGGATTATTTTTACGATCCAGTATTCCTGGTACAGATTCTCACGGTGGTCCCAACCCTGTTCCCGGTTTTGGTGGTCAACTTTCCCATAAATCTATTTTCGGAACAGAAGCTGAAGTAACTTTTGGAGTAACTTATACTTATCATACAATAACATACGATGATGGCACTTCTGTTATTCTTAGAAAACCTATTTACTATATTGCTGATTCGTACATACCATTACCTCCTGAGACAATGGTATCTCCTAGAATTGGACCTCCAGTTTTCGGATTAGGTCTACTTGAAGCTGTACCTGAATCTTTTATTACCGCTCTTGCAGATGAGAATGACATTGATGGAGACGGAATATCTGGAAAGCCTAATTATGTTTGGAATGCTGAAACAAATCAATTAGAATTAGGTCGTTTTGGATGGAAAGGAGTTAATCCAACTGTAATGCAGCAATGTGCAGGAGCTTATAATGATGACATGGGAATCACAACACCTTATTTCCCTATTGAATCTTCTTTTGGTCAAACAAATAATACTGACCTAAGCACAAATGATCCTGAATTAAATCAAGAAGAATTAGACAATGTTGCATTTTATTGTAGAACACTTGGAGTACCTGCTCCCCGAGACATAGACAACCTTGATGTTATTTATGGTGAAAAATTGTTCAATGACATCAACTGCACAGGTTGTCATACGACCTCGCTTACAACTGGTTTTTTTCCGGGAATTCCTGAAATCTCAAACCAAACAATTTTCCCATTTTCTGATGGATTACTGCATGACATGGGATTTGGATTAGCTGACGACAGACCTTCGTTTGATGCTGATGGTCATGAATGGAAAACTAGACCTTTATGGGGAATAGGCTTAACGGAATTAGTAGGCGGTCATACGAATTATCTTCACGATGGAAGAGCGAGAAATATTGAAGAAGCAATTCTTTGGCACGGCGGGGAGGCTTCAAAGTCTATCTCCCTTTTCAAAGCACTTAATTCAATTGAAAGAGCACAATTGATAAAATTCTTAAACTCTTTATAAAGGGTTTGAGAATTTTATCAATCCATTCCTCCTCCTCTATTCTGCTTTACTTTCTTAGCTTTGTCAAACCTTCCCCAGCGGTAAGAAATTGTCAAATAGATTCTACGGGTCCTCCATTTGTATTCAGAATGTTGCTGAATTCCATTTTGTTCAAGATCTAGCTCAAATCCTTTGGTATTGAAAACATCCGTAACTCTTGTACCTATCGATAATTTATTCTTGTAAAAACGTTTTTCAAACGCTAAATCTATCCCCGTTCTTGGCTGGATAATTCCTTGAGGGACGATACGAGGAGCATTGTATTTTGCATTCAGCTGAAAAGAAGCTGTTTTTTTCCAAAATTCTACCCCTAAAATATATTTTGCAGACCAATTGAACCCACTATTATTCCAATCTGTCAGTGGGTTTTCATTGTCGTATTCAATGTAATTCCCGTTGAATGAGATTGTATTTTTCATCCACGAAAATGGTTTGTAAATAATGATGGTCTCTAATCCTGTACTGTAAGAATGATCAATGTTTTGGTATGTGACAAGCGAAGAATTATCGGTGTAATAAAATTTCACTCTATTGATAACATCATTTGTTCTTCGGTGGAAAATACTGCTCGAAAAAATAAATTTCTTTGCAGAGAAAGAATAACCCAAGTCAAAAGAATGAATGTATTCGGGTTTTAAGTATGGATTACCACTTCGAAGATTAAATGGGTCAACGTAACTCTTAAAAGGATTCAATTGTCGAGATTTTGCTCGATTTATTCTTTTACTATAACTTAAACTCAATTCTGATTTACCACTCAAAGCATATTTCACATGCGCAGAAGGAAACAAGTTTAAATATGAATTCGAAATTACAATATCTTGGTCCACTAAGTATGGGATTTGTTGCGCTAATTCTCCTCGCACACCTACTTGGTATTTAAAAGCGCCCAATTCTTGTCCGAAAATTCCATATACACTATACACAGCTTCATCGTATTCATAGTTAAAATTAGCCAAAGTGTCTTCAAAGAAACTTCCCGTAATCGTATCTTTCGTTTCTGAAAAGGTGGTCAAAGTTTCTTTTCTTAGAATTGCTTTTGCACCAAATTCTATTCTAGCACGAATGGAATCATACACTTTACTGAAATCGGATTGAATTGTAGTTACTTGATTTGAGGTCGTATTTGACAATTGTTGATTCAATGGAGCATTACCATTGGGATTACCATTGAGGTTAAAATAGAGCTCCTCATAAAAACCTTCATTTTCTCCATTGCCTTGAGAATGAGTTGCACTGATTGAGAATTCTCCTTTATTCTCCACTAAATCATGGTGATAATGTAGGTTAAAATCAATTCCTTCTCGGTTTCTGGGATCTACAGAATTCCTGTCCCACCTTTCCGTTAAAATCTCATCATTATCGTATAAGAAATTCTCTAAATTCCCCGTTCTTTTTCTTCGACCAAAAGTCCCCGTCACAGAAAGTCCAAGCGTATTTCTGTCGTCAAGAAAATAATCATTACCTAAAACAATTGTATGCGTAGCCTTTAAATCTGTTCCTTTTCTATCTTGCACAAAATGTACATTTGTGTCTGTTGCGATTTCTCTTTGTAAATCACTTGAAAAATTTCGATAACCCTCGTAATAATTGAATGAATAGTTCAAATTGGTGTTGAATTTCTTATTTCGATAACTCAATCCAATGTTCAATTCATACAAGTCTCCAGTTGCTGCAGTTGCAGATGCTACCCCATTAAAGCCTATCAATCGATTTTTTTTCAAGATGATATTAATAATTCCAGACGTTCCATCCGGGTCGTATTTTGCAGAAGGATTAGTCACGACCTCAATTCTCTCGATAGAATTTGCAGGAAAAGCATCCAATACATTCTGTCCATCATTCCCAACCAATGTACTTGGTCGACCATTGATTAAAATTGTTACATTTCCATCACCACGTAAACTTATATTCCCGTCTTGATCGACTTCAATACTCGGTACATTATTTAAAACATCGTTTGCCGTTCCGCCTCGAGAAGATAAATCTTCGCTGACTTGGTATATTTTTTTATCTATCCCCGCTTTCAGTGCATCCAATGATCCTGAAGCAGTTACTTCATCCAAACGCAAGGTTTTATCTATTTTTAATTGAATCCTTTCCAATTCTATCTCTTTTTTGTCCGTTTTAGGAACAATAATAAAAGAAGGCAAATGATTCGCATAAGTTATTTTCAAGAATGAAGGAACCGATTTATGTGGTATTTCAATGTCAAAACGACCATCAATATCTGAAAATGCTCCTGTAATCACAGTAGAATCACTTATTTTCAATAAACGAATTGATGCATATTCAACAGGATTATTTTCCACATCAAACACCTGTCCTCTGATTGTTTGAGCAACAGAACTAACGGATATCGAACTAAAAAACAAGAATAAAAAGTAAGTATTTAATTTCATATTATCTCCACATCAATTTTACATCTTCTATTTTTACTTCAAATGGCGCTGTAATTCTCACGGTATAAACCCCCATTTTTAATGTCTCAAAATTTTGCTCAAAATGAACATTTTCTTTCGACGAAGATATCCATAAATCCCTTACAGTTTGCTCAATTTTTAAAACTAAAAACTGTTCTCCCTCTTTTTGGATAATGACAGGTGAAATCTCACGTGAATCCACTCTTTCGTATTCTCCTGATATAGCATCAAAGCTACGTTTTACTTCAACTTTGTCATACGTTATTTCAGCATCGATCGTAATTTGATTGTTATTCAATTCTCTTTTCAATTCTTCGAGCGAAAAAAGGAAACTGTTCTGAATAAGTGATACCGTTCTGTCCAACTCTATTATTTTTAGGCGTTTCATTTCTGTCGAAAAAACACTTATTTTGACGTGAACATTTTTAGGCTGTTCATTGTCTGAAACAAGGTAAAAATCAGAATATTTAGCGTCATTGAATTTTTGAACTACGGTGATATTTTCGTATTCTCGTTGAACGGCATAATTCAACGCTTTCCAATTGCCGAAGTAATCGATACTTGACCAACTCGGTGCCGGCCAACAATCGTTGAATTGCCAATACAAAGTTCCACCGCAACGAGGAGAATCTACTCGGTGTGCCGCAATTGCCATACTTACTGCTTTGGCTTGCGTCAATTGAGAAAAATAAACAAATTCTTCAAAATCTTTCGGTGCACCGTAAAGTTTCGTTGCATGTAGCGCAATCATTTCATTCCCCACGTAGCTTTTCTGGTGAAATTTCATTACTTCAGCATCTAAATCCCAATCTTTCTCTTCGGAAAAGGAAGAAAGTGTATTGAATTCAGGAAAACTTTGAAATCCATATTCTGCATTGAAGCGCCCAATTTTATTCGCAAAATCTTCAATCGGATCGTTGCCGTGCCATACTCCCCAATAATGTTGAGAACCGTGATTGTAGAATTCTTGTTCTCCCCAGTTACTCAATGGAGAAGTATGAATATAAGGTATGTTTGTACAATCGTACACAATTGATGGTGCTAATTTTTGAAACAAAGCATTGTATGAATTTTCAATTTCTTTGCTCGCTTCATTATCGAGAAGGTAAGTATCTTGAAATCCCCAATTTTTCCATGCCACATCAACTTCATTATTCCCATTGATTAAAATCACCGAAGGATGCGAAGTTATTCTTGGGATTTGGTAGTTCAATTCTTTTTCAACGTTTTTTAGAAAGGCTGAATCTCCGGGGTACATTGCGCAAGCAAACATCAAGTCTTGCCAAACCATGATTCCTAATTCATCGCATTTTTCAAAGAAAACTTCATCGGGGTAATATCCACCGCCCCAAACACGCACCATGTTAAAATTTGACACCGCCATTTGCTCCACCATTCTTTCGATGTCAACATCTTTGACTCTTGACGGGAAAATATCTTGAGGAATATAATCGGCTCCTTTTCCAAAAACTCTTTTATTATTGATTTTGAAATAATAGCTTGTCCCCCATTCATCCTTTTCTTGAACTAATTCTACGTTTTTAATGCCAAATTTCACTTTTTCAGAATGAATGAACTCATTTTTCACAGAAAGGAAACGCCATTCATCTTTGTACAGAAATGCTTCCCCTTGACCATTTGGCCACCAAAGTAGAGGGTTTTTAATATGTACCATACGTGAAGCTACTCCATTTTCAATCTTTACTTTTACATCGCCAAACAATGTGCTTTTCCAAACAATTTCAGCATTTGATTTCCCTGAAAAGTATGCTTTCAATTCTATCATTGCATCAGAATTCCCCACTTTAATTGTCTGAATACTTTTATTCACTAATCGATTCTCATTGTACGAATGAATGAGAACTTTTTTATTAAATCCCATTGTATTCATTCTCAACGACCAATCCCACCCAAATTGATATTGAGGTTTACGGGTATATGGTGCAACTGCAATTTCGCCCACATCATTTGGTGCAGGATAATGAAAGGATTCATTCTCGTAACGTTCTTTATGAAATAAAATGGGAGGTGTAAAAACCACCTTAACCTCATTCTCCCCTGCTTGTAGAACGTTTTTTATCTGAACAGAATGAGGAACGAAAGCATTACCGGTTTGCAAAACTAAAACATCATTGACATAAACTTTTGCGTATGTATCAATGGATGGAAATTCCAATTCAATAAATTTTGAATTATTTTCTTTTAAAAAGTAGGAAGAAATAAAGGTCCATTCTTGTTTTTCTAATTCAAGAAATAATTTTTCATTCATTCCATAAAAAGGATCGGGAAGAATAAAGTTTTTGATCAACACTTCTTGAACAGAACCTTTTGCACCAGCATTGAGCGAAGTGTCTTTGTAATTCAATTCCCAATACAATACATCTTGAGAAGTAGCATTGAATGCGATTAAAAAGAATAAAATAAACTTCATTTTACCAATTTCTATTGGATTTTGCATCTACAAGATCTTTTTTCTCAGAAGTTGTCAGCGCATAATTAAAACCATTGTAAACAGAATAGCCACCGTATTCGCCAAATTTATTCAATGCTATGAAACCAACTTGCAATCCACTTAAATCTTCATGTTTTGCAATAATTCTTTCGACGGCTAATTTACATGCTTCTTCAGGAGAATGACCATTTCTCATCAATTCTACCACTGTATGAGAACCGGCGATTCGAATAACTGCCTCGCCTAGCCCAGTTGCACATGCAGCTCCGATTTCGTTGTCGACAAATAATCCAGCACCAATAATTGGAGAATCACCAATTCTACCCGGTAATTTATATCCCCATCCACTTGTTGTACATGCTCCGCTTAAATTTCCATCAACATCCAATGCAAGCATTCCAATTGTATCGTGATTCTCACTGTTTATTTCTGGTTTTTCAAATTTTTCAGGATGTTCTTTTTTCCATTCTTTCCACTCTTTTTTGACTTCTTTCAACGGAGATTTAACTTTTTCAAACCCATAATCAAGTGCAAAATCTGCAGCACCTTTCCCTGCAAGCATAACGTGCGGTGTTTTTTCCATTACCGTTCTAGCCACAGTGATTGGATGCATAAAACCTTCGAGGTAAGCCACTGCTCCGCATTTTGAATTCTCATCCATAATGCAAGCATCCAACGTTACATGTCCATCCCGATCAGGTCTTCCCCCAATTCCAACGGAACGATTCGTCATGTCATTTTCGGTTGTTCTCACCCCTTTTTCAACTGCATCGATTGCTTTTCCTCCATTTTTTAAAACTTCCCAAGCATTCTCATTGGCAGCCACCCCATGTTTCCATGTAGAAATAACAATTGGCATTTGATGAATTTCTTTTGTAGCAGAATTTAACATCTCACTTGCTCTACTCGGTTTAAATATTGCTAAAGCAGTACTTACTAATCCAAGTTTAAAAAATGTTCTTCTTTTAAGATTCGTCATTTGAGTTGGTTTGTAATTGAATGATATACAAATATACGGTTTTGAATTTAGAAGAATGAGGAAGTAAAACGCATCTGTGAATGTGATATAACAAGTTGGACATTGGGTTAAGTATACCAACCAAAAATAATTATGGGAGAAATCGTTTGTAAATTAGGACTTAAAAATGATAATTTCGCTACATCTAACTGGATATGAATTAGAGTGAAGTAAAGAACGTGAGCATTACCTGTTCAATACAAATTATGGTAAAAATGATCTAACAACAGCACGTAAAGCGTAAATCAATGGTTTACAAGCAGATTGAAGTCCAGCAATAATAGAATCAAGAATCTTTTTATTACTTAACATACTAATCAATCCTAAAAGTAAAAATACCCCATCTACCCCGTGAACTATTCACGTGGAATTATATTCATATCGAATAATTATTTAGCCACACTTCTATTTCACCAATGTCATTTCATCGACCAAATGTCCAGCACCAGAATACACGTCCATTACCCAAAGAACGTAACGTATATCTACCGTTATATTTCTACAACGTGTTGCATCGAACATGAAATCACTCATGGTACTTTCCCAAGAACGATCAAAATTTAACCCCATTAAGTTACCTTCACCATCAATCACTGGCGAGCCAGAATTTCCACCTGTCGTATGGTTTGAGCCTGTAAAACACACCCATAATTCACCGTCCTGAGCATAATCTCCGTACTCCTTGTTTTTTGCTAGGTCAATCATTCTCGGTAACAAATCATAATCAGGATTCCCGCTGTTGTTCTTTGTAATAATCCCATCAATTGTAGTATGTTCTGTATACGTCATTCCGTCATGTGGAGCTGAACCTTCTAATTTACCGTAGGTAATTCGCATTGTAGAATTCGCATCTGGCCAATGTTTTTTATCCGGAAACATTTCAAATTTTCCAGCAACGTATGTTTTCAATAAAGCATTCATTTCAGATTTATAAATACGAACATCTGGAATTACATTCTCGAAGAAATTATTATCTGCTTCTTTCCACAACATAAAACCGAGGTCTTTTTTATTTAATTTTTTGAAAGATTTCTTTCCTAACTTATCCAAAAATTTTAAATACCTTTCTTTGTTCGTTAAAATTGATTTCTCGTAGATTTTATCGGCCAAACTTTGTGCAGAATTATTTTTCAATCTGTCGGGTAAAGAACCGTTACCAATTTGTTTCACATACTCCTCTGTCAATAAAAAGAAAATTTGTTTATCTGTTGCTTCGTCGTAGTTTTTATAAAATGCTTCCGCTGATTTTTTCTGCTTCTCAATTTCTTCATCCAGCGTACCAGCCTCGACCATTTTATCATAATTTTTTAAAAACTTATTGATTGTACGAGCTTGTTTGAATAATTCTGGACCAACGTATAAATATTCAATGGCCATAGAATACCCAAATTCAGCATCTTTATATTTCTCAACCAATGCATTCATATCTTTAATAACAGATCCATATTTTTTATTCCACTCAGCATTTGTAGCAGCTTTCTCATTGTACATTTTCTCTCTGTCCAATTTTATTTGAATAGCATCCACTGTTTTCAATCCACCGATTTGTCCAATCCATTTTTTCCAACTATTCGCTATTCTGGCTTGTTTTGAAGAATACATAATCCTCAATAAATCCGAAGAACGCATACTTGCATCAATAACACTCAAAGATTTCTCTCTCATTTTTATACGCGCCGGTCGTTCTCTGTCCATGATGAATTTTAAGTTTCCAGAAGACAAGTGTTGTTCAGTCCTACCTGGAAAGCCATATATCATTGTAAATTCTCCTGCAACACGGTTTTTCATTGAAACCGGTAAAAAATGAAGCGGAGTGTAAGGTACATTGTCATCACTGATTTCTGCAGGCTCATTATTTGCATTTGCATAAACTCTAAATACAGAAAAATCACCTGTATGTCTTGGCCAAATCCAATTATCGGTATCTCCACCAAATTTCCCAATTGAATTAGGAGGTGTTCCAACTAATCGAACATCAGAAAATGTTTCTTTCACAATCATGTAATAATCATTCCCATAATTAAATGGCTTAATGTCAGCAGTAAATTCATTTCCTTTCATTGCATCTTGAATCAACATTGCAATGTTATCTTGAATTTTATTGTACAATGTAGCTTCAGACAACCCTTCTGTTCCTTGTAAAACCGTTTTGGTTACATCTTTTATTCGTACAACACGAGAAGCAGTTAAGCCAGGATTCTTCAATTCTTCAGATTTGTTTTTCGCCCAAAATCCATATTTTAAATAATCATTCTCTAACGAAGAATGTGCTTGAATTTGTGAATATCCACAATGGTGATTTGTCAATAATAAACCTTGAGAAGAGACCAATTCAGCAGTACATCCTCCGCCGAAATGCAAGATCGCATCTTTTAAACTTGAATTATTGACTGAATAAATATCTTCAGCAGATAATTTCATTCCCATTGCATGCATATCGCTTTCAAAAGCTTTAATTAAAGAAGGGATCAACATTCCTTCTTCTGCGAAAGAATTAAAAATAGTTGCTACAAAAAACAACAAGGCAAGAGTGAATTTTTTCATCATTTTAAAAATTGTTCATTTTAAGAATGACATAAAGATAATCAGAATGTTAAATTTGCAGTATGGAATTACTGAATTTTATTTTTCGATTAGGTGTTTTGTTTGCAATTTACGGTTTTTTATGGGGGATTTTTGAGGTTATCCTTGCCATGATTACATCCGGAAGATCGAGAACCTTAATTGAAATTTACACTATACGTGGTATTAAATACCTTTTCTTAGTAAATGTAACCTTCATTTTTTGCTTTGAGAATGCTTCAACCCAATTATTAGCCATCTATAAAACGATTTTTGCTGGATTGATTTTATTGACTTATTTCACAGGGAAATTACAGAAAAACCAAATGAAATCTGTTTTTCTCAACATTTCCAAAGGAAAACTAATGAATAATTCTGTTTATTTCAATGCTCGGTTTGAGAAAATTATTATCTCTATTGCTTTAATCACTTTCGCTTTACTTTGGTTTTTTCCAGATTATGCTGTGAATCCAATTTCAACATGGTTCAAAGAAAGTATAATTAACATTGAAGAAACGCCAATATTTGGTTTCATCTTCAAAGTAATTGGTTTCTTTTTCTTAATGAATCTAATTGGAAAAATGATTTCTGCTGTGAATTTCTTAATCAAAGGAGATCAATCTCAAAACAATGATGATTTCACGGACAATAACACATTGGGAAATGATGGTGAATTTGTGGAATATGAAGAGGTGTAGTGTAGCTTCTACATATTTCGACAAACCCAATACAATAAGACTATTCATTTACCCTCCACCTTCTTTGACTTCTGTTTTTTTCACAGAGAACATATTAAAAACAGCTTCAGTATTACACTAATTGAAGAGGGGGGAATGTGATTCTTATTTACCCAATTTAGAAATCATAGCTGCTTTTTCTTCTTCGGAGAATTCAAATTTACTTAAATCACTGAATTTTTTCTTCAGTAAATCGTCAATAATTTTTGAGTCCTTACTGAAATTTTGACATGGTTTACAAATCAGCAAATGCATTTTAACAGCTAATTTATCTTTGATTGAAAGTTTCACGTACTTACCCCTTTCAATGTCCAGTGTTATTTCTTGACATGTTTTCATACTACCCATTTGTTTTTAAGGCAATCACGCAACAATAATTTGGTTCTGTGAATAATTACCCAAAGATTCGACGAAGTAATATCAAAGTCATTACAAATTTGCTCACTTTCTTTTTCTTCTAAATATTTTGAAGCTACAATTCCACGCCATTTTTCGGGTAAAGCATCCAAACACTCTTGCAATTCTTCAAGCGTCTCTGCTTGAGATATTTGATCGACAACCGTTTCAATGTTACTGTTCGATTGTTTGTTCAACAGCCAATGTTTACTTGGATCATCTTGGTCAAAAAAACTTGAAATAGGATCTGTATATCTCGTTTCCGCTTTTCTCCAATAATCAATAATTTTTCGATTGAGAATACTCGTTAACCAAGTTCTAATTTTACTTCGATGTTCAAAAGTATCTAGCTTAGTAAGTGCTGAAATAAATGTATCCTGTACTAAATCTTTTGCTAAATCAATGTCTCGAATTTTAGACATTGCAAAGGATAATAAATAATCGCTATGATCTTCTATCAGTTTAGTTTGATCGATATGGGTGCTCGTGCTCAAATTATTTTAGAATAAATTTCTTCTTGAACCACTTCAAGAACGTGAATAAAAGTAATAAAATTGAGGCAAAACTGAAACTTCTACCCAAAACATTTCCATAAATTGTGTAAAAAGTGAGGTCATCGTTTAAATAAACATCTGCTTTTATCACATCCTCGACCCACCAATCTGTTTTTTGAGTTATTTCTCCACGCTGATTTACAAAACAACTTACACCTGTATTAGCAGAACGTGCGATACTTCTTCTATTTTCAATTGCACGTAAACTTGCAAAACTCATGTGTTGCTTATAACCTGGAGTATCGCCCCACCATCCATCATTGGTGATGATGCAGATCATTTGTCCACCTTTTCTACACTGTTCAGCGACCCAGCCCCCATATATTGATTCGTAACAAACTACTGGTGCAAAAACTACATCTTCTGTTGCAAATACTTGCGCAGACTCTTCTGTTCCTAAAGTCCCTGAAATACCGCCGTTATTAATGGACAATTTTTCTAAGAATGGGAACCAATTAGAAAATGGAATAACTTCTACTCCTGGAACCAACTTCGATTTATGAATAAATTCTACGTCATCATTCTCCGTAATGAGCATTGACGTATTGTAACTTTCGTAAAAGGTACCATCATCATTCGCTCGAGATGCTCTTGAATGTTTATTTGTAAAAAAACGATACGTTGCAGCTCCAATATAAATAGGCGTATTTTCTAATTTCTCTCTTTTATTCTCCGTTAAAAAATGTAAGAATGGCATTCTGTGTACATCTGCTTCATTAAAGTTTTGGCTTATCGCTGTTTCTGGAGCAAGAATTAACTTTGTATTCTTCGTCACCAAAGAATCTGCCAAGCGTACCAACGTACTCATTTGGTTATCAAAACTCCCCGCATTAAATTTATCATTGTACGGGTCGATGTTTGGTTGTATAGCAACAACTTCAATTGTATCGCCTTTTTCTTCGTAATTGAAAAAAGTAAACAGGGAAATAGAAATTGGAACGAGCACCAAAAGAGCTCCACTCCAAATGATCGGTGTTTGAATTCTCCACGATTCTTTATTCAAATATACATTCTGAAAAGATCTAAAAAACAATAGATTAATGACCAATATCCAAAAAGTTCCTCCTAGGACTCCTGTATACTCATACCATTGTATCCAAGAAGGCCGAACAGAAAATGTATTCCCTAAATTTAACCATGTCCAAGACATTTCCCAATTGAGATGAAAGTACTCGAAACCAATCCAGAAAAAAAGCAAAGATAAATAGCCTTCTTTTTCGCCGATATACTTTTTTGCTAAATGAAATGCATAAAAAGTAAGCGCCATCAATAAACTATTCAAAATAACAGCCAAAGAACCTCCAGTTTCGTCTGCTAATAGCACCCACCAAGTTGTTCCAGCGTTGTATATAAAAAAAGTAAGGTAAGCATGTACAAATACTTTCCCTGATCGATACTTCTTTTTAGAAAAATAGCTTTCTACAAAAAATAGTGGAACCCATGCTATAAAAACAAGAGGAGTTAAACTTCCCGAAAATGGAAAAGAAATGACCATTAGAAGTCCAGCAAGTATACTGAGAAGAAAGCGTTGTTTTTTGTTCAATTTTATCACGGAATAAAAGTAATAAAAAAAGAGGGACAGTTATACAACCATCCCTCTTTCTATGCTTAGATATTTATTTTATTCAAAAATAATTGTCATTTCTACTCTTCTATTTTTCTGACGACCTTCAGCTGTGCTATTATCAGCAACAGGTTCAGTTTCCCCAAAATAAAGAACAGATAAACGATTTGCATCAACTCCTTTAGAAACCATAAATTTCTTCACAGCTTCTGCACGTTTTTTCGAAAGAATCAGATTGCTTTGAGCTTTACCTGTATTATCGGTATGACCGGCAATTTGCAATTTCCATTCTGGTTTCTTCAATAAAACTTCAGCCAAATCATTCAATGAAGAATGAGACTCGTCTTTGATGACATCTTTACCAGATTTAAACTCAAGATTTTCAAATGCTGTATTCAAAATTTCCTGAACCTCTTCTTCAATCACAGGGCAACCTTGATTCTCAACTGGACCAGGAGTATTCGGACAAGCATCATCTTTGTCTAACACACCATCTCCATCTGTATCGATGTAAGGGCAACCTTGATTTTCAACAGGACCAGGATTATTAGGACAAGCATCATCTTTGTCTAATATTCCATCACCATCTGTATCTGGCCAAGGACAACCGTTGTTTTCTTCTGGTCCAAAAACTTCAGGACAACCGTCAATGAAATCAAATATTCCATCACCATCAGTGTCAGGACAACCATCGTAAATTGCTGGTCCTGAATCATTCGGACAAGCATCTTTGCTGTCAATGATTCCATCATTATCTGTATCAGGACAACCGTTATATTCCCTTAACCCCCAAGTATCAGGACAGTCATCTTTAGGATCTATGATACTATCGTGATCTCTATCTGGACAACCTTGGAAAATTGTATCTCCATACAAGTTAGGACAAGCATCGTCTTTATCAGGGATACCATCACCATCCGTATCAGGACAACCTCTAAATTTCCAAATTCCTGGAACTACGAGACATTCATCTTTTTCATCAGAAACTTTATCGCCATCAATATCACTTGGATGAGTATAAAGAATAGGAATTCTAAGTCCAGCATAAAATTCTGCACCTCTAACTTTCCCCGTAGCAAACATCGTTTTAAAATCTGTCATACCAATAGTCAAAGGTCCTAAACGTGTCGCTAAACCTGCTTTAAATCCTGAATATTTATTGATAGACATTGGAACAGAAAGTCCAAACCATGCATGATCAAAACTTGGCGTCAATGAAACTTGATTTGCAACACGTACTCGGTGTGCTTTCTTCTTATTTTGAAGGTTTATCATTCCTGTTGCATTCACATAAAACCATTTCCAAATGTGATAATCAACTTGCAAACTTAAAGCAGTTGGAGTCCCCATGAAGAAAGTTTCCTCATTATCAATTGAAGACCAATCTGGGTCATTTAAAACTAATGAATCAACAATACTATCAAACCCAGCTAGCCCGTTAGCTCTATCAAACACACCTAAATCAAATAAACTCGTTGTATTTACAGAGAAATCTTGACTCAAAGAACCTTTGTCAAATTTAGCTCCACCAATATCTAGAATAGAAACACCTGCACGTAATTTATACTTTTCTTTATCTCTACGCCAAATGTTAGTCTCACCATCCATATCGTATTTATACTCTTTCCATTCAGGTCTCCATTCGTATACGAAACCTAAATCTAATCCCCATCCATATTTTGATGCCGTTTTTGGAACACCGTTCACATCTTCTCCATCCAAAACTCCTGTTGAGTGACCGTATGAGAAATCCCCTTGCAACGAAATAGCAGTATCTTTATTCAATAAATTGTAATTAAAGTTGTCAGAATTTACATAAGCCGCAGCGTAACCAGAAATCCACTTTGCTTTCCCACCTGCTTTCATGAAATGTTCCCCATCATCTTTTACAACTTGAGAATACACAACTCCATACTCAGCCCATGTCATGTGATTTGCGTGAACTAAATCTTCACTGAAGTTTTGATTCCAAAGCAATGAATAATCTAGACCTTGCATACCAAGGTAAGCTAGCGTAGGATCTACATCATCAATATTCGTAACCGAACGTACTTTCGCAGAAAAACCAACCGCAATCTTAGGGTTAATGTGAAACATAAAGTTCATCACATCCAATTGAAAGTTATTATAAATTCCTAAAGGCTTACTTTTTGTATAATCAATTGAATCTAAATAGCGATCTTGAAATGTAGAATCTGGATTAATCCAATCATTGTAAGAACTATTGTATCCTGTTGAAGTATTGTCTGGTTTGAATGACTTAATCCACCACTTTGGCATATCTTTCGTATCAAATTTGGTAACATTCTGATACAAGTTAAAATTAAAGCCTATTAATGTCATATCGAATTTATATCGACCATCAACAAAGCTTGCTGGCTGGAGATCTATCCCCATTGCCCCTGCGTAGTTACTGCTTGCAGTTCCTAAATAGGACTGTGCATTACTGCTAAACGCAGAAAAAATTGCACCTACAATTAAAAATTTACTGAATAATTTCATTAGCACGTAGTTTTATTTTTAGTAATAATATTGAACGATGAACTGATCAATGACAGTTGTTAACTTCATCGTTTTATTGAACGATTGAAGCTGAATTTTGGTTTGTCCTTCCATGGATTGATTCACCAATTCACCATTCGTATCATACAAATATACATTATTCTCTAAACCATCAAGAATTGCGACTGTAGTTTTTCCAGCTGACGAAGTAAAAATATGCACATTCTCTACTTCATTGAACGATAGTTTAATTGTACTAAACAATACCCCATCACTGTTAAACAAACGAATTTCATTCGCAATTTTCACTACAACAATAGGGTTTTTTGTTAATTGTTCAACCTTGATAATTTTTGCATTCGGTATTTTTGAGAACTTAAATTTCGTTCCTTTTTGATCTATTTTAATTAAAAAATCATTCTCTATTCCAAATTGAATCAATTCATTTGGAATTTTAGCTGAAATCATTTCAGTTGGAAGATCAAATACTCTGTGTGATTTATTTTTCTCCAGACTAAACATCTCAAAATGAGTTGAATTAGAAAAACCTGCAAAAAGTTTATTCTGACTTGCCCAAACATCTATTCTTTTCGTAATAGGTTGTTCACTTTTGAAGACATTTAACTCTCGGCCTTCTCCATCGAACAAACTCACTTGATTGTCTTTCATTGCAACAATAAAATAACTCTTTCCTTTCCAACGGTAGAATTTCACATTATTTGTTGCTTCAGTTTCTAAGGTAATCGGAAACCCGGAAGAGTATTCCCCTTTTTGATTGATGAGGTGAATTTTATCCTCCGTATTCACCAAAAGAAATAATTCTTTATTACTGTACAAATCGATGACTTGAATATTTCCGAAAGTTTTTTCATTCAAAGCCTTTTTCCATTTCAATTGACCATTTTGAATAAAGGAGACTTCATTGGTTTTACTCAATGCAAATACTTCACCGTCTTTCCGAAGGCTAATAAAATCTTTAATATCAAACTCACAATTTACGGATGTCGTTTCTTTCTTTTCAACCTCTGCGATTAATACAGCTCCTTCAAATTGGGTCTGTAAGATATATTTTTGAAAAACTGAGCGCGAATAACTTGATTCTTCGGAAACAAAACGTTCTGAAACACTTTGAGGTAATTTCCCATAAACATGTTCAATCATTTTCGAACTCAAAGCGATTGTTTTACCCAATTTATAATCTGCAATCAATTGATTACAGGTCATTTCTGACTGAGAAATCACAACAAAATCTGCAAGGTATTTCACAAAATACTCTTTTTCATTCGACGGAAAAGAGGACGTCAAAGGGATAGAGAACTTATTTTCGTCTTGAGATTGAATCAAGTCATTTAAAACCAATAAAGGATCTTGTCCGCCAATGTAATCCGAAATAATTGCTTTTTTTCCTTTGTATACAACTTGCACAAATCCATTCTGCATCCATTTAGACATTGGTCCATTGGCAAAAATAGTATCTTTTGAAGAGAAATAATCTCTTTCAAAAAAATGATAGCTCGAAAAATTTTTGGTTACAACGGGCGAGAACAAAACCTCATCCTTAATTTTCTTCCCTTGGTGAACGGAAGCATCGATTGTTTTAAATCGAATAATCTCACCATCTTCAGTTTCTTCACGCATAAAGTATACATCGGCCACTGATTTAACTTTTGATTCATCAGAAATTTCAATAATTGATGCACTTGATTTTTTATCAAAAGTTAAATCAATACTTACCAGTTTGTTTTTGGTGAACTTACCTTGAAAAAGGTATAGATTTGATTTGAAATACTCTCCTTTCAATTCTCCAAAATCAAAACTGGCGCCGTTAAAAATAATTTTTGTTGCTGTATTAGAAAGCAGCGAAGAAATATTTTCTTCTGTCCAGTTATCGTTTCTTTTCAAAAGAATTTGCGAACGATTGAAGCTTACAAATGCCGTTTCATAATCATTTTTATTCAATTCTTTGGCTAAGTTGAAAAAAGGTGCATTTTGAAAATCGTTGATTAATTCAAAACGGACTTCTTCTGGTCGATTCACAATTAAAACTCGTCCATCTTCTTTTGAAAAAACATTGGATGCTGAAAAATTACTTTTCACATTGAGAATATCAAATCCAACATACCCAATCCAAGATAAGCTAGAAAGAATAATCACTGCTAAAAAAAAACGTCCAATCATTTTATTACTTTCCTCAAAAATAGGCAGAAAGAGCGTTCAAAAACGGAAGAACGTACTGAATAATAAACAGAAGAATGTTAAAGGCCAAGAAAATGAGTTGCTTTACAGCAATTATTCTTCGTTTTTTCCATTTTTAAGAATAACCCTACTTAAACTATCAATTTGCACAATATATCCTCTCATGATTCTCCTCAACGCTTCATTTTCCTTTCTTGATAACAAAAGTTGATACTCAAGAGAGCTAATTTCAATAGTTCTCACCTGTAATAAACTATCTAATTTAACTTCTTTTCCGCACCCTTCATCTTTACTCTGCCCCAGAACTGTTTGATTAAAAATAAAAAAGAATAGTATAAAAATTACTTTTTTCATTAAACAATGTATTATAATTATTTTTCTAAAATTTCTTTAATATTTGGTTTAAAATATAAGTTCGACTTCATTACTTTTCCGTCTTCACGATAGATTGGTTCTCCTTTCTCATCTAACTTAGACATGTTAGAACGTTGAATTTCTTGAAAAACTTCTTCAATTTTATCCTGCAATCCATGTTTCAAAATTGTTCCACAAAGAATGTATAACATATCGCCTAACGCATCTGCGACTTCGATCAAATCTCCATTTTGAGCTGCCTCTAAATATTCCTCATTCTCTTCTGCCATTAATCGATGACGAAGTTCTATGTCCGCTGTTGACAAATCAGTTGTTGGCTGATAATTATTCTCTATTTTAAACGCATTGTGGAATTTTTCCACGGCTTGAATTGTTTCTTGTAAAGTCATTTCTATTTTTTCTAACAAATATGCTTTTTTTTGATTGATTTTAAAAGAACTTTCAACATTAAAATACTTTCCCGATGGACAAACTTAGAGTTTGTCTTTCCGCTGTTCCAAAACCTAAACCAACAGATTCTCCAATACCATAAAAATATTCTAAACCGAGATATAAATGTTTAAAGCGATATTTTACCGACAGCACATTTGTCAAACCTTTTTGAACGGGTATATCAGGAACTAGAATAATTGATATAAAACTATCTGAACTAATGTCATCAATAAAAAACATAGGACCTACATTTAGTCCAAATTCTATCGCTTGATTTTTCTTTAATTTTAATACTCCAGAATATCCGAGCAGAATTGTAGGAGAAAGAATTCCATAGCGATCACCTATTACTGCATCAACCCTACCCCCAAGATGAATTCCATGCGTAAACCGATAAACGGATGACCTAAAATAAAAACGATATCCAAACTCTAAACCTAATGCCACACCATTTTTCACTTGAAAAACGACTCCTGACTTATAATCTTTCTCCCATTGAGCATATCCTCCACCAATATTCCCTCCAAAATAGCCCCCATTTCGGTCTAAAATAAAATGACCTCCACAGCGATGAATTCTTCGGTGCGTATAAATTGTTGTGGAGCCATCACTTTTTTGAAGCATATAAAGGTCACTCTTTAATACTTTTTTTCTAAAAATTGAATTATTATTTTTTTCATAATAAATAATCAAATTCTCATCTTCTTCAATTAATGCTATTTTTTTCTCGAATGAATTTAAGCTTACAATAACATCATTGAAACTAATATCTTTTGGAACATCTGCATTTGGAACTAGCTTACCTAAAAAAATATCTTCAACTCCTTTGACACTTTTTTTAAGATGTACTTTTATATCTTTAATTGAACTTTTCATTCCCTCCCAATAATCCAATGAAAAAAAAGCCTGAGCATAAAATTCTGATAAAAAACATATTCCTGATTTTAATCGTACAAAGTTTGATTTATCTTCACTATCAAAAGTAGCTAAAGCTTTTTTATTTACATCAACAAATTGAGAAAGAGTGTAAAAAACAGAATCACCTGTAACTTTTAGGTCAAGATCATAAAAAACGACTCTTTGTTCTCTTTGTTCACTTTTAGGAAATAGTTTAACTTTCACAACATTATGAATGGAATCACCATTAAAATGCCCTACCCATTGCACTTCACTTTCTTTCGCTTGAAATAAAAGTAATCTTTTAAATACTTCTTCTTTCGATGAATCATCTATTGAAAAAGCTCCAGAATAAAAAATTCGAGCAGTTCTTTTGTCATAATCAAAGAGTAAACGCTTATTTTTCACTTCAAAAAAAGAATAATTATCTCCTTTCTCAGGGTGAATTGCAACCATTCTCGAACGAGGAATTTTATACATTAAAAAAGAAGCATCAATTGGATACACCAAAAACCATTTACCAGACCTTGATTTCTCCCATTTCTTAGTAATGATACCATTAGGATAATCTAGAGTAAACAATGTGTCTTGAGAATTTGACCAAAAAGTTACAAGTAAGAACAATGAAAAAATATAGCTTTTCATAAGATTTTAAATTTAAGTTACCCTCCAAAAGTACTTGCAAAAAACCATATGAAAAAATTGAATATTCTTCGTCATATTTAAATATTTGCAATTTTCAATAATTTCACCAAACATATCTCAATCTATTTGTAGAATTTGCAATTGAAAATAACCTATTCATTAGGCCTCCGAAGCTTACAGAAATTTAATCTATCTTCTATTATTTCATTTTAGATGATTTTGAAAGAAAAAAATCCATTAACTTTTACAAATGATTACTTTTATCGCATGGAAATTAAATCAGCGGTAAAACATACATTAAAAAAATATCTCAAATTCTACAAGATAAAAGATCGTTTTAAACAAAATGTAAAATCAGATCAACAAAAATTGGTTGCTGACTACCAAAATCAGCTTAAAGAGAACAAACTCCCCAACATTCAATCCACAGGTTTTAAATTGTTTTCTCAATTTGAAGAAGACGGAATATTACTTTACCTTTTTTCGTTAATTGATTTCCCCCATAAAACATTCATTGAATTTGGTTCAGACGATGGAATAAATAGTAATTCTGCTAATCTGTATTACAACCACGATTTTACTGGTTTATTCATGGATGGAAACAAAAAAGCTATCGAGCGAGGGAAGTATTTCTTTCAAAAACACCCCAATTCCATCCAAAAACAACCCATTTTCAAAGAAACGATGATTAAAGTGGACAACATCAATTCACTGATAAAAAATGCAGGTTTAGAAGGAGATATCGGCTTACTTTCTATTGACATAGATGGAAATGACTACTGGATATGGAAAGAAATTGACATTGTTTCTCCGCAAATAGTAATCATTGAAACACACAATGAATTTGGATTAAATGACATTATTGTCCCTTACGATCCTGACTACTTTTTCCCTGGGAAACATCCAACTTACCACGGTGCTTCTCCTATAGCAATGAATAAACTTGCGAAGAAAAAGGGTTATCGATTAGTCGCCGCAAATGAATTAGGTTTTAATTTCATATTCTTAAGAAATGACTTATTGACTGATAAAATCAAAGAAGTTACGGTTGAATCTCTTCTGCAACATCCTTCTAATAAAGAATGTCAAGAACGTTTTAAAGAAGTCGAAAATTGGAACTATGTAACGGAAGATTAAACCTTTTTCTTTCCTGCAATAAAATCTTTTAAGTAGAATGGTTCCCAGTAAGCCACATCTTCAAACTGTTTTATCTTGTTTTTTTCAAAAGCCAATTCTACTTGACCTTTTGCGGAAGAAATAATCGTTCCATCAATAACACAATCTTTATCTTTCCAGATTTCTTTTAATTTATCAGCCCCGTCACCAAAACAAACAAAAGGCATAAATTGTTTGTACGAATCTGCCTCAATGATATCTGCTGAAATTTCTTTCAAAGGAGAAAAGTTTTTATCTGTAAATAAATTATACACTTCCATTCTACGTGCATCAATTACAGCGCAAAAATTCACATTTTGGTACTTCTCTCTTGCCAATGCTGTTAAACTTGACAATGCATCAATTGCAATTAACGGAATATCTAATGCATAACAGAGACTTTTTGCTGTCGCTGCTCCGATTCTTAAGCCAGTATATGAGCCAGGCCCAGAAGTCACAGAGACAGCCTCTAGATCTCCTAATTTAATCCCTTGTTTCAGACAAACTTCTTCTATAAAAAGGTTCAAGTTTTCTCCATGAGAATAACCATCTTCCTGAATTTCTTTCAATTGGAGCAACTTCCCATTTTCAGACAAAGCCACAGAGCAAACTTTGGTTGCAGTTTCTAGGTGTAGAATTAAACTCATTTTACAATTTCTAATTTAAAACCAATGCCGTGAACATTAACAATTTGAATTTTTTCATCTTCCTTTAAGTATTTTCTCAATTTTGTGATAAAAACATCTAAAGATCGGCCGACAAAATAATCATCCTGTCCCCAAACAGCTGTAAGAATAATTTCTCTTGCAGTTACTTGATTCATGAACTTACACAGAATAGTCAATATTTTAGCTTCTTTTTTTGTCAATGTTTTCTCAAATCGATCATGCTTCAGCTGAAAATTGAGCGTATCAAAAGAATAGTCACCAATTTTAATCACAGCATCTTCCTCTTCTTGAATATTTATCCGCCTCAACAAAGCCGACACCCTCAATTGTAATTCTTCAACATTGAAAGGTTTCGTTAAATAATCATCCCCTCCTGCTTTAAAACCTGCAATTTTATCTTCGTCATTTGATTTTGCAGTTAAAAATAAAATAGGAATTTGACTGTTGAGTGTTCGTATATCTTTTGCCAAAGAAAATCCATCTTTTATCGGCATCATTACATCCAAAATACACAAATGGAATTCTTCTTCATTGAATCGTTTGAAACCGTCTGCACCATCAATACACAAAGTAACGTGATAACCATCGGACTTAAGTTGATCTGAAATAATGTAGCCTAAACTAGCATCATCTTCCACCAAAAGTATTTTTATTTTCATCTGCTTTCATTAAATGAAATACTAAAGTATAAAACTTCCTTCTTTAAACGCAAAAAACCCCAAGAATAAATTCTCAGGGCTTTCAATAATATTTTCTAACTACAGTTGCATTTCAATCTGGATTCTTGAAAGAAAACCATCGTCTCTACCAACAGTTTGCAATAAGCCGAAGTCAAATTGAACTTTTAAATTATGTTTAAAAATATATTTAGAAAGACCAACAGTATATTGTTGAACATCTCCAACACCTTTATTCGCGTTGTAATCAGAGTTATAATCTATCACAGTGTAACGACCACTCACATCCCAGT
>CAYLWS010000028.1:0-33597 GCA_964387525.1 uncultured Fluviicola sp.
ATCTGAGGGAAACTTTTTACTAAAAAAACTTGCATTAGCATTTTAATCTAGGATATAATAATTAGCTCTAAACTAAGTACTAATACTCAATATGACTATGTTTTGTCATTCATTCGAATTATTTAAAGTAATTTGAGCCAAACTCGTTATAAATGTAGTTTTATAAAAGATAAGGAAAAAGTACTATCCGTTTAATGAACTATATTCAATTTTCAGCAGTAAAAAAATCACTCAAAATTTAAATACAATATGGCTAAAAGAGACCCTGAATTAACGGCAAGAAATAAATTGATAAATGGACTTTCGATAAAAATTAAATCGTTATTGCCAGAAGTTTTAGAAAAAACAGAATTTTATAGTGTAAGTTCTCTAAATGGGAAAATTGGTGGAAAATTTGATCAGTTTATTGATATTAAGAATGAAGTGATAACTTCTTCTGACCATTTTATTAGTCTTTGGCTACAAGGGTATAAAGACGAATTGGAGAGCAGAGGTTCATATGTAGAAAATTCAAACCTATACGAAACATATAAACTGTTGCAAAAGCATAGCGTATTTAAAGATTATCTATTTCTATTTTTGAAAAGAGTATATTTAAGAAACTTTTCTGCTCTTTCAAAAAAAAGACCTACAATTGAAGATTCAGAAATATATATTGGGCAAAATAATGCCAATTATGGAATCTTGATAACACCACGATTTGTTAGTGGTGGATTTTGGGAAAATGACAAAAGTGAAATTCGGCATTTTAAAAAACAGTATTGGTCTATTGGTCATATTATGGAAACAGGTTTTGTAATTCCTGGTAAAAATGACCGAATTACTTTTAAAGACATACCTGATTATTTAAATTTTTTCGTCAATGTAATAGTAAGAAATTCAGGGTCAAAATATGAAATGGAAATAGCAGAGTTATATCGAATTTATGTATTAAACCATAGTAGACCTGAAAACATACCTTTGTTAATTCCTGAATACAGATATGAGGGTATTGATGTTCTCCATAAATACAGACTTGATTTCACCATTATCGAACCAAATGAATTAAATAAGATTGGATTTGAATTGTCGCCTTGGTCAACTCACGGACAATTAAAAGGAACTAAGTCTATGACTCAAATGGCTATTAATGAAAAAGCAAGTACAAATTTTGGAAAAGAAATGAAAAAGCACAAATCTTATTTCAAAAAACATGGAATTTTCACTCTAATTTATACTGATGATGACTTAAAAGATACTTCTGAAATATTTAAGGATATGATATCATATTTAGAACCAAAAACTTCAAGCAAACAATTAAAAATTCACATATTTGAAGACTTTTTCACTAATGATGTGACGAAATAAAACTACGGCCAATAATGGCTAAAAAAACATAGGAATCTGTGGTGGTGATTTTGCAGGAGCAAAATAAACTCCTAATAGAACTTGGGTTTGTGGCTGATAAATAACTAATTATAAAAATTATGAGCAATTATTCGGAAAAACAAATAAATGAAATTTGGAAGAAAGCAAAAACTGTAAATAAAGAATCTAAAGATGAATGGAGAAAGGATTATGCTGGAGCTTGGATTAATAAAAATAGATATGGA
This sequence comes from uncultured Fluviicola sp., assembly GCA_964387525.1. GTDB lineage: Bacteria > Bacteroidota > Bacteroidia > Flavobacteriales_D > Crocinitomicaceae > UBA4466. The sequence continues at coordinate 1,593 of CAYLWS010000028.1, forward strand.
GATCACAATTCTCCTTATGGTTGGGATGTCGATCACGCTAAACCAACAGCAAAAAAAGGTGCAGACAACATAAATAATTGGATTCCTTTACAATGGGAAAACAATCTAAAAAAATCTGACGACTATCCTAAGTTTCAAACAGCAGTAACCTCTGATAAAAGTAAAAATATTTATAAAATTCAAAATTGGAATTATTAACAAAAGCCATAGTAAAGTGCACAAAATCACTGGATAGTAAGTGGTTAAATAAAAGTTAGTGCATATGGAGCAAGTAATAAACCGAAAAGAAGTGCATTTTAAATGCCCAGGCCTCATGTACAAACCGTCCGTGACATTCCCCCTAGATGGAAAAACAAATAAAACTTTAGTCAGAATTAGAATAATATTTTAATTCAATTATAATTGAGAGACTTTTATCTTCTTATTCAACTTCTATAAATATAAGTGTTTTTTTATAAATCCTCAAAGTAGACATCTCTAAAAAAAAAATGGAAGCAATAGCGTTGCAAATACAGTTGTATATGCAATTAAAAAAGGTTTATTTGACCTTGACTTATGAAACTAGGCTTTCTAACTGAGTACTAATACTCAATATGACTATGTTTTGTCATTCATTCGAATTATTTAAAATAATTTGAGTCAAAATCACTTAAATAATAGATGTAGTTCTATGAAGAATACGGTAAAAGTACTAAACCGTTGCCCACCTGAGTTTATCGAAGGTTAATGAACTATATTTAATTGTTATGAGCAATGACTTACTCACTGAAAAGACTAAAAACTTCCCATTTTAAAGGGATTAACAAAAAATAGAGTCTAAAAAAAGTAAGAGATGAAATTGCGATTAACGGGGTTCGCAATATTGCAAGTATTGATACCCTAACCAAATCGATACACTGAATTTTAAAATTTAACTAAAATGAAAAAATTAATTTATGGAAGTTTATTCCTTGCCATATTAGGAATTGGAATTGTTGGCTGTAAGAAAGAGACAATTAATGAAGGGATTACTCCAACTTCGGTTGTAGAGAGCAATAAGGACATCTATGATATATCTTTAGAAGAGTTTGAGTATATATTGAATTCTCAAAACTCTGAAGAAAAAGCTCCACCATGGTGGGAGAAATTTAAAAAATGGGTTAATTCACATTCAGGTTCATCTCAGATTTATGTAGAAGGCCAACCTTCTTGTAGTGGAGGTGGTGGTTGTGGACCATGCGCAGGACTTTGTGTTGGAGGCATGGTTGCTAACGACAATAATGACGGACAAATTTCAGCGGAAGACTTATCTCTAGGTTTAAGTCCAATTGCTTTCTCAATTTTCGTAAATAGTGCTGATGAAAATCAAATTAAGTTAGTCATCCAAATCCCTCTTGAATATGAAGAAAATTTCATAATGAATGGAACATTTAGAGTTGAGAAAGATGAGGTTCTTCCTTCATTTTATGTTAATGAAGCTGGATTTAATTCAATTCTTATGAAGAAAGGTATTTATCCTGTCATACGCTCATCAATAGATGGTATGTCTAGAACAATTGTAAATATTACTGTAGATTAGTAATAAATTATAAGATGAAACATGCTAAATTTAGCATGTTTCATTTTCACATAAACAAACAACAATCTATGAAATTAGTTTTACTATTTATATTATTGATAACTTTTAATTCATGTAATCTAATTAGGCTTTTAAATACTTCGGAAAGAAATGACGAATCTACAGAAGAAATCAATTCTTTTTTATCTAAGCGAAAATATCATTTCGATTACAGCTTTAAAAATATTGATTCTACTTCATATTTATTGGATGATTCTAATTTTAGATTAAATGATAGTAGTCACTATTCAGCTATTCAATTGCGAATCTATGATTCAGTTGGAGATTTTTACTCAGGATATTCGCAATGTATGGGAAGTTTTTATGATGTCAAAGCTATTAATAAACTGCCTCCACCAAAAAATTTATATCCATACTTAAATACGAACCTTAAATTTAAGGATGAATTGGAATTGATAGAAATTGATTCAGAAACAAAATTAATGTTACTTGAATCTCCAATAAAATATGATTATATTTTTGTTGTATATTGGACTGCATGGTCTAATTCCTTTTCGAAAAGGTTATTACAGAAAGTATCAAAAATCAAGAAAAAAAATCAAGAAAAAGTATTGGTTATTCTTATTAATATTGCTAAAGATAGACAGGTTACAACACCTAATGATTGAAAACTCATAGACCTCACAAAAAAAGCCGAATAAGAAATGAAACCAAAAATATTAACAGCAATATTATTATTTACAAGTGCATATTCACCACTTGTATTAATCCTTGCTGTGAAAGATTTTGACTTTGAATGTTGTCATAATTTTCACCATCCAATTACGATTTGGATTTTAATTGGCCTTTCAGCATTCAGTATTTTTCTTTTATTCTATTCTATAAGTTCAATTAAGAAAGGAAATATGCCTGTTAAAATAGTTGAAGTGCAGAATAGGTCTGTAGATTTAATAAACTATACGATTCCATATATCGTTTCATTTTTCGGATTTGATTTAGCAAAGACTGATGATATAATCTCATTATCTATTTTTATGCTACTAATGTTAATACTTACAATAAAAAGCAAGTCAGTATTCTTAAATCCAATATTACTAATTGCTGGCTATAACTTATATGATTTAAAATATGAATTTAACCAAAAACAAGAGTCTAGGATTGTACTAAGTAAGTATGATCCTAGAAAAGGAGAACAATATTACATTAGAAGTTTAACAAGATTTCTGTACCTAATAAAAGAAAAAGTAACTACAAATGACAATTACACAAAAATTCAATAACCTTAAAGGACTTGATTTATCAAATTCAACTGTTTCTTTAGCAATAATTAAAGAATACAAAAAACAACGTATTTCTAATTACAACATAAAATATGTTCCTGTTGACGAACGCTTAGAAAATAGGCTAAGGGATATTTTACTAAGAAAAATAGAGCAATCAAATAGTGTTGAAGAATATTCATTTGACTGCCCTGAGCCAGAAGGAGGCCAGATTCGAGCAATAAACTCTGAAGAAACAGATTTCGGGAAAGTATCTGAAATATTAAACGATTTGAACCCTGAAGAGAACATAATAGAAGATGTTGAGGAATTAATTCTAGCAAAGTCATATATAATTATCTTACGAATAGATACAGAAATTAAAGTAGTCGGATTTAAAAAACTTCCTGAAAATTGGAAAATGAAAAAAAACAAAGGGTTAATACCTCTTTTGTTTAAAGAAAACAGATTTGAAGATTTAGAGGAAGAAAATGTATTCAGTATCTCAGGAACAATTGATTTCCTATATTTTAATGAATTATTATTTATCCTTTCAAAAAAAGCATTTGAAACAGGAATGAACTTTAGAGAGGGAATGATTTCAAAAGCAAATGAATTTTATGAAGAGGCTCAAGAAATAAATCTATTTGTTAATATTGATATACTATCTGAAAAAGTTGGGGACAATCAAAGGTACCTTAGAAAGATAGCAACAATTAAAAATTTAGGTTATTATCGAGACCAATTATTTTTAACTAACTTCAAAGAAGTTAGCAGACTCAAAAATTGGGGTATTGAGTTTCAAAATGAGCAGATTGTTATTACAGAAGAAAAATTAGATGCAATATTAACTATTCTTCAAAATAAAAGACTGCATTCTGATTTAACAGAAGAAGATTTTGATGTAGAAAGCGTTAAGGCTCTAGAGAATTATACTGAATAATAAAAAGTTAAGAATGATTGGATGTGATATGAAAAGTTGAACACTGAGTTAAGATATAATTGTATAAATTATACTTAGTAAAATATATCAAGAAGAAAATTTACCGCAAGTTTTAGGCTTAATGCTATAAAGCTAGGCAATACAATAAACATGCGGATCTAATAGGCCAGAAGCAATTCCCCCCTAGATGAAAATACAAATAAAAACTTTAATTAGAATAATATTATAATTGAGTAGTAATACTCAATTTACTTTTCAAGAGTGTACTAATTACTATTTTTAAAGTAAATTAAATCTTTTATAACCTTATTTACAAATATGAAATTTAGCATTGGAGACACTGTAGAACTCAAATCTGGAGGACCTGAAATGACAATCCATTCAATTATTGGTGATTCAACCAATAAATTTGAATCATCAATTTTTATAACGAAAGGATATAAAGTAGGAGACTTAATTTGCAAGTGGTTCTTAAATAGCAACCTCCAATCAGATATTTTCAAATCAGAAACGATAACTAAAAGTATAATCCCTGATTAAATATGAAAATCCAAAACTACAAGCTAACAGAAGAAGGCATTGATTTTCAATTATCGCCCAATAAAAGTGAGCGATTTGGTAATGGAAATCTAGATACAATTGTCATTCATTACACCGCTGGAGGAAGCAGAGCATCTTCAGTAAAAACATTAACCAATCCAAGTAAAAAAGCATCTGCACATTTAGTTATCGGTAGAGATAAGAAAATAACGCAGCTTGTTCCATTCGACACTATAGCTTGGCATGCTGGAAACAGTCAACACAACAACCGAATTGGTTTGAATAAATATTCAATTGGAATTGAGATAGATAATGCGGGATTACTCTCAAAGAGTGGAGATAAATACCTCTCTTGGTTTGGAAAATCATATAATGAAGATGAAGTAATTCAAAGTGTTCATAGAAATCAAAGCACATCAAAATATTGGCATTCCTATACCGAATGGCAAATTGAAACTTGTAAAGAAATCTGTGAACTACTTATTGAACAATTCGATATCAAATATATCCTTGGGCATGAAGAAATTTCTCCCAATCGAAAAATAGACCCAGGACCAGCTTTCCCTTTAGATAAATTCAGAGAAAAAATATTTGCCTCAAGTAGAAGTGAAAATGGAGAAGATATTCCAATCATTCCTAAAACGGGTAAAGTAACTTCTTCATCTCTAAACTTCCGAATAGAACCAGATGTAGAAAGTGATAAAATTACCAAAGCATTACCCAAAGGAACCCTACTAGAAATTTTAGAAGAAAAAGACGGTTGGTACAAAGTTAAAACCGATATAGAAGGTTGGGTATATGCTAAACATGTTAAATGAAGATTATCAAACTATCAACATAATACCTTAACTTTGGGTAACATTAGAAATAAATCTTTTTATTATGAAACTATTTATACAATTCATTTTGACTTTCACTTTTTTCCTGTTAGGATATAATTCGTATAGTCAGACAACAGTTCCTGCAGGTAATGTTAGTGGGGTCTGGACTGCAGCAAATTCTCCATATCATGTTCAGGGAACAATTGTTATACAAGATGGTCAGAACTTAATTATTGAACCTGGTACATTAATTGAATTTCATCCTAGTGCTGATTTATGGGTGAGAGGACAAATTACGGCAATTGCTGATTCTTTAACCCCTATTATTTTCACAGCACAAAATATTGGAAGTGGGTGGAGAGGAATCATTTTTGACTCAGTCAATATTGCGAGTGACAGTTCAATCTTCGAGTACTGTACGATTGAATATGGGACTATTGGTGGATTAATGAGGATTACTAACTTTGATAAGGTTAGAGTTGAAAACTGCCTTCTTCAATATGGTGATTCATTTATAGCTGGCGGGGTTCGCCTTTATAATTCTGACGCAATTTTTAAGAAAAATACACTCCAATATATAACAGCTGATTATCAAGGTGGAGCTTTTTATGTTCGTTGGGGTAGCCCATTAATACAAGGCAATGAAATTGCTTTTAATGATGGAGGCGCATCAGGGGGCGCAGTTCATGTTTTTGATAATGGAACACCGAATATTACGGATAATTATATACATGATAACAATTCTGTTAACGGTGGAGCTATTTTATTGGGTAACTGGTGTAATGCTGTTATTACTAATAATTTATTTGAAAATAATAGTGCAATTTATGATGGAGGTGCACTTTGGAGTGGATTTGCAGCCCCAACAATATCTAATAATATTTTTAGAAACAATCAAGCCGATAGTGAAGGAGGAGCACTTTTCTTTTGGGATTCAAGTGTACCAAACTTGTTTGGCAACACTTACGAAGGGAATGAAGCACGATATGCTGGTGCGGTAATGGTTAGCGAGAATAGCATTGCAACTCTTGAAAACGAAACATTTATTAATAATCATACATGGTTAACTAATGGAGGAAGCTGTGGAGCTCTTAAAATTAATGGTGGAGCGATTGCTAAAGTTGTAAATTGTGAATTCAGTAATAATTACACTAATGGATTTGGTGGAGCAGTTACTGTAGATGGAGATAACTCAACGTTTTACAACTGTATTTTTACTAATAATAGAGCAACAAATGGAGGGGCATTAGATTATTCTGGAAATGGCATTCCATTCACAAACTGTACATTTGCAAATAATCATGTTGCAAATATAGGAGGAGGTTTATATATAAATACGCCTGATTCAATAACTTTCAATAATTGCATTTTTTGGGGAAATACAGCAGACTCTCAAGGTCCTTCTTTATCTTTTGGGTCTAACACAAGTGGGAATGTTAATTTTATTAATTGTAATATTGAAGGAGGTATATCAAGCTTAGTATTGAATTCACATATTTTAAATACTGATCTTAACAATATTAATACCAACCCTCTATTCGCAAATCCTTCTGTAGGGACAGGTGAACTATTTGATGGCATTAATGCTAACTGGCAATTAATAGGCTCATCGCCGTGTTATAATGCTGGTACAACAGACACTACGGGACTTAATCTGCCTTTAACTGATTTGATTGGAAATATACGGATCATCGGAGATACTATAGATCAAGGTGTATATGAAGCAACAATAGCTACTGAAATACTTTCCTCTAGCAATGGTACTCAACATATTTGTGAGGGGATTCCACACTTCTTGTTTACATCTGCTTCTTGGGTTGGTACGATTAATTATCAATGGCAAAAAGATAATGTTGACTTAATAGGAGAAACAAATGATACGTTATTTCTTTCTGGGTCTTTCCTTGAAGTTGGATCTTATCGATGCATAATTAGTAATTCGAATGGCTCTGATACAACAAATCAAATCCCTGTAGTTATACACAGCAGCCCTATTCTAACAAGTTTGGGGCCTGACATTACTTTTTGTGCCGATTTAACTACGACCCTCACCGCTATGAATGGAGTTTTTAATTATAATTGGAATGATGGATTGAGTACGAATGATACAATTGTCATTTCTACTACAGGAAATTTCTTTTATTCTGTGGAAGATACAAATGGATGTTTTGCATATTCTGACACTGTTTTTATAACAGTGAATCCATTACCCATATTTGAAATTCCTCTTGTAAATTATCAATGTGGAACTGATACTTTTTGGATAGTTTCTCCAATTTCAGGTGTTAGTTTTGATTGGAATAACGGCGAATCAATTATTGATTCAATTGGTGTTAATACACAACAATGGCATACATTAACAGTAACGGATAGTATTGGATGTACATATAGTGATAGTATGTTTTTAAATATAATGACTATCCCATCAATAAACTTACCTGCTGATGATACTTTGTGTTTTGGTACTGTAATAACATTAGATGCTTATGCAGGTCCTTCTACACACACTTTCGATTGGAATAATGGATTATTTGATACTCAAACTATTGATGTTGACACCACAGGGCAGTACTCTGTGATTGTAACGAATGGATCCCAATGTAGCACTTATGATACTGTGAATCTAGTTTTTAATCCAATACCGATTGTAGATTTAGGACCTGATCAGTTTACTTGTTCTGGAGATTCTATTCTTCTTTCTGTAGCAACAGGTTATTCAAACTACAATTGGAATAATGGGCTTTCCAGTAATTATGAAAACTATGTTCAAAGCACTGGTTTGTATATTGTGCAAGTTACAGATTCAAATGAATGTTTAGGTTCAGATACTACTTCAATAACGATTTACTCAAACCCAATAATTTCAATGCAACCAGATGAAACAATTTGTATTTATAATGGTTCTATTTCCTTAAATGCATCACCAGTTGGAGGAACTTTTACAGGTGTTGGCGTAAATAATTCAACTTTTGACCCGGTAATTTCAGATACGGGACTACATTATGTATCATATATGTATACTGATGGTTTTGGATGTTCAGCTATTGATAGCTTTCTAATTTTTGTAGACCAATGTCTTGGAATAAATGAGATAAATGATAGTAATCTTATAATCTCCCCAAATCCAGCAAATGAAATTCTTTATATTCAAAATAAAAATAATGGAACTATCCATTTTTATGATAATATAGGAAGGCTTGTTTACACTGAAATTTTATATGAAAAAAATAAACAATTGGATATCTCGAATCTCAATTCAGGTGTATATCAAATTATTTTCGTTACAGATTCAGGGTATTTATTTAAAGCAACATTTATAAAACAATAGTCCTTTTTCTCAAACTAAAATTATCTATTTTTAATTTGAGAATTAATATATCTACTGAAAATTTTATTCACATTATATTACTTAGAGTTACTTTTTATCACAAAGGAACTCTAAGTGTTTCAAAACTAGACTAATATTCTATTATCTCCTCTACAATCCATATGAATATCGACCAGAATAGAAGAAAGTAACTCCATCTGGGCAAAGAGTAGTATAAATAACAATACTAAATGTAAACATCATATTTTCATAAACATTATTCACACCACCACCATTCAATTCTAAGCCTCCATCTCCGTGATTGAAAATCACATTGCCAGTTTCAGATAAAATCGACAGCATATGATTACCAGTGTTACTATCAGTAATTGTTACGTCCATTTGTGTGAATGTATCGCCTGCAGGAAGATTACCTAAAATTGCACTCGTTATCTTAATACTGCCATTTGGATTTGTATTACCAGGAATTAATACATCAGTTAGCAATACAGGTAACACTTGATCATTAAACACAAGATATTTTCCTTCCAAATCTTGAACATAAAGAGGGGTAACAGCAAGATTATTTCCATCCAAGAAATCAACGATACTTGTTTGCGATGCTAAATCTACGTATGGATCATAAGTATATGACATACTGTAAGTAAATCGTGCGCCATTTGGACATAAATCAGTGAAAATGCGTACTTCAATACTAACCGTTGGATTTGGATTTGTTGCTCCAAGATCCAATTCTACACCAGCAGCTCCCTGTCCAGTTAAAAAGGCAAGAGTAGATGCGGCACTGTTAGATGATTGTGTATGGAACCCACCCTGTCCATCATAAATATCAACTTCAAATGAAGTAAATACATGGTTAGTTGGAAGATTTGCTCCTAAAAGATCCGTAATTGAAATTGTACCTCCTGAATTATGGATACCATTATCAATATTACCACTAATCAATGGATTTATAGTTGCATTATTATCTGTATAACTTATTACATCACTAAGAACTTCTAATTCAATGTATGGATCATAATTATAATTGATTGAATAATCAAAGGTTTCACCAATTGCACATTCAGTGGTTGTGATTTTTGCAGAAACAGAATATCCTCGATTTGTAGTGCCATCATTTAAAACAAGACCACCTTCACCGTCAATAAAAGTTACATTGCCCCCAGCAGTTGAAATCGTTTTTGTAAAAGTATTTCCAAACTCATCCGTTAAAATAATTTCAATAGATGGATTCGTTTGAACATTCGTTAAATTCGCAACATCAGAAACATCGGTGAATTTTAAAGAAACAGGAGCATCTAAACTACTGTCATTAACTACCACAGATGAACCTATTAAATCATAAGTATGAGAACTATCTTCAACAGTCAATAGTTGTACTAAATTCGACAAATCATTACATGGTCCTTGCACATAAGCAAGTGTTGACTTAGTTTTAAAGCCATTTATTGCTAAGTCAGTTGTAATTTTTGTTTGAATTGTATAAGAGTGATTTGCTTCATCTAATAATAATCCACCGTCTCCATCATTAAACACAGCGGTTCCTGTAACAGTTGTAATCGTTTTTGTATCCGTATTTCCTTGGTCATCTGTCACAATAACTTCAATTTCATTAAAGGCATTATGCCCAGCAGGAAGTGCATTGGGTACATTTGCCGTAAATGTCATTTTAAATGGATTATTATTTGTCCCATCATCAACTTCTTGAGACTTTATTTCAGAAAGTGTAAATCCATTATTATCAGTATAACTAATATATTCAGAAAGCACTTGCAAGTCAAAATCACCTGTTGCAAGGGTAGAAGGAGCATCAGAAAGATTAAATAAACCACTTGAGTTCTCTACTTGAATTCTAAAACGATGATAAATAGAAGTTCCATTAGCATCTTCACGATCTAAACTAGATGTTTCAGGATAGTTTACAAAATCAGATGAACCACCAACCAATGGAGGATACTGCATTGTATCATCATTGCTCTTTATTTTATAAACCTCAACCCAGTTTCCAGAATCATTCATTTTCTGCAACGAATACGTCCCATTATAACAAGCTTGATTCCACTTTAAAACAACATTGTTTAACTTTGTTGCTGTTGTTATTCCATTTTCAGAAATTACCGGTGGTGCAGTTGGATTATTAGGATCAACAATTGCTGTTTGCACCAATTTTGAAGGTTCTGATGGAATGTATTCTTGAGTGATACCATCTTCCAACGTAACTTGGCGCATAGCGACAACACGATAGTACAAATCTTCTCCATAAAGTGGGAAGTCTAACCCGGTGAAAATATCACATATTTCGGTATCAGCAATTGTGTTTACAACATCAACCTCTGCTGCTAAATCCATCGTTCGTATACTTAAAGCATCTAAAGGATCAATCGCTCTATAAATATTAATTCGAACAATTCCTTCACTCTCAATATATTCTTCCAAATTAAAACAAACTGCAGTTGGAATATTATTCGCAACATTTTCAATCTGTGTAATTAAAGATTTAATACTTGGTTGCTTAGCTGGTCGAGTGTTTACTGTTTGAACAGGTCCAACTATAGTACTTGCTGGACTTTTCTTCTGTCTATCAGAATACTCCATAGCATAATAGAAATAATGACCTATTGAGCCACCGTCAATGTTGTAATCTGTAAATCGAATATCTCCAGTTGTTAATTTTACAGCATTAGGATGTGCATTATACCCAGGGTCACTTGGTTTAATCCGGTCTCCATTTGCATTTCGAAATTTAGGTTTGGCATTACTTGTTTGCACTGTGCCATCTTCCAAATGTTCGTAAATCATTGGTTCTTCAGTCTGTGAAACAAAAGCAGATTCGATAGCTTCTTTTACAACGTCCTTCATGGTCAGGTCATAAACATCTAGTTCAAAAAACATTGATGCAGTAGTATCTCCAGGAGGTGTAACATTTGAATCAAACGGTAAAACGATATTACCCGTTGTTACACTTTGAGGAATTTCATAAAACTCATTGTCAGGATTCGGGAATCTGTACCCACCATATTCTTTAAATTTATTTATATCCGCTCCACTTGTCTCTAAATCCATATTCACCAAACCATTCCATCGATCATTGAAATATGGATCTGTTCCCAGTCCTTTTAGAGCAACCTCAATCAAATTAGCCGTTTCGGGTAAATACAATTGATCTAAAATCTTTCTTTCATTTGCTTTATAAATCAAAACAGAATAAGGTATATTAGGGAAGCCGATATCAATTGTATAAGTCGATTTTCCATAGAAATCTGGTCGGGTAGCATACAATGGTCCTAATGGAGCATTCGGTTGTTCTGGCTCTCTAATTTCTTGCGCCAACAAGGCTATTGGTGTTGTAATGTGTGATGCACAGTTATCCAATAAAGGATTATTTACAGTTGTATCAACAGCTCTTATGCCTAAGAAAGTTCTGTGCGTTCCTTCTCCAAAACTCGGTAGTGTTGTTATTTCATTAAACGAATTATTTCCACCTCCTGAAATTGGTGTTTCATCTACTTTTAAATACAAATGATAAGAAGGGTGATAATTCACCTCAGAACTTCCAACTGCAATCGGAACATATTCTCCTGCAGGTGTATAATCGGGCACAGTTGAGTAATCTATATTCATTTGAAAAGTAGGGTCTTGCACAATGAGAACTAAGTTCCCTCCAACCTCATCAACGTTCATTACATCCAACTCTTTCATTTTTGCAGTCGTTCGACTATCCAAAGGGGTAGGTAAGAAACTAGTATCCTCCAATACACGAACCTTTCCTCGCATCCATGATACATCAGGGTCAATATGTGATTGTAAAGGATTTCCTACAAAAGTAAAAGTATATACCCCTGTCCTTGATAAAGGTATTGGGTCACCTAAAATTCCAATTCCATTTGCAACTTGATCTTCATTATATACATCAGCTTCTTCCACAATAGTACAAGTGGAGGAAATCCCTCCAATGACCATTTTAGTCGTTGTGCCATCAGTATTTTGTCTTATTTCAGAATAAGTTGGAGCGATCTTCGCTGTTTGGTCTCCGACAATAGTTATTGTTTTTGTACTAGAATCATAATCTGACACTGCTATTGTCTCCTTGATTACAATAGAAGCAACAAAACTTGTTAAATTAGGGGCTGAAGTAAGTATTACTTCAGTGTCTCCTCCTGCGTTGAGGCTTACAGATAAAATGGGATGATTTCCATCGTTATCAATCGACCCTTTTATTTCTAAAGATGTAATTCCAATAAAATTTGATTCAACATCACCCTCAATTAAAAAGCCATCATTCGTACTTGTAAATCCTTTTGAAACATGAATCTGATCAATTAAGATATCCCCATCATTAATAGAATCGTTAATCAATTCATTCACAACAATATCAGTATTCCCTCCATTCAATACTACACTTTCGATTGAATAATCTCCATCATTATTTGTAGAAGAGGCAATTGATAAACTATCATTATTACTGAATCGTTCAATGTATACTGTTTTCTGTAATTTATTCAACCAGTTTCTTCCTTGACTCAAATTTTCAGTGATAAAGAAACGTTCTCCAATTACTGGACTCACATAATTTTCAGTCGTTGTCCAAACATTTGATCCAGCAGAAGATTCAATTGAGTTCGTCTCTTTAATTTGGTGTAAAATAATCTTAGGATTAATTCCAGAAGAACCACTCGTATTTATTATTTCTTCTACACGGTAATTTAAACCACCAACAGCAAGTAAGCTTTCTTTAAAATGATCTTCGTAAATAGGTTCAATCGTTGGAACGATTGTTTCAATATTACTAGTACTTGTAATGTCATAAGATGCTGTGATAATTTCAATTCTATGGTCACTTAGTTGAGTAATTCCAATAATTTCTCCACGTGTATTAATTTTCTCTCTATCATTAAAGAAAAACTCAATTTTATCTGCAAATTGATATTGTTGATTTTGAATAAAATTCCAATCAAACATCGCTCTTACGTATGTTTTATCACCAGTTAATGCGTCATAATCTATTTGTTCTTGACTTGTGGTCAATAGCATTGGTGATTCTGGCTGAATCAAATGAGCAGATAAGTTTGCTGGAGGTACTATCGTATTTCGTGTTGGAAATAAAGTTTCATCCGTACAAATACTTGCTCCTGTATTCGAAGCTCTTGAAAACCAATTTACACTATACATCGAATAACAATGAATTCCATTCTCGCTTTCTTGATGACGATAAACAGGATTGTTACCTGTATTCGGAATTATATTTGTTTCAGCAATTCCTGCATCATCATTATAATTTCTGTCGTGATTCAACTCTGGATGAACAGCTGAATTCCCCAGTTCGGAGTATTCAATTCCAAACCCAGTAAGATGTCCTTCATCACTTAAACTAAAAGTATTGTTGTTTTGAAAGAAGGATTCAAAAGCTTGCTCAAACTGAAAAGCTTGCCTACTTAAATTAACCATTCGTATGTCCGCAAAGGGAGTATAACCATTCGCGTCTGTCAATGTACTAGGGTTTGCAGTTCCATTATTAACTGCAGCACCGTATGTTATTGGATTTTCTAGAATAGGAGTGGGAGAGTTTTTAAAGTCTAAGATGTTTTGATGAGGTGTCATGTAAATATGTTTTACATCTCTTGCACCTTGTCCATCTTGTAAATCACCTTCAGTATCGTACTCCATTAAATAAATATATTCATCATCCTCTGCAGCCATTGACATAGGGTCAATTGTACCAAGGCCTAACATTCTTCCCATGTGGTAATCAAATCCAGTGATACCAATCATATTGAAATAACTAAATTCAATCGAAGAATTATCTTGAAGGTTTCCAATTACTTCAGCATTAATGGTTTCTATGGCTTCATAATTAGTTGAAACTTGAGAAAGATCCAAATATTTTGTAACACCTTCTGATAATCCATTGGTTTTTGACCAACGGTCTTGATAATTGGCAACATTTACTTTTGCTTGCCCAGTTACTTCATCATCTTCATTGAATTTAGGCCATTTCTTATCGATGTCAAATGTCGGAGAATCTTCCAAACGAGAATATGCTTCAGTTTGATTATCTGTCAATGAATATTCTCCTAGTTTTGTCCAAGCATTATTCTGATTCGTGCCAATTAAGTAGTCATCATACGCGTACAAATTCAAACTTTCAGGATAGGCGTTAACTCGATCTAAGCGGAGTGTTCTAATATCCTCACAAATTGTAAGAACACTATTAGCAAAATCTGATTCAATCAATGTTTTTCTTTTAGAAACATAAGTTGAAGATGTATCCATAGCATCCTTTAGAGAAATACTTTCATACCTCATCTTTGCATTGGAAAGATTTGAGGGATTAACATAGCCCATTGTCCAATCTGCTCTAAAACATAATTTATCACCTAATCGTATGTCAATCTCACCTATATATGCTTTCAAAAATTCTCTTGTAGAGGTAGAAGGTGGAGTAGAAGCTGCTTGGGTGTCGTATGCAGTGGTATCTGGAAATGAAATTACGGCATCTACTGAAGTAGCTCCTTGTACTCCATTAGGTGAAATGTTTTCGTAAATCCATTCTCGAATAGCCCCTCCAACATTATACATTGAAGGTTGGTTCATTAAATCAATTTTCGAATAATAGTTTTGAATAAAAGGAGTTCGATAGGCTTTTATAAAATCATCAGCTTTATTAAAGTCGTATGTTGCAGGGTATGCTCCATAAGAACCGGACAAGTTACCTTTTGCTATATGTTTATCACTCAATATTCTTCTGAAATCCCAACGTAAATGAAACCCTTTCACTGTCCCATCTTCACCGTCTGATCCTGCTGCTTGCATATATACAAATGGAGATTGAGCAAAATATTCACCAGATAAATCAATGAAGTTTGGACACAATTCTTCTTTCTCTATAGTTTTATTATTGATTACGACAGCTACGGTTGCTTCTCGCCTTCGAGGTGAAGTTCCTTCAATAACCCATGTATTTACATTGTATGTTTTTGATGCTTCTATAGGATTTGTAATTACCACTGAACAACACAAGTCAATTTCCTTGTTTGTTCTTAAGAAAAGTGCATCAGATCCTGTTCCATATTCCCCACAACATCTTACTACTTCATTTCCAGTAGAAGGCATAGATAAATCTTTCAATTGAAATGGATTCTGTTGTGTAATTTCACGATGTGCTTGAATGACATAAGAAGTGTTAAATACCGTAAAGGTTGCGGGTTGTATTGAACTAGGTTGATTTACCAAAAGATATTTATCGGGAGTGCCTGTAATAATTCCAAGGTGTTTGAATCCACTATCTACATGGTTGTGGCTTAGATCAAAAATATTTGAGGTTACAGTTGAAAGACCAGCACTAAATTCGTAAATGAATGTATCTTCACTTGTTCCATGTTCACCAGTGGCAACAAATTTATCATTTCCAATGTGTAACAAGTTACTTGTAACTTGATTGCGAGAATTCCCAACATAATTTGCCCATTGAACAGTAAGTGAATCATTGAACATGATATAGAAACTGTCCCAATTAGAACTGACATCTGTAGTTCCGTAAACCATAAATCCAGTATCACAATGTGTTAACCCCATTGGTTTTACATTATAATCAAGAGCTAATTGGTAATCGGCAATAACACGCCCATTGGCATCAATTTTAACCAATTCTAAGCCTTCTTTATTATTACTAGTAAATCGCGTTAAAAAAACATAATTGTCTGTTCCAATCTCAATCATATCCAAATAAACATCTTGTGTTCCTTGGTCATAAGTTTTTGCCCAAATTAAATCTCCTGTATTTTTAACGCGAACAATCAATGCTTTTTTTATTGCTTTGGATGTCGTCCCAAACAATAAAAAATCTCCATTTGGAGCTTGAACTCCTTTTATGAAGGTTACCGTTTCACCTTGTACACTATAGCTTTTAGACCAAAGTAGATTCCCCTCAGCTGTTGAGAAGGCTAATAATCCTTCTGTTCCTAGTTCTCCAATGAGATAGCTTATAGCCTCATTAGATTGTGCTACTATTCCGTTAAACTTGGAGTTTGAAGCTGTTTCTGTATATCGATTAAAGAAAATAGACATATTATCTTATTATAAAGGTTCTTAATTAAATGGCACTATTCAAGGTGTGATCTACGATTACCGTCTCAGCATTCACATATAACTGAGTTACTGGATCCCACTCTTTGTAATGGAAGGTGAACTGATAATCACCAGAAGGCATATCCAAGCTTCCATCAGTGTTTGTAACAAAAACTTCTCTTCCATCTTTAGAAAAGATTGAAGTAAATGAGCCTCCCGAATTCACCGTTAAAGTCAAAGTAGATTCCATCACAGGTTTTGGCAACTTTGGGTCATTAAAAGGTTCTGGACATCTAATCCATATACCTAACAACTTACCTCCTGTGTCTGAGTTTTTTACAAAATTAAACTCATTTCCAATGGCGGGTTGCAATGTCCCAAGTTTAAACTGTCCTTGAAGAATTCGTTCAATTTTATCCGCATATTCTGTAAGCCCAATTGTATTATTGGGATTAGAAATCATTCCTGAAGCATCATTTAATTCACTTGCTCCAATAACTTTCTCCACATCAAAAATGGCAGATTTCAAAACAACTCCAGTACCCTCGGCTAAAATATAACTCTTAATTTGTTCAGTAAAATTAGCATACTGAGAAGTTCTAAAGGAATATCGATGTACTTCACGTGTGACCATTTCATGATCGTATACTGGTGGATTTGTTTGAGTATTATCTCTTCGATAACTGTTTTTAATTACAGCAGTGTATAGTTTCAAAGGTTTTAATGCATCAATCTCAATCTCAGCATTTGTTCCATTTTGGTCAAATGTATCTGGTGGACAATCAGACGACGGTGCGTTCTCTATCATGTTTTGAAGCGCCAAAGTGTCTTTTCCTTTAATGCTGTTGACGTCCATCACCCAACTTGGACTTGCAATAGGTGCCACAGGTGGTTCAACGGCATCTTGAATCAATACATTCATGCCTCCTTCAACAGCTCCCAAACCACTTAAAGCATCCCAATTCCCAAACATAGCGTACATGTATTGTTTCATGTAATAGATCGATAGTTTTGGAGTTTCATAAAACAACGGTTTTGCATTTAGAAGGTCGCCATTTGCATTTGGATAAGAGCGTTCGTAATCGATGTAGTGTTTTAAATTACTTAAAATAAAGCTTTCAGCTTGATCGATATCTAGGTACTTTTGATAATCTTCACGTAAAGTCTCAGTCCCTCCATCATCTAGGTAATTATGGTAGTGTCCTATTGGTCCTCTTGTTTTAAATCCATAATAAAAAGTATTATGATGGTCAGCTGTTCCTCCTCCTGATACGGCTTCTTTTGTTTTTATAGCTACAGCATAAGTAGTATTTGGCCTCCAAATAGGTTGAATCGTTTTCTGCATGGCATCCATCATACTTTGAACTTCTGCTTGGTTCTCGGCAGAACTCGGTACCGTTTCATTATAAGCAGAATCAACTCCAGATAACGTACACAGACTAAATAAGAATGTGCTATAATCAGCAAAACAATTAATAATATTATGACAGGTAGTGTGACCATTTATGACAAATGTTGCCTTTATCCCTGATAAATTGACATCAATTAAAAAATTATAATTAGGCCCTACAGTTAAGTTTGTAGCATCAATTCTTAAATTCGATATTGCAGAGACATTATTCCAATTAAAACCTACCGGACCAACAAGGGTATAAGTGCAATTATATGTTTTCCCATCACTAATTACAATCGTTAATGTTTCAGCATTAATTGTTGGTGTGTATGTTATATTTGGGTCTGTTCCTGGGAACTGATACAAAGGGGTATCCATAAACATTCCTGTATACAATGTTTCATTTGCAGCTGGACTATTCAACATGAAATTATCTGTTAAATGGCCATTATTGACAAGTGCAATTAAAAATTGTTCCAACTGTTGCCCTTCCATTGTTAATTCTGGGTCACAAACAACTGGTAACGAACCTTTAACATGCCTGCCATTTTTGATAAGAACTTTGTCAATTGGGTTCGCAGGGTCATTGTATTGTTGTTCTATAGTTAAGTTTGCAGAAGTCAAAACACTTGAAGTAACAAGTGTTTCAATGACACTAATCCCCGTTGTTACAGCTGGGTCAACTTCTAATTTGTAATACTCAACCGTAATTTGATTCGCTAATGTCTGAATGTTAAAATCGATACAAGACATCGGTTCATTGAAATTAATTTCAAGAGTATCATTGTCTTTTATTCCAAGCGCAATCGTTTTTCCATTCAAAGTCATAGGTGCAGTAACTACAGCTGCATCATCATTAATTGTTTTCAAAGTCAGATGTCCAAACAACGTCATCACAGCTGCTTGAATCGTTGTGATTCCACTAGTAGGGTAAGCACCCGAATATAAATTCAATGTACTTGTACTACCTGAGATCGGCAGTCCTGTTATCATAAAGTTACCAGTGTAATCTGTAAGTTCATTTTTCCGTGCAGTGACATAGTTTTCAAAATCGGCACAGGTATGTTCTATAATTTCTTCATCACAGAAAATTACGCCTGATGTTATCCCATTGTTTTCTGGAGTAAATTCACCAGAGGTTTGCGTCATATAACTCAATGGGGTTTGAGCAAGAATTCGAAGCTTATTAAACTTATTTTTCTCCTCCATTTGCCAATAACCTTGTTTTAAATCAAGTGTAGTATAATCTTCTGGCCAAGATGGAGCATTTGGATCAGAAAACTCGGTCATTGAGGCATAAATGTCATACTCTTCCCATGAACTACTATCGGCATTCCATGCATAAATAAATATTTCTTCGGCTTTAAAGTTGTGTATTGCAACGGGAGTTTTACCTTTTTGGGGAGCGGCTAATTTTATATGCTCAGCTCCTCCGCCAATAGTTCCAAATTTATCCGTACTGGCTCCACCGTATGGATTAACACCATTCTTAAATTCAATATCAATAAAACAATCCAATGGTATTAAATGGTCATCAAAATTATGATGCCAACTTGAAGGATTGGGTGGTAAAGTATAACTTGTAGATGTTGATACGGTTGCAGTATTCAATTCATAGGCTTCTTTTGTTTGAATATTAATGGCAGAGCCTGATGCTCCTGGGTCAGTTCTATCGATCAACCCAATTTCAGCGGTGTCAATTGTACTATTGAAATCCCAGATAAACTCAAATTTAGCACACTTTTCTTTTCCAAGTACTTTAAAACATGCTTCAACGCTCCCTGTAATATTAAATGGTTCGGGTGCTTCTGCGGCTAGAGATGCAGCTGCAGTGATACTAAATCCAAGTCCAAAAATAGAAACATCAATTCCTCCACCTAGTTGTATCGAACCTCCAAATTGTTTCGGTTTAAATGCGACTTTTGCCATAATGTCTAGATAGGCATACAAATAGGCTTCAAGTGGTCCCCATTTTTTATTAATCTCAAACCGAGCTCCTGCTCCTGTACGAATACCTCGTGCACTGAGCATAAAGTAGAAATAGCAATCAAATAGGTCAAATAATCGAACGCCAATACGATAGCTTTCGGGTAAGTCACGTCCTATATTTAAATACCAGGCAGATGAATCATTAAAGAAAAATCCTAATTCAAGTACGCCTTGAACGGTTGCAATATCACCGGGTGTATCTTTGTCGTCAGGAATGGCATATTTAACTCCGAGAGACGCTTCAATTGATTCTCTTGTTATAACAATTAAGGCAAAAAATGGAGGATCATTCGGATCATTCAATTTAATTCGTTCAGACAAAATTGCAGCCTGTCCTTGGAGCATAATCAATTCACGTAAAGAAAGTAATAAGAAAATCTTACTGGAGAATACCTTCCCTCCATCTGTAGAGGTGGCTAGTGATACTCCAAATCCAAGGGAAAACCCTCCAATTGGATCAAATTTACCAATCTGAATACCCTCTTTATAAGAATTCTCAACTTTCGCTTTATAATATTTCCACCATGGATCAGTCTCTGGTACATTCGCCGCATTCTTAGTAGCTACAAAGTGTTTTCCAAGAAGACCTCGGAATCCGTACAATCCCATACCTGTACTTCCCAAAGGAATAGCATTGGAAATCTCTACTTCTACATCAATTATAAAATAAGGTACTTTTGGGTTGAACCTCATGGCTGCTGAACCGGCAATTCCTGCTTGTGGTAAATCTATTGATACGCCACCTGCATATTCAGAGCCGGGCATTCCTGCTGGTGCATCCTTAATGGATAAGAATCCTGCAATTAATACTGCTGCATCTTTTGGGTCTGCATCTCCGGGGATAATAATGTCAATTTTCAGACTCTCAATCCGCAAGAACATGTGTAAATCTAACCCATCATCTTCACTGATGTAGAGTTTAATTCCCTTACCTTTAGCTTCAACTCCTCCTGGGTCAACTTTAACCATTCCGTCAAATCCAAAATACTTATACTTTCGCTGAATTCGAGTACCTAAATTTTCATAATCACGCTCATCTGAGCCCAAGTGAATTGCTGTTACAGCAATCTGTAATGGAGGTCTGTTCAACCCAATTGCTTTGGGTAATTCTAACGACCCACCTTTAATTTCATATTGTCCATCATCCCAAATGATAATTTCTTGAAACTCAATAGAGTCTGTTATTAAACTGGAAACAACAGAATTCAAAAACTTCAACTTTCCAGATATAGACATGTAGAAACGATCATCTGCATCACGTCCAATTGTCGCTGATTTTAAATCAAATTGCAATACATTGGGTATCTTAAGAGGGATTCCGTCTGGTTCCTTAGCTGTAACACTAAATTCTCCATCTTGCCCTATATGTATATCTATTTTAATCTTTGCAACATCACCTGAAGTATCTTTAAAACCAGGTATAACCATTGTCCCTCGAATATCAGAACCAATAATTGCATTCTGCTGAAATTCCAAACTAAACCGATCGAGAGATACCTTAAAACCTGAACCAAACTTGGCTTCAATAAGTGGCGCAGGGTTTCCTGCTGTTTTTGCTTCTAAACCCAGAGTTCCTGAAATACCTCCAGTACCTACGAGAAGATTTCGCGCAAAAATTTCACCGGTGGAGTTGGCGGAATCTTTTTTCCAAAAAGCAGGAAAGCCGATAACTCCGTCTTGGATATATACTCCCATGAAGTCATTGGGACGACCTTCGGCTGTAGCTTCTGGAATATTATTTGTTTTACTGAGATCAATTTTTGCATTTGTAAAACCAATTGTAAACCCAGTCTTTAGAATGAATGATTCTGGAAAAGAAATACTCTCAACTCCAATAAAATCAAACCCTTCCTTTGTGTCATAAACTATTCTACCTACATCAAATAATAGAAGTGATTCTGGAATATTGTTATCAACTGGGACGAATATCTTATCCGGGAATCTTATTCCAACATTTATGGAATTAATTGAAGCCGAAAACCTAGGAATCAAAGCCTCTTTGAGAATCTTATTAAAATCAACATCTCCTATAACTCGAGAGAATAAAAGTCTAATTTTTTCAATAAAGTCATCGAAACTAAAACCAGTCATGTACTGGTTGTAAATATGCTCAATTAAGTTTATCCCCTCATTAAAAGCTTGTATCGATACATCTATAAATAGATTAGGGTGATTCCCACTATTTAAACTAATAGAACTACCTGGGAATGCCAAAGTAAGATCATCTATAAATTTTTGAACTGGATCATCCGCTTCAATTAAAGTGTAAATTAACTCTCTGATTAGTAGGTTTTTGGTTAATCCGAGAAGCTCAAGGATGATATCAAAGTAGGCCTCTGGAGATCCACTAAAATTGGCTACTTTAAAATCTGAAATATGCTTGATAATATCCCATTTATAATTTACCCCTATTGGAATAGCAGATCCAGAGCCCGTCAGATTTGGGTTTAAAATGAGCGTTATTCCTTCAGTACCACCTATACTTAAAGCAAGCTCTTCAGGTGTAATTATCGTTAAACTATAAAATCCAGAATGTCCACTTTGACTGACCGTTGAGTAGAAACTTTTATAAAATAATTTTTCTGTAAGTTTCGTTACCAAATTTTCTATCCCTTGAAGCGAATCTGGAATTTTATCTAGAGGTAATATATCAACTAATTGGGGGTATGAATAAGTTTCGTTTGCCATTTCTATAATTTTATTATTCTATTGTCTACCAGTACGACATTAGGCTTCCCTCTAAGCATTGTACTATTCTTTCAATTTCCTCATCTGTCAAACGAACAAGTTTAAACTGATTCGATGAATTCAATATTTGAGAAGTGTAAATATGAACCTCTTCAAAATTATTTGAACATAGGATATCTATATTTTCTCTCACTTGAAGCGTTTCCATAGAAAGTCTAGAGACCCCCCCCCCATCAATGATTTTCTGAAAATGTTTTAATTGCGTTCCATTTCTTAGACTCAGAGCAAGCTTGTTTTTTACTCTCAACAACCAATAATCACCCTTAAGCTCCAATGTCATATAATTGCTATCACCTGTTTCCAAAGGGTAAAGAGCTAATTCTAGATGACTTAATTTTTTTAATTTTCTTAAAAAGTTTATTTTTTTTATATCTGTTTTACGTCTCAATCGTAACTTCACTTGAGATAATTCACGTGGAAAATCTCGCTTGTTTGGAATATAATCAGTATAAAGATCAAGTTCTAAGCTTTTTAACTTTGATAGTGATTTGATGAAGAATGGAAATTCCGATGGAAAATACTCACCACTTAGATGTCCAAAAGTTCGTATGCGTAATTTTTTCAAATTGGGTAATGACACTTCCCTGCTCCACTTTATAGGTACGGTATTTAGGATGTCTAGCTCAATTAGAGAATCGATTCCAACCAATTTGATTTCAATGGGTTCAGTTGAAGACGATTGAACCGATATGTCCAACCTTAATAATTTAAGAAATTTTGGATTAAATACAGAATAATTCAAGCCTCGTGGATCTCCATAAAATGACACCGTTTGGATAGAATTATTAGGTAGAGAGGCAAATGGGTTCGATCGATCTGATGCTCCAATTGAAATCGAATCTAATTCGAACATTTTAGAGAGATCCATATTATGTGTTTTACCCATATATTTGAGATAATTCAGACGATTCCAGCTCCCCTCCGTTTCAAATGAATTTGAGCTATTGTAAATAATCAAAGATTTCAATGAATTAAGATTTGATAACACATGATTCAAAGAATCATTGGAACCAATCACTTTGATATATTTTAAGTTCTTTAGCATACTTAATCCATTGGCAATTTCCAATAAGTTTTGGTTAGACAACTCACTTAAAACTGAATAATTATTGTGTAAATCAGCCTGAATATATAAGACTTCTAAATTTGTGTAAATTGACAATAGTTCTCCGTCAATTTCAGTTTGATTCAGACCTGTCAGTGCTATAGCACGAACACGATGCTTATAGCTAATACCCGTTTCAAGTTTCGTAATTACACTATAATTCTTTCCATTCTCCCAATCGTATAAATTATTTAATCTATATTCTTTCGAAACAAATGGAAACAAATAAGCAAAGTCATCTTGCTGTGCAAAACAAGAACCCAAACTAAGTCCCAAAAAGACTAACAATATATTCAGTGGTCTATACAGCTCCATACACAAGTAATTCTATAATTTCATCACGATTATCGTAAGTTGTTCTTAAGAAGAAGTTATGCATCAGAATATTTCCTGTTGCACCAGATGGATAAGGATATACTTCATTAATGGGAGCAGCGCCTCTATCAGTAATTTTATTCCAAATTATTCTACCCATGTTGGCTGGATCTGAAGTTCCAACATTGTTTAAAGTATTATGTAGAGCGGTTGCTAATGTAAAAAATAATGGATTTACATTCGCAATATCATTCCCATTTGGATGATTTTGTGAAATCATAATCAAGTTTCCTAAAGCATCAACACCATTAATTGTAGGGAATAAACTAGAGATCACATCATTTCCTAATCGAATATTCAACATTAATTTGTTGTCACTAGCAGCAATCTCATCAACAAGCGGATGTAAATTTACAGGATCAAATGGCCAAAAATATCCAATGATAGGAGAGGGGTCGGGAGCTACCACTGCTGCTATTCGCAGACTCATTTGATGCACTCCGTTTGGCCCATTATCCAAGTAGCCAAAATCTGAAATTGCTCTGCCATTTGGCACGGGATTCACATCATATCCTGCAAAGGAGCCATAAGGCCAAACCGTTCCCTGAGCTGTAAAGAATGCATAAGGTTGTAATTTGAATTCTGGGTTTACAAACTCATTGCTTTCAAATTGCTGATTATCATTAGAGAAAGCCTTAATAATCTGCCATTGTTTAGGGGTAATGAACGTATTTCCATGAGCAACATTACTGAATTCAGCATTTGAATTCGAGGCATAAGGTGCTGTTAGGCTCCAAAAATCATTGTGCAAAGTATTAAAGTTTCCGTTAGGAAAAGCTCCAGCTACTCCGACATTAGCATTTGGAATCTTATTTGCGCCAACAGCCATCAAATTACAAATCCACCTATAATCTTCTGTATAATCAATATCGAAAGCATCAGGTAAGTAAACATTTATCGGTCCACCAGTAGTTCTAATAACATTGTTTTGTGGATCAACATTAACAGAATATGTATACCTATCAGTCAAACCCAAAATATGACCAAATTCGTGAGCCGCAGTATGATCATCTTGATAAGGATTAGCACATTCATCAAATATTCCAGCTTGACCATTAAAAACCAATTTACCTATTCTTGGATTGGATCTATGTCCAACTACGTTTCCACCCAAGACAATATCAGCAATTTGGGAAGAAACAAAAGATCTGTCTCGTCTCATTAAAGCTGCACTCCCCGTATCAGCGAATATTGATCTCTCAATAATAAAGGCAACTTCATTTGGTTGTAAATTCCTTAATTTTTGCGGACCTCCTTGAACAACATCAATATTCCATGCAGTGATTGCATCCGTTCTCGTATTGGGAATACCTCCAGATTGAGAGTTCACCCTCGCGGTCAAACCTAAATTTGAGAATGCGGCAGGGTTGTTTGGGACACCCAAGGGCAAAAAGGGAACGTTTGATTGTCCTTCAATATTAGACCAAACTTGCTTAATATTTTTCTCCGCATAGTTTTTATATGTCAAAAATTCACTATACGAAATTGATGACCCTTGAACGAAATATACCCTACAATTAATTACATCAACCCCACCTTGGTTAACAATGGAAAAACCTCCACCTAGAGCATTTACATCTTGAGCTATATGATCTATGTGGGTTGGTTCTTTGATTTTGGCTGTTGTGAACGGATTAAGCCCAGCGTCCATTGGATTAAACGTTTCTAATTTGGAAGGCGCGGAACCATTGGATCTATTCAGGTATTTAATCTGAATTCTATACCGTATGAATTCTCCTGGTCTCCCCCCTGGAAGTTGTCCGGATTCAATAGGTTCAAAACTCCACCAGGATTTAATAGGTTTCACACTAATTTCATTGTTTTTCTCATCCTCCCATTGGTCAAGAATAACATCATAATCATCTTTATCAATCGTAAAAAATGCTAAGTCGTTGACGTTAATTATCGCAGGAAAAGGTCTAGATTGTTCCTGTAGTATCTGATCTACCGTTAATTGAAAGAGGTTATCAACAGAAATTGCTCCAACTGAAGAATTTACCTGTACCCTTTCAAAACCATAGTCTAGTATGTTTCTACCAATATTCTGAAGATAAGAGGTATTGTCTGAGAATTGAAATGGTGCCGCGGGCTCATTGAACTCCCTATCTATTAAACCAATTCTGCTCGTACTTGGAATCGTATTGTAAGCAAACAAGGTAACCTTAGGAGTTATTGCTGGGTCAGCAGAATTAGCATCACGTGCGATACCAATATTCCCCATAAAATCTTTGCTCCCATTTCGAAAATTATCAATGTAAACTTTATCCGAGTATATTGTACTTCTTATCTTATCCTCTTCCCAACCAGACCAGTTCAATTGTGTATCTACAGGCCAGAGAAATTCAGTGTAATTTTCAGGATGTCTTTCTAAAGGCTGTGGATAATCATTATCTGAATCATCTCCATACTGGTCCGAGTCATCAATAGGGTGATGATTGGGGTTGTTAATTTCATCCGAATTTATATCAACACTACAAGGATCAGAACCTTCATAAAAGTCATGATAATGTTGAATATGCCAAATCCGGATAAAATTCGATATTGGGACTGAAAAATTATTTGAATCACCATTAAAATTAGGAGTAAGTATCTCAATTGGATCAGCCCATTCTGATAAATTATCAGGTATCCTAACAAACCCCTCTACTGAGGTACTTTGAGAAAATCGAGGTGCGATATTTTGGTAGTTATTGAGATACAAGGTCACCGCCTCAAACCCATCATTTGGACTTTTAAATCCTAAATTAATAATCGCATGTCCATTTGGATTATTTGGTGCAACTGGAACTGGATTCAGTTGATTAAATGGGTATCCATGAATAAATTCTCCAGGTAATGGATTTGAATTCACATCAACCGTATCATCAAGTTCAATTGCAAGAATTGGCCATTTCTTAGAAGCAGAAAAGTTATTGGGTGCTGAATTTTCATCTCCATGATAATCAATTCCCCTATCATTATTTGTATTTCCATTAAACCCGATTCTTAAATTCTCTCTTTTATAAGAAATTGATTTGTCTCTTACCCAGTCAAACGTATTGTTAAATCGATCTCGAACATCAATATAAATTGTATTTCGATTTGAAAAGATATTTGAATTTGCTACTGCTATTCCATTTGCATCATATCCTGGAGAATTTAATATATTCTGATAAATATTATTGATCCTAACCTGATCAGACGATCCACTTAAGATAGGCGTGGCACCTCCTGAATCAGAGGGGATATATAATGTAGGCATTCCATGATTTCCAAATGCTCCAAAAAATGCACATGGGTCAATGAAATTTAGAACCTGTTCTTTTAAAGCTAGGTTAAAAGTCGCCTTATACTCACTAAGAGCTCCAGTCCCCCCTAAAACTGACTCTAAAGTTATAACATGAAAGTTTGAACCATAAACCCCTGTAGTCCAACTATTAGTTCCTGACGAATTACCAGCAGCAATTGATAAAACTGAATTATAACCTACACGATCCAATACAATTTCAAGTGAAAATTCACCCAAACGACCATTTGAACCTACATTTATATTACTGGAAATAAAATCTCCGATTTTTTCTCCTTCACGAACCATTGGAAGTTCAGGAATATTTCCATTTATACCAGGTTCATCATCCCAATTATTATTAAAAATCCTATCTATTGTTTCCGTTAATGTATTCGAAGCATTTTCTCCATTTGTCCTTCCAAATCCTAAGTTGTCTTCGTTTAATATTTCTGGACTAGGTACGTTACCAATTGGATTAGCAATTAATTGATTTCTGGCATCTTTCATGCGAATCAAAAGAGGCAATGAATTTGTGTCAATTGGCTTTATTACTGGTCTCATGTCTATCGGAGCATCCATGAATACCTCATTATTACTCCCGTTTATATCAAAGTAAGACGTTGCTGTAATACCTTTATATATAAAATACTTAACCATTGGAAGACTCCCCCCTGGTTGGGTATCTGGCTTTAGAATCACATTTACAATTCTTTTATCGAACGTGCTTGCTCCACTTCCGAACCCCCAACATACAGCAATTCTACCACTTGTAATTGCATATGCTCCTGGGTTAACATTAGGTCCGCTACTTTGAAATCCACTTGAAACCTGATATTTAGTTCCAGTTTTAGCACCGTAGGAAGCGGAAGGTGGTTCTGGACCAAGCTTCATTGGATCCGTAAAAAAATAAAAATCTGCCATTATTCTGTAATTATTATGTCTCAAAAGGACAATTGTGGTTCCTTGTACTTATTTGCTAATACTAAATTTCAACATAGAAACTCAGCGGTAAACAAAGCATAACAATATAACACAAAAAGTATTAAAAAATTACATTTTATAAGCACATTGAGTATTAATACTCATTGACATCATGCATTTATATCCATAGTTTTAGGTCACAACTAATACTAAAGATTATGGCATTAAATTTTGACTTAAATGAAATCACTTTCGAACACGAGGAGTACAGTTTTTTAAAAATTGGAAAGGAAGCAGATAGTAAAGAATTCACCGTAAAAGATTTTCAAAATTGTAAATACAAAAAAATAAATCAACTTTGGGGTACATTAGGTTGGGCGAATGATAAACACCTTTCAGCAACGGGTTCACTTAAATGTTCAAAAAACGGAAATAGAAGGCATAAAGGAGTAACTGCTGAAATAGCAGAATTACTAACGGCTCAAAATGTTGAAATAGATAAAACTTCAGACATCAAAGAGCGGTTCATCGATTTATCTGACATTGAATTCCACAACGTACCGAAAGATATTTCCAATGAAGAGGACATACAGTTACGCTTCGATTTATTTTTAGAAAAAGAGGAAGGGGCACTCGTTTATCTTCAAGAAAATCCTGCAGATGATATGCATTCAAAAGACGCTGAGATTATTCTAATTACGCCCGAATCAACAGATAAAAATTTTAGCCAAAATCGTTATTCTCTCTCGTATAGATTTACGTACACTTTTGATAAAGAGTTAAATTACAAAAATGAAAAAGTGTACTTAACAGAAAAGTCAACGAAAGATAAGAATCCGACTAAATTTGTTTTAAAAGTACTGACTTTCATCAGGAATGAAGGAGACATCAAACGCTACACAGTAAAATCATCAAAGAATTTAAACAAATTTGGTGCAGGTTTAGCGCATAAAGGTTTAAATAAAGTAGGGGAGAAAAAATACGGTTTGTGTAAATTTATTTCTTCTGCTACAGGTGGTTCATTTGAAGATATAAGTGCAAGTAAAATTGATTCAGAAAAGAAAACACTTCTTTTAATTCATGGTACTTTCAGTACAGTAGATGGCTCATTCAGTGAGTTGTTAGAACCTCTATATGCTGTTAACGGTACTAAGATTAGTTTCATGCAAAGATTAATTGATAACGGAACCTTTGAGCAAGTAATTGCTTTCAATCATCCTACAGCTTCTCATTCTGTGGATGAAAATGTTACGTGGTTGCTTGACCTCTTAGGGGAAACCTCATTTAAACATCCCATTGATATTATCACAACAAGTAGAGGTGCCTTAGTCGCTGAAGTTTTAACAGCACACAAAGAAGCATTTGGAAAGTTTAGAATAAACAAAGTTCTCACATTTGCCCCAGCACATGGTTCTGACCTTCTCAAAGTGGCAAAAGGTTTGGATAGATTCTTAAGTTTAATGAAAAAGGCAACTTCTAAAACAGGTTGGGGGTATGTACTAGCAATTGCACAATTTTCCATTAATGCAATACGAACACAACCCGGTTTAGAAGTAATGATGCCAGATTCTCCAACGCTTAAAAAAATACTAATCTTAAATCCAATAAAGGTGGTTTATTTCAAAGCAATGGTAGGAGATTATGACGGCGTCCTTGTCGATAAATGGATCAAACGAAAATTAGCAAACGGCCTAGATAAACTCCTATGGTTAGCCTTCAAGTCTGAAAATGATTGGGTAATTGGTGCACCAGAACAACGAAAACAACTAAACGGTTCCAATGCACGTTACCACAGCAATTTCGAATACAAATGCATCCATGGCAAACAATTCGACCCTAACCACCCAAAGAAAAATGGTCAACCCGCAAATGTCAGAGACGTAATGTTTAATTTCTTCAATTCTTGATTATGCAAACCATATTTCAAAAAGTAGAGATGTTTTTCTCACCAATGAACTAATGCTCATTGAGCCAAGATCATTGAGCCTGTCGAAATGCCGAAATTAGAAACACTATTAGCATAACGAATAAAAACTAAACATTTATATATGAACCAGGCAAAATTCAAAGACAGTCGAGAACTGATTGACGCAGAAGACTTAAGGAATATCGATAATCCAAAAAATATTGAGTTCATTTGTGCAGGTGACAATTGTGGAGTTCCTGTAATTCCGTGTTCCTTCAAACGTGAAAATAAACCTAGGCCATATTTTAAAATCAGGAATATTGAACACTCTTCGGAATGCACCTATTCTTCTTTTCTAGACTTCTTAAAATTAGGATACACAGGTAGATTGTCTCATTCTGATTTGGTTAAAATGGAATTCCCCTCGAGATTGAGAGTTTATATCAAGCCAAATGTCGATAATAAAATTCAGAAAAGAATTGAAGAGTCAAGTGAAGTGGAAGGAGTCAGTAAGAGAAGAAATTTTGTTGATGAGTTTAGCGATGAAAAAAAATCTAATAAAGTAGTCACCTCAATTAACCAAATTGTGGATTTCTACTTGAGTTGCCCATACAACCGTGATGTAGAATTAAACTTACTTGGTACAAAGAAAGAATATTACAAATTGTTTCTAAACGTAATTGCTTCGAACAATGTTCCTTCGAGGGAGTTGCGGATTTATTATGCAAAACTTGATTTTAGAAAAGGAGGGAAAAACTTGATTAGGTTAGATTCAAATAATTATTTGATCAAATTATACGAAGGCATCAAAAGCAAGAATACAAAATTTCAAGAATATGAACCTTTCCATGTATTGATTAAAAAAGATCAAATATCAAAAACGAAATTCAATAGAATTAAGTACGAAAAATCACAGATAATAGAGGAATATATTTCAAAATACAAGAAAGGGAAGGAGGGTCTTGAATCTGCGTATATTTTCTTCTTAGCATATCCTCCTAGCAATCAAGAGCCTACAATTTTAGAAGCATTACATGGCATGGTTATTTCTCGATACACTAAGATTTTATCAACTATAAATGATTGATAAAGGAAAAGCGGACTTCTTTCCGTACTCACTTTATTTGCAAAACATAAAAACAAGTATATACAAAGTGTCGTCCAGTAGGGCGCCATACTTGTTTTCAACACTCCTTTCAAGCAAGTTCATACTTCACCAGCTTCACAGTCACTTGTTTTACTCATTACGCTCCGTGCGTCTCTCAGTCGTGGCTATCTTGTCTGCATAGCAGTATTTTATTTACTCCTGACGTCATGCATTCATACAGCTATTAGCATCCAACGCCACTTGTTAATTTGGCTCGCCTGCTAATCGCGGCGGGCTTCGGGGTGTCATGGTTTTTGTTAGCCATATTGTTCAGTAGCACTGTTCGTAAACTCCAGTACCACTTCTTTACTCACATTAGGGTTTACCTATTCGCCACTACACTACGTTTCGTTCCGCCTAGCAAAACCCCACTTCTCCTACATACATTTTTTTATAGACGGTCATTGAGCCTGTCGAAATACAAAAACACACGCCACCCCTTGTGTAGTTCTTTCAGTTTTTTCGTAAACTGCCAAAAACTTCTCTCCTACATAGGTCGTTCCTATAAACGGCTAAAGCCTTATTATTTCCTAACTCCCACCCTTGCTCAACTCGCAGTCGGCTCGCACAAAAAGTCAAGAAAATCATTCCGTTACACTGCATTCTTTCTCTCCTTTTCACTCTCTTGCTGTAGGCACCT
>CAYLWS010000029.1:0-33547 GCA_964387525.1 uncultured Fluviicola sp.
ACTATGTTTAACCTAGAAAATAAAAAACTTGCATTAGCTAGTTGAATCTACCACTGATTTTTGGTGCTTTATTTAGATTAGATTTTAATAATTGAAAATCTACTTGATATAATGCGTATGTTTCAGGTTGAATGTCTCTTCTGCCTTTAAACTGAATAATTCTATCTGTAGGAGTTTTCCTCCAATTATTAGCCGTTGTTTGAGCGTAAATGTTTTGGTTGAATAAAAGTAAAAAAAGGAGAGATAAGTAGTTCTTATAGTTTTTCATAATCTGAGTTTTAAATTCTTTCGAAAATTAGATTTAATATTTTGTATACAAAAAATATCTTCTATGACAATCAGTGACGGTTGAATATATCTTATTTTTTTGAATAAAATAAACAGCTAATGTGTATGATACATCAGCTTTTCGTGGATTAATTTAACTTGAAATATTATTTATCAATGCTTTTCTATTGAAGTGTGCATTCTTCTTCGCCCTTAAAATAAGTCCTAATTGATAAATATCTTCACTCTTTTAACACTGCTCCCTGTTGTTATTTCAACAATATACATTCCTTTTGGCTTATTGCTTAAATCAATACTTTTTGAAGAACTGTTATAGACAACAAAACCATCAGTGCTGGTTACTCTAATTCGTTTAATGTTTTCACCTTGAACTGAGAACTTACCTTTTGAAGGATTTGGAAATACATCAATTTTATTGTCAACTTGCATTTCAGCTGCTACGACTTTAGAATAGGTATATTCGCCATTAAAATCTGTTTGTTTTAAGCGGTAATAAAACACTCCTCTTAGTTCAGTATTATCAATGTAGCTATAGCTTTGTAATTGAGTGGAGTTTCCACCCCCAATAATGGTTTCGATTTTTTTAAAATCAATTCCGTCAATACTTCTTTCAATCGTAAAGTAATCATTATTAAATTCTGAGGCTGTTTCCCAATTCAATTTTATAAAAGATTTAGTAGGAATAGCTTCAAATTGAATTAACTCTATAGGAAGGATAATAGCGCAATCGGTAGCTCCAGTTCCTCCAGTTTGAGAAAAAGTGATATTACCAACACAATTGTCATAGTTGGTGATCATTAAAGTATAGTATTCTCCCACTTGCGCATTAGGAATACTTAGAAATTCGATAGCAGCATTACTATAAGCACAATCTACCATGCTTCCTTCAGGTTGATTGTAATTACCTAAACCATGTGGTGCTTCATAAGCATGGTTAGCCCCACCAGGTCCATTGTCAAACCCATTTTGATATGTACCAGTCAGATTTGCTCCACAAGATAAAACTGAAAATGGACCCCACGCTGCATAATCGACGTCTCCGCAATCACTTTGTATTTCTATTTCAATATTTCCAGCTGTACCTACCTTTAAAAAATACCAAGTAGGATTTGGAGCACTCTGCAAACATCCATACTTTTCTGGTCCAGCGGTTACGTCTATATCATGGACGTTGGTAAGAGCAGGGAAATTTTCAGTTGTTCCAGTACAGAAAGGTAAAGATTTAGCACATGTGGCACCATCAATTATAGCGGAAACACAAATTTCACCATTCATGCTATCATCAGTACCAAAATTCTGAACCCTAATGTGATAAACCGTTCCTCCTATTGTGGGGTATGTAATCGTTTCTGGATTAGATATAACTTGATTATCTGCACAAATAACCTCAATCATTGTCTGTGAGCAGGGAGATCCTTCAAACAGGTGTATAATGGCATCTCCATCGCTATTGTTGTAGTTTATTGTTGTACTAGTGCTAGTTCCTGTAAACCACATCCATACATCATCATTTTGAGATGCGCTACAAGTTGATGGACTTGCATTCCAATAACTCGTATTATTTGTAGAATTCATAGGAGTATATGAACATGTATCGCCTACTGTAATTTCACCTGCTGGACTGTTGTCGCAATCACTGGTTTGACTGTTAACATTCAATGTAGATACGAATAACAGTAAAATAAAGTATAAATGTTTCATTGGTGTAAAAATTATTGAGCTTGTTCGTTTTGCAGAGTAGTTTCTCTATATTGACTTATAGCATCATTGATTAATAAATGTAATGCTGTTTCGTTCATTGTAGAAACTGTTTCAATCATACATTTACTTTTTCCATTTTTTCCATCGTAAACAAAAAAGCGAGACACATTATTATTTTCCCTTAGTTTCGTTTGTATGAATTGCCCCTCTTCATTGCTTTCTATTCCAACAATAGTGTAATAAGCTACTCTTCTATTATTGTTGTAATCTTTTACTGCATCAAATGTAAACTCTTGTACATAAACAGTAGTGTTGTTATTAACTTGACATTTTGCAGTGTTAAATGAGCTTAATAAAAATGAGCTTAATAAAAATGCTATTAGTTTCATAATAATTGTTTTAGGGTTGTAAAATCAAAAGTAGCTATAAATCATATAGTTATAACTCAACTAAAGTATGACAATTATTGACAATACGATATGACAGACAGTGACTTGTTTATCGTTAGGGTAAAATAATATTATGTTCTGGTATTATATGTTTTCTCTGTGCTTTAGCAATTTGTTATGCAGTTATTTTTGAAAAAATGTTTAGATCAAAAAAAAGCCGAGTATGAAATTCATACTCGGCTTCAATGTGTAAACTATTCTTTTAACTCAATCCTGAAATCTTACCATCATTATCAATAAACATTCCTTCGGATGCTGGTGTTGCAGGTAAACCTGGCATACGCATCATTTTACCTAAAATCGGAATGATAAATCCAGCACCTGCAGCAAATTCAAATTCACGTACGGTAACTCTAAATCCAGTTGGGCGCCCTAATTTTTTATCATCATCAGAGAATGATTTTTGTGTTTTCGCCATACAAATAGGCAATGCATTTAAACCCAAAGCATTAATCTTCTTTAAATCTGTTTCGGCTTTCTTTGCATAATCAACTCCATCAGCTCCATATATTTCTTTCGCTATTTTCTCAATTTTATCTGTAATTGATGAATTCCAATCGTACAACGGTTTGAAAATGTTTTTGCCTGATTCTACTTCAGCAACGACTGCTTTTGCTAATTCAGTCATACCGTTTCCGCCGTCTGCAAATCCTGTAGCTAAAATGGCTTTTACGCCTAGTTTCTCGCAATGTTCTTCAATTATTTTTACTTCTTCCGCCGTATCCGTTGGGAATGCGTTGATAGCAACAACAGGATTTAAACCAAATTTTTGAATATTTTCAATGTGTTTTTCTAAATTCACAATTCCTTTGGATACGCGCTCAACGCTTGCATCGTTGTATTGGTCTTTTGTCGCACCACCATGATGACGTAAAGCTCTAATTGTTGCAACTAATACTACTGTCTCTGGTTTCAATCCTCCAGAAACACATTTAATGTCTAAGAATTTCTCGGCACCTAAATCTGCACCAAATCCAGCCTCTGTAATGACATAATCTGAAAGAGAAAGTCCCATTTTAGTTGCTAAAATAGTATTTGTTCCTTGTGCAATATTAGCGAATGGTCCACCGTGAATAATTGCAGGATTTCCTTCCATTGTTTGAACAAGGTTTGGTTTGATGGC
The DNA here is from genome assembly GCA_964387525.1 of uncultured Fluviicola sp. Classification (GTDB taxonomy): domain Bacteria; phylum Bacteroidota; class Bacteroidia; order Flavobacteriales_D; family Crocinitomicaceae; genus UBA4466. The sequence goes on from CAYLWS010000029.1 coordinate 3,562, forward strand.
ATCTTTTAGTAAAATTGCCATTGCATTCTCCGCTTTTAAATCACGCGCATAGATTGGTTTTTTATCGTAGGTTAATCCTAAGTATATATTCCCCAAACGTGTTTTTAAATCTTTAAAATTTTCTGCCATACAAAGAATGGCCATTACTTCTGAAGCAGGAGTGATGTTGAATCCATCTTGTCTTGGAACCCCGTTAAATACACCACCTAATCCAATGGTAATATCACGTAAAGATCGATCATTCATGTCCATTACACGCTTCCAACCTATTGTTCTCGGGTCGATGCCTAAATTTTTTGTTTTACTTTGAATGTTGTTGTCCAACAAAGCAGAGAGTAAATTATTTGCTTTTTCAATCGCGGAGAAATCACCTGTAAAGTGCAAGTTAATATCTTCCATTGGTAGAACTTGAGAATAACCACCTCCAGCTGCACCACCTTTTATCCCAAAAACAGGACCTAAAGAAGGTTCGCGAAGAACAACAGTTGTTTTCTTACCAATTTTATTCATTCCTTCTGTTAGACCGATAGAAGTTGTCGTTTTTCCTTCCCCAGCAGGAGTTGGTGTAAGTGCTGTAACCAAAACAAGGTGATTGTTTTTGATTTTTTCTTCATCGATTAACGTTAGGGGAAGTTTCGCTTTATATTTTCCATACATCTCAAGATCATCTTCTTGAATGTTTAACTTTTCAGCGATAGCTTTGATGTGTTGCATTGTTGCAGCCTGTGCAATTTCAATGTCTGATTTGAATTCTCCCATGATTTATAATTTTTTGCTTCGACAATATACGGTTGATTTTGGTTTTTTTCAATAAAAAGAACTAGATTTTATTATTGAATGCATTATATTTTCATTATCAAGGGTTAAGTAGCGTTATCAAATTTACAAATATTTTTTATGTTTATTCCCTCATAAAATTAATAGGTTTACATCAATTAATGATTGGTTCACCAGATTGTTGTTGTAGCAACAATTCTTTGTTTGTATTTTTGATTAAAATAACCATTATGAAAAAAATTATATTCAAATCGATTCAAGTATTATCAGTTGTATCATTATTGTTGAGTTGTGGAGGAGCTTCTGTTGAGGTTTCCACAGAAATGAATGACTTTAACTCCATGATTAATGGCTCTCACGAAGATGTTTCAAAGGCTGTTGAGAAATATGCAGCGAGTGAAACCCTAAACGATAACGACATTGTTTATTTTGGATTGAGTAATCCGGTTGTAACAGAGGCAACACAAGATTGTTATTTAGTAGATTATGAGGCTGGAATTACAATTAGATCATATGAAATTTGCTGGGACGAAGGAAAAATTGTTTCGATTGTAGAAAAAGGAATGAAATAATATCACCGACTACTAACCACACAAAAGCTGTTACGGATATCTGTAACAGCTTTTGCTTTATTAAAATTGATGATTCTTATTGTATTTTCTTCTCCAGGGCAATAAACAAGTCCATCAAATCCAAATTTTGGCATTGTTTGGACATTGTTAGAAAAAAATATTTTGATATCTGAAGGTAGAATTCCTGTTGGGGGAGGGGTTGGGTCTATTGGGTTTTCACCCGATGGAGGTGGAGTTAATGACGTAGGAGTTGGTTGAATTTTTCTTTCTTGCAACTTGTAACAATAAGTGTACAAGCAATTGCAAATAATGTTGTTTTGATTCCTTTTTTCATATCTTTTCCTTTTTGATTACAGTGTAAAGGTAAAGATGGGTAAGGTTTTAATAGATGATATTCAATGTCCTAAAGTTGAAAACATAAAAGGAACCTCTTCAGGCTCCTTTTATGAATAACGTACAAGCAACAAATCAAATTTTACTTGAAAGAGGGTTTTTCAATCCTTTCCATTCTACCAAGTGCATTTTTACATTCCCTACTGGAATTTTAGCTTTAATTAGAACGGGAATTTTATTTTTATCTGCGGTAATCCAAAATTGAACATCTTCTTCAGATTCAAAATAGCGACCTGTTTGAACAACTGGAACAAATTTGTGTGTTTTGAATTTTCCTTTTCGAATTTTAATGGTTTCATCTCCGACATATTTAATGACAAGGTCAAAAACTTCATCGTCCATAAAACATTGAAATTTAAACTCTTTTCCTGGTTTCATTCCTTCAAAATCTAATGTTCTGGCTTTGTAAAATGAAGAAACCATATCCTGAATACCCATCGGTGTTTTGAAATACTCTTCACCATTAGATACCTTTTCTTGGTGTTGTTTAAAAACGTAAGTTTGGTTTATTTTATAACCACCTTCACTAACATTTCTCACAAACACCCATGGCATGATTGATTTTTGATCGATGTAACTTTCGTATTTATCCCGTACTTTATAGAAAGCATTGAATCCGCCTAATGTTCGGCCAATTCCAACTACGTGATATAAAGCTCGGTTGTTTCCTTTTCTTTCAGTAGCTCTGACTTCAAGTGTTGCCTCCCCTGCATCCATAAAGCCATAGCTCACACGGTAGCGTAATTTTTCTCCAATTTGAAATGCAGAATTTTTAATGGAAGGATATGAGATCAAAGAAGAACTGGTCATTCCGAAGAAAAATCCGAGTAAAGCGAGTGTATAGATAAATTTTTTCATAGGCTAGTTTTATATTGTTAGACAATTTAAAAGCTAGAAAGCAAAGTGTATGCCAAGAAAATTAGTGCATTTTTAATTCAAACGAATTTATTCGAATAATCGTTGTTTATTTAATCAACAGAGAAGGGGGATTAGTTTTGACCAATTATAATCCAATTTGCCCCATCACTCTGTACTTGTACGTACTTCCACTGAGCAGATAATGTGTAATTAGTAGCTCCATCGATTGTTTGGGATAAAGAGGTTTGAACTGAAATTGAACCTGATGCGGTTAATTTAATAATATATATTCGTCCTGTAATCCCTACAGCTGATGGTAATTGTATTGGACCTGTACTAGTACAATTATACGTGTAATGTGCGTCAGTAAGTAATATAGTCCCACCGGCTTTATAATCTAACGTTACAGAGCCTTTTACATCTAACGTACTATTTGGAGCATTATTTTGATCGCCAACACCAACTTTAGCTGTAATTCCACCTACTCCTGTTGCATAAATAGTTCTACCTATGTTTAACTCCTTATTTGCTGTTGGAGATGTTGTACTAACATTATTACCAATTAAAATATTATCATCCCCAGTAGTCACAGTATTTCCAGCATTATAACCAATTGCTGTATTCCCGTCCGCAATAGTCATAAGATCCAACGCCCCTGCACCAATCGCGGTATTAAAATCCCCTGAAGTAAATGAAATTCCCGCAAAATTTCCAACAAATACAGATTGGGCATTCGTTTTTGCATCGGCTAAATCATTAAGAACTTTTACTCCGGTAATACTAGACCAAATGGGAGAACCTGTAGTTCCTGAGTTATAATAAAAATCTGGTGTATTATCTGTTTGATAAATCATTAAACTTGTTGCAGGTAGAACAATCGCATCTCTTTCCGTCATTGTCATTCTCGGAATTAAGATACCCGAAGTTGTAGAAGCGACATCTAATACTGCCGAAGCATCAGGAGATGAACCATCACCATTAATTCCTACATTTTGTGCAAGAATAGACTGAGAAAATAGAGCAATGGTAAAAAGTAAGGTAATACGTATCATAATTTATTGAATTTTAAGGCTTTGTAATTGGTGTTGTTGAATTGTATTTTTAAGAAATAATTTCCACTTGGGAGATCTTGTATTAATAATGTATTTTGGTTGTGTCCTTTTTGAACAGATAATTCTTGCCTCAGTACATTCTTTCCATAAATATCCACCACTTGGAAAATTGCAGTACCGTCACTATTGAAATCACTTTCTACTTGAATAAAATTAGAAGCAGGATTAGGGTAAATAAATGCAGAGTTAAATCCATTCATTGAAACTGATTTTATTTCAGAATAGTTGAAAGATCCATCAAAATCAATTTGTTTTAATCGGTAAAAAGTTACTTCACTGTAAGGAGAAGAATCAATGGTAGAATAATTTAAAGTAGAAGTAGAATTTCCAGCTCCATTAATCATTGCAAAAGAATAGAAGTTTGTACCGTTTTCACTTTTCTCTACTTCAAAATAATCATTGTTTATTTCTGAAACGGTTTTCCAGGAAACATTAACTGTTCTGCTATTTAGGAGTTTTGCATTGAAATGAACCAATTCTACAGGTAAAGGAGTTGAATTATCAACCAAAGTCCAATTTTTAAAAAAATCTAGTGGAGCAGCAACAACATTGTTTACAACTGATCCACTTTGAGCTCCAAACAATAGATTTTCCCAAGTATCATTTGTTGCGTTCCATCGCTGTGCTTGTAAATTGGCTTCAGTTATTGTGTTGGTTGGAGCGATTTCGGCAACGTCATACGTAAAACTTAAAGTTACACTTGGTTTTGTGGTGTAACCACGAGCATCGATACCCCAAAATCGATCAATGGCAAATAAAGAAGCATCTGCATTTCCAATCACTCCAGAGTTCATACTTGTCACTCCTGCTGGATATGGGATATTCATATTACTTGTTGGGTAAGTGGTGAAAGTCACTTTACCAGTACCAACCCCTGCTGTTGAAATATTTACCTCCAACGGCATTTTCACCAAGGAAACTGTTGTCCAAGGAATTGTATATATTCCAGTTGAAGCACCAATATTCCAAATTACTTCATCATTTTCTGCTGCGGTGATTATATTCCCTCCATTAGTCGTCTGAATTGCTGTGTCAGCAGGGTTTTCAATTACTATTTTACCACCATTCTCAATAACGATATAACTATTATCATTTATAAGTAGAGAGTTCTGTCCATATATAAAGGGACTTGATAAAATGAGTAGAAGTTGGAGAATGTTTTTCAAATTACAATTTGTTTAACTGTAAAGGTATGCTTTAAAAAGTTAAGAATCTTAAATACCTTTAAATATGAAACTAAAAGAATGTTAAAATCTCTAAATTTCAAAATAAAGTCATTTCTAATTTGTTAAGGTAGTTGTAAAGGATTAAATTTGCCAACAACAACTATGTCAGAATTTAAAGCAGGACCATATTTAGAAAGGATAACTATTCCGGAAGATCTTAGAAATGAATTTTCTATGGACGATCTACCGCAAGTTTCAGATGAGCTACGTCAATACATTATCGATGTAATTTCAGAAATTGGAAATAGTCATTTTGGAGCAAGTCTCGGAGTGGTTGAATTAACGGTTGCTTTACATTATGTTTTCAATACACCCTACGATCAATTGGTTTGGGATGTAGGTCACCAAGCATACGGTCATAAAATATTGACTGGTCGTAAAGATGTCTTCCATACGAATAGAATCAAAGGTGGTATTTCAGGTTTTCCTAAAAGAAGCGAGAGTGAATACGATACTTTTGGTGTTGGACATTCTTCGACATCAATTTCTGCAGCGCTTGGAATGGCCGTTGCAAATAATTTAAAAGGACAAAAAAACCGTCAACATATCGCTGTAATAGGTGATGGTGCGATGACGGCAGGAATGGCTTTTGAAGGAATGAATCACGCTGGATATGAAAAAGACGCCAATCTGTTGGTTGTCTTGAATGACAATTGTATGTCGATAGATCCAAATGTTGGTGCATTACGTGATTATTTAACCGACATTACAACCTCTCACACCTATAATAAGGTCAAAGATGAGGTTTGGAATTTATTGGGAAAAATTTCTAAGTTTGGACCAGATGCTCAATCGGTTGCTTCAAAAATATCAACGGCATTAAAAGGTTCTATCTTAAAACAGAGTAACTTTTTTGAATCCTTAAATTTTAGATATTTCGGACCCATCGATGGACATGATGTGATTGGGTTAGCTAAAGTAATGGAAGATTTAAAAGATATTCCAGGACCAAAAATATTACATATTCTCACCAAAAAAGGGGGCGGATATAAATTCTCTGAAGAAGGAAATCCAACACAATGGCATGCTCCGGGTGTTTTTAATAAAGAAACTGGAGAAATTGTTAAAATAATTCCTAAATCTCCCCAACCTCCTAAATACCAAGAAGTATTCGGACATACAATTGTAGAATTAGCAGAAAAGAATAAAAATATCATAGGAGTTACGCCAGCAATGCCTTCCGGTTGTTCATTGAACATCATGATGAAAGCAATGCCTGAACGTACGTTTGATGTTGGAATAGCTGAACAACATGCTGTAACTTTTTCTGCAGGAATGGCGACTCAAGGTTCTGTTCCGTTTTGTAATATTTATTCTTCATTTATGCAGCGTGCCTACGATCAAGTTTTACACGACGTGGCGCTACAAAACTTAAATGTTGTTCTTTGTTTAGACAGAGGTGGATTAGTTGGAGCCGACGGTGCAACTCATCACGGTGCATACGACATTTCATACATGCGAAGTATTCCGAATATGATTGTGAGTGCTCCGATGAATGAAGAAGAGTTGCGGAACTTAATGTACACTGCTCAATTGAAAGATATGGGACCTTTTTCTATTCGTTACCCGAGAGGAAAAGGGGTAATGACAGAATGGAAAACACCTTTCAAGAAAGTTAAAGTAGGTACCGGAAGAAAATTGAAAAATGGAGAAGATATTGCCATTCTTACCATAGGACATCCTGGTAATTTTGCAACAGAATCAATCGAAGAGTTAAAAGAATCAGGTATTTCCATCGCTCATTACGACATGCGTTTCGTTAAACCCATTGATGAGGTAATGTTGCATGAAGTGTTTTCTAAATTCAAGAAAGTAATCACCATTGAAGATGGCTGTTTAATGGGCGGATTTGGCTCAGCTGTTATCGAATTTATGGTCGATCATAAATATTCTGCTGAAGTAACGCGACTTGGAATTCCAGATGAATACGTTCAGCACGGTACCCAAGAAGAATTATGGGTAGAATGTGGTTTTGATACGAATTCAATTGTGAAGAAAATCAAAGAAATGGTGAGTTTGAAAGATCAGATTTCATCTAACGTAGGATAATTTTTTAGTAATATGACTTTCATCATAGGTTAGTCAAAACTAACTTTCTACTTTTGTTTTGATGAAAAGAGTTTTTGCATATTTCTTTTTTGTATTGTTAACGGTTCAAACCTTTAATCAAGTGATTATTGTGGGTAAATTCCTTTACAATCAGGATTATATTGCAGCAAACTTTTGTGAGAACATAGAAAAGCCAGAATTGGAGTGTAATGGTAAATGTCATTTAAAGAAAGAATTGACAGAAGACACCAAAAAAAATCACGAGGATAAAATTATTATTTCAGAGAATGCATTTTTCTTCGCTACTCAAAACATCGAAATCATTTTGGATGAACCATTCTTCTTTTTAGAAAAGGAAAATTTCGCCCATTATCTTGAGAAAGATGTTTCAAGTTATAACGCTTCAATATTTCATCCCCCCTGTTAATTGTTTCTATTCCAAGGTATTCTTTTGAATATCATTTTTAACTGCTTTTGCAGTGTGTAATAGTATGCCTAAAGTTTTTAGGTAAAAAACAAACAATTAACATACATTAAAATGAAAAAAATTATAATGAGTGTGCTTTTGAGCGCATTGGTATTTACGTCATGTAAAAAAGAAGAAACGACGACGACTACATCAACACCAGGAACACCTTCTTCAGTTCAAGTAGAATTAGCTACAGCTACAACAAGTAACAATGAAACAGTAGTTTTGTACGCTGATCACAACGGTTTATCCACAGGGTATGAAAATATCTACGTTACACTAAAAGATGCAAGTGGAAATGCGATGACAGGAGCAACTGTAGAATACCTTCCAATGATGGATATGGGAACTATGCAACATTCTTGTCCAACAGAGCAGCCAACATATAACTCTTCTATGGGGAAATACAAAGGCGCAGTCGTTTTTGTGATGTCTTCAGCGGGAGGAACTTGGACTTTAGAAGTAAAAGTGAACGGTTCTCCAGTTACTTTCACACTAAATGTTGAAGAATCTGCTACAAAGGTAATGGGAATGTACACAGGAACTGATGGAAGTAGTTATGTTGTTTCTTTGTTAAGACCAGTTACTTGGAGTGTAGGGATGAATGATGTTGAATTTTTATTACACAAAAGAGTATCAGGTTTGGATTGGCCAGCTGTTACTGATTTCACAATGGTAATGACGCCGTGGATGACTTCTATGAATCACGGTTCTGCGAACAACATTGACCCAGTTCATATTGGAAATGGTCATTACAATGGTGATGTGAATTACACAATGACGGGAGATTGGAGATTACACCTTCAATTGCTTCAAAATGGAACAGAAATTCAAGCAGATGCATTTTTAGATATTTTATTCTAAGATCTTCTATTTTTTAATAGGTGTCAGAATCATTCTGTGCTTCTGACACCATTAATTCCAATTCAATGTTAAAAACAATAATAGTGCTTTGTTTCATTGCGTTGTCGTATGATTCTTATTCTCAAATAGATAGTTTGGATCAGGATGTTTTGATTCAAGAAGTTACCGTACAGGGAAAAGGATTGAAAGACAATGGCTTAGAGATAAAACAAGATGATGATGTACAAATTCTAATTGATAAATTACTTTACAACATTAATGGTGTATCGTTAATTAAACGAGGGAATTATGCACAAGAACCCATCATTAGAGGGTTAAACCCAAGTCAAATCAACACAACAGTTGACGGAATGCAAATATTTGGTGCTTGTACCGATCACATGGATCCAATCAGTTCTTATGTTGAACCAAATAATTTAAGCTCAATTCGATTGAATTTAGGTCCAAATGCTGATCAGGTTGGAGCAAGTATTGGTGGTGGTTTTGACTTTAAATTGAACAAAGCAAAGTTAGGTGCAGATAAATTCGTTTCTGGGACTGTTGGTACTGGTTACGAGACAAATGCTTCTGCATATCGGGTTTTAGGTTCAGTTCAGTTGAGTAAAAAACGATGGGCAGTTAAGGCAAATTCTATTTACCGTAAATCGCAAAATTATACCGATGGAAATCAACGCGAAATTCATTTTTCACAATATGAAAAATTAAATTTTGGGGTCAGTTCTGTTTTTGCTCTGAATGAAAATAACTTTATTTATTTAGATTATTTACAAGATGACGGTAGAGATATTGGATATCCAGCCTTAACGATGGATGTTTCTTTTGCCAATGCAAAAATTGGATCAGTTTCTCATCTCTACAAAAGAACTGGGAAAACTCTTTACCGTTTAGAATCTAAAATTTACTACAATTTTATTGACCATGCCATGGACGATACGAAAAGACCAGATTCTTTGATTTCCATGCACATGGATATGCCAGGAACCTCATGGACAGGAGGTTTTTACAGTAATGCTTCTTTGAGATTTGGAGAGAAGCATTTTGTAAAGATAAAATTGAACGGATATTCCAACGATTTGCATGCAGAAATGACGATGTACCCAACCGTTGGTGCTGAAATGTTTATGCTTACAATTCCAGACTCACGAAGAACCGTTTTTGGGATTGATTTATCCGATAAAATACTGTTAACCGATAAATTGAAATTGTCTGCTGGCTTTCGTTTTGATTATGCTGCTTCTTCAATTACAACCGAAGAAGGGAGACAAACACTTTCAAGTATTTATACGGGTGAATTAGATCGAACACACTATTTATTCAATGTGTTTACTCAATTGAATTATAAATTAACCAAAAAGTTATCTGTTTCTGGCGGAGTTGCGAAAGCAATGAGAGCACCAAATGCACAAGAATTATATGGTTTTTTCCTATTCAATCGATTTGATAACTACGATTACATGGGGAATCCGGACATTAAGCAAGAAGAATCTTGGAATTTTAATATTTCAACTCGATATCGTTTGGAAAAATTGGTGTTTACAGCAAAAGTGTTTGCATACTATTTTAAAAACTACATTGCTGGAGAGAAACTATCTGGTTATAGCGCAATGACTGCTGGTGCGTCAGGTGTGAAACAATACACTAATTTAGACAATGCAATCATTACTGGTGCGGAAGTTGGGTTCAAATGGAGAATAAATAAGAAGTTGTTTTTCTCTTCAATGAATGCCTTTTCTTACGGAGAAGATCATAAACACAGGGCTTTGTTTATGATTCCACCACTGAAATCTATAAATACCATTGTATATTCTATCAAAGGGTACAATGTGTCCTTGAAATACACCACTGCAATGGCTCAGAATCACATTGATTATGATTTTTATGGAGAGAATTCAACACGAGAATTTAACTTATTTGATCTTTCTGCAGGAAAGACATTTAAGGTAAAACGTTTTAAATACGACGTAAATATCGCGTTAGATAATATATTCAATGTTCCTTATTATGAACATCTTGATGTGATGAAAATCAACCGTCAAGGAAGAAATTTGTTAGTGAGCTTTAAGTTCACGTTTTAGTTAGAAGAATAGGGCGGATGATGGTAAACTATTGTCTGTCCTATTTTTTAGACGTGTATATTTATCTTTGGATTTAATGTGAATCCGTCCTTTTAACATTTTATACTTCCAAAGGAAAAATAACAAAGAGAATGATTGTTCAATAAAAAAGTAGTTTAATCATTGAAATTCCTCTAAAATCTCATATTTCTCATTATTTTGGTCAAAAAATCATTCAAATGACTGAGAAAACCATCCAAAAAACCAATTACGGCGCTTTAACAACTCTAACGACCGTTTTTTTCTTTTGGGGATTTATAGCTGCTGGAAACAGTGTCTTTATTCCATTCTGTAAAAGCTATTTTAATTTAGATCAATTCCAAAGTCAGTTAATTGACTTTGCCTTTTACGGTGCTTATTATTTAGGTGCATTGGGGCTGTTTATTTTTGGTACATCTTCAGGAAAAGACCTTGTTGGTTCATGGGGTTATAAAAAAAGTATCGTATATGGTTTATTATTCTCGGCTGTAGGTGCTGGAGCAATGATTCTTTCTGTTTACCTCAATTTATTTACGGGAATGTTGGTTGGATTATTTATCGTTGCATTAGGTTTTTCTTTGCAACAAACTTCTGCAAACCCTTTTATGATTGCCTTGGGAGATGAATCAAGCGGTGCAAGTCGAATTAATTTGGGGGGAGGAATCAATAGTTTAGGAACCACCATTGGTCCTTTGATTGTTTCATTGGCATTATTTGGAACAACCGCTTCTTTAACCGATGATATGATTCAAGCATTGAGTCTAACGAAAGTAATTATTTTGTATGCGTGTGTTGGTGCATTGTTTATTGGTGTTGCCGCTCTCTTCGGTTTTTCTAAAAAAGTTCCCCATGGAAAAATGGAAAATGCCTCCACGGAGAATGAAAATCTTTCAAAAGCAATTCGAACGTTATTGCTTATTACAGGGTTTTTAATAATTTGTTTTGCGCCTGTTTTTTATTCTTACAAAGAGAATTTAACTTGGTCTGATGAGAAAAAGGAAAGCATACGAATAATTGGTTGGGTCGCTGGACTGGTAGTTATTCTTGTTGGATTATTATACAGTTACTTTAAAGGATCTAAACAAAAAGAAGGTTGGGGAGCAATGCAATATCCTCAATTGTCTTTGGGAATGTTAGCCATTTTTGTCTACGTTGGTGTAGAGGTTGCTATAGGTTCAAATTTAGGTGAATTATTGAAACAACCAGAATTTGGTGGGTACGAATCTTCTGAAATAGCTCCGTTTGTTGCTATGTTTTGGGGAAGTTTAATGATTGGTCGCTGGACAGGAGCAGTCAGCGCGTTTGATTTGAGTAAGCAGACAAAAATGATACTTCAATTCACTGTTCCACTACTTGCTTTTGGCGTGGTACTTTTTGTTTCAGACTTAGCTGGTTATGATATTCAACCTCTCTATTGGTATATTATCTGTGTGGTCATTCAAATCATTGCTTTTTACCTTGCGCAAGACAAACCAGTGAAAACATTGGTTATTTATGGGAGTTTAGGAGTGCTTTCCATGCTTGTTGGTATTTCAACGACAGGAATGACGGCTATTTATTCATTTTTGAGTGCTGGACTTTTTTGCTCCATTATGTGGCCAAGTATTTTTTCTCTTTCTCTTGCAGGATTAGGAAAATATCAAACACAAGGTTCTGCATTTTTAGTCATGATGATTTTAGGTGGAGCGATTATCCCACCGTTACAAGGAAAACTTGCGGATATCGAAGCTGTTGGAATTCAATTTTCATTTATTGTTGGCGCAGTCTGCTTTGCCTACCTCACCTTTTTCGCTTGGTTCGTTGGTAAAAGTTTGAAAAAACAAGGAGTAGAACTTTAAAGGCAGAAAACTTATCCCCAAAAGGGTATAACGAAATAGATTAAGTTTCTATTTCAAAAAGAACTTTGCCGATTTATATTCGCCTTTATTCTCTTGTAAAAAGTAAACGATTCCTGCATTTTTCATCGTTTCAAAGTTCATTTCTTTCTCAATTATACCAGAAAAAAGAACCTTACCTTCGGTCGAATAAATTGTCAATTGATGCCCAATAGCATCGTCATTGAAAACAAATAAACTTCCTTTTTGAGACAGCCAAGAATTATCACTTAGCTCAATAATTCCGGATGTACCTTGTGTAACGATAAAGTGATATTCAATTTGAACAACATTGGATAAGTTGGACGGTTCATATAAGTCAAAAAACACAGAACCAATACCCACCGTATTATTTAATACTGCTCCTATGATTAATTTCTGAGGAAAAGATAAACCTGCATGTAGGTAAAAATCTGCGCTATCATTGTCTTGAATGTTTGTAGTGTAATTATCTTGGTTATCTAAATTAATTTGCCAAGCTGAAGGGATATTATTAAAACTGGCTTTCCATCGAAGCAATAATGAATCTGGATTAACATCATTGTAAACTTCTATGTACCAATGCGCAGGAGATTGATCAGTTGTTTTGGTTAGAGTTGTCGTTGTATTCGCAACGTGAAAATTTTGCCCAATGGCTATACTTGATATTACTAGAAATACTACTGTAAATATTTTTCTCATGCCTAAATATAACTTTCTTTCGAAAGAATAAAAAGTTATAAAGTTTACATTCTTGCATTCCTTTATAATTAACTGTATATCAATCTGTTTAATTTAGAATCGTTCTAAATACCTTTTTTGTGGTATTGTGAGAACTAGACACAATGATTTACTTTGTCAAAAAATAAAGAAAATGAAAAATATATATTTAGTTATTATTGCATTATTATTTGTGTCTATCTCCAATGCACAGGTATATATTGATACAACAGTGAATTCTTCAATGAAAAGAATTTTATTGAATCAAAACAAAGGTTTTTCGATTGGTAGTTATGGTGAGGCCCATTATAATGCTCCCATTGAAAAAGGAAAGTTTAGAAATGGTACTGCTGACTTACACAGAATGATTTTATATGTTGGGTATCGTTTCAATTCTAAATTGCAATTCTTTTCTGAGATAGAAATTGAACACATCAATGAAATTTCAATTGAACAAGCCTTCATTAATTATAAGTTTAATTCTGCCCTTAATTTTAAAACAGGTGTTTTATTAATTCCAATGGGATATGTGAATGAATTTCATGAGCCGACTTTATTCAATGGAGTTGAAAGGCCTGCTGTAGATAAATATGTTATTCCATCTACTTGGAGAGAATTAGGTTTAGGTTTCCATGGATTGGTTAAGAAGGCGAATTTAAAATACCAGATATATATGGTGAACGGTTTCAAAAGTTTTGACGGAACAGGTAAATTATCGGGTAAAAGTGGTATTAGAGGTGGCCGACAAAAGGCTGCTAAAGCAATTGTTAGAACACCATCTTTTACGGGAAAAGTTGTCTTCTTTGGTTTGAATGGCCTTAAAATTGGAGCGTCTGGTTATTATGGAAAAACAGAAACGACATTGTACAATGGAGTGAATAGAGACGATCAAGCTGCTATTTCTCATGCGGACAGTTCTATTGTTGGAATTGCAATGGCATCGATTAATTTAGAATATACAGTGAAGAATTTTAAATTTAGAGGAGAAGGAATCTTTACTTCATTATCGAATACCGATCAATACAATGCGTTTTCTGGTGCAGATGTGGCAGAAGAAATTATGGGTTATTACGGAGAATTATCGTACAATTATTCTTTAAAAAAAGGATATCCAAGATTCATTCCTTTCGTGAGGTATGAGAATTACGATACTCACTTCAAAGTTGGTGGTGGCTTATCAAAAAACATTTCATATAATCGTGAAGTTCTAACGGCTGGTTTAGGTTTTCAATTGACTCCCGGAACAATTTTTAAAGCAGATTTTCAATGGTTAAAGGATGGTTCTTCTTTCACCACTACGAATATGTTAAATGTTGGATTTGGTTTTTGGTTCTAATATGAAAAAAACACTTAAATATGGAGTAACATTAATCGTGTTGCTCCTATTATTCTCTTTCTCTAATCCAGATAAGAAAATTTCTAAACTGATTCGCAAAGTTTGGAAGGATATTGAATTGTCTATGACGCAGGTTGATGCAGAGCATTTGCCTGTAAATATTACTCAATTGAATAAAGTTTTTGGAAAGGGTGAATTGTTAGGTTACGCATGCTATACTTATTCTAACGGTTGTAAAGTTGGAGGGTGTAGTGCACCTTCAGAACAACGTGATGAGTCGTATGAAGTATTTGAATACATCGTTATTTACGATACGAACTTAGTGATTCAAAAAGTAGATATCGCAAATTATGGGGGAGAATACGGTTATGAAATTTGTCGATCAAGTTGGTTGAAACAGTTCAAAGGGGAAAAGAATGGTTTTGAATTGAATACTAATATTGACGGAATCGCAGGGGCTACAATCTCAGCAACTTACCTCATAGATGATGTTAATGCTCTATTTCTTTCAATGAAAGCGCTCAAAAAAGAAAATCAAATTTAAAGAATTGCTCCAAACCTTCTTTTTGTATCGTTGTGTATGATTGATATCACGGAACAATGTGAAGGGTAATCCATTTTGAAATCTTCTTCTAGGTTAATGTCAATTGCATAGCTGTTCTCACATTCGAATTTCCCATTGGGTGAAAATCTTCGCACCAACACATTCTCATTCATTTTTAAAAATACAAACCAAGAACCAGCTCCTTCTCCAGCTAACCATTTTGCATCTTTGGGTAAATTTTCAGGTATACTCGGTTGTTTTATAAGCTTAGGCAACTTCATATTGTTCCACTTTAATTTCTTCTAGTATTGTTTCTCCTACGACATATTCTCCCGTTGCTCTAATATTCCACATTGGACTTGGAGTCAGCATCCACGGTAAACGAAGTTTTGTATTTACCCACTTGTTTGTTGAACCGATTAATGCAATATCTCTAACAAAACGAGAACAGTTCGTTCCTTTCCGTACAAATGGACCATAGGGTAAATAATCATTTTTTTGAATTTCTTTGGCGCAATTGAACGTTTTTTGAAAGTCAGTATGAATAAATCCTGCTCTTAATTTCCCATCACCGTGACAGGATGAATTGTTGTTTAATTCATTGAAAAGATTGTCCAAAATTGGTTCGCCATCATTGTCAAACTCAACTTTTGTGAAGATTTTTAAATCGTGATCAGTAGAAACATCTCTTACCCTTCCAAAGCTATGAGGTGTGTGGTATCTCCCAAAATCAAAATAAAAGCAATTTCCATTTGAATCGATGAGTACAATTGCAGCATGTCCGACTTTATAATAGCCATCTTTACCAATATTCACTGCTTGAATAATTGGATCATACCATGCTCCTGCTTGTTTGCAATATGTTTCTGGCCACGCGATTGTTACAGCAATTCCTTTTTCCATTCTTTTGTAATCTTTGTCTTTGATTTTTCATCTAAGACGAAGTAATTCATGGAACCTTTCAATTCCGTTAAAATTATTTGGGTGACACTTACTGTTTCAATACCATCTCGGTTATTCAATACAAATCCACCTTCTTCTTTTGTGGAAGAATGTTTTTGAAATATGGATTGTTCTTCTTTGTCATTTTTCAAATGTTCAAAGAATTGCTTCCTTCTTACATCTGTAAATTCTTTCGTATATAGTGTTGCTGATCCCCAAAAATGAGGTTCATTGATGTCTAAATCAGAAATGTGTTTTTCTTTTTCATCCCAAACAAGGAGGTTTAACTTTTGAGTAGCCGATTGATATATGATTAATGTAAATGGTTCTACATTATCCAAATCAATTTTGTTTATAAAGTCATCTACTGTTGGCGATCGAAATACATCCAATACTATTTGTCCGCGACTTCTTCTATAGTTCCCTTTCGAATTGTGTTTTTCGAAAGCACCATTTAATAGACAACAAAATGTTCCGTCGTCTCCCAACGCGATCCAAGTACCTCCAGCAATTTCATCTTTTGGGAATGCTACCTTTTTAGCTCCAATGCTATAATCTTGTGGAGGTAAAGTTGCACGATGTGTTTTTTCATCCCTGTTAGAAGTCAGAATTACTTCACCGTTGTCTTTCTTTACAAAACTTACTGTGCACATATATTATTTTTGAAACGAATAGTTGATGGTGCTACGCCAAAATTTTCTTCAAGTTTAACTCCTTGTATAACTAACGCATTTTTAATGATTGCTAAATGATGAATTGTGTGTTCCATTGAAAAAGCCAACTCTCTTGATAATGATGTTGAAATTGTGGATGATTTCTCACTGTCTAAAGAATAATTCCCTGACATTGCAATCTGTTTGTCTTCAGTATATGTCACCATGTTTTTCTTTATCACCTCAATTGATTCTTTTGCAAATTCAATACTCGATTCCATCTTTAATGATCTTTTACGGTCATCGTAATCAATTTCACCTGTCTTATGTGCAACATCTATTGCTTGGTAAAACTCTAGCATGTGTCTGATATGTTGTCCTATTGTTGCATTGGATAATACTTCCATTGACTCCGTGTATTGCTGATCATTTAAAGAGGAGATTGTATTTTCAATACTTTCGAGTAAATCAATGTTTAATGTTTGTAAATTTTTCATTGCTTTTTTGTTTTGACCTGCGACAAATCAATTTTCTACAAGATAGTTATTTGTTTAAGGATAACTCTTTTGTACGACTTTTTTATTCAAAAAAAACGGCATCTACTAAGTAAATGCCGTTTTGCTACGATATGCAGTAATGTCTTAAACTTCTGGTTCAACCTCAACCTTTGGCTTAAGAGCTTCTTTAATTTTCAATTCTAATTCTTCCATTAATTCAGGATTGTCTTTGATGATTCCTTTTACGGCATCACGACCTTGTCCTAATCTTGTTTCACCATACGAGAACCAAGATCCACTTTTATTTATGATGTTTAAGTCAACTCCTAAATCTAGGATTTCCCCAACTTTTGATATTCCTTTTCCATACATGATGTCAAATTCAGCTTTTCTAAAAGGTGGAGCTACTTTGTTTTTCACAACTTTCACACGTGTTCTGTTTCCGATAACTTCATCTCCATCTTTAATTTGAGAAGAACGACGGATATCTATTCGCACAGATGCGTAAAATTTCAAAGCATTACCACCAGTTGTTGTTTCTGGATTTCCAAACATTACACCAATCTTCTCTCTCAATTGATTAATGAATACACAACAAGTATTGGCTTTATTAATTGATCCGGTCAGTTTACGCAATGCTTTAGACATTAAACGAGCCTGTAATCCCATTTGAGAATCACCCATTTCCCCTTCGATTTCTGCCTTAGGTGTCAATGCTGCAACTGAATCAATTACTACAATGTCAATTGCGCCTGAACGAATTAAATTATCTGCGATTTCTAACGCTTGCTCACCATTATCTGGTTGAGAAATAATTAAATTTTCAATATCTACGCCTAATTTTTCTGCGTAAAACTGATCAAAAGCATGTTCTGCATCAATAAATGCTGCAATTCCTCCTGCTTTTTGACATTCCGCAATAGCATGAATAGCTAAAGTTGTTTTACCCGATGATTCTGGACCATAAATCTCAACGACCCTACCTTTTGGGAATCCATTTACACCTAATGCTAAATCTAGCGTTAATGATCCAGTTGAAATTACTTCAATTGCTTCATTAGGTGTATCTCCTAATTTCATAACGGTTCCTTTACCGAATGTTTTGTCCAACTTATCCATTGTAAGTTGTAATGCTTTTAGCTTTTCAGCGTTTACTTCTTTTTTACTTGCCATATCGTTATCGTTTATTTTTTGCAAACTAGGTTGTTTTTATGAATGATTGTATGTCGTTTGCATTTTCACACTACCATTATTCTTTTGACACAACAAATATAGAGTCACTACAACGTAATCTATTTACGTTGTGATTTTATTTGCTGTAAATTTCTAAAATTTCTCGGGTATGATCTTTCGTTTTTGGTTTTTCAATGATGCCTACAATCGTATGTTGCTCATCTAAAACAAAAGTCGTTCGGTGGATTCCATCGTAAATTTTTCCCATGAATTTCTTTTCACCCCAAACACCGTAAAGATTTAATAATTCTTTTTCTGTGTCAGCAAGTAAAGAGAAGGGTAAATCAAATTTTGAAATAAATTTCTGGTGTTTTGTTTCATCATCGGCACTTACTCCTAATATAACAATATCCTCATTTTGAATGACTGAATAGTTGTCTCGTAGATTACATGCTTGTGCTGTGCAACCAGGAGTATTGTCTTTTGGGTAAAAATAGATAACGACCTTCTTTCCAGTATAGTCATTCAACTGAATCGTTTTTCCATTCTGATCTTTTGATGAAAAATCTGGTGCACTATCTCCTACTTTTAAATGTTTCATTTTGATAATATTTTAATCATTGTTATGATGAATTATTAATCAAAGATACATTCAATTATTTAAATGGCAAGTTTTAAGAAAGAAAACTTAGTGAAAAGAATTGATCAATTAAAGGATGAACAGAAATTTTAGATTTTCTAAATTCATTAAAGTTTTGCAGCCCAAATGAATGAACTTGCATTCAAAAACAGTCAACCGTAGGTTCTAAATTCTATTTATTCAAACCTTCAAATGCTATTTTACATGCTTCAAATGATGCTATTTTTTTTCTTGTTTCCGCAGCATATTGAGCATCATTATTTTTCTCCTGTTCTTCTAATTCTGTTTTTAAAGTAGCAATGTTACTGTCAATACTTTTCAATACGTAGCTTACATTTTGAGGCAAAAACATTTGCATATATGGACTCGTAGATTCTCCCAGTTTTGTGTAAATTTCAACTGATTTTGAGAGTAATACAGGGTCTTGTTTTGTAATGTATAATGTAAATGAATTTAAGAATCCTAATCGATCAAATCCTTTGGTCGTGTTTTGCTTAAACTCATTTTCAAAGAATGAATATTGTTCTTCTGTTCCATGTCCTGCATACAATTGAGCTACGCCAGCTATCAATGCTGATGATTTCTCATTCTCCATTTGTTTCGCAACTTTCATCGCACTTTCAGGGTCAATTGATCCTAATCCTTTCAATGCATTGCTAACGACTAAATAAGACGAGTCATTGTTCATTCTATCGACATAGATATTTTTCAATTCATCGTCGTTCAATAATCTTTTGGCTTGTTTTAAAGCATTATTTCTAACAGCTGATTTTGGATCGTTCTTGATTAAACCGATTGTTATTTTTTTTGCTGAAGCTTTAAATTCATTTTTTAATCCATTCATTTTATTCAAAGCAACCAAGCGAATATTCCAAAATGGATCATTCAATGCGTCTAAAATTAATTGTTGTCCAATTTCTCCTTTATTTCTTGCACCTTTTTCTAATCCTTCTAGTCGTGTCTCGTACTTTTTAGCGTGGTAAAATTGGTAAATAAATTCATCCGTTGTTTTATTGTCTTTTGTTTTAGCCAATAACATTGCCTGATCGTCGTAAACAATCGTTTTAAATTCTCCTTCAAAAGGAATAGTAAAAGATTGCTCCACTTTATCCATTACGATTGGTGTTACAAATTTTCCTTTATCAGTGTAAACAGCAACATTGGTTGGAAGTTTAAAAATTGGAAATTCTTCTAAATTCTGTGTTTGATTTACGTCGAGTGTAATTGTTTTATCCTCGTTTATTGTGTGATTAAAAATAAGTGTTGGATGTCCAGAACCCAAGTACCATTGGTTGAAAAACCAGTTCAAATCCTGTCCGGAAACCTCTTCAAAAGCCAAACGTAATTGGTGAAATTCTGCTGCTTTGTACTGATTTTCCTTCAAGTATTTTGTCAGTGCAGTGAAGAATGCATCGTCGCCTAAGTAGTTACGTAGCATGTGCAAAATTCTACCTCCTTTGTTGTAAGAATGACCGTCAAACATTTGGTCTTTTTCTCCATAATCAAACCAAACCAAGTCGTGGTATCCTTGTACTTGAGCCGATTGATAATAGCCATTTCTTTCTATGATTGCCTGATAATCAGCTTCATCTTCGCCCAATTTATATTCATCCCATAAATATTGAGAATAATTGGCAAAAGATTCATTCAACGTTAAATTAGACCACGATTCAGCGGTTACTAAATCTCCAAACCAGTGGTGAAATAATTCGTGTGCAATGGTAGATTGGTCATTACCATCCAATAATTCTCGTTCATTCTTGTAGACATAATCGCCAAAGATTACTGCTCCAGTATTTTCCATTGCACCTGAAACATAATCTCTCACCACTATTTGGTGGTATTTATCCCAAGGATACTCTACACCTAAACGCTCAGAGAAAAATGAAATCATCTCAGGTGTTTCACCAAAAATTGCTTTTGCATCTCCTTCCCACTCTGGTTCTACGTAGTAATTCACTTCCATTATTGAACCATCTGGTCGTGTGTAGGAATCTTTTACAATTTTAAATTCTCCGACAGCCATCATGAATAAATAAGTAGAATGTGGTAAATCTTGTTTCCAATGGTCAATTCTTTTTCCACCGGCTATTTTTTTACTTGAAATCAACTTTCCATTGGATAATGTGGCAAATTTATCTTCCACCGTCATGAAAATTTCTTGCGATGTTTTTGCATTTGGAGAATCAATGGTTGGGAACCAAACGGAGCTAGATTCAGTCTCACCTTGCGTCCAAATTTGCGGCATTTTATTTGGATTTTCTCCTGTTGGGTTAATAAAGTACAAACCTTTGTCTGATGTAATTGCTGTTCCACTTTCCGTCTCTCTTTCTTCGGGTTTCGCAACATAATCAATCATTACCGTGTATTTTTCTTCTCTGGAATACACTCTGTTTAACTGTATGCGAAGAAAGTCATCTGCATACGTAAAATTCAATAGCATACTTCCAATGGAAACAGAATTTATATCCATTCCTTTTGCATCGAGAATTAAACTGTCTGAAGAATAGAAATGAGGTTGTGCAGTTATCCAAGCAATTCCATTCATGGTTTGATTCTCCCAATTAAAATCAACTTCTAATTTCGTGTGAATTAAATCTGTCAAAACAGTTTCTGTAGCTTGGTAAAGTGGGCGTTCTTGTATTACATCCTCAACGATAACAGGAGGAGGAACATCATTGATCAATTCTTTGTCCTGATCTGGCTGCTCAACTGTTTCTGTTACAACTGTAGAATCGTTCGTTTTCTTATTGACACTACAACCGAATAATGTGATAACGGATACGATGAGGATGATTTGAATTTTCATAAAAAGATTATTTAGCACAAATAAGCGAATTAAAAATGAATTCGTGGGTGAAAAATACACTATTGGACATCAATTCTATTATTTTTGTATAAAATTCATGATAAATGGCAAATCGTATTTGGAACATAGATGGAGAAAAAGTAAAAGGAAGTGAAGGCGCAATCCTTAATTGGGAGGATGATAAATTCTTCACACTTTCTTATGGTGGAAATACTTTTACAGGAGAAATCATTGTAGAGGATACGGAAAGCAATTATTTAAAATTGAAAATCAACCACCGCGTTTTTGAAATAAAAAAGAAAGGTGAATTGGATGATTTGATTGCACAATTAGGTTTAGATGTTCCCAAAATCAAGAAATTGAAAGAATTGGAAGCACCAATGCCTGGTCGAATTGTAAATGTAGCGGTTAAAATCGGTCAAGAATTAAATGTTGGTGACGATATTCTTTCTTTGGAAGCGATGAAAATGGAAAATGTTTTGAAAGCAGAAGGAATTGGAGTTGTTAAAACAATTAATATCTCCATTGATGATGTTGTTGAAAAAGGCGCTGTATTGATAGAGTTTGAGTGATAAATACCAATACTTTGAAATTATTAATTGATTATCTAACACGTTTTGAATAAAACGTGACTATCGTCATTTTTGATAAAATTAGTATGTGCTACCTTTACCAAAAACTAGAAAATGAATTCATTCTTACCTACTGTACAAGAATTACCAGAAGGTCATCCTGTTCGTATTTATTACCAAGAAAGTGATTTAATTGTTCGTCTTTTAGATGAATTATCATCGGTAGATCCATCAGTTGATTTCCAAAAGTACTTTAATATATACAACCAATTAGCGACAATAAATAAGCGTTTTCTTCGAAAAGAAAACCAACTTTTCCCTTATTTAGAAAAACACAATTGGAATGGACCGAGTAAAAATATGTGGTCATTTCATGATAATTTAAGGGCGCAATTCAAATTAATGGATGGATATAATTCGGACAATAATTACGATAAAATTAAAGAAAATAGAGTTTACTTAATTGGTGGAATTCAACGTTTATTGAGTATAGAAGATACGGTGCTATTTCCTAATGCCATGAAATTACTTTCTGAAGAAGAATGGAATGAATTTTATGAAGGCGATGAAGAAATTGGTTGGATGCTTGTTGAAAAACCAAGCCCTTTTCCTCCAAAAGAAGAATACATTCACCCCAGTGAAGATTTTACAGATCGGAAATTATCTTTTTCTTTGGAAGATACTTTTCATTACGACGAAGGATATATGACGCCTGAACAAGTCAATCTTTTACTGCGATTCTTACCCATTGACATTACTTATGTGGATGAAAATGATAAAGTAATTTTTTACAACAGAGGAGATGATCGTGTTTTTCCTCGAAGTAAAGGAATTATTGGTCGTGAAGTTAAATTCTGCCATCCTCCTAAAAGTGTGGACATGGTTTTGAGAATTGTTGATGAATTTAGAGCAGGAACTAAAGATGTCGCTGAATTTTGGTTCAATTTCAAAGGGAGAATTATTCATATTCGCTATTTTGCTATTCGCGATAATGACAAGAAATTTAGAGGTGTGATAGAAATGTCACAGGATATTACTGAAATTCAAAAATTAGAAGGTCAAAAGAGATTGTTGGATTGGGATTGATCTCGACAAGCTCGACAACCGGACATCGACAAGCTCGATAACCGTTGCCTAGCCTGTCACTTCTCAGTTACTACACCGGTTATTGAACGTATTACATACCGGTTATCGAGCTTGTCGAGATACCGGGATGTAGGTATCATTAAAAGGCAAGCCATTACGACTCGCCTTTTACATCATCAAATTTCGTGAATTTGGTCAGATCGGGTTGGTTAGACCGTTTGATCTTGTTTTACATTCCGATGATGTGTTTTACTTCAACTTCAGTGACTTTTCGCTGCTTGCCCTCTTTGTTCAAGTAAGTTCGATTCACTAAGCGACCATGAATGGCAAGTTGCTTCCCTTTTTCACCATAGTTTTCGATGAATTTCGCCATGTTTCCCCAGGCAAACACTCGGTGCCATTCTGCTTCACTTTTGTGGTCTTCACCTGCATATTTGTTCGTAGCAATTGTAAAGCGAGCAACTTTTCCACCGTTGTCAAAGTTTGTTATTTGAGCATCTGCTCCCATGTTTCCAATTAATGTAATGTGGTTTCTTATATTCTGCATATCGTTTTTTTTAAAGAATTACTAAATCATTTATCTCTACTTCTTGCACAAAGCGTTTTTCATTTCCTTTATGGTAGAAACGAGAAGTTAACTTCCCTTCAATGGCGAGTTCCATACCTTCGTGAGAAAGCTCTTCTAAAACTTGCACCCAACGACCCCATGCAGCAACTCTATGCCAATGGTTTTTCTTTTTAGTATTTCCTTCAGCATCCAAAAAAGTTTCTTTTGTTGCCATTGTAAACTGTGCAATTTTTCGACCGTTTGGTAATTCGTAAACACGAGGTTGAGAAGTCATTTTTCCAATTAAATTAACGTGATTCATGGTATTGTTTTTTTGTGAATATTTGTAAAAGTGGGGGAGTTGATCGGTTTAACCAACCCCCGTGGTTAGGCATTTATCTTATTGCTCTTTCTTCGGAGAAAGAATTAAAAAATCGTTTGCTTCAATTTCGGTAGAATAGCGTTTCTCACCAGTTTTAGTTTCATAAGTACTATTCACTAATTTACCATCAATGGCCAACTCAATTCCTTTGTCAAGTGTCTTCGCTACATATTCAGCGCTTTTACCCCACGCTTTCACATTGTGCCATTGTGTGTTTTCAACCCATTCACCTGCTTTGTTTTTATAACTCTCGTTCGTTGCAATTGAAAAGCGTGCAAGTATGCCTCCGTTGTCAAATTTTACGATTTCTGGCTTTGCTCCTAAGCGACCGATTAAACTAACTTTGTTTCTTAACGTGTTCATGTGTTTTGTTTTTAAACAGTAAATAAATTATTTTTTGTCTGTACATTAAATCATTGTTTCGATACCGACACTGCAAAGGTGGGGCAACTTCAAATCAACATTCGACCATTTGTCGTTTACTGTCGAATAACAGTCGTTTGTAGTCGGTTATTATCGGGTTTGTTGTTGATAGTTAGTTGTTTACGATAATTTAATGAAAGAGGTATTTTTTATTAAATTTTGTGTTTTTTAGAAAATGAATTGTTTTTGGGTCGTTGGGACAAGCGAAGAATTAGAAATATCCAATAAATTAAGCAACACAGTTGTATTTTTAGCAAGACAAAAAACTTTTACTGAAAATTAAAAGAACTCTCATTGCGTAATCTCTGCCCAAATAAAACCATAGCGATTTTTTTCACTGAAACACAATGGAAATATTTACCATCTAAGGACTAGTAACAAAATGTTATCAACAGACAACGATTCTATCTTGTTTCCTCAAGAATTCGAAAATATAAGAGATGATGAAACAGATAATTTACCTGTAGGGTTGACAACAGATTCATTGGTTAGTATTTATCCAAATCCCGCAACTGATTATATCGAAATAAAAGGATTAGATGATCAAGATTGGTTATTAATCATTCTTGATAATAAGGGGGTGAAAGTAATCGGTAAAACAATAGACAATGTAAATAATCGAATTAATACAGACGACCTTTTTCCAGGTATGTATTATGTGTTGGTTTCAAAAGAAGGAAAATTTCATTTT
Organism: uncultured Fluviicola sp.; assembly: GCA_964387525.1. Taxonomy (GTDB): domain Bacteria; phylum Bacteroidota; class Bacteroidia; order Flavobacteriales_D; family Crocinitomicaceae; genus UBA4466. The sequence goes on from CAYLWS010000029.1 coordinate 28,843, forward strand.
GATAAAATTGTTATAAATTAGAGGATATGGTAAATAAAACAATAATATTATATTTTTTTATCTCTTTGGGTTTTCTGGGATGTAAAAAGGAAAAGGTAGAAATGCCATGTCCTGAACCATTACCAACTAAATGGGAGTTAATATCAGGAGATTACAAAGTTTATGATACTTTGGGTGTTTACTTATATGATATGAGTATATCACATATTGGCACTAACGAATTTAATAACGATTCTCTTAAGTTTGATAGTTTTGATGGAGAATTTACTTTTACTGTGAGACAGGCGAATTTTAGTAATTATCCTATGTATACAACTATTGGTTTTCATGATAACTTGTACGATTCTCAAGGCAAACGTTGGAAAATAGCATCAGCCCAGTATGAGGATTATAATAATTTCGTTAATGATACAATTAGATTACGTTTTTCGAAAACAAACATCAATTATTACTTGTTAGATTTAGTTCCTTACTATTCGTGCGACTGCAAACAATTAGCTGTAAAACAGCATTAACATATTCGTGAAGATTGGTTTATAAAGCAAAAGTTATGAAAAAGTATCTAGTAAGTGTTTTGGCGTTAGTCTTGTTTGGCTTGTGCCAAGCACAAATGATAAATGGAGGGAAACCTATTCGTACCCACGCATACTCAATTGAGCATGCTGTTGGTTGGTATAATCTAAATAATACTTGTGATTTAGCGCATCCTAATACGTCGAGTACTGCTATTACTCCAAACCCTCATACAGGAATTGGAAACGCTCGGTTTGGAGTGCCTTTTAATGGATAATATGAATATTGCTATGGTTCTACCACCCCTTTAGTAGCTGGTGAAACGTATGTAGCTTCGTTTTGGGTAAGAAAAGATTACGTAACAAATAACGATATGTCAGTAGGCATGCATATAGGAGGAAATGTACCCTCACCGTAATTACTAAATCCTTATGTGCCGACTTTAGTACCTCAAATACGAATAACACCTACTTCTACTCAATGGGTCAGAGCCTTTTTTTGTTTTACTGCACAGAATAGTGTAAAACATTACATAACCATTGGATCATTTTCAGGAAATGGTACGGGTGAATCTCAACTATTTTCTAATAGATGATGTCTCTGTTACTCTTCTTGATCCTAGTTTACCACCTACTCTTGCAAATGTGACTATTCCTCAAACAAATTTCTGCATAGATGAAAATGTAACTGTTGATGGAAGCTTTTCAGAAAATGAAACATCCTACCTTTGGTAAATTTATTTGACGAATGGAACAAATAATTCATTAGTTTATTCTAGTGGAAATATTATAGGACAAGCTGGAACATTGGATATTAGCAATATCCCAGGATTCTCTCCACTAGCAGTTGATTGTTAAATAGTTAGTCTCATTGCTTATGGAACGTGTGTTGAAAAAATAACCGTTCAATTTTGTTACTACAATCCTGACATTTCATTTATTAATGATGGTAACCCTATCTGTGAAGGAGATTTATTTGATTTAACGGTAACGGGGGATAATGGTTGGACTTACGATTGGTATCAAGGTTCTACCTCGACAGGAGTTCCTATTGCAGGGGGAGTAGGAGTTAAAACGGTCTCATTAGTCCCAACTTTGGTAATTCTACTTACACAGTATTAGCTACTACACCTGAAGGTTGTTCAGTAAGTAAAACAGTAACGCTAGTTGTACATTCACAAAACAATATCGCTCCATGGATGAATGGGATTAACGGTAGTGGAGAGTACACTATTTATGTGAATCAAGGTGGCGCAATAAGTTTCACTTCTACTTTGTTCAATGATAATACGAGTGAGGTTATGTTAGTTACGAATAATACAAGTCAATTTGGGGGTATTTCACACACTTTTTTACCACCTAGTAACAGTGGAGGAGCAATGTCATTTTGATAACTTTCACAACAAAATCAGTTGTTGATTTTTACTATTTTTTTAACAAATTGCTCATTATCATTAAATACTTTAATAAAATATGCTCCATCTAAAATTTGCTTATCTAATTTTATTTCTGTTACACTTGAAACTATAATTTGATGATGTATTTTTCTACCTAAATAATCTCGCACCTCTAATTGAAGGGGGTAGGTGGTGTTTTTTAGTAACTTAATGGTGAAACTATTCTTAATTGGATTTGGATAAATAGATAATTCATTGTTTTCATCTACGCAATTAGAAGTTATAATTTGGGAATACTTGTAAGCTCCATTAAAATCAACCTGTTTTAGACGGTAATAAACCGTTTGTCTACTTGAATTTTCATCTACAAAACTGTAAGATTGCACTTTGTTGGAATTACCATTTCCTGATACCTCTCCAATTTTATGAAAATCAATTGCATTTTCACTTTTTTGAATTTCAAAATAGTCGTTATTAATTTCTGAAGCTGTTTGCCATTTTAACGTTGTTACACCTTTGTTACATGCTGAAATAAATGATAACAACTCTATCGGAAGAGTGGAGACAGCTTCTACAACTACATCATCGATATAGTAATAAGCTCTATTCGCCCAACCACCAGCATTTACCGTTAGAGTAGTGTTGGCATCATTGTAAAAATTTCCAATAGTAATGTAATTCTCTCCTCCAGTCGCGGTGTACAACCCGCTAAGCAAGGTCCAACCACTTGAATTGGTCATTACTCCGGGAACTTCTAATTGTGGAGTATAAGCGGTTAGTGGACCTATAATAGATGCTCCAATGGCTCCGTTAGATACGTACATCCCTAATCGGTTACTTGCCTTTTGAGACACCTCGCCTAAAGAATAGTAAAAACCTATATTATATGTAGTTCCTGCTGTTAAAGGAGAAGTTAATTGTACCTGTATATACTCTCGGTATCCACCAGGAGGATTCCATACATTACCAGAAAAAGTGAAAAGACCACCATAACTAACACCTGTCCTCGCAATCTGATTTCCACCAAGATTTCCGGGGGCAGAAAATAGGCTAATATGACAAGGGTTAAGATTATCCGCTGTTCCATTTGTGGCTAAGGTCCAAGGAGGGCTTTGAGATATAGGAACTTCAGAAGCGAAAGGCCATGTTACGCACGAAACTGCCTCAAAGCTTGGGTTAGGAACTAAGTTTTGAGCGAATATCAAATTAGCGATACCTAACAGCATAAGTAAAAAAAAAGTCTTCATAGTCTATTATATTTTTTATACAAAGTAAAGTGATAGTATGTTGATACTACTGCTTAACAAAGGTACACTTGGGGAACAGAGTGATGGTTTGGACAACTATTTGGGGAACACATATTTCTTGAATCCTAATAATAACAGTAAACTAGAACATGTTAATGGAAACATTTAGCCTTTATGATTAATTATGCCCTTACAAACTTTCTAAAAAATCAACAACATCTTCATTAGGTGAAAGATTTAGTTTTTTCCGTATTCTATGACGAAACACTTTGGCTGAATCAGGAGAAACCTTTTTAATAATTGCAACTTCCTTGTTTGAAAGACCTAGCCTTATTAATCCACATACATATATGTCTGCTTTTGTTAAATTAGGAAACTTATCTTTTAAAGCATTAAAAAATTGATAGTTTACTTTTTCAATGTTAGCATGAAGAACACTGATGTCATCATATATATTTAACTCGTAACTAAAATTTCTTATTAATTCGACTAAAAATTGATCTTTCTTATTTTGATTATTTAATGATTTCAATTTTTTAAGACTTACTAAGATTTCTTGAGAAAGTTCATGCCTCTTAGAGATATTGATTGCGAAACTCGTTAAATCTTTATTTTTCGTTTTCAAATCTTCGTTTAAAATTCTTTTTTCAAACTCTTTTCTTTCAAGTTCTTTGTGAAGGAGTTTCTTTTCAAAATCTCGGGCCTCTCGTTTTATTTTAAGCCTATACTTGAATCTTCCAAACAAAATGATAAGAATCAACACTATAATTAATAATGAGCTAGTAACTATGGTGGATTGAAATATAAAGTTTTTTTGTTCTTGCTCTAATAACGTGTTTCTAATTTTTTCCTCCTCTAGTTGCTTATCCTTGACTTGAAGTTCAAAAGATTCTTGGATTTCATTTAGTTGAAAATTATTTCTTTCTTGAAAAAGAGAATCTTTTGCTGTAGTATATTTTTTATGTAGCCTCAACGCTTCCATAAAATTCCTTTGTTGCTCATAAATTTTACTTCGTATTAAGAGATTGTCCACCAAGATTTTATTAAGCCCCAATTTCTTTGCGACAGCATCACTTTTATTCAGTATTTGATGAGCTTCATCAAAGTTTCTTTTTTCAATGTTAATCTCTGTGGCAATCAGGGCAGCATTAGCTTGAAATAAAGTGTAATTGTTTTTCTTAGCCAATTCTTCTGCTTTAGTAAGCATAACTAATGAGGAGTCTATATTTTTAATACTCAAATACGTGCTGGACAGATTTAAGAGGACTAAGGTTTGTAATTTTTCGTTTTTTATTGAATCTGCTAGATTAAAAGCGGAATTAAAATAGTTTATTGCCTTAAAAGGTTCTTTCTTATCTTGATAACAAAGACCTATTCCGTTAATTATTGAGGCTCTAATATAAAGCTGATTCTCACTTTTTTCATACCCTTTTAAGTAATGTTTTAGTGCCATATCCCATTCTTCGAGAGAGTAGTAATAATTACCGTACAACAGCCTAGATTAAAATGCTAATGCAAGTTTTTTTAGTAAAAAGTTTCCCTCAGATTT
>CAYLWS010000030.1:0-32906 GCA_964387525.1 uncultured Fluviicola sp.
ATCTGAGGGAAACTTTTTACTAAAAAAACTTGCATTAGCATTTTAATCTAGGAGTGACAATAACAATGAGTTCAAAATAACAATCCCGACACCATCCGGAATAGAAAGTTTTATCATATCAAAAACAAATGTTTTACCCAAAAAAATACAAGCCGTCGATGCGGAAATTCAAACCTTTTTTGGACACAATGAATTGCACCCAAATGTTTGGATTTCTTTAGATTATACAAATCATGGTTTTCATGCAATGGTAACTGGAGCTAAAGGTGGAGATTATTTTATAGATCCATACCAGTTAAATGACACTGAGAACTACCTTGTTTATTATAAAAAAGACAATAAGAAGAATAAATCTTTTGAATGTTTAGTCCAGGATAACGACCTTATTGATGATTTAAGTGAAGGAAATGTAAACACTAATAAATATGCTATAGAAACAGATTGTAAACTTAGAACTTACAGATTAGCAATTGCATGTACAGGTGAATACACTGCGTTTCATGGTGGAACACAAGCCCTTGCTCAAAGTGGAATAGCGACAACTATAAGTAGAGTTAACCAAATGTTTAGAAGAGATTTTGGTGTCGTACTTAATATTGTTACAGGAACAAGTCTCATCTATGTTGATTCTATAAATGATCCATATACGAATGGAGATATTTATAGTATGTTAGGAGATAATGAGGGAATAATTGATGGAGTCATTGGTGTTGCAAATTATGATATTGGACATGTTTTTGGTACAGCGGGATGGACTTCTGGAGGTTTAGCTACAAGAGAAGGAATATGTTTATCTCCTGATAAAGGTGCAGGTGTTACGACATTAGAATCACCTATTGGAGATCAATTTGATATTGATTTTGTTGCACATGAAATTGCACATCAATTCGGTGCTCGTCATACATTTAATTCATTCGTTGGGGCGTGCTCAGGTTACCTACAAAGAAGCCCATTATCAGCTTATGAACCAGGTAGTGCATCAACTATAATGGGGTATGCAGGACTTTGCGCAGAACCTGCTCCAGGCTTAAATACAAACGTTCAACTTCTGACGGATGCAATGTTTCATTCTTATACTATATATGAAATTAGTAAGAGTCTAATAACAGGTAATGCTAGTCAATGTGGAACAGTAGCTTCAACTAGCAATACTAAACCAATTGCTGATGCAGGTCCTGTTTTTTATAATATCCCCGTGAATACACCTTTTGAATTAACAGGAAATTCAACAGATATTGATGCTGCAGATACACATACGTATAGCTGGGAACAATATGATTTAGCTCCTACTGGCCCTACACCTTCTGGTGGCCTACCTGCTCTTCTCCCTGGTCAAAACATACCTATTGCTACATCCACTGATCAACCGAATTTTAGAACGTATTTACCAACGACAAGTAAAACTCGATATATTCCGACTTTAGATTCATTGGTCGCAAATGTAATGTGGCCAAAATATGAAATAATCCCTTCAGTTACAAGAACTGCAAAGTTTAAATTAATGGTCAGAGATAACAGCACAAGTGGTTGTGGGTGTACTGATTATGATGAGATTGATATTAACTTTGATGGTACTAAAGGTCCTTTTCTAGTGAATTATCCAAATGTTACAGGAATAACATGGACAGCAGCGACCACTCAAACAGTTACATGGGATGTCGCAGGAACAGTTAATGCTCCTGTCAGTTGTGCGAATGTTGATATATTATTGTCAACTGATGGTGGTTACACTTACTCTCACGTGCTTGCTTTGAATGTTCCAAATGATGGGTCTCAAAATATAACAGTCCCAAACATTGGTACGACCACTGCAAGAGTGAAAGTAATTTGTAGTGATAATATTTTCTTTGACATTTCAAATAATAACTTTTCTATCAATTCAATTCCAGTTACAGATCCAGAAATTAGTTTTAAAACGGTTCTATTGGAAACATTTGAAGAAAATAATCCAGATGGAAATTTAGATTGTAGACCGTATAAAGATTACATAGTTACAATGCAAATAGCGAATGCTCCAACAGGAAATGCGACCGTAACAATCAATTCTGGTGGAAATGCAACCAATAATTTTGATTATACTATTATTGGATCGCCAATTACTTTTACAAATGGTTTGACAAGTGACAAATCATTCACTGTACGAATAATTGATGATGGAGAAGTTGATCCGTTAGAGAATTTAGAATTAACGTATACAATATCAGGTGCTACTAACGCTGTGGCAGGAAATAGCAATCAAGTGTGTTTAGTTAAAATTCACGATGATGAACATGCTCCTTTTTCAGGTGTAAATCCTCATTTTGAAGAAAACTTTGATACTGGGGTAATTTTTGGAGCTGGAACGACTAATTGGAATGATGCAAATAATTCAGGGGGAGAAGATTGGACATTAGGTAATGGTGGTGATCTTTCAGCATCTGGACAATCATTGTATATTAGTGACAATGGTTCAACGAATAGCTATAACACTTCTAATAGTTATAATTATGTATCTATTGAGTCTCCACAAATAAATGGTATTGGGAAAACAAATCAAGTTCTTACTTTTGATTATATATCAGGCGGCGATGCAGGACATGATTATGGAAGATTAGCTTATGATAATGGAAGCCCAGCTGGACTAAAATTGTTAGAAGGTGGAGTCAATGCACCTTTTGTTAATGTTGCCAATAAAAAAAGAGCAAGTATTGTATTACCTGATGCTGTGAATGGAAATAATTATACATTAACATGGGGTTGGACTAATTCTGTTACAAATCCAGGTGGAGTTGCTGGTAAAGGTTTTGAAATCGATAATATACGAGTTACAGAAGGTACTCCTGGAATTAGAATTGAAACGGAAGTCACTACAGTGTTGGATGAGCAATATTTAGGCCCATTCCAATCAATCTATTTTTATGATCCAAACGATGGTAATTTAATGCTATACATTGAAAATACATCAAGCCATGATTATGGTTGCACATCTGTTGAGGTAAATAGAGCCGGTAAGAATGCAACAGAATTTCAATTTATTGATCCTACACTAGATGTGACTGATAAAACATTCAAAGTAATACCAACAAACAATAATACAAGTGGTACATACAACATTACATTGTATTACTCAGAAGATGAAATCTCTGGTTGGGAGAATGCCACAGGTAGTAGTAGGTCAGATATAAAAATTGTTAAGACAATTGGAAATATTTCAACCGTTACGCCCGCAAATCAACAATTACCAACGACTATTTATAAAGTCGCAACATTAGGATCTTTTGGGACGGATTTGACATTAACTTCAACTTTTGGTAGTGGATTTTCAGGGTTTGCAGCTGGTATAAAAATAGATCCTTTACCGATAGAATTACTCAATTTTAATGCAACACTCTTAGAAAATAGAACGGTGCAATTAAATTGGTCAACTGCAACAGAAATCAACAACGATTATTTCCTAGTTGAAAGATCAATCAATGGTACAAACTGGGAGAGTATTCTTCAAGTTGATGGAGCTGGTAATTCAATACAAACCATTGATTACATAGAATTTGATTATAATATTGGTTCTGGTGTAACGTATTACCGCTTAAAACAAGTTGATTTTGATGGTGGTTCAGCTTATTCAATTGTGCGAAGTGTTAATTTCAAACTAAATGATAATGAAATCATCGTATATCCAAATCCAACAAACGGCTTAATTACAATTAAGGGTTCAGAAAAAGAATTAAATAATCTTCAAATATTATCAGTTTTAGGACAGAACATAACAAATCAAGTAGAATTAAACATCGTTTCAAAAAACGAAATTGATTTGAACCTTGGAGCATTATCAAAAGGAATATACTTTATACGAACAAAAGAGAATACAATTAAAGTGTTATTGAAATAACTGTGAAAATTTATTTATTTTCACCATGTGAAAATATCCATCATTCTACCAACAAAAGACACTGCTAAGTACTTAGTAGCATGTTTAGATTCAATATGTAATCAAACGTACCCGAATTGGGAGTTAATTGCGGTGAATGATGGATCAACTGATCATTCTCTTGAAATTCTAGAAGAATATTCCAAGAGAGATAAAAGGATAAACGCCTTAGACAATCCTAAGCCTGGTTTATTGAATGCTTTACGTTTTGGATATACACATTCTACTGGAGAAATTATTCACCGGATGGATTCTGATGACATTATGCCGTTGAATAAGTTAGAGTTGATGATGACTTCGAGAGCCTCAGTCACCAATTCGAGAGATTTAGAGGGAAATAAAATCGTAATTACAGGTGCAACTCAATATTTCTCGGATGAAGGTCCGATTGGGGATGGTTTTAAACGCTACGATAAATGGTTGATGCAGCTTGCGAAAACTCAATCATACCGTTCGGAAGTATATAAAGAATGTGTCATCCCATCCAATTGTTGGTTGGTTCACCGAGCAGATTTCGATCGAATTGGTGGATTTGAACACGACACATTCCCTGAAGATTATGATTTGTGCTTTCGCTTTATTGCAGCTGGATTAAAAGTTGTTGGCTTACCAAATGTTTTACACCATTGGCGAGACCGAGGCGACCGAATTTCTCGTAATTGGGAAGTGTACAAAGACAACCGTTTTTTTGAATTAAAAGTAAATTATTTTTACCAAATGGATAGAGATGTCTCTCGACCATTGGTTCTTTGGGGAGCTGGTAAAAACGGCAAAGATTTAGCCAAACTAATTCTCGCAAAAGAAAATAAATTTGAGTGGGTGTGCGACAATGAAAAGAAAATTGGGAAAGATATTTATGGCATAAGAATGAAACATTTTTCTACCATCAATACATTAGAAAATCCTCAAATTATCATTGCAGTGGCTTCTCCCAATGGACAAGTTGAAATTGAAACTGAATTGAAACAATGGGGATTGGAGAAAGGGGAAAATTATTGGTTTTTTTCGTGAGAATTGGTAAATAAAAAAACGGAACAAATTTAAATTTGCTCCGCTCAATTCAATAACACATTCTAGTTTGTTATTTCTTAATATCTACATTAATCGTAAAACCTAAATCATCCGAAATAATGTAATCCAAAGGAACTCCTTCTGAACCTTCAGCATGGTACGTTAATCCCCAATCAGATCTGTTTACAATAAAATCTTCAGAATGAATAGAAACATTTTCCTCAGAAATTTCAATATTCGCATTAAAAGTGATGCTTTTTGTCACTTCCATTATCGTTAAATTACCTGTAACTGTAGAATTATAATCTCCCGTAGCTGTCTCAGTTTTTGTCATTTCAAAAATTGCTGTTGGGTAGTTTTCTACGTCAAAGAAATCAGCCGACTGAAGATGTTCAATCAATTGATCTTTATCTTCCGCTTCTTCTTCAGAAAAACTATCTACTGTAAACGACTTCATGTCAATTTCAACTTTTAAGTTCGTCAATTCATCGTTATTCAACAAAGCAGAAACATTGTTCAAATAAATTTTTCCAAAACGCTCTCCCACTCCACCAAAATGCCATGCTCTCCAGTCAACAGAACTAGTATGGTCAACGTTGATTAATTCGATCGTTGTTTCATTTTCTACAACTTCTACAACTTCAGCATCAGAAGCTTCTAATTTACTACCATCTGAACAAGAACTTAACATTGTTGAGGCAACAAAAATGGAGAATAATATTTTTTTCATTTTATAATTTTTTATAATTTATAAAACAAAGAAAAGCTTTTTTAATAAAAAAAAAGTTAATGTAGATTAAGAAATTAAAAACACTCATTGGAAATTATCTTGGGCAATTTCTTTTTTCATTTTACTGAAGAACTCTTTGGTAACACCAAGGTAAGACGCAATTAAATACTGGGGTACTCTTTGTTCAATATCTGAATACTTTTTATTAAAAATGAGGTAACGTTCTTTTGTCGATAGGCTTAAATATTGAACCATTTTCTTTTGTAAGTTCACGTAAGCATTTTGAACAAGTATTCTAAAAAATCGCTCCATTATTGGCACTCTCAAATACAATTCTTCCAAATCTGAAAGGCTATTTTGAATCACTGTTGTTTCTTCCAAACATTCTACGGTATAATCCGCGGGAGTTTGAGAATAAAAACTACCAGAATCACCAGCCCACCAGTTTTCTACACTAAAAAACATTACATGTTCATTCCCTTTATGATCAAGGTAAATTGTTTTAACACACCCCGAAACAATAAAGTTAATGCTCTTACAAACCTCATTTTGTTTGACCAAAAATTCTCCTTTTTTAAAAGTTCTGTATTGTACAGTTGAGCGAATATAATCCTCTTCTGAAGAACTAATGGAAATCTGCTTTTTTATCGTTTCGATGAAAGATTCGTTCATAAAAGTAAAGATTAAATTTTTACTTTTTTATAAAAAAGATCCAAATTTTCACTCATTCTCCGAGTTGGCATTCGAAATTTTTTCTTCTTGATTCCCCATTCATGGTAGATCGAATAATATGGAAATGGGTCACGTAATTGTTTGAAATTTGAACTTCGAATAATTAATGCTGCTGCTGAAAATTTTGACCGTTCTTCGAGTGTAGTATCTCCTTCAATTCTTCCAAATTCAGCAATAAAAAAAGATGCCCCTTCCCATTTAATCATAGAATCGGGCTTACACTGTAGATTAAAAAATACCACCTCATTCATTCTTCCTTCTAAAATATTTCTTGAATCTTTTGTTGAAAAGAAATACACAGGACAAAATTGAAACAATGAATCGAATGAATCAATGATGTACTGATTGATTTCGTTTTGCTTTTTCTTTATTTTATTCGCTTCTTTTGTATTGTCGTATTTTTCAAAATAAGCGATCTCTTTTTGCTTAAAATCTAATCGAACCAAAAGTACACCTTCTTTCATTAGCAGAATATTCTCTTCAGCCACTTTTCTTTCTTGAGCGCGTTCCTTTTTGTGCTCTTTATTTGTTGGGTCAGTTTGCGAAAAACTAACCATAGACAAGGACAGTAAAAAAAGGAAAAATACAGTTATTTTTATCATCGTATAAATATAACGGTTTGAAATGCTTTTATATTGAAAAAAGATGAAATAGATGTTACTTTTTCTTCAAATCATTAGCAGAACACTTATCACAGGAAGAGTCTTTCTTTTTTAAAAAAAACTTCATAATGATGAAAGTCAATGCAAATCCTATAATAGTTGCAACAATTACTTCTTGTATCATGACAGTAATGTATAAGCAATCCATGCTCCAATATACGCTAAAACTCCCATGTATCCAACTTGAATCATTGGCCATTTCCACGACTTGGTTTCGCGTTTAACAACAGCTAAAGTTGCCATACATTGCATCGCAAAAACATAGAAAATCATCAAACTAACTCCAGTGGCTAAAGTAAAAACAGGTGTGCCGTCAATTCGTTTTTCATTTCTCATTTTAGCAATTAGCGGGACATTGTTCTCTCCATCATCTCCTACAGCATAAATTGTAGCCATTGAACCAACAAAAACTTCACGAGCGGCAAAAGAAGTAATCAAAGAAATTCCTATTTTCCAATCGTAGCCCAAAGGTTCAATCACAGGTTCAATGGTTTTACCAAGAATACCAATGTATGAATTTTCTAATTGTGTCGCCGCTATTAATTGACTAGTTTCAACAGGATTTAATTCTTTTTCCTTCGCTTCAATTTTAGCTTGAACTACTGCTTGTTCTCTTCGATCTGTTGGACCAAAACTAGCCATAGCCCACAATACAATTGAGATTGAAAGAATAATTTTACCTGCATCCCAAATGAAAAGTTTCACTTTTTCAACAACCACAACACCAATATTCTGCCAACGTGGCATTTTATAAGAGGGCATTTCCAACATTAAAAATCCTGTAGTTTTTTGTCGAATGAAAAATTTGAAAATTAGGGCCATTCCTAAAGAAGATACCAATCCTAAAGCATACAATCCAAACAATACCAATCCTTGAACATTCATAAACCCAAAGACTTTTACATCTGGAATAACCATGGCGATAAGGATCGTATAGACAGGAATTCGAGCACTACAACTCATTAAAGGTGCCACCATAATGGTGATCATTCTTTCTTTCCAATCAGATATTGTTCGAGCAGACATTATTCCAGGTATTGCACAAGCAACACTTGATAATAAAGGAACAACACTTTTTCCATTCAAACCAAAAGGACGCATTAAGCGGTCCATGATAAAAACAACGCGAGAGAGGTAGCCTGTTTCTTCAAGAATGGCGATAAAAAAGAATAAAAGAGCTATCTGAGGAATAAAAATTGCAATCCCACCAATTCCGGGAACAATTCCTTGGGTAATTAAGTCACTCAAAATTCCATCGGGTAAAGATACCGTGAGCCAATGACTAAAATCTGCAAATACTCCGTCGATAAAATCCATTGGAATGCTTGCGAAAACATAAATAAATTGGAAAATAACCAAGAGAATTACTGCAAAAATTAAATAGCCAAAAACTGGATGTACGAGTATTTTATCCCATTTATTTTCTGCTCTTTCAGCCAATTTCTCTTTTTCTTCTTTCACTTCAATAGAAGAAATAAGCGTATTTAGTTTTTTAAATCTTTGTTGAGTATCTTCTTCTTGATCATTAATATCACTGGAGGATGCAACATGAATGGAAGGATCAAAAACATGCCCTTTTCTTTCTTTTAATTGAGCTACAGCCGTTTTAATAGTGTTTTTTCCTGATTTAATTCGTGCAATTGACTCAACAATCGTTGCTTCAGGAAAAACATCTTGAAGAGCAGAAATATTTATTTCTTTTCCTTGTTTTTTTGCCAAATCCGTCATGTTCAAGACCAAAACCGTTGGAATTTGAAGATCATACACTTGGCTGAAAAACAGTAAATTTCTTTCTAAATTAGAAGCATCAACAACAACAATTACTGCATCTGGGTAATCCTCATTTTTCTCATCGCAAAGGCTTTTGTATACGACTTCCTCATCTTTTGAACGAGGATAAAGGCTATACGTTCCTGGAAAATCAATTAATTCGTGCTCATCACCATCAATTTCAATGACACCCGTTTTTTTATCTACGGTAACCCCTGGGAAATTACCAACGTGTTGGCGCATTCCTGTAAGCATGTTGAAAACAGAACTTTTACCTGTGTTTGGATTTCCTAATAAGGCAATTTTCATTTAGAAGTGTTTGAATCAACCATTATTAATTCTGCCTCATCTTTTCTTAAAGATAGCGTGTAACCATCTACGTCAATAGCTATCGGACCACCAAAAGGTGCACGAAATAAAACCCGCAACAATTTACCTTCGACCAACCCCATTTCCATCATTTTCACTTTGAAAGAAGAGTTTTTCAATTTGCGAATAATTGCAATTTCGCCATTTTTGATATTTGATAGTTGCTTTTCCACTATTTAGAATGATTACAAATATACGCTTTGTGAACGGGATGTCAATCACTCTTTTATGGTATTCTTAGAATTAAAAATAGTCATTTAATCAAAATTAAATTCACTTCACAATTAATCGAGCTGTTTCACGCGTCAATTGTTGCAACAGAATTTCTTTGTTTTTGGTTAATCGTTTAATAGTTTCGTCATCGTAATGCCGTATTGTGATTAACTCCAATCCACTGTTGTATTTCACATCGTATTCTTTGGAAAGAATTTCTAAAAACAAGTCAATTGACAATTTATGCTCATCCAATAAAACAGAAAAACTCAATGCAGAATTTTGCATCACATTTATTTTAAGCCCCATAGAAGAAATCAATTGAAAAATATGACTCAAGTTTTTCTCTTCTATGAATGAAAAATCTTTGGGGGTAATCGAAAATAAAATTTGATTCTTTTTAAAAATAAAAGAAGGCACTAAATGATCGTAATCAGTGCATGTATGAATTTTTGTTCCACTTTCTTTTGGAACTAAAAATGATTTAACGTACAATGGAATTCCTTTATTCTGTAGAGGTTTTATTGTTTTTGGGTGAATAACCGATGCGCCATAATAAGACAACTCTATCGCTTCTCGAAAAGAAATTTTATCCAACTTTATGGTGTTATCAAACCATTTTGGATCAGCGTTGAGCATTCCCGGAACATCTTTCCAAATTGTTACACTTTTAGCAGCACAACAATAGGCTATAATTCCAGCTGTAAAATCAGACCCTTCCCTTCCAAGAGTTGTGGTTTCTCCATTGTGATTTTGTCCAATAAACCCTTGTGTTACAATGATGTCATTGTTTTCAAATTTAGGTTGAAATTTCTCTTGAAATATTGCTTCGGATTGCTTCCAATCGATATCAGCTTCTATGAATTTAGCTTCAGTTGTTTTAATGTATTCTCCAATATTCTCCCATGATGCATTGAAGTTATTCTCTTTTAAATAGGCATGGACAATTTTTGTAGAAAGAAATTCCCCAAATGAGACCACTTTTGCATATAAAAGGTCCTTTTTTAAATCATTTTCGTTGAAAACAGAAGAAAAATCGTTAAAAAACCCATTTAACTGATATAAAATTGGGTGTTTATCATTAAAGATAATTTCTTGGAGAATGTTGAAATGAAAAGTTTTTAATTGTGTAACTTTTTCATCGAAGTTCACTTGGTTTTGTTCGAGAATTGCTTCATAAATATTTTCAAGAGCATTTGTTGTTTTACCCATTGCAGAAATGACTACAACTAACTTTTCTCCAGAATAAAGAGATAATATTTCAGCAACATTTCGAACAGATTGTGCATCTTTTACAGAAGCACCACCAAATTTAAAAATCTTCATAAAATTGATTTGTGTAAAGATACATTATAATTAATAACTGTGAAATTGATACATCTATTTCAAACCCACAAATGAGTTTTAATAACTTAATAGAAAATTAATTATAGACTAATCTAAATTGATTAGTTTTACAAAAACACACCTAATGAAAAACTATTGGTTAATCTTCTTACTATTTATTTCTACTTCATTTTGTTCTTTTAGTCAATATGATGAAGCAGTTAATGAAGCTATTTCTGACAATGATGAACAAAAGATGTATGATCTTGCAAATGTATTAATGCTTGATGGATATTTATATAGAGCTGATACATTGGTTGAAGCTTTACTTAAAATTGACAACGAGAATCCTGAATTTAACTATTTTAAAGGAATAATTGAATTGTATTCATTTAAAAATCATCGAGCATCAATCCCATTTTTTGAAAAATCAACCACTAAAGTTGAAGGTAGAATAAATTTGTTTAACATTGAAACAGATGTTACCAACGATACTTATTTTCATTTAGGGAGTGTTTATCATTATTTAAAAGATTTTGATAAAGCTGAAGAGTATTATCAAACATTCAAAGAAAGATGTAAAAAATCTTCTCAACTTTACAAGGCTACAGATGTTCGCTTAGCACAATGTCAAGTCGCGAGAAAGCAAATTGCAGATTCTTTAGATGTAAATTTCATTCCTGTAAATATCAACTCTGCTGCACCAGAATATAGCTCAGTTATATCTGCTAATGGAAAAGAACTCTACTTTACTTCTCGACGAGCATGGGTAAATATTGATCAAAAGTACTTCATCTACCCTGTTGACAATTCTTATCCTGAAGACATTTTTTTCTCTAAAGGAAATGGTGATGGTGTATGGTCTGAACCGACAATATTACCATTATGCGAAGCAAATAAAAATGAATCCAGTGTATCTTTAACTCCAGACATGACTATGCTTTATGTTTATAGTGATAGTTTAGGAAATGGGGATATTTTTGTAAGTAATTACGATGACGGATACAAAAAAATAGAGGATTTAACCTACAAAAAACTAAACACTAAAGATTGGGAAACACACTCTGTTGTTACTCAGGATTCTTCGATTATTATATTTTCATCTGACAGAAAGCATGGATACGGTGGTCGTGATTTGTGGATTATTCACAAACAAGAAGACAGTACATGGTCAAAACCAGTTAATATGGGTGCGGACATTAACTCAGAACAAGATGAAGATGCGCCTTTTTTGACTTTAGACAACAAAACACTTTACTATTCTACAAATGGATCTCAATCAATGGGAGGATTTGATATTCTGAAATCTGATTTTAAAAATGATCAATGGTCTCAAGGAGAAAATCTTGGATATCCAATCAATTCTACAGGTGATGATATATATTACACTGTTACTTCAAATGGAATTGATGGTTATTATACTTCGTTTAGAGAAGGTGGTAAAGGAGAAAAAGATATCTACCATGTAAATTATAATGATGCTAAAGCGGATGATGTTATCGCATTATCTGGTGGAGTAATTAACATTACTGAAGATGCTGAAGAAATTGATTTAATCGTTACTTTAATCAATAAAACAGACAATAAAAACATTCCCGTTTCTGTTAAGGAAAATGATTTCTTCACCCTTCTAGAAGACTGTAAAGATTATTCTCTTGAAATGAAAAACAGTGAGAATGATGAAGTAGTGTACAATGAAGATTTTAAAACAAATTGTACTAACTCCTCAGAACATTTAGAAAAATACTATTACAATGGTCAGTATTGGATCGATGGACTTGTAGCTGACGAAGCTGGAGAATCTATTGAAAATGCTACGATAGAATTAATTGATAAGAAAACAGGTGAAACTATTGCTACCGTAAATTCGGATGAGAATGGGAAATTTAAAGAAGAAGACTTTAAAGATTTGCGCCCTGGTGATAGTATGAATGTTAGCTTAAAAGTTAGTGCTGACAATTACGCTTCTAATCAATTTGAAATTGATACTTTATTAGGACAACATGGTGATATTGCAGTGAATTATGTATTAAAAGGAGATAATTTAAATGACATGTTAGCACAACACATCATTTACTTTGAATACGACAAATCAAGTGTTACAAAGTCAGAATCTGATATTTTAGACCAAGTAATTGTATTGTTAAATGATAATCCAGAAATGAATATTGTTGTTCAATCGTATACAGATTGTAGAGGTACAGACAAATACAATCAACGATTATCCGAAAGAAGAGCAAAAACTGCATCGAAATACATTAAGGCAAAAATTACCAATCCAGAAAGAGTTACAAACAAAGGAATGGGTGAGAAATATCCTGTAGACGAATGCAATTGTGACGATGAAGATAAATCATGTACAGAAGAGCAATACAAAGACAACAGAAGAACAACATTTGAGGTTGTTGAGGAAGAAAAATAGTTGATTCGTTTAATCAATTAGGAAAACCGGTGGTATTAATTTACTGCCGGTTTTTTCATTTTAAATGTACCTTTATCAGCATTCATTTCCACTTCAATCCCAATTGGAACGGTGAATTTATTCTTTGTATGACCAATTTGAGCACCAAAATAAACAGGGAAATCTACTTGAGAAAAATACTGTTCGAAAACTTCAATAAGAGTAAATGACCTTTCAGGTTCTTCTGCGGTGCACTTTCTAAAACTTCCAAGAATAACACCATTGACTTTGTTAAAAATACCTGTTTGCTTTAATTGAGTTAACATACGGTCAATTCGGTAGGGTTCTTCACCAACATCTTCCAGAAAAAGAATTTTATTCTCCCAATCAGGAAGCGAATCTGTACCTATCAAGCTACAAATTACACTCAAATTACCTCCAAATAATTGTCCCGAGGAAGTTCCTGGATGTAAAGTTAAAATTGGAGAGTCAGAGGGTAAATTTTTATAGCTTATCAGCTTAGAGTCACGGATTAAATCATTGATGTATTTAATACTATAATCATTCCATGAGGAATTCCCTCCGGGCCCATGAAAAGTCACAAGGCCTGTTTTAGCCGTAATCGCATTCAGTAGAGTAGTAATATCACTGAACCCCATTATTATTTTCGGGTTCGTCTTTATAGTGTTAAAATCAATATAGGGGAGAATTCTAGCACATCCCCACCCTCCACGAAGAAAAAAAATTGCCTTGACATCTTTGTCTTCAATCAAATCCATAAAATCGGATGCTCTTTCTTCATCTGTTCCAGAAAAGTAACCGTATCTATTGGTACAATTCTTACTGAATTTTGTTTTGTACCCTAATTTTGCAAGGATATTCTCAAAAGAAGAAAGTTCTTGGCTGTTTTTTATACCACCTGCAGGAGCAGATACTCCAATAATATCTCCTTTCTTTAATCTCTGTGGAATTAAAGATGCTGGATCAGAAGTGTTAAAAAAAGGTTTAGACGTAGAAGAAAGACATGAAGCACCAACAATAGCAGTTCCTAAAATTGGTATAAAATGTCGGCGGCTTATTTTTTTCATCTTTTAAAAATACGGAAAATCTTCGAATTTTACGTATTTGTTGAATCGCAGAAAGTAGTCCAATTAAAAATTCTATTTTTTTACTTCGAAGTAGACTTTCTTTGGGTCCATTTGTTTTTCGAGAATGGTAAAAAACTCTTCTTTGTTTTCTTCTTGAATACAATCAATTGGAAAAGAAAGTTGGAGTCCTTTTACATAATCAAAATAAACACTTTGCTGATGTACACTTACTTTTCGAAGACCTTTAAAATAGAGTAAAACGACCTCTCTATCCGCAACCATTAATGCTTTAGTAGAAAGACCAATTCGGAAACCTTTTTTAAGTGAACCAACAATAGCAAAAATAATATTATCAAACGCACTGAATAAAAAAGCTGCTGCTGGAGCAAATGCATCATTTGAAACTTCGTACAATGCAACACCGATAAAAAGCATTATAAAAGACTCTAAACCAAGGTAAGTAACAACCCTACCTTTTCGTGATTTACTCACGGGAGCGTTCCATTTAAATCTTTTTTGTTTCGAAACAATCAACATTCCCATCCATCTTCGAACACTTCTTCGAAGAAGAATCACTAAAATAAAGATGCCTATTCCTAAGAAAATTTCAAACTTATACGGCATTAATTGACCCGTCGTTTTCAAAAAACTCAAAGGTAAATCAAACCCTACAAAAACAGTTAATAATATCGTTGGAAATAGTACGAACAATAATAAAACATTGATGAATTTATTCATTCGGTATTATTTTTATTTGCTTGCGAACACTCATTATTTTTTCTTTCAAAACATCAACTTTCTTCTCAACATCTTTTCTTAAGCTATCAGCACCTTTACTATTTGCAAAAAATCCAAGGTTGTTTTCCAATTGATTAATGTCTTTTTGAAAAAGATCAATCTGTTTTCTAAGATCCATTTTCATTTGAGCGAATTGTCGAGAAGCATTTCCACTGCTTTTAAGTACATCAACTTTAGCTTCAAAAAGGATACGCTCTTGTTCTTCAGCGCTCATTTTGATAGATTTGTAATGTGCATCTATTGTATTCTTGAATGTGTTAAACACTTCTTCTTTCAATTTAATTGGCACATGACCAATTGCAGAAAACTCAGTCGAAAAAGCTTTTAAGTCAGCTAAAACAGCTTGCTTATCATCTTCATTCACTTTATACGCCTTAATCTTATCAAGAACAGCTTGCTTCAAAGTTAAATTCGCTTCATTTTGCTTATCCTTTTCATCAAATGTAGCTTGACGAGCATTAAAGAAAGCATCACAATGACTTCTGAATTCTTTCCATAATTTTTGTTCATGCTTAACACCAGAATGACCAACTTGTTTCCATTTTGATTGTAATTGCTTCAATTTACTAGCGGCATCTTTCCATTCTTTCGAATCTTTTAAAGATTTAGCTTTTTCAATAATTTCACGTTTTTTATCCGCGATTTTATCAAATTCTCCTTGAATTTCACTGAAAAATTCTTTTTTAGCATCAAAAAACAGATCACATTCAGCTCTAAACTCTTTCCAGATGGCGTCGTTTTCTTTTTTTGGACCAAATCCAATCACTTTCCATGTTTTTTGGATCTCTAAAATTTCTTTTGTGATTGTTTCCCAACCTTTAGATGATTCAATTTCAACACGTGATTCAACTAAAGATTTTGTTTTTTCTAATAATGCTTTCTTTTGATCAAGATTGGCAATCATTTTCTCACGTCTATCGTCGTAAAAGCGATTGATTTTATTGTAAATTGAACGAACTTCTGTCCAATACAACTCTTTGATACTTTCCCATTCTTCATTTGGAACAGGACCAACATCATTCCAATCATTTTGCAACACTTTCAATTGTGTTTCAATTTCCTTGATCTTATCTTGCTTACTTAAAGCTTTCAATTTGTCAATCAACTCATGTTTTAGTTGAGCATTTCGATGGAAATCATGATCTTTTAAATCTCGATATATTTTTATATTGTAGAAAAAATCATCCAAAAGGTGAGAGTATTCAACCTGAATATCATTTCTTTTTTCACGTGGAATATCACCAATTGCTTTCCATTTCTCTTGAATCTCTTTCAAAGAAACAAAAGCAGAACTAATGTTTTCTTCAGAAGTTACGGTTTCTCTCAAACGATTTATTAATGCCGTTTTATCCGATAGATTTTGTTTTTCGTTGGCAGATTTTTCATCTGAAACGGCCTTTCGTCTATCTTTAAAAACAGTATAAGCTTCATAGAAATTATCTTTAAGAAGAGCTAATTCCGTCAATGTGTTTTTGGTAGTTTCAGCTACTTTATTGATCAATTCAGAATCTTTGCTATCCTCTGCTTCAAGAACGGCAACTTGTGCTTTTCGCTCTTCTTCCAAAAGATAATCTTCAAATTTTGTTCTTAATTCGTTCACATCTCTTCCAACTTTAAGAGGTTCTTGATGTTCAACAAATTCTTTAATTTTCTCTATAAAATTCATAATCGTAAAAAGTTTTGGATAAAAAGTCGTTTAAAATTAAGCGACTCCTTGTTCAATGTTAAAATCAGCAAGAGCAACAAACTCTGCAATTCTATTTGTTAAGTCTTGTTCTGTAATTGTTGTTAAGCGTTCTGTTCCAAATTTTTCACAACAGAAAGAAGCCAATGCAGAACCGTTAATGATTGCACGTTTCATGTTTTCAAAAGAGAAATCATTCGTACTTGCAATATACCCCATAAAACCACCTGCAAAAGTGTCACCTGCTCCAGTTGGATCAAAAACTTCTTCCAATGGTAAAGCTGGTGCGTAGAACAATTTATCTTCATTGAATAATAATGCTCCATGTTCCCCTTTTTTAATAATTAAAAATTTAGGTCCCATTTCACGAATAACTTTAGATGCTTTTACCAAAGAATATTCTCCAGAAAGTTGTCTTGCTTCTTCGTCATTAATAATCAACAAATCAACCATAGAAATGGTTTTTTTCAAATCATCCATTGCAATATCCATCCAAAAATTCATGGTATCCATTGCAACTAATTTCGGGCGCTTATTCAAACGTTCAATAACTGTACTTTGAACTTGTGGGCTTAAATTCCCAAGCATTAAATATTCAACACCTTGATAACTTTCTGGAATAATTGGATCAAAATTTTCCAAAACATTTAATTCTGTGATTAACGTATCTCGAGAATTCATGTCATTGTGGTATTTCCCAGACCAAAAAAATGTTTTTTCACCTTGTTTAATCTGTAAACCTTCTAAATCAACTTTTCTTGAAGTCAATTGATCAAGCATTTCTTTAGGGAAATCTTCTCCAACAACTGATACAATTTTTTGATCGACATTGTAAAATGCTGAAGCTAAAGCAATGTATGTTCCTGCTCCACCAATAATTTTATCTGTCTTTCCAAATGGGGTTTCAATTGCATCAAAAGCAACAGAACCGACTGTAAGTAAACTCATTTTTTTAATTTTAAATCGATAACAAAGATAATAGAAACAAATGAGTTGCGGAACGTCATAGGTGGTTTTTATTTAAACGAAAAATCCTAAACCTTCAAGCTCTTAGGTTTTCAAATGTCTTACTACAGAGCAAAGATATAATCAATTGACACAAAGCATATTATGCTGTTGTTTTTCATTTTTAATTAAATAAAGGCCTTAGACCTTAAAGGTTTAAAACAAAAAAAATCCACAATTCCATTTGAAATAAGAAGTGTAAGAGTACCAAATCCAACATTTTTTCGTTCATAAGTATATCAATACATGCTAAAAGCACAGGCATTCTACTTTATATTTGCTTCATGTCTAAAAAACGTATCTTTAAATTTTTAAAATGGTCTGCAGGAATACTCGCTAGTATTGTCTTGCTGATCACTTTAATGCTCTATATATTTAAAGATGATATTTGCGGTGTTGTAGTTTCAGAATTGAATAAGCACTTAAAAACCAAAGTTGAAGTAACGAAAGTAGATCTTGCATTCTGGGGCTCTTTTCCAAATTTATCAGTCGATTTTGACCACGTTTTTATTCAAGACAGTACTTCGAATGCTACGGAATTAGATACTTTACTTTTCGCAAAAAAAATTAGATTTAAGTTTAATCCTATTGATCTTTGGAATGAAAACTACAACGTAAAATTTATCGAAATAAACCAAGGAACATTCAAAATGAAAGTGGATGAATTGGGGATGAATAACTACGATATTCTACGCCAAAAAGAGGACACTACAGTTCAAAGTCCTTTTGACATCAACTTAGAAGCAGTAACTTTTGAGGGCTTTAACTTTGCGTACATTAATCAGTCTACGCACCAGATTTATCAAACTCTTATCCATGAAATGAAGTTAGAAGGCTCGTTTCATTCTTCAATTTTTACAACTAAAACTACGGCTAAAATACTCATTGTAAACGCACAAAGCGGAGAGATTCCACTTGTTTCTAATCAACCTGCTGAACTAAAAGTAGAAGTAAACGTCAACAAAGATTCCAACAGTGTTTCTATTCCTGAATCCACTATATTTATTTCAGATTTACCTTTTATTTTTAGTGGAGAAGTCAATACTAATGGATTTGAATTTCACCTCAAAGGAAAAAACCTTAACATTAAAGATGCAGCGAACAAACTCGCTCTTAAACAATTAAATAGTGTTCAACAATTAGAAGGTCAAGGTGTGTTGAAATTTAACTTAGATCTTTCCAAAGAAAGTGGTGAAAAAATGCCCCTTAAAATTAATTGCTCTTTCGGAATTGTAAATGGGAATTTACACATTCCTAACACTAAAATTTCCATGCAAAAAATAAAAGTGGAAGGTTCGTACTCAAATGCTAATGGTGCAAAAAAAGAACGCTTAGAACTCAAAAACATATCTTTTAAAACAACCGGAGGGCCTTTCAAAGGAAATTTAACTTTAACTCAATTCAAAGAACCTATTTTTAAAGGAAATGCGGATGGTCTGATCGATTTAAACATTCTTCATTCATTGTTTCCACATCCTGCAATTGAAAAATTAAACGGTCAAGTAAAAATACGGTCTTCATTTCTTGTACAAGGAAAGCCAACGAAAAATGGTGAAATGGATTTTAACATTTCTACAATCGAAGGTGAACTTAATTTAAAAGAAGTTCTTGTAAAACTTAACGCTGATAAACGTGTTTTTAAGTCCATCAACGGGAAAGTTTATCTAAGAAATAATGCGGTTGGAATGGACGATATTTCTCTAAAAATTGGGCAATCAGATTTTCAGATAAACGGTGTTTTAAATGAAATAATTCCATATTTTAAAGGAAAAGGAAAATTGGATGGCCGACTAAATATAAAAAGCAATAAAATCATTCTTCAAGACCTTGGAACGGAAACAAAGAAAGAAAAAAACAGAAATGAACGTGCTTATATATTGAATAACGAAATTGGTGGTTCCGTGTTTCTTGAAGTAAATGAGCTCCATTATGAAAAGCATGTTTTCTCCAAAATAAGTGGAAATATGATGGTCAATGGTCGCTCAATTCACTTTCCTAAAATTGCACTTGAAAATGGTGGAGCTAGAATTAAAGGTTCTGTTTCCATTCAAGAGAAAAGTCCAGAAATATTCTACATATCCAGTAAAATTGCTTCAAAGAATATATCTTTTCAAAAACTATTTAAAGAATGGGATAATTTTAAACAAGAAGTGATAACAAGTGAAAACATTGAAGGTGTTGCAATTGCAAGCGTGAAATTTGATGCGCCATTTGACCTTAGATCAGGAATTATTTCTAGTGCAATAGAATCAGAAATTGGTATTCAAATAGACAACGGTCGCCTCAAAAACTTAAAAACATTTTCTACCATTATTGAAAGTCTGAAAACTTCCAATCTGAAAAGTATTTTAGGCAAGGAAAATATCAATGATTTTGGTAACCGTTTGAAGGATTTAAAATTCGATCAATTGAAAAACACTATCATTATTAAAAACGGTGTATTAATACTCCCTTCTATGTCAATCAATTCTTCAGCGATCAACATCGAAGTTTCAGGAAAACATACTTTTACCAATAAAATCGATTATCGTTTTGGGTTTCGATTTAGAGATTTAAAAAAGAAACAAGTCAGTGAGTTTGGTGAAATTGAAGATGACGGAACTGGTTTTAGAGTTTTTATGAGAATGTATGGGGATTTAAATAATCCGACTATCGTCTGGGACAGGGAATCAAAAAAAGAAATAGCACAAGAAAAAAGAGAAGAAGAAAAACAAAATGCTAAATCTATTTTAAAAACGGAATTTGGTCTATTTAAAAACGATACAACGGTACATGAATTTATAAAAGAAAAGGGACCTAAAGAAGAAATATCTGTAGATTTCGACCCAATAAAAGCTGCCGATACAATCATTGAACAAAAACCACCTAAAAAAGACACAAAAGTGAACCGTTGGTTGGATAAAATGAAAAAAGAAGCGGAACAAGAAGAAAAAGAAGATTTTATAATTGAATAAAAAAAACAAAATGGCATTAACAAATAACGATATCTTTAAAAAACTTAGAGTTGCCCTACAATTAAGAGACGATGAAATTGTAGAAATTCTAAAATTAGTAGATTTTAAAATCAGTAAAAGTGAGCTAGGAGCTTTTTTTCGAAAAGAAGATCATCCTAAGTATATGGAGTGCCAAGATCAAATTCTTAGAAATTTCTTAAATGGATTAGTAATCTATAAAAGAGGACCTCGAGAAAAGAAGTAAAACTTCATTCTTTTTCCGTATTTTTAGCTAAAAAAATATGCGCTCTAAACTTCCCCACATAGGCACCACTATTTTTACAGTGATGTCTCAACTTGCGAATGAACATAACGCAATAAACCTTTCACAAGGATTTCCTAATTTTCCAATCGACCCACTTATTGCGACAATTCTTCAGCAAAAATCGACTGAAAACGTACATCAATATTTGCCAATGACAGGTTCTCCTGCATTGATTGATCAAGTTTCTCAATTGATAAAGAATGAGTACAATAGAAAAGTTGAATCGCAAGAAGAAGTTTTAATTACTGCGGGAGCAACACAAGCAATTTTTTCTACAATTCTTGCGCTTGTTGAAAACGGCGATGAAGTAATTATCCTTGACCCAAGTTATGATTGTTACGCACCTGCTGTAATTCTTGCGGGAGGAAAACCAATTCATGTTCAATTAAACAACGAATTCCTTCCAGATTGGGAAAAAATAGAAGCTGCTTTTTCGAAGAAAACAAAAATGATCATAACGAATAATCCACACAATCCTTCAGGTAGAGTTTGGAATAAAAATGACGTTGATCAGCTAGAAAATATTCTCGAAAAAAATCCGCAGACATTATTATTATCCGATGAAGTGTATGAATTCATCACTTTTGAACAAAAACATATTTCCATCCATTCTCGTCCAAAGCTACACGATAGAACAATTATTACTTCATCTTTTGGGAAGACATTCCATATAACGGGTTGGAAAATGGGTTATTTAATTGCTCCAAACAATTTAATGGTGGAAATTAAAAAAGTTCATCAATTCAATGTTTTTAGTGTAAACAGTGTCGCTCAAGCAACTCTTTCTGAATATTTAGCGCAAACTTCTGTGAAGAATTTAGGAAAATTTTACCAAGAAAAAAGAGACTTGTTTCGGGATTTGATGTCAGATTCTAAATTTCAGTTACTTCCATGTGAAGGAACTTATTTTCAAACTGTTGATTACAGTGAAATTTCTACTAAAAATGATGTTGACTTTTGCAAAGATTTAACCACGAAACATGGTGTTGCTGCAATTCCAATTTCTGTTTTCAATCATTCTAAAAAGGACAATAAAATTATTCGTTTCTGTTTCGCAAAGAACAATGAAACACTAATCTCTGCAACTGAATTATTATGCAAAATCTAAGAATTACACTTGTTCAAATTAATCAGGTTTGGCAAAACAAAGAAGCTAATTTTAAGAAATATGAAGAACAATTATTGACTGTTGAAACTGATTTAATTGTATTGCCAGAGATGTTTCAGACTGGCTTCAGTATGAATGTGAAAGATTTGGGTGAAAATTGGAACGACAGTCCAAGTGTAAACTGGTTAATAAAAACCAGTAAAGAAAAAAATGCTGCCGTATACACTTCTCTTATCATCAATGACA
The DNA here is from genome assembly GCA_964387525.1 of uncultured Fluviicola sp. Lineage (GTDB taxonomy): Bacteria > Bacteroidota > Bacteroidia > Flavobacteriales_D > Crocinitomicaceae > UBA4466. The sequence goes on from CAYLWS010000030.1 coordinate 22,309, forward strand.
AAGGAAAATATTTTAACCGAGGAGTTTTTGTTTACCCTACGGGTAGAGTTGAATACTATGATAAGAGAAAGTCTTTTGGATTGGCTGGTGAAGATCAATTCTTTACTGCTGGTAAAAATGAAAAAATTGTTGAATACAATGGGTGGAAAATTCAATTACAAATCTGTTACGACCTTCGTTTTCCAGAAATTATTCGAAATAATCTTGACGAAAACGGCCAACCAGCTTATGATATAATTCTTTACGTTGCAAATTGGCCCGAAAAAAGAATTTTACATTGGGACACCTTATTGATGGCTCGTGCGATTGAAAACCAGTGCTATGTTGTTGGAGTCAATCGAATTGGTGAAGATGAAAATAAATATCACTACAACGGGCATTCAAGTATTATAGATGCTTTAGGTGAAAAAAAACAATTCGAAGATCACATCCAAAAAGCGGAAACATCTATAATTTCCAAAGAAAATTTACTCCAAACACGAAAAACACTTCCATTTCTACGTGACAGGTAGTTTTCATTGTGTTATTGGTATCCAATTTATGAGAAAAATTTTGTACTTTTGAGATTATTAATCTTATATAAATATCAACTATGAAAAAAATTTACTTAAGTGCTCTTTTCTTAGGAATGTTGGCCTCTGCTAACGCCCAGGAAACAAAAGCATACTCAATGAATGATTTACAACAAAATGAAGTTGCAACTTCAGCTACTTTTGCTCCAAAAGCATTGGGTGTTGAAATTTGGAACAACAACTTTGATACTCCTGCAGATTGGACTGTAGATAACAGTGGTCAAACTGGCGGAGCGGAATTCGGTTGGTCAATTGATGCAACTTCTGACGGTTGGTGGTCAACTACAGGTATCACATCTGCTTCAGGCGGAAATTTTGCTGAATTAAGTAATGGGAATCCAACAGCTACTCCTGCTTCACAAGCTTTAGGCGTAACTTACACAATGACTACTGCTACTGTAATTGATGTTGTTAATTTACCTTTAAATGCATCAAACACTTCAGATGTTACTTTACAATACCAAGAATTTGGTGCTCGTTTCAATGATTTACAAGAGGTTCAAATCAGTACAGACGGAGGAACTACGTGGACAACAGTTAGAAATAACCTAGATTATTCAGTATTATCTAACTCTGGAGGTTCAGCATACGGAAACCCTGAAAACATTTCTATTAATTTAGCTCCATTTCTTGATAACACTTCGGCTCAAACTTTATTGATTCGTTTTTCATGGACAACAAATTTCCCTTCACAAGCAACGAATGCAAATGTATGGGTAGCTTATGGATGGTATATTGATGATGTTAAAATCGTTACAAACCCTGATAATGACATTGAAGTTACTTCAAACTACTGGGGTTCTGACGGATTAAATTACTATATGATTCCTACTTCTCAAGTTACAGCAATTGATTTTTCTGCAAATGTATTCAATGGTGGAATTAACGATCAAAATGAAGTACAGTTGAATATTTCTGTTGATGGTGGTGCTACATTTACTGGTTCTAGTGCAACTGGTACTACGATTGCATCTGGTGCTAAAGATTCTATATTCTTAGCTACAGGATATACACCTGCTGCAACTGTTGGTTCTCACACAGTAACTAGAACAATTACTCAAACAGCTACAGATGATGTTCCTGCAAATAACATGTTAAGTGATATTACTTTTGAAGTAACTGATTTAATTTATGCTAGAGACAATAATGTAGCTGATGGACAGCAATCGAACCAAGGTAAAGCTTTTGAAGCGGGTAACTATTTTGATATCTGGTCAGATATTCAAGTTAGAGCTGTAGATGTACAATTACATAGTACAACAAACGTCGGAACTTTTATTTACGCTAAAATCTATTCAATAGATACTGACGGTAACTTTGTTGAAGAAGGTGCTTCTGATTACTATGAAGTAACTGCTGCTGATTTAACTGGAACAGTTACTTTAGAATTGTATTCATGGGTAAATTTAACAAATGCTCAATTGACTTATTTAGTTGTTGTTGGATCTGATGGTGACGGTGAAGCTACAAATGACTTAGTTATTAAAACTGCTGGTACTTCTGACATTCAAACTTCTTTCTTTAAAGATGAATCGGATACATGGTTTTACTCTACAAATACTCCTATGGTACGTTTGAATTTTAATCCAACAATTGGTTTAGATGAAAACAACTTAGAAGGTGTTTCTATTTTCCCTAATCCTTCAGAAGGAATTGTTACTGTTTCAAACGATAACAATACTACAAACTCAATTGAAGTTTACAATTTAGTAGGTGAAAAAGTTTATTCAACAACTGCTTCAACTTCAACTAAAATTGATTTATCTGCAAACGGAACAGGTGTTTACATCGTGAAAGTTTACAATGAGAATGGTTCTTTCGTAGAAAGAGTTGTGATCAAATAATTATTTATCTAAGAAATTAGATTAATTTTAAAACCGAGGAGCATTTGCTTCTCGGTTTTTTTATGGATTATATTCAATACGGTTACATCGGTTTATTCTTAGCTTGCTTTATCGCCGCAACGATAATACCACTGGCTTCAGAAGCAATACTCATCGGTTTTTTAATTGCGGGATATGATCCATACATTTCTTGGGGTTTAGCTTCTCTTGGGAATACACTCGGTGGAGTTACAAACTATATTCTTGGGACACTTGGGAAAGTAAAATCTTTGGAGAAATACTTTAAGAATAAAGAAAAATTTAATCGAATAAAAAGAAACATCGAAAAATATGGTGTATGGATGGGGTTACTTACTTGGCTACCTTTCATCGGTGATCCACTTACTATTTTCTTAGGCTTTTTTCGTGTAAAATTCATTCCTCTTTTCTTTACAATGCTTTTTGCTAAAACACTTCGCTATTTTGTAATTTCTCTTTTTTGGTTAATATAAAAGAACTTTAATAAATCGCTTTATTGATTTAACGAGCTAACCCGTTTGAAATTTCTATATTTGTACAAAACATTCTAAAAATGGCAATTTTAACAACACTCCATGAATTCATCATGGATAGACAATCTGACTTTAAATATGCTTCTGGTGAACTTTCTCGTTTATTGAGCGACATTGCAATTGCTTCAAAAGTAGTTAGTAATGATGTTCGTAGAGCTGGTTTGTTGGAGAATTTTCTTGGTGCACAAGGAAATACAAACATTCAAGGAGAGGAACAACAAAAATTAGATGTTATTGCAGATATTGCATTCATCAATATGTTTAAAGCTGGTGGTGAAGTTTGTGGAATTGCTTCTGAAGAGAATGATGATTTTATGCCATTTGAAACTCAATTTTCTAAAGACGGAAAATACGTTGTTCTTTTTGATCCATTAGACGGTTCATCAAATATTGATGTCAATGTTTCTATCGGTACAATATTTTCAATATACAGAAGAACAAGTGAAAAAGGAACCTCTGCAACACTTGAGGATATGCTCCAAGAAGGGAATAAACAAATTGCCGCTGGTTACGTGCTTTACGGTTCTTCAACAATGTTGGTCTACACTACTGGAAATGGTGTAAATGGTTTTACTTTAGATCCATACATTGGTGAATTTTGCCTTTCTCACCCTAACATGAAAATACCTGAAACAGGTCGAATATATTCTATGAACGAAGGGAATGTCAACAAGTGTAATCCTGGAATCAAAGAATACATAGAAAAAGAGTGTCAACAAACACCTGAAGGACAAAAAAGACCTTACTCAGGACGTTACATTGGCTCTTTGGTGGCAGATTTTCATCGAAATTTAATCAAAGGTGGTATTTACATCTACCCTGCAACAGAAGTGGCTCCAAATGGACATTTAAGGTTGTTGTACGAATGTAATCCTTTGGCGTTTATTGCAGAACAAGCTGGTGGCGTTGCAACGACTGGTTTTGAAAATGTTATGGATTTAAAACCCGGAAAATTACATCAACGTATTCCATTTTTCGTAGGATCTAAAGCAATGGTTGAACAAGCAATGAGCTATATGAAATAATTTCAATGAATGTTCAACTCCTAAAAAAATCATTTTCAGAACTTGAACAAGTTGGAAAAACGGCGCAACTTCTCCAAAAAATTGGTGTAAAAATCAATTGGCAAGGTTTAGTCGGTTCGTCCTATTCTATTTCTTCTTCTGCAGTTGCACAGCAAGTTCCCGGAAACCACGTCTTTATTCTTGAAGATAAAGAACAAGCTGCCTATTTCTTAAATGATTTAGAAGGTTTATTTCCTGATAATAACACCATTTTATTTTTCCCTGCTTCTTACAGAATTCCGTATGAAACAGAAGTTGTTGACAATGCAAATGTTGTCGCAAGAGCTGAGGTTTTGGATAAAATTGCCAAACAAAAAAATACTTGGGTCGTCACCTATCCAAAAGCATTGATTGAGAAAGTTCCTACTAAAAAAATGCTTGCTAAAAGCACTTTAAAAGTGGAAGTAAATAAAGATTACTCCATCGATTTTATCAACGAAACCTTAATGGAGGTTGGTTTTGATCGAGTGGATTTTGTTTACGAACCAGGACAGTTTTCTATACGTGGTGGAATTGTCGATGTTTTCTCTTTCTCCAATGACCATCCGTTTAGAATAGAATTTTTTGGCGATGAAGTAGAATCTATTCGAACTTTCGATGCAAGCACACAACTCTCCATCAATACGCATAAACACTTCAATATTGTCCCTAACATTCAAGGGAAAATAATTCAAGAAGGAAACGCTTCTTTTTTTAGTTTTATCGGTGAAACTGCAACACTTTGGATTTCTTCGGTAGAAAAAACAATTGATGTCATAGAGAAAGAATACAAAAAGGCCGTAAAAGTTTTTGACACACTTAATACAGTAACAACTCCAACCATTCCTTCAGAATTATTTGTCCACGACACTGAAATAAAAACAATCATTGAAAAACATTCTACTGTAGAAATTGGAACGGCCATTCATTTTACGTCTACAGAAAAAATTCAATTTAACTTCAAACCTCAACCGAGTTTCAATAAGAACTTTGACTTACTTGCGGAAGATTTAGTTCAGCGGAAAAAAAAGGAGTTTTCTAACTTAATTTTCTCCAACCAACCGAAACAAATTGAGCGTTTATCTCAAATTTTTGCAGACATAGAAAAGGAAGTTGAATTTAGTCCAATTCCGATTTCTTTACACGAAGGGTTTATCTCTCCAGAGAATAAAATGGTTTGTTTTACGGATCATCAATTGTTTGAACGTTACCATCGTTTTCGATTGAAAGAAGGTTTTCGTCAAGCAAAACAAGCTCTAACGTTGAAGGAGTTATACAATCTTCAAGCAGGAGATTACGTAACACACATCGACCATGGAATTGGAAAATTCTCTGGACTAGAAACCATTGATGTAAATGGAAAACCGCAAGAAGCCATTCGTTTAATTTACAAAGACAACGATGTTTTATATGTTGGAATTCATTCTTTGCATCGAATTTCAAAATTTACAGGAAAAGACGGTTCTGTCCCTAAAACGAATAAATTAGGTTCTCAAACTTGGACAAAACTTAAAAATAAAACCAAGAAAAAAATCAAAGAATTGGCCTTTGATTTAATTCAGTTGTACGCAAAACGAAAAAGTTTGCCGGGTTTTGCTTTCAGCCCAGATTCATATTTACAGAATGAATTGGAGGCATCTTTTATGTTTGAAGATACTCCCGATCAACTGAAATCTACCATTGCAGTGAAAGAGGACATGGAATCAAAAACTCCAATGGATCGTTTAATTTGTGGTGATGTTGGTTTTGGAAAAACTGAAATTGCCATTCGAGCTGCATTTAAAGCTGTCTCAGACAGTAAACAAGTTGCGATATTGGTACCAACGACTATTCTTTCTTTACAGCATTTTCGTAGCTTCAAAGAAAGATTAAAAGATTTTCCGTGTACCGTTGATTACATCAATCGTTTTAAATCTTCGAAAGAAATTACGGCTACTTTGAAAAAATTAGCAGCTGGAGAAATTGACATTCTCATCGGAACTCATGCCATTGTTGCTGAACGAGTAAAATTCAAAGATTTAGGATTAATGATCATCGATGAGGAACAAAAATTTGGTGTTTCTGTCAAAGATAAATTGAAAACGCTTCGTGCAACTGTCGATACCTTAACGCTAACGGCTACTCCAATTCCGAGAACTTTACAATTTTCACTGATGGGTGCTCGAGATTTGAGTATAATCAATACTCCCCCCCCGAATAGACAACCTGTTTTAACAGAAATAGTTCCTTTCAACGAAGAAATTATTCGAGATGCAATAGCGTATGAAGTCAGTCGAGGTGGACAAGTATTTTTTGTGCATAACCGTTTGCAGAATATTCAAGAGGTATCTGGAATGATTCAACGATTGTGCCCGGGTGTTCGTGTTGCAATTGGACATGGACAAATGGATGGGAAAGCATTGGAGAAAATAATGATGGGTTTCATCAACCATGAATACGATGTTTTACTCGCAACAACGATAATTGAATCTGGAATTGATATTTCCAATGCAAATACAATCATCATCAACAATGCACAAAATTTTGGAATCAGTGATTTACACCAATTAAGAGGTCGTGTTGGCCGTTCTAATAAGAAAGCTTTTTGTTACTTAATTGCTCCACCAACAAGTGTAATAACAAATGAAGCACGGAAAAGGTTAGAGGCACTGGTTCAATTCTCAGATTTAGGATCCGGTTTCAATATAGCGATGAAAGATCTAGACATTCGTGGAGCTGGAAATATGTTGGGCGGTGAACAAAGTGGTTTTATTTCTGACATTGGATTTGAGATGTATCAAAAAATTCTCAATGAAGCAATGGATGAACTGAAAGAGAGTGAATTCAAAGATTTATTTGAAGAAAGAAATACAGATGACTTGAATCATTTTGTGAAAGATTGCATTTTAGAAACGGATTTAGAAGTTCGAATTCCTGATGACTACATCAATAATGTTGCAGAACGTTTAAGTGTATACCAACAAATGGATGCATTGAAAACAGAAGAAGAATTAATGGAGTTTGAGAAAGAATTAATTGACCGTTTTGGATCTGTTCCGACACAAGTTGAAGAATTATTTCAATCGTTTAAGTTAAGATGGCTTGCAGAAGAATTGGGCATTGAAAAATTAGTACTGAAATCCAATAAAATGATTGGGTATTTCATTAAAAATCCACAATCTAAGTTTTATGAATCTCCTGTTTTCACTCAAGTGTTGAATTATATGCAGAAACATCCAACAGAAATGAAATTGAGTGAGAAAAATGACAGATTGAGGGTGATTTATGAAAATATCTCTTCGATTGATGTTGCTTTTAATGCTTTAGAGAATGTTTTGGAGAATAAAGAATGATTGTTTAGCCGAAGTAATGTTTTCTTTAGAGTGGATTCAGTATAACTTAATTTAATGGAATATTACTGTTGCATGTAATAGTCATTTTGATCTATAAATATTTAAGTAAATATAAATATGCATTAAAATTATGATGTATCGAAATGTTCGGACTACTTTTGGGAAATTTCATGAAATATTTATCATTTGCATATAGTATTATTGTATAGCCGGTTCTAACATAGTTATTACTCTCAAAATATTCAGGTGGTGAGAATCCTGGTAATTTTTGACAAATTATTTTTGACGTCATTTCTCCCAAATATTTTTCATATCTCTGTTGTGCTTTTTTTGTCGGCTTATCGAGTTTATTATAAATACTTTTTAGAAGAATATTTTTTGGAAATTTGAGTTTTTTAATTTGAATTTTAGAAGTTTTAAATAGGTTAGTTTCATTAAAATCATTTAATGTTTGGATTGAAATTGGTGTTTCAGGAACCCAATCCGCGGAATTTACTACATTAAATGCCCAATTATTAGTAATGTTTTCAAAATAATATGCAAAATACAAATTACCAGGTTTTGGAGCCGCACTACAATATGTTTTAAATCGTATATCCTTTGGTAAAACATTTTGTTGTTGAAGACTATATAAATATGCCGTTAGTAAATAATTAATGGCACCACCTTGACTATGGCCCATTAGAATTACATCCTTAACTCCAGATTTATACAATGAATCTATTTTGGGAACAATATCTTTCGACAAAGAAGCCATACTTAGAAGCCATCCAACATGTACAGCCGCTTTATTGTCAGGAACTAGACAGTATTTGAAAGTATCTGTTTTACTTAATACAAGTTCACCCCTAGCTGATACCATAGCAGCATATAGGTTTTCCAATGAACTTTCAGTTTTTTCGGTTGTTCCCCGAATACTGACAACAGCAATTGTATGCTCATTGTTTACCCACAAATCCCACCGATTATCTAATCCGATAACATTTGACCTGTAAATCAATTTATGATGCTCTGGTGCTGTAATATTGAAAACAACACTATCGGGAGTATTTGTTTTGGCAGAAATATAGAGTAATTCTTTATATTCTTCTTTATCAAAATAAGGTTTTAGTTTTTGAGCAAAAACAAAATTAAGTGTTATTCCCCAAACAATTACAAACATTAAAAGTAGATACTTTTTCATTACTGTTTTCTTTTTAGATTAACGTTAACGTTCAAAATTCATGTGTTTTAACTGAGCTTAAATATTTTGTTAAAAGTATAACATTATATGAAGGGAAACAATAACCATAATAAAAGAAGTTATGAGAAATACTTAATTTTTGCAGAAACTCAACCCTACACTTAAATGAAGTTATTGAATAATTATTAGCAAACGGTTTTTATACTTAAATTCATCTTTTTTGTATATTCCATTCAATGTGTTCTTATTTCCATTCACTTTTTAATAGACCGTATATAACATCATCAATCCATTCTCTATCTATCAAAAGACTTTCTTTAAAGTGGGCTTCTTTTCTAAAATTCAACCTTTCTAAAAGACGAATAGAATCGTTGTTTTTTGGGTCAAGTGCCCCTATTATTCTATGTTTATTCAGAGAATTAAATAAATAATCAATTGTAACTTTCATTGCTTCAGTCGCAAAGCCTTTTCCTTGTTGTTCTTTACTTAATGTACAGCCCAGTTCACATTGGAACCCGTCATCTCCAATAAAATGGATACCTACATCTCCAATTAATTGATTTGATTGTTTTTCTATTATAACAAGCTGAAACCAAGATTCTGGTTGATTGATTTTTACTGGATTTTTTTTAATCCACTTGTCAACTTCGCTCAGAACCAATGGTACAAATCCTTGGTACTTATTTGTTTCAGAGTCTGATCGATAATTAAAAATCTGTTTATTATCGGTCGTAGTAATAGGTCTTATTATTAATCTTTCTGTTTCTAACATTTGTATTTCATTAAGTACAACGGACTGCGCTAGGCGTAGGCATAGCTTCCGTGTGAAATTGTTTTTCCGAAGATAGGAAAGATTCTTATACTTAACTTATTAAACGAAGAATAGAGCCTATTGCCAGCCTGTGTTATAATCATTAAACGTCAGCTGATGGAGGTATTCCATGTTCTGTAGAGTTGTAAACGTTCTTTATACAATCATATTTTCAGGTTTGATTGCAAACTATGTATAGCCAGTTGTATCTATCATTTTTCAGGTTTAGAATTAAGTGAAATTACTAACCATACAATTCCAAAAACAAATAGTAAAAATCCAGATAGAAAAACAATCGTGTTAATGGGGTGTCCTGTTTTAATAGTAAATCCATAGCCTATCATAAACCAACCTAAGATTATGAATATTGATGACATTAGTATTTTATAGATCTTTTTCATTTTTTGAATAGACGCTAACGGTCTCGGCTATGAAGCGTAGGAACGGTTTGGTTGGTTAGGCCTATGCTTTATAGCCATTGTTGTATGCAGTAATTTCATAGCGTTTCGTCTTTGATTAAATCACCTTCACTATTCCATTCTCTCTCATATCCTTTTCCATGGGCAAATTTTGATTCATACTTCTTTGTTCCATCTTCGAAATAGATAATTTTTTTGAATCTAACTTTCCTTTTATTCTCACTCCCATCTGGTTCGAAGTATTTACCGTTTTCCGATTTCATCCGAATGTTTCCACAGTAACATTCTAGAGATGATTCTTGCAGTGAGTCTGACAATAATTCTAAGGAACCGATACAACTCACTTCTCCTTTGCTCTTTATTTTTCTTAAAATTCTGCCATCACTTGTCCATTCTTTTTCGCGAATGATACATCCATTTGTTCTTGAAATGCCCATTCTTCTTCCATTTTCGTGGTAATGACGCATAAGAGTCGGATTGCCTTTTTTATAGATGTATCGGGCCTGAAGTTTGCCACTTTGATAATAGTGTAGCTGAACGCCTTGTTGCTGGTCCTTTACCCAATTCGTATGCATCATTAGTGTGCCGTTTGGAAACCAACGTTTGTAATGACCGTCTCTAATGTTGTCCAGTTTGACTTGCTCATACTTAAGTGTACCATCGGGATAATACCCGCGCAAAGTGTCATGTTGTGCCTTAGCATGTGTAATGGGCAGAAGTACTACAGCGAGCATTAATGTGAGACGGATAATTTTTAGATGAGTATTGTTATTCATGGTCTATTGCATACAACGGGAGTCTGCGCACAAACCCCATTTTCTTTTAAAATTAACATTTATATCA
>CAYLWS010000031.1:0-32705 GCA_964387525.1 uncultured Fluviicola sp.
ATGTAGTATTATGAAATTTAAAAGAACACTCCGAACTTATTGGGGGCTAAACTATTGGATTAGGTAGAATTGCTTGGAATTACAGTGAAATTAGTAAAGCTGAATTATTATTTAAAGAAGCAGAACAATTAGCAAATTCAGCAAATAAAGATGCTTTAGCCAACCAATCTTTTGATTTATTAACCGAATTATATAAGCAAAACAAGGATTTTAATTCTGAAATTAAAATTCAACAACAAGCTTTTGACTATAATATAAATAGAGGGAATTCAAATTCAATGTTTACAAATTCAATCAACTTATCAAACGAATACCTAAAACAAGGAGAACAAGAAAAAGCTTTAGAATTACTGAATTTAAATATAGAAATTGTTGAAAATGAAGAAAACTCAATTGAAAAAATTAATTTCATAAAAACCTTAGCGAAAGTCTATCAAGAAAATGGATTACCGGAGCAAGCTAAAATTGAGCATCAAAAATATGAGAAATTATTAGATTCATTCTTAATCAATAAACATAAAAGTGAATTGATCCAATCATCAAAAATTCAGGATTTAAAACTGTCTGAGAATAAATTATTATTAATGGAAAAAGATAGGGATTTAAATGAGAAGATGATTGCTTTTTTAGAGAGAGAACAAGAACTAGACAGTCAAACTATTGAAAATCAAAAAACTACAACCTTTATATTAACAGGAGGACTGCTAATTATTGGCTTATTAATGTTTTTTTTAATTAGAAGCAGGAAACAGCAACAAAAAAACAATAAATTACTGCAATTAAAGTCATTGAGAAGCCAAATGAACCCTCATTTTATTTTTAATTCGTTAAATTCCGTAAATAGTTTTATAGCTAAAAAAGATGAACGCTCTGCCAATAAATATTTATCTGAATTTTCTAAATTAATACGTAAAGTGTTAGAGTATTCACAACAAGATTTTATTCCTTTAGCTAAAGAAATTGAAATTTTAAAACTCTATTTAAACCTTGAGCATTTTAGATTTAGTAGCCATTTTGATTATTCATTTATCGTTGATCCAAAAATAAATCTAGATGAATATCAAATTCCACCTATGTTATTACAGCCTTTTATTGAAAATTCCATCTGGCACGGCCTAAGATATAAAGCAGAAAAAGGCCATTTATGGATTACCTTCACGCAAAAAAAGAACCACATTGAAATCGTAATCTCAGACAATGGGATAGGTAGAAAAGCATCAAAAAAAATGAAAACGACTAACCAAAAAAAAATGAAATCTACTGGTATAAAAAATATTGAAAGCAGGTTAGAACTGATTAGAAATCTATTTAAAACTAAATTAGAAATTGATATTCAAGACTATAGTCCTACCAAAGAATCTGGAACAAAAGTTTATGTAAAATTACATTAATAATGGAAAAATTAACAGCAATATTAGTTGAAGATGAGATTGTAAGTAGAGAAATACTACGTAATTACATAGCATCTTATTGCAAAAACATTAAATTAGTTGGAGAAGCTGAACATATAGTTGATGGCGAAAAATTAATCAAAAAATACAATCCAGACATTGTATTTTTAGACATTGAAATGCCCTTTGGAAATGGATTTGATTTATTAGAAAAGATTGACAACATACATTTTGAGGTCATTTTCATTACTGCTTTTAGTGATTATGCCATTAAAGCTATAAATCTATCTGCATCATCTTATTTATTAAAACCAATAGATATTGAAGAATTAGTATTAGCCGTTGATAAAATTGTAGCTAAAAAACAAAATAATATTGAAAGTATCAATACAAAAGTTCTAGCCGACAACATTAAAAATATTAATAACCGAGAACAAAAAATTGTTTTACCCCAAATGGATGGCTTTGAAGTCGTAATGATAAAACACATTGTCAGAGCAGAAGCGTCTAACAACTATACCATTATATACATTGAAAATGGCAAAAAATATACCTTATCAAAAACACTAAAATTCTATGAAGACTTACTGTCTGAGTTTGGTTTTTTACGCACCCACAAATCTCATCTTTTAAACTTAGATCACATTGTAAAATATAAAAAAGGCAAGCTAGGTGAAGCGATTATGTCTGATGGGAGTATCGTTTTAGTATCTTCAAGTCATAAAAAAGAGTTGATGAGGTTTTTTAGCTAAGCAATTGTAGAAAGAAAACATCTATTGATATCAAATACAATGGAGTTAACATTTATACAACGATTCTGACACGAAAAATGAGTACAGCAAGTATTTCAATATTAATCAATTTCCAACCTATTTTGTTGCAAATAAAAAAGGAGAAAGGATTGATTTCAAACCGATTACACCTTCTGAAGATGGATTTGTTGATTACTTGAAAGGAATAGGAAGGAAATAAATATAACACAGATAAACTTGGTCTTGTGTTTGGCTGCCCTTAAAAAAAATGAACTTGAAATCCAACTCGGAATCGTTCGTTTTCCCCATAGAGATATTCTGAAACACTCGAGAAATTGAAACGGTTTACCTTCGGTGAGCTCGTAAACTCGGTTGTCAACTAAGCATACAAACTTGGCCTGTCGGCAGTTCGTATGCTTAGTTATTGTGGTGTCGTTTTTCTATTTCCAAAATTCCCACCATTTATTTTTTGGACTTGTATCTTCTTCAATCCATTCGCCGTCTTCACCTTTAGTCCATTTTTTGTCAACTCCGTCAAGTGTTATTTCAGCACCTTGACCATTATCTAAATGTTCTATCAAGTCTTCTGCGAACCAAAACGATTCGTTTAAATTGTCAAAATGTACATTTATCGCAACATCTTCTGTCAGATTTCCAATAACTTCAAAGTCCATCATTGAGGGAGTTGTTTGTCCATAAACTTCCCCTTCTTTATCCGCAAGTCCTTTTTCTTCTGTTTCTGTTGTTCGTTTAATCCGAACCTTGTTTCCAAAAGTGTCAAACATTATTTTTTTCTTTATTCCGCTGAGGGGTATTCAGAGAAGTAGACATCCATTCCAATCTTTCCCATTATTGCCATTGATTCTGAGTTCAAAACTCCACCGCCACCTGTTGCGTCTTTCCTTATGTCAAATCCGATATCTGCTACATATTTACTCGGTTTTAAAGTTTTCCCTTTATTCATCAGCCAAGTTTCAAGAGCATCAATTTGCGTTGGTAAATCCCAATCTTCATCACAGAGCCATTCCAATTTTTCTCCTGAGTCTTCTATGTAAATATTAATTGGCATTTCTCGTTTTTTTTAAAATGCACCACAACAATGTAATAAAATACACTAGTGCACTTTATTCGTACTGTATTTATTCTCAAATATAACAAACCTAACTTATTTGTACAATTTCACAGCAAAAAATCACTTCATCCAATACAACCTCGTTCTCTTTTGTTCTTTGATTGCTTGATCGTTCTCAATGATAGAATACGTCATGTAGAAATTGCGCATTACTTCTGGAAAAGTGAAATTCATTAATTTACCTCCTCTGAGAACCGTCACTGTTTTCACATCATCGTCAAAGTAATTCAACCATTTGTCCATTGCGCCTTGGCAAGTAAAATCGTTGACAGCAATAATTTCATCGCCAATTATCAATCGGGCTAAATCAGCAGGACCGCTTGGATATAATGCTGTAACAACCTCATTCTCCCCTTTTGCTACCGATTTAAAACCTAATCGCCCTTCAGCGTATTTCTTGGAAGGTTCGTGGTGTAAATCATACCCCAATGATTCCAGAGAATCCATGATCAATCCTTCGTAAGCACGCGTGCCGTTGTAGTAATCATCAAAAAAGGATTGAAATGATTCTTCTGCAACAACTTCTATCATTCGTTGGTAATCTTGCTCACTCACTCCCTTATTCTTCAAAGCAAAGTTGAAGTACAAACGTTTCATGACCTCATCAATTCCATATTTTTGATCCGTTGCGACTCTTATTCGAACATCAATTGCAAAAGCAAGAATGCATCCTTCTGTATAAATAGAAACCTTTCGGGCAGGAGCACCGACTTCGTATCCATCTAACCAAGTATCAAAAGACGACTCAGCAACAGAATAATTGAATCTCCCAAAATTATCAAAGTGCTTCTGAAATTGAGCAGTTAGTTCATTCAAGTATTGTTTCTCATTAAAAACACCACTTTTCAAAAGAAAAAGATCTCCTTGGTATGTTGTGATTCCCTCGGCAATGTATCCTAATTTAGAATAGTTTTCCTTTGTAAAATCATAGGGAAACATTTCAATTGGTCGTATCGCTTTTACATTCCACGTATGATACAATTCATGTGAACTGACGCCCAACAATTCTTTGTACAAACGTCCGAAAACATCAAAGGATGGTCCTAAAGAAATCACCGTAGATTTAGAATGCTCTACTCCGTGGTATGCTTTGTACGGTAAAATATGATTCAAGAAATGATATTCTTTCGTTGGAAACTCTGTAAAACGAGCAATCTGCGCATCTGTAAACGCTTTAAAATCGCGCATTACTCTTTCCCAATCTGGTTTCACTTCTCCATTGAACCAAACATGAAAAAGTGTACCGTTTGATTCATACTCTCCATGTTGTAACTGTGAAGAAGCAATAAATGGCGTATCAAAAAATTCATCAAAATTCGCGACTTTGTACCCACTGTCCATTTTTTCCATGGAAGAAGCGACATCCCAAAAAGATGGAATTTCTAATGCTATATAAACTTCATCATTGACGCTCTCTTCAGAATACAAACAACAATTTACAGGATTAACGTACAATTGATTATTGTCTAAAAAAGTAGAGCCAGCATTGAGTGTATTCGCATAGAATGAATATTCTACAGAAATAGACTCCGTTACAGAAGTATCAATAACCCATTGATCTTTTGTAGATTTCTCTGCTTTAATTTGCTTGTTATTTACATCCAGCACTTTAAAATCCCGCATGTTTTTCGCGAAATTGGCCAATTCATAACGACCAGGTCGCCATGCAGGAAGCTGAAGAATTGTTTCATCCAAGGCTGTTTTAAATTCAGCTTTAATTTTTACAAATTGTTGAGAATGATTGTCAGCGTTAAATGTAAATTTCGTCATATCAATACGTTTTTTAAAAGAATTCTAGTACATTGATTCTTTTATTTCTGCAATTTTAGGATCTTTCAAATACTCGTCGTAAGGCATCATTTTATCAATTACTCCTTTTGGTGTAATCTCAATAACACGATTTGCAACTGTTGACACCAATTCATGATCATGAGAAGTGAACAACATTGTTCCTTTAAACTCTTTCATTCCTTGATTCAATGCTTGAATTGATTCCAAATCCAAGTGATTGGTTGGTTCATCCATCAATAATAAGTTTGCTTTCGCCAACATCATTTTGGACAACATGCAACGTACTTTTTCTCCACCAGAAAGAACATTTGCAGTTTTCAATGCTTCTTCACCAGTAAAAAGCATACGTCCTAGAAACGTTCTTAAATAAACCTCTTCTCTCTCTTCATCTGTATGTACATATTGGCGTAACCAATCGATCAAAGGTAATTTCTCTTCAAAGAAAGAATGATTTTCATTCGGTAAATAAGCTTTTGAAATGGTTGTTCCAAAAATAATTTCTCCTTGGTCTGCTTTCATTTCACCACTCAATATTTCAAAAAATGCTGTAAGCGATTGAGAATTTTTAGAAATAATAGCTATTTTATCTCCTTTATTTACGACAAAACTGATGTCTTTAAAAAGGTATCCTTCTTCGGTAGAAGCACTTAAATCGTTTACATTAAGAATCTGATTTCCAGCATCTCTTTCTTGGGAGAATGTAATTCCAGGATATTTACGACTAGATGGTTGAATTTCTTCAATATCCAAATTCGATATCATTTTACGTCGACTGGTTGCCTGTTTAGATTTGGCAGCATTCGCAGAAAATCGCGTAATAAAATCTTGCAATTCTTTCTTCTTCTCTTCTGCTTTCTTGTTTTTATCCGCTCGTTGACGCAAAGCCAATTGAGAAGATTGGTACCAGAAACTATAATTACCAGTAAATAAATTCAATTTTTTGAAGTCAATATCGGCAACGTGTGTACAAACGGTATCTAAAAAGTGTCTATCGTGAGAAACAACAATCACCGTATTTTTAAAATCCAATAGGAAATCTTCCAACCATGCAATTGTTTGTAAATCTAAATCATTGGTTGGCTCATCGAGTACGAGAACATCTGGGTTCCCAAAAATTGCTTGTACCAAAAGAACACGTACTTTTAAGTCGTTGGATAAATCTTTCATTAACATGTAATGCTTCGATTCATCAATCCCAAGGTTAGACAACATTGTTGCAGCATCTGTTTCAGCATTCCATCCCTCTAAATCAGCAAATTCTCCTTCTAACTCAGCAGTTCTCATTCCATCTTCATCGGAAAAATCAGCTTTAGCATACAATGCTTCCTTCTCTTCCATGATTTCGAACAAACGCGTATGTCCTTTTAATACAGTTTTCAACACTTCAAATTCATCAAACTCAAAGTGATCTTGTTTTAAAACGGCCAAACGTTTTCCTGGTTCTAGGTGAACTTGTCCCGTAGTTGGGTCAATATCTCCCGTAAGAATTTTAAGGAAAGTTGATTTCCCGGCACCGTTGGCACCAATAACGCCATAGCAATTGCCATTGACAAATTTTACGTTTACGTCATCAAAAAGAACACGCTTTCCGAATTGAAGGGATAAATTATTTACTGCTAACATTGTATAATTGAAATTTGGCGCAAAGGTACAATAATTCAAGATAGAAAGTAAAGAATTTAAAATCATTCATTTCAAAAAATTACACAGAGACCTCTGAGTAATTCAATGACAAATACTAGAGAAACAAAGTAACCAAGCTTTTTATGGTATTGATTATTAATTTGATTTTTCAAACCTCACTACCTCTGAGAACTCTGTGTCATTATACCCACGAATAATTCATGTTATTCACAAAAAAAGACCAAATCATTTGATCTAGCCTTTTCTTTCATTTTTTAAGTGACTTTTTTTTTAGGAAGCTAACGTAAAATTAATTGGAATAGTAACTTCTGCATCTACTTTCTCATTGTTCTTTACAGCAGGAATCCAATTGGGCATCTTTTTAATAAAATTAATTGCGGATTGATTCAAAGATTCATCTTCTGTACCTCTCAAAATTTTAACATCCTTTATTTTTCCACTTTTTTCAACAATGAATTTAACATAAACTTTACCTTCACTGTTTTTTTCTATAGCCTCTTTTGGATATACAAAATTTACTTTAAAAAACTCTAAATACGCTTCATTTCCACCGGGGAAAGTTGGGTCAGTATCAGCTTCATTTACAAACTCTATTTCGTTTTTTGATTCCAATTCATTCCCCGAATTCAAACTTAAAGATATAAACGCCATCCCGACGATTACTGGCACTATAATTAACTGTTTCATATTGTATTGATTTTTGTGGTTAAAATTTTCTAATCTTTTAATAATGGTTGATTTTGAATTAAAGGTATTTACGAGCAAAGAACTCTTCACGTTCATTGAATTAGACAAGAGAATTTTACCGTATTGTTTTGATGATATTTCATCCTTTAAAACAAAATTGTCCGCAATATATTCATGATTTTCTTTTGCTCTTGTTACCAAAAAATAAATGATTGGATTATACCAAAAAAGACCCTTTATAATTGCAAAAAAGACATTATCCAAAGAATGGAAACCAATACAATGAGCGTATTCATGCTCTAAAATAACATCTTCATTTTGGGTTTGATCCTTATTTAAGTAGATTTTTCCAAAAAAAGAATACGATTCACTATCATCTAGCAGGTAAAAAACTTTAGTTCCTTTATACATTCTATAAAATTCAACATTCTTTTTTCTGAACAAATGGAATAATTGAAAAATGATTAGTACAAAAGTAAGAAACAATCCTAGAAGAAAAATGATTGAAACCCAATTAACATTTTCAGTAAATTCAATAGCTTTACTATCCTTAAGAATAGTCAATTCAGGCAAAAATGATTGCGTATATAATTGCCTCCCCTTTCTACTTATCGTAAAAAATGGAAGAAAAACAGAACATAAAGGCATTACTAATAAATAAATTCTATTGAAACTAAAATGAGTTTTTCCTTTAAGTAAAAATAAGTAAACAATATAAAAAATGACCAAATACAAATTAATCATTAAAAAATGTAGCCAATTCATAGTTTATCAATTTTATTAATTATTTCTTCCAATTCCTTCATGCTCATTTTTTTTTCTTTCACAAAAAACGAAACCATCTTCTCCATCGACCCTGAAAAATACTTGTTCAATAGATTTTCGGCAGTTTGTTTTCTGTATTCTTCTTTTGACAAAAGTGCATAGTACTGATGTGTTCTACCAAATGCTTTGTGAGCCACAATTCCCTTTTTTTCAAGAATTCTTATTACGGTAGAAATTGTATTATAAGCAGGTTTTGATTTAGGGAATTTCTCAATTATCTCTTTTACAAACGCCTCATCCAATTCCCAAAGAATTTGCATCACCTCCTCTTCTGCTTTTGTTAATGAAATCATATCTTTTTTTAACAAATATAAACTAATTTATTAGTTTTACAACTATAAATATAGTTAAACGTAATGAAAGAAGAATGTAAACTTCTAAATCATTGTAAATAATATGATTACAGATTGTATATTTACTTCACCAACATTGCATCCAGAGCTACATGCAAGCCCATGCCTCGAATAGCATTTCCTTTGGCAACGATTTTACCATTACCATCAATTAAGAAAGTCATCGGGATAGAATTAACTTGATACGCCTGAGCAGCTTTGTATTCATTGTCCCAACCGTGGCTCTTCCAGATTAAACCATCTTTCTCGATTGCTTTAATCCAAGGTGATTTTTGTTTATCCAACGAAACGCTGAAAACCTCAAAACCTTTTCCTGTAGTAAATTTAGACTTATGGTATTTGTTGTATGCTTCGACTACATTTGGATTTTCTCCTCGGCAAGGTCTACACCAAGACGCCCAAAAATCAATCAAAACAACTTTTCCTTTCAGGTCAGAAAGTTTAATTTCTTTTCCATCCGGTGAAGTAAGTGTAATTTCTGGAGCTACTTCTCCAACATTTGGAGCAGATGAATTCACAAAGCCCAAAAGAACAAAACCGATTACGATAAAAATATATTTCATTATCCTATCCTTCTAATGTCAGCACCCAAATTATTCAAGCGAATATCAATGTCTTGATACCCTCTGTCAATTTGCTCGATGTTGTGGATTGTACTTTTCCCTGTTGCAGAAAGTGCAGCAATCAATAAAGAAACCCCAGCACGAATATCTGGCGATGTCATTTGAATTCCACGCAATGGATATTTTTTATCCAAACCAATAACAGTTGCCCTGTGTGGATCACAAAGAATTACTTGTGCTCCCATGTCAATTAATTTATCGACGAAGAACAAACGAGATTCAAACATTTTTTGGTGAATCAATACAGAACCTTTTGCTTGAGTTGCAACAACAAGAATAATGGACAATAAATCGGGTGTAAACCCTGGCCATGGTGCATCAGAGATTGTCATAATTGAACCATCGATAAAGGTTTCAATTTCATAACTTTCTTGTGCAGGCACGTAAATATCATCGCCTTTACGTTCTAATTTTATTCCTAAACGTCTAAAAATTGTTGGAATAATTCCTAGATTCTCCCAGCTAACGTCTTTAATTGTAATTTCAGAACCTGTCATTGCGGCAAGTCCAATAAAAGAACCAATTTCAATCATATCAGGAAGAACGCGATGAAAACAACCTTTCATTTCCTTCACTCCTTTAATGGTCAACATATTTGAACTAATTCCTGAGATCTTAGCTCCCATATTGTTCAACATTTTACACAACTGTTGCAAATATGGCTCACAAGCAGCATTGTAAATAACAGTCTCACCTTCCGCCATAACTGCAGCCATGACAATATTTGCTGTACCAGTAACAGAAGCTTCATCCAAATGAATGTAAGCTCCTTTCAAATTCTTTCCTTCAACGGCATAGAAATGTTCACCTGCATCATAATTGAACTTAGCGCCCAATTTCATCATACCTGTAAAGTGTGTATCCAATCTTCTTCGTCCAATTTTATCTCCACCTGGTTTTGGAAGATATCCAACACCGAATCGAGCTAAAAGAGGTCCAACAATCATCACAGAACCTCTCAAAGAACTTGCTCTTTCTTTAAAATCCTCGGATTGTAAGTAGTCAAGGTTTATATTTTTTGCTTGAAAAATATACGTTCCTTTTTCTACTTTTTCAATATTAACCCCCATTGCTTGTAATAAACCAATTAGTTTATTCACATCAACAATATCAGGAATATTAGAAATTGTAACTTTCTCCCCCGTTAAAAGAGGAGCACATAAAACTTGTAAGGCTTCATTCTTTGCTCCTTGAGGAATCAACTCTCCTTTTAGCGGTTTACCGCCATGAATTTCAAATGAAGCCATGTTTTATCTTTTAAATTTCTTTTTATAGTTCTGGTTTTTACCCATTTGTTTCTTGCGTGGATTCTTATTTCTATTGTTGTTATTATTCACATTGTTTAGCCCCAATGTTTTCAACAATTGATTTGTCGAAGTTAAATCTTCATCCGGATTCTCCATATTCAAAGCACCATCAGAAAGACGGTTCAATTGTTTTGCAATCAATGCATTCTCAACAGCAGTATTATTGTGCGTTAAGTATTGCTTTTTCATGAAATTTCCCATTGCATAAGTCATGTACTCCAATTCTTTCTCATCTTTAATATTCTTTGCAGAATCAAGAATTTTTTGAGTGTACTTTCCAAAGTGTCCTACTCTAATTCGACCTTTTGGATATTCCATATGATCTGGCTTAGATGCAAAACTCTCTTCCGTTGGGATTTCATAAGGAGAATCTACATCCAATGTAAAATCAGACATTATAAAAAGGTGTGCCCAAAGTTTGTGACGGTAATCCTCTTCATCTCTAAGATGTGGATTCAACTCCCCCATCACTTCAATAATCGCCTTTGCTGCTTTATTTCTTTCGTCTCTATCAATCAGATCCATAGCATGTGCGATCATATTCTGCACATTCCTACCGTATTCTGGTAAAAGCAACTTATTTCTTGTCGTATTATACTCCATATTGGTTTTTCGATGAATAAAAATCGAATTTACTATTTTTCTAAGTGTTTTGCAAGTGCTGTATTGAACAATTCTTTCGCTTCATCAATAAAACCAAAGTGTTCATCATCCACCATCATTTTTCCTTTCGTCACATGACCTAATAAAGTAAAGCTCACTTTAGATTCCATCATCATTTCGATGAATTCATCTTCTTGGTCTTCATTTACAGTCACTACAACTCTTCCTTGACCTTCACCAAACAAGAATGCATCTTCTCGAACTTCAGAATCTGTAACAATATCGAAACCTAATTCATTTGGAATAGACATTTCAGTAAGTGTTACAAATAAACCACCATCAGCAACATCATGTGCAGCGTTAATGTGTTTGTTTTTAATCAAACTCTTAACCACTTGATGCATTGCATATTCTTCTTCAATATTGAAGTAAGGTGCTGGAGACGCTTTAACGCCGTGGTATGAAACAAGGTACTCTGAAGAAGAGATGTCATCGTAAGATTGTCCAATGATAAAAATCAAATCTCCTTTCGATTTAAAATCAAGCGTCATC
The DNA here is from genome assembly GCA_964387525.1 of uncultured Fluviicola sp. Lineage (GTDB taxonomy): Bacteria > Bacteroidota > Bacteroidia > Flavobacteriales_D > Crocinitomicaceae > UBA4466. Next base: position 11,661 of record CAYLWS010000031.1, read on the forward strand.
ACGTTGTTCTTATCTTCAACAATACCAATCATACCAATTGTAGGTGTTGGAAATACAGGTATTTCAACTCCATCAATAACAGACTGATTGTAGAATGATACATTCCCACCAGTTACAGGTGTATTAAATTTAAGACAAGCTTCAGACATTCCTTTTATCGCTCCAACAAATTGCCAAAATGACTCTGGATTGTAAGGATTCCCAAAATTCAAACAATTTGTAATTGCACTTGGTTCACCACCGGCACAAGTAATATTTCTTGCAGCTTCAGAAACGGCAATCATTGTTCCTATGTGAGGATCAGCGTTTACGTACCTTGAATTACAATCTACAGACATAGCCAATGCTTTGTTCGTACCTTTAATATTAACGATACCTGCATCAGAAGGTCTATTTGTAGTCATTGTTTTCGTCCCTACCATTGAATCATACTGATCAGTAACCCAATTTTTAGAAGCGATATTTGGATGTTGCAACATTTTGAAAGCAACTTCTTTTAAATCTTCCGGTTGTTCTATTGAATTGATATTGAATTTTTTAAATTCTTGATAGTATGCAGGCTCTGTATATTCTCTTTCATAAACTGGAGCTCCACCACCTAAAACCAATGATTCAGCAGGAACATCTCCTACAATTTCACCGTTCATATAATAACGTACACGATCAGAATCAGTAACAACACCAATTTCTTCTGCATGTAAATCCCATTTATCAAATATATCTTTTACGATTTGTTCTTTTCCTTTTTGAACTACGACCAACATTCTTTCTTGTGATTCTGAAAGAAGGATTTCGTAAGGTTTCATATCTTCTTGGCGCTTAGGAACAAGGTCTAGATCCAAATCCATACCTACTTCTCCAGCAGCACTCATTTCACAAGAAGAACATGTAATCCCTGCAGCACCCATATCTTGCATTCCAACAATAGCATCAGTCTCTGCCAATTCCATTGTTGCTTCCAACAACAGTTTCTCCATGAACGGATCACCAACTTGAACAGATGGTAAATCATTTGCAGAATCTTCTGTTATATCTTTAGAAGCAAAAGCAGCTCCAGCAATTCCATCTTTACCTGTTGCAGAACCAACAATAAAAACAGGATTCCCAGGACCTTTTGAAGTCGCTGAGATCATTTTCTTTGGATCCATTATACCAGCAGAAAAAGCATTCACTAATGGATTTGTGTTGTAAGAGCTATCGAAAGCTACTTCACCACCAACGATTGGAATACCAAAAGCATTTCCATAATCGCCAATTCCTTTAACAACACCTTTCACCAACCATTTCGTACGGTCTTTTTCAATGTCGCCAAAACGCAGTGAATTCATTTGCGCAATTGGACGAGCACCCATTGTAAAAATATCACGGTTAATTCCACCAACACCAGTTGCAGCACCTTGGTACGGTTCTAATGCACTTGGGTGATTGTGAGATTCTATTTTAAAAACACATCCCAAACCATCACCGATATCAACTAAACCAGCATTTTCTTCACCAGCTTTCACCAACATATGCGGACCATCTTTTGGCAATTGTTTCAACCAATGTATTGAATTTTTATATGAACAGTGCTCAGACCACATCACAGAATACACTGCTGTTTCTGTAAAATTAGGTGTTCTACCTAAAATTTCTTTGACCATTTCAAATTCATCTGCTCTGAGTCCTAATTCAATTGCCTCTTCAAGAGTTGCTTCTCTGTGTATTGTGCTTTCCATATCCAAATTAAATATTGGTGCAAAAATACTTATTATAATGAAGTGAATAATCATTTTTTTTGACTTTTATTCTATTCTTTTCAACAATTTTCTTCTAATAAAACACCTCTTTTTTCATTTTATTATTCTAATATTGTATGTATTCTATACATTCATGAACTTAAGTCAACGAACATGTTATTAAAACATCTTATTCATTGTACATTTTTCTTTCTTGTTCCATTAATCTCTTTTACCCAAACAGGAGTTGATGAACTAAGGACTCAATTAGAAGAAGGAGAAGTGTCTGACTCTGTACAAATTCACATTTTAAAAGAATTAATTCTCACAGATCCTATTGACACTAATATTGTAATCTATTACAAAAAGCTTTCTTATTTTTCACTGAAAGAAAAAGAATTTTCAGTTTCAATTGCTTACTGCGATACAGCAATATCGTACATCCCACCTGTTGATTCTGACAAACGATTACTCATCCAAGAAAGAATTGCATATATCTATCAAAAAATGGGGGAAACGGATCGCTCAATTAAGATCTATTTAAACATATTAAAAGAGTACGAGGATAACGGCAACAATCTAGCTTCCAGTAAAATAAATAGCACAATCGGAACCGTTTTTAAACGTTTAGGAGAATTTGATAATGCAATATTTCACCTCAACGAATCAATTAAACAAGCAAAAGAAGTTAACAACATCAAAACACTCTCTTCATCATTAATGACTTTAGGGAATTGTTATAAAAAACTGGAGCAATTTGACAATGCTGAATCCGCATATTTAGAAAGTATAAAAAATGCTAATTTGATTCAAAGTGAAAGATTACTTGCTGGGAATTACAACAATCTAGGCTCATTACACCGAATACAAGGAGACTATAAAGCTGCGATGTCTTATTATCAAAAAGCAATAAAGATCAACGAAAGGACGGGAAATAAAAAATGGCTGAGTTACAACTACAATAACCTTGGTGTTGTTTACGGAAATCTAGGAGAAAACCAGAAGTCACTTAAATTCTACAAAAAAAGTCTCGCTATTAAAAATGAATTAAAGGATGAACGAGGAAAATTGCAAACTTACCTTTCAATATCAGAAGTCTATGCTAGTATTGGAAAATACAAACAAGCGTATGAATTCAACTCAAAAGGGATGACACTCAAAGATTCGCTTTTAGAAGTTGATCGAATTCAAGAAACCATGTTGCTCGCTGCAGAGTTTCAAACTGAAAAAAGAGAAACAGAAATAACGAAACTAAACATCCAAAATGAATTAAACCAAGAAAAGATAAAAGCCAGTGAAGATCGCGTTAAAATGCTAGCGATTGGGATATTCATGCTTTTCTTACTCATTTTCATCATTTGGAAATCTCTTCAAGCAAGAAAGAGAACCAACGAAATACTTGAACTTAAGAATGGACAGATTCACTCTAAAAACAGAGAATTAGACACTAAGAATAAAGAAATTACGGACAGTATTAATTATGCAAAAAGATTTCAACTTTCTATTCTTCCCTCTGAAAATGAAATGAGTCTTTTTTTCAAAAAACACTCCGTTCACTACCAACCAAAAGACATTGTATCGGGAGATTTCTACAAATTTTACGCATTATCAAATGACGTATCTCACATCGTTACCGCAGACTGTACTGGTCATGGTGTGCCTGGAGCAATGGTAAGTCTAATTGGTTCCTCTTTCATTACAAAAGCCATCAAAGAAGAAAAAATTGAGAACCCTTCTGACATTCTTAACTTCATCAACAATGAAATGCCTAAAGCTTTTGAGTCCGACGAAATTCTGATCAATGACGGAATGGATTTGTCTTTGGTTAAAATTGACAAGAAAAAAAAGCAATTAACATTCTCTGGAGCAAACAATAATTGTTGGGTAATTAATTCTTCAGAAACTTTTATTGACAGAATCCCTTCCGGAAGTAAACACAAAGTATTCGAATCAGAACAATTGACCATTTTAGAATTAAAAGGAGATCGATTTGGAATTGGACTTACTTCTTCCACTTCTCAATTCTCCCAAATCACAATTCAAACGGTAGAAAATGACCGAATTGTTCTTTTTACAGATGGGTATGTTGATCAATTTGGCGGTCCAAAAAACAAGAAATTCAAATCCATTCAATTGCGTGAAATTTTCTTTGAAAACCGAGACAAATCTCCCGATGAATTGAAAACAATTCTTCAACAAACATTGAAGAACTGGATGGGGAATTCTGGACAAATCGATGACGTCTGTGTTTTTATTGCAGACATTTAAAGAAAACACTCTTGTTACCATTAACTTTTTCAGAATTATTGATTAACTTCGCATCTATTTAATTAAGACGAATTATGAGTTACGATATTATTGTTGTTGGAAGTGGGCCTGGTGGATATGTTACTGCCATTAGAGCTTCTCAATTAGGGCTTAAAACAGCCATTGTTGAACGTGAATCCCTTGGTGGAATCTGTTTAAACTGGGGGTGTATCCCTACAAAAGCATTGTTAAAAAGTGCAAATGTTTTTGAATATTTATCACACGCTAGTGATTATGGAATTACTGTAAAAGGTGCGGAAGCTGATTTTGGAGGAATGGTTAGCCGTTCTCGTGAAGTGGCCAACGGAATGAGTAATGGTATTCAATTCTTGATGAAGAAAAACAAGATTGATGTTCTTACTGGAAACGGAGTAATTAAAGCTGGAAAAAAAGTAGCTGTAACTGACGAAAAAGGGAAAGTTACTGAATATTCTGCATCAAAAGCGGTGATTATAGCAACAGGAGCGAGATCACGTCAATTACCAAACTTACCACAAGATGGGAAAAAAGTAATTGGTTACCGTGAAGCTTTAACTTTACCGAAACAACCTAAGAAAATGGTTATTGTTGGTTCTGGTGCTATCGGAGTTGAATTTGCATACTTTTACAATGCAATTGGTACAGAAGTAACAATTGTTGAATATTTACCGAATATTGTTCCTATTGAAGACATTGATGTTTCAAAACAATTGATGAAATCATTCAAAAAATCAGGAATTAAAATCAAAACTAAATCATCTGTTGAGTCGGTTGATATTTCTGGTTCTGGATGTGTTGTCTCTGTTAAGACAGCGAAAGGTGAAGAAAAAATTGAATGTGACATCGTTCTTTCTGCTGTTGGAATTGAAGCAAACATTGAGAACATTGGTTTAGAAGATTTAGGAATCGTTACAGACAGAGGAAGAATTTTAGTCAACGATTTCTACCAAACAAATTTACCTGGTTATTACGCAATTGGAGATGTAATTCCTACTGCCGCTTTAGCACACGTAGCTTCTGCTGAAGGAATCATCTGTGTAGAGAAAATAGCAGGAAAAAATCCAGACACTTTGGATTATGGAAACATCCCAGGATGTACATACGCTTCTCCTGAAATTGCCTCTGTTGGAATGACAGAAGCACAAGCTAAAGAAGCTGGTCATGACATCAAGGTAGGTAAATTCCCATTCTCTGCTTCAGGTAAAGCAAGTGCTGCTGGAGCAAAAGAAGGTTTTGTAAAATTAATCTTTGATGCAAAATATGGAGAATTATTAGGTGGACATATGATTGGAGCAAACGTTACTGAAATGGTTGCTGAATTAGTTGCATTGAGAAAATTGGAAACAACGGGTCATGAATTGATTAAAACAGTTCATCCTCACCCTACAATGTCTGAAGCTATCATGGAAGCTGCTGCTGCTGCTTACGATGAAGTGATTCATTTGTAGAAAATATAAAATTGATGAAAAATCTGTGGGAGCAATCTCACAGATTTTTTTTGTGAATAAACATTCCTTTACAATGAAAAGAATACCTTTTTTATTGATTTACAGTCGAATTCTGATTGGAATGATCATCGGAGTAATTGCTTATTTTAGAATTGAAGACTATTCTACTTGGATAGTAATTCTAATGATTACAGGATTATTAACAGATGTTTTTGATGGAATTATAGCTCGAAAGCTTAATGTATCCTCAGAAAAACTACGAATATGGGACTCCAATGTTGATTTGTTTTTCTGGCTAATCACCATTATTTCAATATTCTTACTGAACATACCTTTTATTCTTGAGAATAAATTTTGGATACTCAGTATACTGACCCTTGAATTTTTAGCCTATATTTTGAGCTATTTAAAATTCAAAAAAACCATTGCTACACATTCTATTCTCGCCAAAACATGGACGTTAGTTTTACTCATTTTTCTCATTGACCTTTGTGTTAATTCACACAGTTACCTTCCTTTTATTTTTTGTATTCTACTCGGAATACTATCAAGAATTGAAATTATAGCCATTATTTTAAGCCTAAAAAAGTGGACGACTGATGTGCCTTCAATTCTAGTCGTCGCAAAAATCAACAAAGGAATTTCTTTTAAAAAGAGTAAATTTTTCAATAGTTAACTCTACATTTTCAGTCAAAATTCTTGTTTTATTTTCGTTTTTTCGACAAAATAGACACTGAAAACCAATTTAGAGTAATAACACTCTAATAAAAAAAAACACCCTACACTCCCCTATTTTAAAAGAATTACCAAAAAAATTGTAACTTATTTTTAAAATTAACAGTACTATGTATTGCATAATACAATTTAAAACCTATATCTTTGCATTAAATTATACTATATGAAATTAGTCAATACCAAAGCTCAAATGCGGAAAGGAATTTTAGAATTCTGTATTCTTTCTATTCTTGAGGACAGTGAAGCTTATCCATCTGAGATTATTGATTCATTGAAGTCTGCCAAATTAATTGTGGTAGAAGGAACGCTTTACCCACTTCTTACGCGATTAAAAAATGCAGAATTATTGACTTATCGCTGGGAAGAATCCCCTTCTGGTCCTCCTCGGAAATATTATATGCTTACACCAATGGGAAACACCTTTCTTCATGAATTAGCAGGAACTTGGAAAGAATTAAATACAGCCGTTAACAAAATCACTAAAAATACTTCAAAATGAAAAAGACAATCTCAGTAAACATCAAAGGAATCAATTTTAACATTGAAGAAGATGCCTATGAGCAGTTGCAAAACTATCTTGAGCGCTTGGAACGCACACTCATAAATGAAGAAGGATCTCAGGAAATCATTGAAGATGTAGAACTCCGAATTGCAGAAGTTTGTTCATCGTTAATTACAGACAACAAAACGGTTATAGAATTAGAAGACATTCAACGTATCCTAGAAAACTTGGGGAATCCAGAAGATTATTTAGACGATGAATCAGAACAAAATAATAACAAAACGTACCAATCTACTGAAAACAGCAATGAAAAAAGATTGTTTAGAGATACCGAAAATGCAGCAATTGCAGGAGTTTGTATGGGGATATCTAATTATTTCAACATAGACGTTGTCATCATACGTGCTATTTTTGTTGTTTTCTTTTTGTTCGCTGGCTTTGGGTTTCCACTTTACTTAATTCTATGGTTAATTGTTCCGCCAACAAAAAACACCATTGATCGCTTAAGAATGAAAGGAAGACCAATCACGGTTGAAACCGTTCGAGAGGAAGTTGAAAATGCGGCTTCACGTATTTCTAAAAGTTCAAAAAACTTTGCCAATCGCATAAAGAAAGATGAAACTTATTCAAAAAGTATAAATAAAGGTGGGCGAATTCTTTCTTCACTTTTAGGAATTGGGTTCATTTTCTTTGGATTAATCTTTTTAGTTCTTTTCATTATTTTTGGAATTGCAGAAATGCAGGTCATTCCGGTTCAAGGTGAGCAAGGATTCCTTTCTTTACCTGAATTTGGTGAACTTGTTTTATTAGACAACGGAGATTATTCTATTTTCTGGTATGGCTCGATGATCCTTTCATTCTCTGTCGTTCTCTTTTTATTACTTCTCGGTTCTCTTTTTCTATTTAAATTTTCAAATGCATGGGCAAAGTTAACGCTTCTACTTCTTTTTGTCATTGGTGTAGGTGGATTCATCACTTCATTAACTGTTGGACTTCGTACAGGCAGGGATTTTGTAATTACAGGTGAAATTGAACATGAAGTAGGCACAGTACTCTCCAATCAACTCATCGTTGAACCTGCATTTGAAAATTTCGAATTTGACGATAGTTTTACGGTAAAAAGCAATGGAAAATTTAGTTTGATGTCTGTTAAAGACAATGAAATTACTTTTCATGGAATCTCTATTCTTTACAAAAAGTCTAGCGATTCATTGTTCCACATAAAACAAAACTTCAAAGCACAAAGTCAATCCCATGAGACTGCTTTAAAGAAAAGTAAAAACATACACCAAGATATTTCATTGACCTCTGATACTTTAATTCTTTCAACAGGGTATTCATTTCCAAAAGAGGACAAAATAAGAGGTCAACGCGTAAGAATAATCATCGAAATCCCAGTAAATGGTAAAGTCATTATTGGAGATGAAGAAATCGATCTATCTTTTAGCGAAGACGATGATGAATATTATGAAACGGAACACGGAAAATTAAGATACAATGGACATTATTCTCATTGGGATTAATTCTGTGTAACTTTTTAACGAGTTAGTAGTCTTACATAAAATTGGTTTCATAAGTGCAGTTTAGGTAGAACCATAAAAGCGATTTCATTCAATGGAATCGCTTTTTTAGTATATTTGAAGGTGAAAAAGTTAATCTATTTCTTTCTGATTGTTCTATCTCCTCATTCTTGGGGGCAAGAAAACTACTTGGACAGTATTGACAGAATCATACACAGCCTTTCTGGTGAACAAAAAATAGACGCTGTTATCAATATACCTTTCGATAAATTGAACAGTAATATTAAAGCTTCTATTCTTTTAGCAAATGAAACTTTAAAAGAAGCTAAAGCAATAAATGATGTCGAGAGAACTGCTGAAACGGAGAGAATTCTATCCATTATCTATTACTACGATGGAGATTATGATGCTTCAACGAAATCAGCGCTTTCAGCAATTAAAAATTTTGAATCAATCAAAAACTATTCTAAAGCAGGAGATTTGTATGCCATTTTAGGTTATCAAATGAAACGGCGAAACATAACAAAGGCCTTTAATTATATGAAAACGGGAATCGATTATCTTGAAAAAGACAAGAACCTTCCCTCTTTGAGTGCTGCTTACAATAACATCGGTGTATTGTATGAAATGAGTAATGATTATGACAGCGCACTTATTTTCTACAACAAAGGTTTAGAAATTGTAGAAAGTTTAAATGACAGCATTGGGTTGCCCTATAGTTACAATAACTTATCTGCTTTGTATTTACTCAAAAATGATTTTAAAAAGTCAGAAGAATACCTTGATAAATCTTTTGAAATTAGAAATCGTCGGAATGATTTGAATGGAATGGCTGAAAATTATCAGTTTTATGGCGATTTATATGCGAAGCAAAACAAAACGGACTTAGCACTCAGTAACTATCAAAAAGCATTTGAGATTGGTGAGAAAATTGAATATCCTTATATCTGTCAAAGAACTCAAGAAGAACTTTCTAAACTATATGAAAAGAAAGGGAATTTTGAAGCAGCTCTTTATGCTCAAAAAAAAGCGACCTATTTCAAAGAACAAATTCTAAATGAACAAACAAATAAAACTATAGCTCAACTTGAGATTGAATTCGATACCGAAAAAAAAGAGAAAGAACTCATTCAAAAAGACCTTAATTTCCAACAAGCCGAACAAGAAGTTGAAAGAAAGAGTTTTAGGTTGTTAATTCTAGCAATAATTACAGTTCTCATCATATTGATTGCAGCCATCATCTATCGTCAGCAAAAATATAAGAACAATGAGCTCATAGAAAAGAATAAACTTCAGAAGTTAATTGCCGATGAAAAACTAAAGAACGAACTCAATGAAGAAAGATTAAGGATATCGAGAGATTTACATGACAATATCGGTTCTCAATTAACCTTTATTACTTCTTCCGTTGAAAATATTAAATACCTCAACAAAGATGCTAAAGTGACTCCTCGATTATCTCAAATTTCTGATTTTACAAAAAGTACAATTAATCAGTTAAGAGATACCATTTGGGCTATGAACAAAAGTGCGATTTCAATGGACGATTTACATAAAAGAATACTAAACTTCGTAAATCAAGCTCAAGATTTTGCCCCTTCAATTCAATTTGACTTTGAAGTACCACCAAACAATCAGGATTATTTACTTAATGCAGAGCAAGGAATTACAGTATTTAGAATAATTCAAGAAGCTGTGAATAATTCAATAAAATATGCAAATGCTTCTCAAATAAAAACAACATTAAAAACGTGTGAAAATGAAATCTGTATCCAAATAAAGGATAATGGGATTGGGTTTGACTCTAAAAATGTTCTTTTAGGAAATGGAATGAACAACATGAACGAAAGAGCGCAAGAAATAGAAGCTAATTTGTTGATTCATTCGGAACTGAACAAAGGAACTTTAGTCGAAATTAAATTGAAAATAAATTCCTAATCTTTGTGCTCTTTATTTTTTTCCATTATCCATTTGGAGAGGTATTTAGAACTCTGAACGGTATGGTGCTTCATCAATGACCCGACGATATTTTTTTGTCTAAAAGTATCTCTGTTTTTCAATAAATCTTGAATTTTCATTTCAAAAGAAAGACTGAAATCACTTTCTGAAAAATATTTACTCAATATTTCAAAACCATTTTCTTGTGCAATTGTCCATTTATTTTCGTCTTGATATAATTCAATTGCAAAGGCTGAGAAAAGCTCAAAATCATTTGTAAACTTACCATTCCACATGTTATCAAATAACATCCCTTCTACTCCAATCTCTGTTGTTACAGAAGGAGTCCCAGCTCCCATTGCTTCTAACAATTTACCTTTTATTCCTGCTCCAAAACGCAAAGGAACTAAACTAACTTTTGCTTTCTCTGTAACTTCTATCGCATTTTCTACTCTACCATGAACAATAAACCCTTCTTTCACATTGTTCATGTCAAACACTCTTTGTCCAGGGTAAGCGCCATAAATGTGCAATTTAGCTTCAGGAATACTCTTCTTTATTCTAGGCCAAATTTCACTTTTCAAGACTTTTAAAGCATCCCAATTAGGCGCATGGTAAAAGTTGCCGATGAACATGAAGTCTTTTCGATCTTCGAATGTTTGTATTTCTTTTTGCTTCTTTTCAAAAACAGGCAGGTAATACAGTAATTCTTCAGGCAATAAATAATGATTGGTCAATAAATTTTTCTCAAATTGCGATACAAGAAGTGTTAAATCGGACCGATAAATAGAAAGCAGTTCACGCTGAAAAAGGTCGGTTCTTATTTTAGTCACATCTATCTTTTCTCCTTTTCTTAAAGCTTCTTCTCTTGCTCCACGTAGAAAGTGTAAATCTTCTGTATTTAGTATTTTAATCGCATTAGGAGCACATTCGTCAATTCTCCAACCGAACTGTTCTTCCGATAAGAATCGGTCAAAAACAACAATATCAGGTGCTTTTGATTTTACATAAGCATCGAAAGAATCATCATTTAATTGTACTTGCTGAAATTCGATGTCCAATTGTTTTAAGTCAACTTGGAAATCAGTTGTCTTAGCAGCAGAAACAAAGATGACTTCAATTTTTTTTAATTGAAAAAATGAGATCAATTGCATCATTCTTTTACCTGCTGCAGAAGAATTAGGTTCTGGCCAAACTTTACCAATAATAAGTACTCGTTCTTGCTTTAACATTTGTACAAAGATACTTTTTTCTGATATACAATTACAGCAAAAAAGAAGCTCCATAAAATGAAGCTTCTTTTTCAATATAGACAATTATTCCAAAAAATTAGAATACAATTCATTTATCTGAGGATAGAGAAATGTCCTGTTTTAGTAACATGAGTATCATCTTTTAATAATTTGAATTCAATTTTCCACACATAAGACCCATCCTGCATTAATTTCCCCCCATAAGTTCCGTCCCAACCAAAATCAGCATCAAATGATTCAAACACAACTTCACCCCATCTGTTGTAAAGTGTCATGTGAAAATCATATGGATCAAAACCAGAAGTAAATACGGGTTGGAAAGTGTTATTATATGCATCACCATCTGGTGTAAATGCATTTGGAACATAGAATATTAATTCCTCTTCCACAGATATTATCATTCTAACAGAATCTTTACAGCCTAATGAAGAATATGCTATCAATTGAACAACATAACTTCCAGAAGATACATCAGGAAAAAGATGTATTGGATTCTCAACCGTTGTAGATGAGAAATCTCCAAAACTCCATTCGTAATTCGTAGCATTAGTCGATTGATTCGTGAATTCAACCTCTGCTAAAATAGTTGTTAACTCTGTTGACGAAGCTGTGAAAGCTGCAACTGGTATATCTTCAACATATATATAATCAGCATAAGTAGCAGAATTAGAACAGCCATTCAATGAAGTTGTCGTTAATGTTACATCATACGTTCCACCATATGGAAACGTATATGAAACTGAATTACATCCATAGACAGAGTCTGTTGCACCTTCAAAGTTCCAAACACAATTCACTAAATTGGAAGCTCCAACTGATTGGTTATTAAAAGTAACCGTTAATGGCGCACATCCTGAAAGTTCATCTCCAAAGAACTGAACAGTTGGAAGAGGTTCTATTGTTACTGTAGCTGTTGCAGTATTAATACATCCTAAATTATCAGCAGTTACTGTATACATAATTGTTGAAGCAGCAAAGAAGGATACACTATCTTGTATACCATTATTCCAAGAAATCGGAACTCCCATAGGATTATTAGCGACAAGTAAAGCACTTTCATTCTCACAAACCAAAGTATCATTAGCGCTTATTGGTGGAGTTACTGCCAAAATTGTAATTTCTTGTGTAACTAAAGTTTGATTTCCACAATCATCCGTAATTGAATAGGTACGTGTAATTATTTCTCCATTACACACATTCCCATCTGTAACATCACTGACAAAAGCAACAATTGGATTTGCAGTACAATTATCTGTTTCACCCACAACTACTGTTATATCTGGGTTAGGAACATCCATTGACCCAGGAACAGAGACTGATACTGGATTACTTGCAACTGGTGCAGTAACATCATTTACCGTTATGGTTTGCGTTACCAAGGTTTGGTTGCCACAATCATCCGTTACAGAATAGGTGCGTGTAATCACCTCTGGGCAAGTTTGACCATTGGAAACATCACTTACAAAAGCAACTGTCGGAATTGCAGTACAATTATCCGTCTCGCCAACTACAACATTAACATTAAATGCTGGAACATCTCCAATACATTCAACATTCACTGGAACCGGGTTGGAAGCCATTGGATTCGTTATATCATTTACAATAATTAACTGGTCCACTGTAATTTGATTTCCACAATCATCAGTAATAGAATACGTTCTTGTAATAGTTTCAGGACAAGTTAAACCATCTGATACATCCGCGACAAATACAACAACAGGATTCACCGTACAGTTATCTAACTCATCCGTAACTACTGTAATATCATTTGCTGGAACATCTCCAATACACTCCACATTAACAGTCACTGGATTTGAAGCCGTTGGGTTCGTAACATCATTTACAACAATTAAATGATCAACTGTGATTTGATTCCCACAAGCATCCGTTACAGAGTAAACTCGTGTAATTGTTTCAGGACAAGATAAACCATCTGAAGATTCAGAAACAAAAGCAACTGTTGGTGCTCCTGCATTATCTACTTCATCGGTAACAACTAAAATATCAACCGCTGGTACATCTCCGATACATTCCACATTTGTTGTCACAGGATTTGAAGCTGTTGGGAAAATTAAATCACTTACAATAATTGTTTGAGTAACCGTAATTTGATTTCCACAAGCATCGGTAATAGAATAAGTTCGTGTAATTGTTTCAGGACAAGTTAAGCCATCTGAAACATCCGACACAAAAGCAACTACTGGATTCACCGTACAGTTATCTGCTTCATCCGTTACCTCAGTAACATCTGGGGCAGGAACATCAGTAATCAATTGGAAGCTTATTCCAATTGGATTAGAGGCCGTTGGATTCGTTATATCATTCACAATGATTAACTGATCCACTGTTATTTGATTTCCACAGTCATCTGTAATCGAATAAGTTCTGGTAATTGTTTCAGGACAAGTTAAACCATCTGAGTTATCAGATACCCATGTAACTACAGGATTTACCGTACAGTTATCAGCCTCATCAGTCACTACCGTAATATCTGTCAATGGAACGTCTCCAATACATTCTATATTCACTGTAATTGGATTACTTGCCGTTGGGTTCGTAATGTCATTTACAATGATTAATTGATCTACTGTGATTTGATTACCACAGTCATCGGTAATAGAAAAAGTTCTTGTAATTGTTTCAGGACAAGTTAAACCATCGGAATTATCAGACACCCAAGCAACAATAGGATTTACCGTGCAGTTATCTGCTTCATCCGTAACAACTGTAATGTCATTCGCAGGAACATCTCCAATACATTCCACATTTACAGTCACTGGATTTGAAGCTGTTGGATTGGTAATGTCGTTTACTGTAATTGTTTGAGCAACTGTAATTGTATTTCCACAAATATCTGTAATTAAGTAAGTTCTTGTAATTGTTTCAGGACAAGTTAAACCATCTGATACATCATCTACCCACGTCACCGTTGGTACTCCTTGATTATCTGCTTCATCTGTAACTACTAAAATATCAACCGCTGGTACATCACCTATACATTCTACAGTAACAGGCAAAGGATTACTTGCTGATGGGAAAATTGGATCCGTAATTAATATTAAATGTGTGACGTTAATTGTGTTTCCACAAGCGTCCGTTACAGAATAAATTCTTGTAATCGTTTCAGGACAAGTTGCTCCATCTGTTGATTCAGAAATAAAGACAACTGTTGGATTTACTGTACAATTATCTGCTTCATCAATCACAACTGTAATATCTACTGCTGGAGCCGCCCCTCCAGGTACTGTTGTAGTAGCAGGATTACTTGCCGTTGGAAGCGTTATATCATTAACTACAATTGATTGAGTAACCGTTGTGTTATTTCCACAAGCATCAGTAAAGGTCCATGTTCTGGTAATTGTTTCAGGGCAAGTCAAACCATCTGACACATCTGTTCCAGCAACATTCCCTGAAGGATCACAGTTATCTGTATAGTTTAAATTCGTCATTGCAGGAACATCTCCAATACATTCTACATTTGCTGTAGCAGGTGATACTGCAAACACAGGTACTTGTGTATCTAAAACAATGATTGTTTGAGATACGGATGCGTTATTTCCACAAGCATCGGTAAAGGTCCATGTTCTGGTAATTGTTTCTGGGCATGATAAACCATCTGACACATCTGTTCCAGCAACATTCCCTGAAGGATCACAGTTATCTGTATAGTTTAAATTTGTCATTGCAGGAACATCTCCAATACACTCTACATTTGCTGTAATAGGAGGAACTGTAAAAACAGGCGCTTGGGTATCAATAACTGTAATGGTTTGAGACGACGTTACATTATTCCCACAAGCATCGGTAAAGATCCACGTTCTAGTAATTGTTTCTGGACAAGAAAGTCCATCAGACACATCTGTTCCAGCAACATTTCCTGTTCCATCGCAGTTATCTGTCCATGTTAAATTCGTCATTGCAGGAACATCTCCAACACATTCAACGGTTACAGGTGCAGGTGCAGCAGCAAAAGTTGGAACTGTAACATCTAAAACAGTAATTGTTTGAACAACTGTAATGACACCACCACAAGCATCCGTTACAGAATAAGTTCTTGTAATTGTTTCAGGACAAGATAAACCATCTGATACATCAGATACAAAAGCCACCGTTGGTACACCTTGATTATCTGCTTCATCTGTTACTACTAAAATATCTGAAGCGGGTACATCGCCAATACATTCAACATTAATTGGCAAAGGGTTACTCGCCGTTGGAGGGAATGGATCTGTAATTAATATCAAGTGAGTAACGTTAATTGTGTTTCCACAATCATCAGTTACAGAATAAACTCGTGTAATTGTCTCAGGACAAGCTGCTCCATCTGTTGATTCAGAAACAAAGTCCACTACAGGGTTTACCGTACAGTTATCTGCTTCATCAATCACAACTGTAATGTCTACTGCTGGAGCGGGTCCACCAGGTACTGTTGTTGTAGCTGGGTCAGTAGCCGTTGGAAGTGTTACATCATTAACAACAATTGATTGAGATACTGTTGCATTGTTTCCACAAGCATCTGTAAAGGTCCAAGTTCTAGTAATTGTCTCAGGACAAGTTAAACCATCTGATACATCTGTTCCAGCAACACTTGCTGTTCCATCGCAGTTGTCTGTCCATGTTAAATTCGTCATTGCAGGAACATCGCCAATACATTCTACATTTGATGTAGCAGGCGGTGCTGCAAATACAGGAACTTGTGTATCTAAAACAACGATTGATTGAGTTACTGTTGCATTGTTTCCACAAGCATCTGTAAAAGACCAAGTTCTTGTAATTGTTTCAGGACAAGAAAGTCCATCTGATACGTCTGTTCCAGCAACATCTCCTGAAGGATCACAGTTGTCTGTGTAATTTAAATTTGTCATTGCAGGTACGTCTCCAATACACTCTACATTTGCTGTAGCAGGTGGAGCTGTAAATACAGGTGCTTGGGTGTCTATAACTGTAATCGTTTGAGACGATGTTACATTATTTCCACAAGCATCAGTAAAAGTCCAAGTTCTTGTAATTGTTTCAGGACAAGAAAGTCCATCTGACACATCTGTTCCAGCGACATTTCCTGTTCCATCACAATTATCTGTCCACGTTAAGTTGGTCATTGCAGGTATATCGCCAATACATTCAACTGTTGCATTCGCAGGTGCTGCAGCAAAAGTTGGTGCTGTAATGTCTAAAACAGTAATCGTTTGGGTAACAAAAATAAAGTTTCCACAATCATCTGTTACTCTATATCTTCTAGAGATGACCTCTGGACAAGTATTTCCATCAGAAGTATCGTCTTCCCAAGTTACAACAGGTGTTATTCCGTTATCTGCTTCATCGGTAACAACTAAAGGATCAGGCGTTGGAACATTCCCGATACAATCAACTGTTATAGAAGTAGGGTTACTTGCTGTTGGTATAATAGCATCCCCAATAGTAAAGGTTTGCGTCACTGTTGTAGTATTACCACATACATCTGTGATAATATAAGTTCTTGTAATAATCTCAGGACAAGTACCTCCATTCGAAACATCTCCTCCATTTGTAACAGTTGGGATACCGCAATTATCCGCTTCATCGAGAACTTGATTAGCATCAAAAGGAGGTGGTGTACCAGTTTGAGGTGCTGGATTACTTGCTGTTGGTGGAGTTGTATCATCAACCGTAATCGTTTGCGTTGTTGTTGCTACATTTCCACAAGCATCGGTATATGTCCACGTACGTGTAATTGTTCCTCCACAAGGACCTCCAACTAATGCGCCATCGGTACCTGTAACAGTTCCTGCACCATCACAGTTATCCGTCCATGCTAAATTTGTCATTGCTGGAACATCACCAGTACATTCTACTGTTATATTCGCAGGAGCAGCAGCTAAAACTGGAACAACATTATCATTGATTGTTATTGTTTGTGTTGCTGTAGCATTGTTCCCACAAGCATCTGTATACGTCCATGTTCGTGTGATTGTTCCACCACAAGTTCCACCGACCAAAGCGCCATCTGTTCCGGTAACCGTTCCTGCACCATCGCAGTTATCTGTCCATGCTAAATTTGTCATAGCAGGAACATCTCCACTACATTGAACTATTATATCAGCAGGAGTAACTGCTAAAACTGGTGCAACATTATCATTAACTGTAATTATTTGTGTAACTTCTATAAAATTACTACACCCATCAGTTACACGATACGTTCTCGTTATTGTTTGAGGGCAAGTACCAATAGTTGTTTCACCGATAAAAGTAACGATAGGTGTCACAGTAATATCATCCGCTTCATCATTAACTACAATAACATTTGGTGCTGGCACATCAGTTATACATTGAAAACTTAAAGGCGTAGGATTACTTGCTGTAGGAGCTGCATCGACAACAACTATAACATCCTCTGTGAGAACACAACCAGGCAAACTTACAGTAAGCGTATAAGTTGTTGTTATTCCTGGAGAAACAGTAGTCTGTCCATTATCTTGACTTGCAGGAGCTCCTGTATAATCCGTAACACCTGAACCTCCTGTTGGTGACCAAGAGTAGTTTACTCCTTCAGTAGAAGTAACTGGATCTCCTCCAATGGTCACACTTCCAGACCCAAGGCATAAAACCTGGTCAGCTCCAGCATCTATATCAAGAGGATTAATGATAATATTTACAATTTCTTCGTCGTCACAAAATGGAGCAACAGTCATTACATCATATATATATAATGAAGTATTGACAGAAATAACATCACCAGGATTGTATTGTGTCCCTGTCCCTAAAGGCCCCGTATAATATGCTTCATTACCTGTTAAATCAACACCTGTAATTACAGGCAACACAACATCGGCACAAGAAATTAAATCCGCAATAGGATCAATAACAGGAGAAGGGTTAACTATAATACAAACTGTAGTATCATAAAAACATCCAAAATCATCTTCAACTTCAAACACGTAACAAGCCGAACCAGCAGTAATCGGTTCAACTGTTATAGGATTTGTTCCTGAAACAATCGTTGGATCTGCTAACCAAAGCTCATTAACAATTACAGGGGTAAAGAAAGTGGATGTTGATATTATAGAAGGATCAAAACTAATATTCCAATCAAAAATAAATCCATTATCTGAAGATAAATTATCTGTAATAATGATACTCCAATCTCCATTCATCGGACAACCAATAAGACTGTTTAAAGGGTCTAAAGATTCATAAGATCCAGAAGGAAGAGTACCCCCTGTGTTATCTGCCCAAGATCCGTTGGTGGCAGAAGGGTCCCAACAATAGTTCCAACCTACTCCTTGATTGTTTGGTTGAGCATCATTATCAACAGGTACACCTAAAAACGTACCTCCTCCACCATTCGGATAATCTACTAGTGTTACTTGAGTTCCATCTGGACATTCAATTACAATATCTAAATCTCCCATATAAGAGTGCTCCATAGTAACACAAATACTTAAAAGATCATTTATATCCGTTAGCGTTTGTCCAGGTAAATAGCAATCTAAGTTTACACTTGTTGAATATGAAACTCCAGACCCATCAGGCAAAGCCAAAGGTGGGAATGCTGGAGGTGTACATATTTTTTCAAAAGTAACAGGCGTAACAATAGCTGTCATATCAGCTTGCTCCCCCAAACATATTGGGTCAGGTGCTCCAATAGACCCAGCAAAAGAAGGTGTTGTAGAAACGTAAACTAATTGGTCAATATCATTATCATTTGAGCAGCCTTCAATATCTTCAATTTCCAATTGAATCAAGTATCCGCCTTCAGCTGGATAAGTTTGATTAACGGTTGTTCCCGTTTGACTTGAACCATCACCCATATCCCATGTGAACGTAGATGCGCCATCCGACTGATTATACGCATTGTTATTTTCTGGATAAACTCCAACACCATTGAATTGAACATTTTCTCCTTTACAAATTCGGATGATACCATCTGCATCCGGTGAAGGAAAAGTATTCAATGTAGCAATAACATCCTGACAAAGTGTTTGACAACTAATATCTGCTACCCATCCACCTAGTTGTATCGTAGCTGTTGACTGAAACCAAACAGTAATACAACCAGTAGGGTTAGATGCAGCAACAATACCTACTAATGGAGAATCATTTGAATAACACCCAAGAGATGGGGCTGTATTATCTAGTCCATTGTATAAACAAAACACATCTCCAGCAGTCGTACCTTCAATGTCAAAGCTTGTAAAATCTAAAATAATCGATTGACCAGGTGCACTTGAGCAGATAGTCATTTCTATGTCTTCATTTGGTGAATAACTATTCAAACCTCCCGTATCGTAAAATGTACCTGAACATGCATTAACTGTTCCTGCTGCAATTGGAATTCCTCCTGGAGGAATATTGGGAACAATAACATTGTCAATGATACAGATATCAAAAGTTCCATTGTTATTCCCTCCATATTCCCAAAATCGAATATAATAGGTATCTCCAGGTGTTAGCGTTCCATTCTGAATCTCAGGCATAGAGCCAGGACCGTCATCGTCATCACATTCTATTTGAGTATAAGAAGCACAATCAGACCAGTACAATTCCATAACACCATCTGTAATACCGCCAGCTTGAGTTTGTATAGTTACATCACCTGAAGCCGGTGCGATAAATGAATACCAAACATCTTGACCAGAGGAACCACATGTAGTTGCTCCAAAGTTAGCAGCGTTAGATTGTTGAGTAGCTCCGATAGTAGTACCTGTTGTATAGCTACATGTTGTATTAACAGGTAAAGAAGGAGCCCCTCCACCTCCGCAAGGAGTATTACTTTGCCCAAAAACATTAGAAGTAAGAACAGTAATTGATGCGAAAATTGTAAGTAATGATTTTATTTTGAGTGCTTGATACATTAGGTCTTATTTTGTTTTATTAACAATTTCATTGATGCTTTCAATTGGAATCATCATAATCACTTTTCCAGTATTACCTAAAACATGATAAACCACATCTTTACGACTAAAGGCAAACGTGTATTTTAAGAAATTGAAGTCTTCACTTTCAAAATCGAGCACAAAACTTTCAGGTGTTACCTGAGTGACAACAAATTCAAGGCTACTCTTTCCATTATCTTCAATAGTTACCCATTCACCATATGTTATAGTTTCAAGAACTTGAAAATCGTCCATTTTTCCTTCAACATAATCAATAACGTGATAACCATCTGAACATCTAACATCTAGAAATTCTAAATAATCTGGGTGTTCAAGAACAAATTTACTGTACTTTTCTCCGCCTAAATATTCAATGATACAAGATTCGTTTTTCAAATTTTGAGCAAATGATTGTACCGAAAGAAATAGCACCCCTATGAATAGAAATATATTTACAAAATTTATTTTTTTTCGAAAAGAAAATTTTTTATGAATTTTATTAATTGTATTCAATTTTGACATTGGTTTAGTAGGTTTAGTAATCAAATAAATATTTGTAGAACAAATTGTTCACATTCATTTATTTATTCTGTAGTTCAATTATATAACTTCTAAATTACAAAACCGTTGTCTCTTCACCTTGAAAAAGCACTCTAATTGAATATTCATACACTTTAACCGAACATACCTACACTTTAATCGAATATTTAAAAACGAAAGAAGGTTGCCATAAATGACAACCCCTAGATTAAAATGCTAATGCAAGTTTTTTTAGTAAAAAGTTTCCCTCAGA